>NZ_VUNR01000001.1 GCF_009695585.1 Anaerovibrio slackiae
TCACCTCCTGTCACTTACTATTATATCACCACTATGTTCTATTGTCCACCTCAATTACTTGCGTAAATTCGGTGGACGTGGCATTCATCTCCCGCCTATAGAGGCAGGGAGTCTTCTGCCACATTAAAATAAAATGCTTGAGTTTGTTGCCGAGATATCCGAAAAGGTTGGCAGAATAAACAGTCACACGGCATTCAAATAGCAGAAATCAAAGGTATGTTAAAATGTAGCTTTGATGAAAATTTCATTGTATAAGTATAGTATAAGTATAAGTATTAGTGTTTTTTAGAATGGGAGGAATAACTATGTTAGAAGTAGGAACCAAGGCACCTGATTTTGAGCTGCCTGACCAGAATGGCCAGCTGCACAAGCTGAGTGATTATTTGGGCAGGAAGGTTATTTTGTATTTTTATCCGCGGGATAATACGCCGGGATGTTCCAGGCAGGCAAGCGGCTACTCTGAGCTGTATGACCAGTTTGTGGAGCAGGGAGCTGTCATTTTGGGCGTAAGCAAGGATTCGGTGGCTTCTCACAAAAAGTTCGAGGAAAAATATGGCCTCAAATTTACTTTGCTTTCAGATACGGAACGCAAAGTTATCGAAGCATATGATGTGTGGAAGGAAAAGAAAAACTACGGCAAGGTTTCCATGGGCGTGGTTCGGACCACTTATCTTATTGATGAGCAGGGCATAATAGTTATGGCCAATGGCAAGGTAAAGACGGCAGATGATGCAGAAAAGATGCTGCAGGTGATTGGCTGATGAAGATTATCCTGTCACCTGCCAAGAAAATGAATGTGGATACGGATAGCCTGCTGCCCCTTAGCGTGCCGGTCTTTTTGGAGAGCACAAAGGAAATTGCTGCCTGGCTGAAGGGGAAGTCATATCCTGAGCTGAAGAAGCTTTGGTGCTGCAATGACAAAATAGCCGGGTTGAATTTCCAGCGGCTTGAGAAGCTGGATTTGACAAGAAATCTGACACCGGCAGTGCTGGCTTATGAGGGGCTGGCATATCAGTATATGGCACCGGCGGTATTTGAGGATGGCCATTTTGAATATGTGCAGGAGCACTTGCGGATTTTGTCGGCTTTTTATGGTATTCTGAGGGCGATGGACGGGGTGGTTCCCTACCGCTTGGAAATGCAGGCGAAGGCTGCCATAGGAACCGCCAGGGATATGTATTCCTATTGGGGGAGCAGGCTGTATGAAGCTGTGCGGGATGAGAGCGGCATCATCATCAATCTTGCTTCCAAGGAATATGCCAGATGCATTGAGAAATATCTGACGGCAGATGATACTTATATCACTATAGTATTCTGCGAAAAGGCAGGGGATAAGCTGGTGACCAAGGGAACCTATGCCAAGATGGCTCGCGGGGAAATGGTCAGGTATATGGCTGAGAATTGTATTGAAAATCCCATGGAAATAAAGCATTTTAATCGCCTGGGATATATTTTCCGGGAGAATTTGTCTTCTGATACTGAGTATGTGTTTGAGAGAATACAATGAAGTTGACAACCGGGTATCTGAAATGTACAAATATCCAATCGGGTGCATTGGGAAGACCCTGGATTCAAAGATACCAAATCTGGAAATTATGCAGCTGTTTACTCGCGAGATTGTCCAAAATCTCACTGGGTATGGTGGTGTCAGTGATGTTATTAACATGATGGAGGAAATTTAGAGAGGGAATATTGTGTAATTCGCCAAAATTGTTTATACAATTGTTCCTAGGGTTAAGATGTAAGAAGTTTGTATTCTATGAATATGCATTGAATAATAGTTCCAAGGCTTTTGAAATTTGTGCAACATCTTCTGATTTATGATATAATAATTGCATGGGTAAAAGATTTAGTATTCATTTGTGTGTTGTGGAGAGAAGCGTATGAGTAGATTAAAAGTAGAGACTCCGGACCGGGTGCAGCTGACGGTGGAGAAGCTGTACAAGGATTTGGAGCGGCACATCATTGCCTCGCCGCCGGGGCTTTGCCCGGTGGATTTGCAGCTGTCCTTCTTGAAGGTTTGCCAGGCGCAGACCTGCGGCAAGTGCGTGCCATGCCGTGTGGGGCTGACCCAGCTGCAGCATCTTCTTGAAGATGTGCTCAGTGGCAAGGCAACCATGAAAACCCTGGCCCTGATTGAGAAGACGGCCAAGAACATCGAGGCAAGTGCTGACTGTGCCATTGGCTATGAGGCTGCCCACATGCTGGTAGCAGGTTTCGATGGTTTCCGGGAGGACTATGAGCACCATGTAAAGGAAGGCTGCTGTTCCGTGCATGCCCAGCACGCTATTCCGTGTGTGGCACTTTGTCCTGCCAAGGTGGATATTCCGGGGTATATTTCCCTGGTGGGAGAAAAGCGCTATGCTGATGCGGTGCGCCTTATCCGCAAGGATAATCCGTTCCCTACGGCATGTGCACTGATTTGCGAGCACCCTTGCGAGGCCCGCTGCCGCCGCAGCATGATTGATGTGTCAGTCAACATCCGCGGCTTGAAGCGCATGGCTGTTGACCATGCCCATGCAGATACGGTGCCTGTGCCTGAGAAGTGCGAGAGCACCGGGAAAAAGGTGGCAATTATCGGCGGCGGCCCTTCCGGGCTTTCGGCTGCCTACTATCTTGAGCTGATGGGGCACCATGCGGTGGTCTTTGAGGAAAAGAAGAAGCTGGGCGGCATGCTGAGATATGGCATTCCGAATTACCGCTTCCCACGGGAGAGATTGGACGAGGATTTGCAGGCAATCCTGAGTACAGGCGTAGAGGTGCACCTGAATACGAGGATTGGCGAGGGTGAAGGCGAGATTTCCCTCAAGACCTTGAACAATGAGTACGATGCCATCTATATCGCCATCGGTGCCCATACCGACAAGAAGATTGGCATTGAAGGGGAAAATGCCAAGGGCGTCATCTCCGCAGTTGAGCTTTTGAAGCGGATTGGCGATGACGATATGCCTGACTTTACCGGCAAGGAGGTTGTGGTGGTCGGCGGCGGCAACGTAGCCATGGACTGCACCCGTTCCGCTATCCGCCTGGGTGCCAAGAAGGTGGGCATTGCCTACCGGCGCCGCCAGAAGGATATGACTGCCCTGCCGGAGGAGGTAGAGGGTGCCATTGCCGAGGGGGCAGAGCTCTACGGCCTGAAGGCTCCACACCACATTGAGGCGGATGAGAATGGCAACGTGACTGCTCTCTGGGTTGAGCCGCAGATTATCGGCCCGATTGATGCCTGGGGCAGGGCCCGCCCTATTCATGCAGATGTGCCTCTGATGAGGATTCCGTGCGATATTATTATAGTGGCTATTGGTCAGGGCATTGACAGCAAGGCTTTTGAGGATGCCGGTATCAGCATCCAGCGGGGGGCTATTGCGGCGGCTATGACCGGCGAGGTGCAGAATGCCGGCGGTATCTTTGCCGGTGGTGACTGCGCTACCGGCCCTGCTACTGTTATCAGGGCGATTGCTGCAGGCAAGGTGGCGGCTGCCAATATTGATGAATATCTGGGCTACAAGCATATTATTTCCTGCGATGTGCAGATTCCTGAGCCTGACCTGGCTGACAAGGTGCCTTGCGGCAAGGTGCAGCTGGCTGAGGAGGAGGCAGGTATCCGCAAGCAGAGCTTCGAGCCGATGGAGCTGTGCATGAGCGAGCAGGAGGCATGCCAGGAGGCTGGCAGGTGCCTGCGCTGTGATAAGTATGGATTCTCTGCCCTGAAGGGAGGCCGCAGACTCAGATGGTAAACTTGAAGATTGATGATATTGAGCTTTCCGTGGAGGAAGGCACTACCATAATGGAAGCAGCCAAGAAGCTGGGGATTTACATTCCTCATCTCTGCTTCCTGAAGGGGATAAATGAGATTTCTGCCTGCAAGGTCTGCGTGGTGGAGATTCAGGGCAAGGACAAGCTGGTTACGGCTTGTTCCACCCCTGTCAGCGAGGGCATGGTGGTGTTCACCAACTCCGCCAAGGCAAGAAGCGTGAGAAAATCCAATGTGGAGCTTATCCTGTCCCAGCACGACTGCCTCTGTGCTACCTGCGTGCGCTCCGGCAACTGTCCGTTGCAGACACTGGCCGGTCATCTGGGCATTTATGACCTGCCTTTTGAGCGGCAGGTAACGGAGCAGGCTTGGGACAAGGAGTTTCCGCTGATCCGGGATTCCAAGAAGTGCATCAAGTGCATGCGCTGCCTGCAGATTTGCAGCAAGGTACAGGGCTGCGATATTTGGGATGTGCAGAATACAGGGGCATATACCAATATCAGCACCGTGGACAACATGCCGATTTCTCAGGCGAAGTGCACTTTGTGCGGCCAGTGCATCACCCACTGCCCGACAGGTGCTTTAAAAGAGCGCAATGATTTGCCGGCTATCTATGATATCCTGGCAGACCCGGATAAGGTGACCGTGGTGCAGATTGCTCCGGCAGTGCGCACTGCCTGGCTGGAGCGCAATGACGTGGAGCCTGGGATTGACACCGAGGGCAGGCTGGTGGCAGCCCTGAAGCGAATTGGCTTTGACTATGTGCTGGACACCGTGTTCTCCGCTGATGTGACTATCATGGAGGAGGGCAATGAGCTTTTGGAGCGGCTGCGTTCCAAGAAGCAGATGCCGATGTTCACCTCCTGCTGTCCTGGCTGGGTTTCTTACCTTACCATGTATCACCCGGAGCTTTTGGGGCAGCTGTCCACTACCAAGAGCCCTCAGCAGATTTTCGGTGCCCTGATCAAGACTTATTTTGCGGAAAAGACAGGAGTTGCCCCGGAAAATATCTGCTCTATCGCCATTATGCCTTGCGTTTCCAAGAAGCGTGAGGCTGCTTTGGAATCCATGAATGCCAGCGGCTATCAGGATGTGGATTATGTGCTGACTACCCGTGAGATGGTGCGCCTGCTTAGGGCGGAGCATATTGACCCGCGGGGACTGAAGGAAAAGCCGTTTGATTCGCCTATCGGTGATGGCACCGGCGCAGGTGCTATTTTTGGCGTTACCGGCGGCGTGATGGAGGCTGCCCTCCGCACTGCCTACAAGGTGGTAACCGGGGAGGAAGCTGACGAGGATGCCTTCAAGGCGGTTCGCGATACCCGTACCCAGGGGCGTGACAATGCCATCAACCTGGGGGGCATACGCACTGCCGAGTTTGAGATTGCCGGCAAGGTGCTGAAGACCTGCGTTGTCAGCGGCCTGAAGAATGCGGAGGAGGTTATCCAGCAGATTCAGAGCGGAGAGGCTCATTATGACTTCGTTGAGGTCATGGCATGCCCGGGCGGCTGCGTAGGCGGCGGCGGACAGCCTATCCATGAGGAAGCTGAATGGGCACCGAAGCGCGGCGAACGCCTCTATGAGCTGGACAAGGAGCGCAAGCTGCGCCGTTCCCACGAAAATCCGCAGGTACAGAAGCTGTACAAGGAATTTTTGGAGACGCCTCTTTCGGAAAAGGCGGAGCATCTGCTGCACACACAGCACATGTGGGAAAAGAATTACCGCTAAGTAATATGTTATTTAGGTAAATGCTATAACGTTATAATGTTATAATGTTATAATGTTATAATGTGTCAGGAAGCGTCAGCTGTATGGTTGGCGCTTTTTGTTGAATATTTAGAGGGGCAGGTTTTGTATGAACGAAATTAAGATTGCGTTTTTTGACATTGACGGGACTGTTTTTGACATGGACACCAAGACTGTTTCTGACAGGATGAAGGAGACTTTTAAAAAGCTGCGTGAGAATGGCATTAAGATTTGCATTGCCACCGGCAGGTCACCGATTTTGCTGTATGATATTTTCGGGGTGCGGTTTGATGCCTATGTTACCTTCAATGGCTCCTACTGCTTCAATGACGATGAGGTGATTTTCAGCAATCCCCTGTCACCAAAGGATGTACAGCAGATTATCAAGAATACCCGGGAAATCAACCGTCCTGTCGCATTGGCAACCAAGACGCGGTTTGCCGCCAATGGCCTGGATGATGATTTGCTGGCATTTTTCCAGATTGGCGGTCATAGCATTGAGGAAAGCCCTGATTTTGCTGAGGTTGCCAAGCAGGAGGTATTTCAGATTATGTCCGGGGGATATTTGTCTGAAAGGCCACAGCTGGTAAAGGATACGGACAATGCCAAGGTAGCAGCCTGGTGGGACAGGGCAGTGGATATTGTGCCTGCTGACGGCGGCAAGGGGGTTGGCGTGACGAAGGTGCTGGAGTATTTCGGCATTGACCGTGCCAATGCTATGGCATTTGGTGATGGCAACAACGATTTGGAAATGTTCCAGGCGGTGGACAACGGCATTGCCATGGGCAACGGCTCTGATGATTTGAAGGCTATTGCCAGGGACGTATGCGGCAAGGTGTCCGAGGATGGCATTTACCATTATTGCCTTGCGCATGGATTGATTTAAGCAGGAAATTTCTTTTTTTATATAGGCGCGAAGCCCTCTTTGAACCTTGTCATTTGAACTAACATTTAGAAATTTTGACACGTTTTTTCAGGCATGGTAAAATGAAATAAATCTGAAAAAACGAAGGAGAGTGGTTTTGTGAGACTTGGCAAGCTCAGTTTTTGCATTCTGGCAGGGCTGCTGATGGTATTTTTTGCCTCAGTTGCTGCCGCCCATGGTGCGATGGTGGAGGCCGGTGATGAAGGCCGTTATGTAGAGGAAGTTCAGACACTGTTAAAGGAAAAGGGTTACTATAAAGCAGAAATTCATGGCCGTTGCGACGAGGCAACGGTGGAGGCAATCAAGGCATTTCAGCGTGCCCATCATCTGGATGCTGATGGGATAGCTGGTCCTATGACCATGCGGAAGCTGCGTCCTGTGGCTCACAGGCACGACCTGAGTCATGCCAGGGTTGTGACGGTAAATGCTTACGCCTACAGCCCTCAGGACCCCGGCATGGGCAAGTATACGGCATCGGGAACGCCCCTGAGACGAGGTGTGATAGCGGTTGATCCGAATTATATCCCGATTGGCACCAATGTCTATATTCCTGACTACGGCGATGCGGTGGCAGAGGATATCGGCTGGAATATTCAGGGCAATACTATCGATATTGCTTTTGATACCCATGAGGAAGCCCTTTATTTTGGCAGGCAGGTATTGGAGATTTACATTTTAGACTGATTTTAATAACTTTTTAGCATTGAAAAAGGCTTATGACAATGGTTGGCTAACCTCGTCATAAGCCTTTTTTTAAAAAGTGTTATTTATTTCTTGTTTTTCAGCTGGTAAATCTGCTTTTGCAGGTCATTGTACATGTCCATAGGCAGCACCACCAGGTTCTTGTCGTTGCTGCGCTGGACAAAAAGCGCCTGATTTTCGTCATTGGCCTTGTCAGCATAGATGGAAAATTCCTTGAGAAATTCAGAGGAAGAAAGCGGTATCATACATAACAGCTCCTTTTATCAAAAAATATCCGTGCTCCTAAAACATGTCCCGTCTCCATAGCAGGAGGCCGCAGAAGGCTGCCAGGGAACCTGCCAGCACGCAGATGAAGAAGAAGCCGTTGGAGTTTTCTGCCATAGGCACCGGCACGTTCATGCCGAAAAAGCTGGAGATAACAGTCGGTATGGCCAGCAGAATGGTTACAGCTGCCAGGAATTTCATGACCTGGTTCAGGTTGTTGGACATGATGGAGGAAAAGGTATCTGCCAGCCGGGCCAGAATCTTGCTGTACATCTCTACCATTTCCCGTGCCTGCTTGTTCTCGATGATGACATCCTCCAGCAAATCCTCATCCTCCTCGTAGTATTTCAGCATGGGCTGCATGGAGGTAGTGGTGCGGAGCCGCATGAGCTTTTCCAGCACGGCACCGTTGGAACGCAGGGAGGCGTTGAAGAAGGTCAGTGCCTTTTGCAGTTCCAAAAGCTTCAGGATCTCCCGGTTCTTCATGGAATGGCGCAGCTTGCTCTCGATCTCGTCAGATTGCTTGCTGATCTGGCGCAGGTAGCGGAGGTAAAAGGTGGCACTGCGATAAAGTATCTGAAAAAGAAAACGTGTCTTCTTGAAAGTGCGGAAGAAGCGGGCACTTTTCTCGTTGAAGTAGGAAAGCACCGGGGTTTCCTCCAGGCAGACAGTGATGATGTATTCCTCTGTGACGATGATGGCCAGCGGCAGTGTATCGTAGCTGCCCTCGTCCCGTACCACCGGCACGTTGGTCAAAATCATCACGCTGTCATCCTCAATGTCAATATGGGAACGCTCCTCGTCATCCAGTGCGGAGCGGAGAAAGTCAGGCTCAACCTCGGTCAGGTTGCCTACCACCTTCAGCTCGTAAGGTGTAGGGTCCACGATGTTAATCCAGGCACCGCTTTCAAGGGTTTTAAGGCTCAGCTCCTGTAGTGGCCCGGTTTCTAAAGATTTGTAAATCTTCAGCATAGTGATGGTTCTCCTTTCGTTACGGAGACTCTATCCATCGCCATGCAGGATTGCCATGTGCCTGGCAACTGCTTCTCGCCCGGCACATAGCAACCGCCCATAGATTACGCAGTACACATAACCTTTATATGCATTATATGCTGCGGGGCAATAGATACAGTCTCCCTATTTAATTTTGGTTTGTCCTGGGGTTCAGGGCCTGCGTCCATTGTTTTCACCTCGCAATATACAATCGTGCAATAATTTTTTGCCATACAAATATTACTACCACCAGCGCATCTTAGTCAATCTTTTTATGGCGGGATTATATAAATTTTACATAAATTGACACCGACTGAACAATCGGTTATAATTTAAGCAGTGAGCAGGGGATAGCTGCTCATGTCATGGCTGCTGTGACCGGGACAGCGGCAGAAAAGGATTTTATTATGCGCAGACAAAGTGAGGATAAGAAAAAAGCAATATTTGAGGCAGCCATTGCCTTGATTGCTGATGGCGGACTGGCTGGCATCAGCATGTCCAAGCTGGCAAAAAAGTCAGGTGTGCCCCAGGCTACCATGTATGTGTATTTTTCCAGCAAGGAGCAGCTTTTGAGGGAGGTGTATGAGTATACGGAGAAATTTATCTGCCATTATCTGGCGGAGGGGCTCGATATGGACCAGCCGGTTAAGGAATGCTTCAGGGAGTATTATCGGCGGCTGATTAAGCTGGGGCAGGAGCACAGTGACAAATTTCTTGTCCATGAGCAGTTTTTGGCGTCCATGCAGAGCCAGCAGCTGGCTCTGGAGCAGGTATATGTTTTTTATGAGCCTTTGTATGAGTTTGTTTATCGGGGGCAGCGGGAGGGGCTCATCAAGCCGGTAGCTCCGATTGCCATCCTGAGTTATTTTTCTATGCCTCTTACAGGGCTTTTATTTGGCGATATGATTTGGGGCAACCATCCCCAGCCTGACTGGTATGAGGTATTTTTCCGCATGAGCTGGGAGGCTGTAAGCATCAGCCAGAATGAAGATGGCTTTTGGTCAGGTGGCAAGGAAAAAGAGTGATAAAGACATAATGAGTGTATTGTGCTATAATGTTCTACATGATTGTATTGGTATGCAATTGGCTGCGCTGTCAGCCGGTTGCAGGTGGTTGTGTTAGGAGATTGTAGCCTATGAAAATGTCGAAATCTACTTTGCCGATAAAAATTGGTGCCGTGGCGGCACTCTGCCTGCTGTTTGGCATTGTTTACCTTTTAAATCCTGCATTTTTTGGAGAATTGTGGGATGTGTGCCTCAGCGGTGATATGCACCGGGTAGCGGAATATATCAATTCCTTTGGAGCCTGGGCAATGGTGTTCAGCTTCTTTTTGGTGCTGTGCGTCAATGCCATAGGCTTTCCGCCTGCCATGATTTTTTCCTCTGCCAATGCCTTGATTTTTGGCATTGTGCCGGGAATTTTATTGGCATGGATTGCGGAGACTGTGGGTGTGGCACTGAGCTTTGTACTGCTGCGATTCCTTTTCCGGGATGCGGCAGAGGACGTCATCTCGAAGCATAAGTCCTTGCAGAAGATTGACGAGCTGAGCGGCAGCCAGGGCTTCAAGGTCATGCTGATTGCCCGCATCATCCCATATCTGCCTTCCGGGCTGCTTAATGCCCTGGGAGCTGTCAGCAAAATGTCCTTCAGGGATTTTACTATCGCTGCCCTGATTGGCAAGCTGCCATCTACCGCTATCGAAGCAATGATAGGCCATGATGCGGTGACAGCCAGCGAAAATCCTTATCGTTTGGTCTTTTCCCTGGTCCTGGCAATTGTTATGGTAGTCGGTTTCATTATCTACGAAAGACGTCAGAAGCAAAAAAAAATCTGATTACATCACAAAAATTTTATTCTAGGGGGTTACAAAATTGGAAAAGAAAAGGCGTATATTCTTTCTGGACAATCTCAAGGCATTTATTGTCTGCCTGATGATTGTCTTCCACGCAGCCATGTGCTACATGGCTTATGCACCTGAATGGTGGTACACGGTGGACAAGGCGGACCCGAAGTTTGCCTTCACCCTGTTCGTGCTCTGGGCAGACATCTTCATCATGCCGGTGATGTTCTTCATCTCCGGCTATTTCGGCATCATGTCCCTGTCCAAGCAGACCGGAGCGCAGTTCTGGAAAAGCAAGCTCCTGCGCATTGTCCTGCCCTGGATAGCAGGCGTTATCCTGCTGGCACCGCCGGTGACTTACATCATGTTTGCCAGCCGTGGCATACCGATGGATTATGTTAATGATTATCTTTTCAAGCTGTTTGTTTTCGGCCCATGCTTCAGCCATGTGCAGTACTGGTTCCTGGGGATGCTGACTTATCTCTACATCGCCTTGTTCCTGTTCTGCAAAATCATGCCCTCCTTCAAGGAGCGTCAGGGGATTTCTATACCGGGCCCGAAGCTGTTTGTGGGCTTTGCTGTCCTCTGCTATATCTGCACGGCTGCTGCCTACTTCTATGTTAATGGCAACTATGACCTGTGGTGCAATATCTGGCCGGTTCTGGTTTACCAGCCTACCCGCATTTCCTTCTATCCGCTGTATTTCTTCCTGGGGGCATATGCCTGGCGGAATCAGTGGTTTGTGGAGGGAGGCTACAAGGCTGATCCGGCCAAATGGCTGCCTGCCTTCATTGTGACCGGCATTGCCTACCTGTTCTATACCACCATGGGTGCTCCTACGGCAGCCAGCCCGGAGCAGTACATGCTGGTCAAGGCTGCCATTCACGTTCTTTTCCTGCTGTCGGCTGTCTTCGGCCTGCTGGCGGTTTTCCAGTCCAAGCTGGATTATACCAATGGCATCCTGGGGGAGCTGGCTGCCAACAGCTACAACATGTACTATACCCACATGGGGCTGGTGATGCTGATAGCATGGGGCTTCCTGTCCATTGATTTGCCAACTTATCCAAAGTACATAATTGTTAGTATTTTGTCGCTTTTGGCAAGTTATTTGACTGGAAAAATATTGATGGTGCTGCCATGTTTTTCCGTTGGTAACAAAGCGAAAAAATAAACATAAATAAACATGAAATTTAGACTCTGGGTGACTTGATTTTTCTCTCAGAGTCTTTTATTATGTTAGGAGGGATTTTTATGTTGGCGGTGCCGATTCTGACAGGAGCTGTGCCGCGGACAGGCAATAGGAGGTTTGGGATGTGAGCGTGTTGAGCAAAAGCTATGGTACCCTGGTGCTTTATGTAGTGATAGGAGCCATTTTGGGCGGACTTCTAGGGGAGCTGCTTTCCGGCGTGGATGCCTTGAGCAGCCTGATGCCCTATCTGAAAAATCCGTACCCGGTAATCAACGTGGTGCCGTCGGTAATTGACATCTATGTTATCAGCCTGACGGTGGGATTTTCCTTTTCGCCAAATCTCATGAGCATCATCGGCGTGGTGATAGCGGTGTGGATATTCAGGCATACCTGAGCAGCTGCATCAGGTACATCTGCAATCCGAGGAGGCAATTCTTAATGTTTATTCTGGCTTCTGCTTCTCCCAGGCGGAAGGAGCTTTTGGAGCAAATCGGCTGCTGCTTCAGGATAGAGACAGCCGATACTGAGGAAGCCGGCGGCGAGGGCATGACTCCCTCTGAGCTGGTGATGAAAAATGCGCATTTAAAGGCGGCTGCCGTGGCGGCACTGCACCCGGATATACCGGTGCTGGGTGCCGATACGGTGGTGAGCCTTGATGGAAATATTTATGGTAAGCCTAGGGACAGGGAGCATGCTATAGAGATGCTGACCAGTTTCTCCGGCAGGGCACATCAGGTTATGACCGGGATTGCCCTGGCATGGAAGGGACGCATCTGGCAGGCATACGAAACGACGGAGGTAGTTTTTGCCCCGCTTTCGGCAGCTTCGATTACCCGTTATGTCGATACCGGCGAGCCCGCTGACAAGGCTGGTGCTTATGGTATTCAGGGACGGGCGGCTGTCTTTGTTGAACAAATCAGAGGTTCCTATTCCAATGTCGTAGGTTTGCCGCTCCATTGTCTTGACGGCCTTGCCAGGAAGGCGGGGATTGATTTATATGGCAATGGTGAGGGAACTGCCGGTTGACGAGAGGCCAAGGGAAAGGCTTTTGGCTTTGGGACCGGGTTTTTTGAGCAATGCAGAGCTTCTGGCAATTGTGCTGCGAAATGGCTCCAAGGAGAGGTCAGCCTTGCAGCTGGCCCAGGATATACTGAGCCTGTACAAGGATGATGGCGTTTCAGCCCTGGGCCGTATGACGGCAGGAGAGCTGATGTGCCTCCAGGGCATAGGCAGTGCCAAGGCTGCCGAGGTGATGGCCGCGGTGGAGCTTGGCAAGCGGCTGAATGCCCATATAGCCAGGCAGAGGGCGATGGTCACCTGCCCGGAGGATGCGGCTGATTATGCCATGCCGCGTTTCAGGTACGAGGACAGGGAGCACTTTGCAGTTATTTTATTGAATGTAAAAAATCATATTTTATCTATGCCTGTGATTTCTGTTGGCAGCCTGACGGCTTCCGTGGTGCATCCCCGGGAGGTGTTCAAGGCGGCAATCCAGCAGGCGGCGGCATCCATTATCCTGGTGCACAATCATCCCAGCGGTGACCCCACTCCCAGCAAGGAGGATATTGAGGTTACGGCGCGGATGGTGCAGGTAGGCAGGGTGATGGATATTCCCGTGCTGGATCATATTATTTTAGGAAATGATAATTATATTTCCCTTAAAGAAAAAGGTGTGATAAAATAGAGTTTGCTGTATCGAAGCTGATGTGGCAGGGGTATGGCAGCGGTTCTATTTTTGAAGGGAGTAATTTTTAACATGTGGAACATTTTTGGTGGTTTATCCCATGACATGGGTATTGATTTGGGAACAGCAAACACTTTGGTTCATATCAAGGGCAAGGGCATTGTCCTCCGTGAGCCGTCTGTTGTAGCAATAAAGAGCGATACTGGTGATGTGCTGGCTGTAGGCGACGAGGCGAAGCGCATGATTGGCCGTACTCCTGGCAGCATTGTGGCTATCCGCCCTATGAAGGATGGCGTCATCGCGGATTTTGATGTGACTCAGGCCATGCTGAAGTACTTTATCAGAAAGGCCATGAATACCAAGTCCTTTGTGCGTCCAAGGGTAGTGGTGGGCGTACCATCCGGCGTTACCGAGGTGGAGAAGCGTGCCGTTATTGATGCAGCACAGCAGGCAGGTGCCAGGGAGGCGTATCTCATTGAGGAGCCTATGGCTGCCGCTATTGGTGCAGGGCTGCCTGTAGAGGAGGCTACCGGCTCCATGGTGGTTGACATCGGCGGCGGTACTACCGAGATTGCAGTTATTTCCCTGGGGGGCATCGTTACCAGCTGCTCCATCCGCATCGGCGGTGATGAGATGGATTCTTCCATCATCCAGTATATCAAGCGTGAGTACAACCTCCTGATCGGTGAGCGTACTGCGGAGGAAATCAAGATCAATATCGGTACTGCCATTGCAGAGCCATCCAGGGAAAAGACCATGGATATCCGCGGCCGCGATCTGGTCAGCGGCTTGCCAAAGACCATCAAGATCGTGTCCAGCGAAATCTGCTCCGCCCTCAGTGAGCCGGTGCAGAAGATTGTGGATGCAGTAAAGGGCACTTTGGAGAAGACTCCGCCTGAGCTGGCTGCCGATGTTATGGATCATGGCATCATGATGACCGGCGGCGGATCCCTGCTGACCAGCCTTGACAAGCTCCTGAGCCGTGAGACCGGCATGCCGGTGCTGGTTTCTGAGGATGCCCTGTCCTGCGTTGGCGAGGGTACCGGGCGTTCCCTTGAGAACATTGAGCTGTTGAAGCGCGTTGTTATGACTACGAAGAAGTTGAGATAAGATGAACAGGGTACGGCGAGATAAAAATTCACAGCGCACGGTTTGGCTGCTGATTTTTGTGGCGGTCAGTATCTTTGTGATTATATTTTTTGCGGCAAGGGGCAGGTTTTCCGCCCCTGTCAGCAGCCAGGCGGTAACGGGGGCGCTGGCTCCCTTCCAGCGGGCGGTGTCCTGGGCTGGCTATCAGGTCAATGGCGTTACCTCGGCAATCTGGGAGCTGGTGTCTGCCTACTATCAGAATGAGCTGCTGAAAAACGAGGTAGTGCAGCTGAGGCAGCAGAACCTGACAGCTGCCGAGTATGCTGCTGAAAATGAGCGGCTGCGCAATCTGCTTGGCTACAAGCAGACAGCTTCCCAGTTTGATTTGATGGCAGCCCAGGTGATTGGAAGGGAACAGGCTACCTGGACCAGCATGATTGTAGTAAACAGGGGCAGCAGTGACGGTGTTGCCAGGAATATGCCGGTGGTGACGGAAAAGGGCCTGGTAGGCGTCGTGACGGAGGTTTCGCCCAATGCTGCCAAGGTACAGCTGGTGCTGGATCCACGCTGCTCCGTGGGTACGCTGATACAGAGGCCGGAATCCAGGGTGGCAGGCATTGTGCAGGGCAATATCGAGGATGCCCTGACACCAAATATGATTAATATCCCGAAAAATTCTGACGTGGTGGAGGGGGATATCATCATCACATCAGGCTTTGGCGGGATTTTCCCCAAGGGCATCATGGTGGGCAAGGTCAGGTCGCTTCATGATGACGGCGGCGGACTGCTGGAGGTTGCCGTGGTGGAACCAGCAGTGGATTTCCAGCGGCTGGAGGATGTGCTGATTATTACGGCATCCCGTGAGGCTCCGCCTGCGGCATTGACGCCGCCACCGCAGACTCCGGGCACGGAGACCGATAAGGATGGCAATTTTATCAAGGCAGAGGGCAGTGAAAAATGAGGACTTTCTTGTACTGGCTGGCGCTGGTGGTGACAGCCTATGTGGTGCAGACGTCGTTCCTGCCGCTGATTTTTTATCGCGGCATCGGGCCTGATCTGTTGCTTTTGATTACGATTTCCTTTGCCTTTCTGAAGGGAAGGCGGCTGGGCTGCTTTATGGGCTTTTTGCTGGGGCTTTTCAAAGACCTTGCCTCCGGCGGCTTTTTGGGCATGAATACCTTTGCCAACATGATGATGGGGTACTGCTGCGGCATTTTTTCCAACAGGGTGCTCCGGGACAGCTTTATCCTGCCTATAGCGGCGGCATGGATGAGCACCATTTCGGTGTTCTGCCTGTTTGAGATTATTTTTCTCTTGCTGGGGTATGGCTTCTTTCCGTTGGCGCATATCAAGTACAAGCTGCTGCCCATGCTGTGCTACAACATAGTTTTTGCCTGGCCGGTGCATGTAATGGTGCACAAGGTTGACAAGCGTGTATCTGAAAAAAAATAAATTTGTGGCAGCAGGGACTGCCACATTTTGTTGTTTATTTTGCCAGTGCTTTGCTGGCATATAGATGATTGGGAGATTTAAATGTCGGATAAGGATATTTTTAGTGGACGGCTGAAGGTGCTGAGCATCATCATTGTTCTTGTCATCAGTACATTGATTGCCCGGATGGGGTATCTGCAGGTGTACGATGGCGAATATTATGCAAATCTGGCAGACGGCAATCGCATCCGTCTGGTTCCTTCGGTTGCCCCGAGAGGGACAATGTACGACAGGAACGGCAATATCCTGGTAACGAATCATCCCGGGTTTACCGTTTCCCTGCTGCCCCTGACGGAGCCCATTTCCGAGGAGGTCATCAGCAGGCTGTCGGCGCTATTGAATGTGCCGGTGGAGGAAATCCACAGCAAGATTGCTGCCCATGTAGGTTTTGACCCCATCCGCATCAAGACCGATGTGGGGCCGGAGCTGACTACGATTATCGCGGAGCAGAAGGATTTGTATCCGGGGGTTGTAGTGGAGGTCCTGCCTATCCGCGATTATATTTACAAGACCCAGGGCGCCCATGCCTATGGCTATGTAAGTGAAATCAGCGATGCGGAGCTGGAAAAAAAGAAGGATGAGGGCTACAAGAGCGGTGACATCATCGGCAAGTTCGGGCTGGAAAAGGTCTATGACCAGTACCTGCGGGGCACTAACGGCGGCGAGCAGGTGGAGGTGGATGTTACCGGCAAGCCTGTGCAGGTGCTGGGCAAGAAAAATCCTATTCCCGGCAATGACCTGCACCTGACTATCGATCAGGAAATTCAGGCGGCAGCGGAAAAGGCCATCGATGAGCAGCTGGTGCAGATTGGCGCCCATGCGGCGGCAGCTGTGGCTCTGAACCCTCATACCGGCGAGGTGCTGGCCATAGTCAGCCGTCCTGCCTTTGACCCCAATCTTTTCGTCAATGGCATTTCCTCCAAGGACTGGGCGGTAATCAACAACAATCCTTATTATCCTATGGACAATAAGGCCATTACCGGTGAGTATCCTCCTGGCTCCACCTTCAAGATTATCACCGGCACGGCAGCCCTGTCCGAGGCAAAGGTAACTCCTGAGGAGAAGATTTTTGACTCCGGCCATCACTGGATTATCCCCAAGGGCAATGCCGGTGGCGAGGCACTGGGCTGGCTGAATTTTGAGGAAGCCATGGCACATTCGGATAATGTGTATTTTTATGAGATGGGCAATCGTCTGGGCATTGACCAGATTGAGCGGTATGCCCGCATGTTCGGCATGGGGAAGACAACAGGTATTGACCTTCCTTATGAGGCAGAGGGACTGGTGGCATGCAAGGAGTACAAGAGGCGTGTTTTTGAGGAGGACTGGTATCTGGCAGAGACCTTTGATGCTGCCATTGGCCAGGGCTTCAATCTGGTGACACCGTTGCAGGCGGCTTCCATCATGGGAGAGATTGCCGCTGATGGCAAGAGGTACAAGCCTTATCTGGTGGATAAAATCGTTGATGTGAATGGCAATGTGGTCAAGCAGTTCAAGCCGGAGCTTTTGAGCCAGCTGGATGTGGAGGAAAGGTTTATCCGCCTGGTGCAGGCTGGATTGCATCAGGTTACCAAATATGGTACTGCGGCTTTTATCTTCGGCAAAAATTATCCTGTGGAGATTGCCGGCAAGACAGGTACAGCGGAGAATCCCCACGGCAGGGATCACGGCTGGTTTGTGGCCTATGGGCCTTTTGACAATCCTACCATCGTGGTAGCGGTGATTGTTGAGCAGGGCGGCTACGGCTCCCAGTCTGCGGTGCCTATCGGCAAGAAAATCCTGGATGCGGCCTTCCATATCCCGGACCCGGCCCAGGTGGCAGCCAAGGCAAAGGCCAAGGCTGAGGCGGAAGCCAGGGCAAGGGCGGCTGCAACGGCACAGGTTCAGAAAAAGCAGTAATTGCGAGAGGTGTTTGTATGGCAAGGGAACTAATCAAAATCAAGGGCGGTGCAGGCGGCTTTCAGCTGATGATAGACAGCTCGGCAGAGCTTGCTGATGTGCAGGAGGAGCTGGAAAAAAAGCTTTCCGAGCATCCTGAGTTTTTCCCCAAGGGTACAGAGTTTCAGCTGGTGGTGGCAGATCTCAGCAAATCCGTGCGCAGCGGCCTGAAGGAATTCCTTACGGACAAGGGGCTGGCGGTGACTGCAGGTGACAGGAAGCCTCTCAGGCGGCAGGAGCAGCAGGGAAGCTCCGGGGGGCGCGGCATGCAGCCGCCTGTGCAGGCAGCTCAGCAGTCCTTTCAGTCAGAGGGCGGCAGCCGCCTGACTGAGGAGCAGCAGGTGATGACCGTCATCAACCGTACAGTCAGGAATGGTGAGGAGATTACCTCCCAGGGCTCCGTGATGATCTGCGGCAATGTAAATCCCGGTGCCAAGATTGTGGCAGCCGGCAGCATTGATGTCCGCGGTAACTGCCGGGGGATTGTCCATGCCGGAGCTATGGGGGACTATCAGGCATTTGTGGTGGCAGACAGGCTGATGCCTATGCAGATACGCATTGCCAACCTGATAGCCCGCTCCCCGGACAACCCGGAAAAGAGCGATTATGCCGAGAAGGCTTATATAAAGGACGGGCAGATTATCATTGAGCCGATAGAGAGGTAACTGCCGGAAAGAGAATTACTGTATAATTACTGTATAGTTGCTATATAATTGCTGTAGAGATAATTTGGAAGGTAACAGAAAGGTAGGATGTTGTTCTGATGAGTGAGGTTATTGTAGTTACATCCGGCAAGGGCGGCGTAGGCAAGACTACCACTACCGCCAATCTTGGCGTGGGGCTGGCACAGCGGGGCAAGAGCGTGGTATTGATTGACACTGATACAGGCCTGCGCAATCTCGATTTGCTGCTGGGGCTGGAAAACCGCATTATGTATGATTTGGTAGATGTTACGGAGGGGCGTGTGCCGTACAAGAAGGCATTGGTGCGCCACAAGAAGTATGAAAGCCTGTTTTTGCTGCCTACTTCCCAGATAAAGGATAAGTCAGCTGTCAATCCTGCCCAGCTGATGGTGCTGTGCGATGAGCTGCGCAAGGAGTATGACTATGTGATTATTGACTGCCCGGCAGGCATCGAGCAGGGCTTCAAGACGGCTATTGCCGCTGCTGACCGCGCTATTGTTGTCACCATGCCGGAGGTTTCCGCTGTGCGTGATGCGGACAAGATTATCGGTGAGCTGGGACGTGCTGAGAAGGACAATATCAGCCTGATTGTCAACAGGATACGTCCGCAGATGGTGGAAAGCGGCGATATGATGGATATGAGCGATATCGATGACATTCTTTCCATCAAATGTATCGGCCAGATACCTGATGATGAGATGGTGGTTACCTCTGCCAACCGGGGCGAGCCGCTGGTAGGCAATCCAAAGTCCCAGGCAGGCATTGCTTATGACAATATTGTCCGCCGCCTGCTGGGGGAGGATGTGCCTTTTATGACCTTCGCCAAGGATGGTTTCTTCTCACGCCTGAAGAAAGCCCTGGGAATATAAGGAGGTCTGGATAATGCTGAGTTCACTGTTAAGCATTTTTAAGAAAGAAAAATCCGGCAAGGTTGCCAAAAAGCGCCTGCAGATGGTGCTTATCCAGGACCGTGCCAGTGTATCACCTGAGGTTATGGAGAAGCTCAGGGACGATATTATCAAGGTGATTTCCAAATACATGGTCATCAATCAGAGCGATATGGAGATTTCCCTGGAAAATGTGGAGGATTCCGTGGCACTGGTGGCAAATATTCCTGTCCAGAATATGCGCCATCAATGATATGCTGTTCAAGGACGCTGATGCAGAGCTTGCATTGGCGTTTTTTGTTGTTATTTTTGCTGGTTCGTGCTATCATTATAGGGTTGAGAAGGAATTATTTTGCATGGCTTTGACGGGAGGGATTGGCCTTGTTTTTAGATAAAAAGCTGCTGAGAAAAATGGATATGAAGCTGCTGCTTTCGGTAACGGCAATAATCATTATCAGCCTGATTGTTATCGGCAGTGCTACTCATGTAAATACACCCAGTGAGGAGAGATACTGGTTCGTGCAGAGGCAGGGCATGTTTGCCCTGATTAATGCAGGGGTAGCCATCTTCCTGATGAATTTTGACTACAAGATGCTGCAGCGGTATGGGCAGAAGATGTATATTTTCAACCTGGTCATGCTGCTGGCGGTTATGTTTGTGGGACAGTCAGCCCTGGGGGCACAGCGCTGGATACAGCTGGGACCTATTACCTTGCAGCCTTCGGAGTTTTCCAAGATCATCATGATTGTTTCCCTGGCGGCTCTCTTGCAGGAGAAGGTGGGCAAGCTGAACACCCTGTCCGACCTGCTGCCGGTGGCGGCCTATGTGGGCGTCCCCTTCCTGCTGGTTATGAAGCAGCCGGATTTGGGCACCTCGCTGGTGTTCATGGCGATTTTCTTCGGCATGATTTTTGCCTGCGGCATTAACCTGAAGCTTTTGGCAGGTATTTTCGGCACGGGCATAGCCTGCCTGCCCCTTTTGTGGCATGTGCTGAAGGATTATCAGAAGATGCGCATCATGGTTTTCCTTGATCCAAATGTTGATCCCCTGGGGTCAGGCTATCACATCATCCAGTCGAAGATAGCCATCGGTTCCGGCATGCTCTTTGGCAAGGGGCTTTTTGAGGGAACTCAGAGCCAGCTGAACTTTTTGCCGGAGAACCATACGGACTTTATCTTTGCCGTGGTAGGCGAGGAGTGGGGCTTTATTGGCACGGTGGTCTTGCTGCTTTTGTACCTGGTGGTGCTGTGGCGCGGGATACAGATTGCCCGTCAGGCACAGGACAGCTTCGGCACCCTGCTGGCGGTGGGAATTACCTCCATGCTGGCCTTCCATGTGCTGGTAAATGTGGGCATGACAGCCGGTATTATGCCGGTAACGGGCATTCCGCTGCCATTTATGAGCTACGGTGTCAGTGCATTGACTACTAATATATGGGCGATTACGATATTGATGAATATATATCTGCGCAATCAGAAGCTGCAATTTTAGTATGGAAATTTAAAATGGAAATCTAGAATAGAAACAGTGGTTGATTTAACTAGAGAAAGAGGTATGAGCTTTGATTATAAACTTGGAACCGGAGATTTTGCAGGCGGTGGAGAAGCCGGCACGCTATACGGGGCATGAGCTGAATGCGGTGCACAAGGATTGGGACAGCGTGCCCTGCCATTTTGCCCTGGCATTGTCGGATATCTATGAGGTGGGCATGTCCAACCTGGGGTTGAAAATCCTCTATGAGGTGCTAAACAGCAGGCAGGATACCGCCTGCGAGCGTGTGTATGCACCGTGGGTGGATATGGAAGCAATTATGCGTGAGAGGCAGATTCCGCTGTTTTGCCTGGAGAGCTTTCATGCCGTGAAGGATTTTGATTTTCTGGGCTTTTCCCTGCAATATGAGATGATTTATTCCAATATTCTGAACATGCTGGATTTGGCAGGGATTGCCGTATGGAGCCGTGACAGGGGCGAGGATGAGCCTTTTATCGTAGGCGGCGGTCCTTGCGTGTACAACACGGAGCCCATTGCTGATTTCTTTGACTTCTTTATCCTGGGTGAAGGAGAGGAAGTCATCGGCGAGGTGGCATGCCTGTTTAGCCAGTGGCAGCAGGAGGGACGTCCCGGGGGACGAAAGGGCTTTTTGAAGCGTGTAGCAGGGCTGGATGGCATCTATGTGCCGTCCTTCTACCATGTGGAGTACAATGAGCAGGGCTTGTTTGCTTCCATCGAGCCTATGGAGCCTGAGGCAAGGCCTGTGATTTACAAGCGGCTGGTTAAGGACATGGATGCAGTGCCTTTTGTGGAAAAGCCGGTACTGCCATATATTGATATTGTCCATGACCGTATTATGCTGGAGCTTTTCCGGGGCTGCACCAGGGGGTGCCGCTTCTGTCAGGCAGGTACTTCCTACCGTCCTATCCGTGAGCGCAGCCGCAAGAGGCTCCGGGAGCTGGCACGGAAGCTGGTGGATTCTACCGGCTACAACGAGATGTCCCTGACCTCTCTGAGTTCGGCAGATTATTCCTGCCTTGGGGAGCTGGTAGATGACCTGTTTGCGGATTTCAAGGATGAAAAGGTGAGCTTTTCCCTGCCATCCTTGCGCATAGACAGCTTTTCCATTGATTTGGCACATAAGATGCAGCAGGTCAGGAAAAGCGGCCTGACCTTTGCACCGGAGGCAGGTACCCAGAGGCTTCGGGATGTTATCAACAAGGGCGTTACAGAGGAAAATCTCATGGGAGCGGTGGAAGCTGCCTTCAAGCAGGGCTGGAAGCAGGTGAAGCTGTACTTCATGATGGGTCTGCCGACGGAGACTGACGAGGATATTGTGGGCATTGCCAGACTGGCAGAGAAGGTAGCGCAGAAATACAAGGAAGTAACCGGCAAGTGGGGCGTGACGGTGACCATCAGCGTGTCCTGTTTCGTGCCGAAGCCTCATACGCCGTTCCAGTGGTATGGACAGGTATCCCGTGAGGAGTTTGAGCGGCGCCAGAGGCTGCTGCGGGCCAGCATCAAGGAGCGTGCTGTTAAGTTCAACTATCACGAGGCCAGCGTCAGCGTGCTGGAAGGGGCTATCGCCCGTGGTGACCGCCGCATCAGCCAGGTGATTTATCAGGCCTGGCAGGACGGGGCGAAGTTCGACGGCTGGACCGACCACTTCAAGAACGATGTGTGGCTGGCAGCTTTTGAGAAGTGCGGCATTGATTTGGAGCTGTATAACCAGCGTACCCGTGAGCGAAGCGAGAAGCTGCCTTGGGAGCATACTACGCCGGGGGTAACCAAGGAATTTTTGCTCCGTGAGTACAAGAAGGCTCTGTCAGAGGAGCTGACAGAGGACTGCCGCCGGGGAAAATGCTCCGCCTGCGGTGTATGCCCTTCATTGGAGGCGAAGATTGTGGATTGGAGGCGTGAGCATGTATAAGTATCGGGCAGAAATTACCAAGGGAGAGGAAATCCGCTATATTTCCCATCTGGATTATGCCGGGGTGATGGAGCGTGCCATCCGCCGTGCCAAGCTGCCGGCGGCCTACTCCGAGGGATTCAATCCCCATATCAAGATGGCCTTTGCCTCGGCCTTGTCCCTGGGGGTGGTCAGCGAGGCGGAGTATATGGATTTTGAGCTGACCAGGCCCCTCTGCCAGCCGGAGGTTTTTGAAAAGCTCAGCCAGGCACTGCCGGAGGGGGTAAAGCTTTTACGATTGAAGCCTGTCCGGGAGCCGAAGCCCTGCAAGGGGAAGAAGCACAAGGCACTGATGGCAGAGGTGGAGGAAGCTGAATACGAGCTTTTGCTGCCTATGGCGGAGGGTGCTGGCTGGGATGGCGCAGTCAATGCGGTAAAGGCGTACAATGAGGCCAAGGAAGCATTTGTGCACCGGGTTACCCCGAAGACGGACAAGCAGATTGAAACCAAGCAGTACATGCTGCAGCCTGTGAAGCTGTCCATGGCAGGGGATTTGCTGAAGCTGAATATGGATATTGCCATTACCCAGACCGGCAGCGTGAAGCCGGGGGAGGTGCTGGAGCTTTTAGTGAAGGAGTACGGCCTGCCGGGGATTTTGAGCAGGGTGCTCATCAGGCGTACTGCCATGAAGGGGCAGGGAAAGCCATTGATTGAGCTGGTATAAATTGCAGGCTGCCGGGGCAGCAAAATGGTGCAGCAGCCATGACCAGCGGCTGAACAAATAAGTGATTTTGGGGGACTTTTATGAGGTCTATTATCGTTAATGTGATGCCAGAGGAAACACGGATTGCCGTAACGGAAAACGGCAGGCTGACAGGGCTGGAGCTGGAACGTCCCAGGCATTCCCATCTGGTGGGCAACATTTACAAGGGAATAGTGCAGAACGTATTGCCGGGTATGCAGGCAGCCTTTGTAGATATAGGCTGGAGTAAAAATGCCTTTCTCTATATAGGTGATGGCAAAACGGCAGAAAATCCCGGCGGCGAGAGGAAAAAAATCCATATCGGGCAGGTGCTGCCGGTGCAGATTACCAAGGATGAGGTGGGCAGCAAGGGCCCCCGCGCTACCCTGCACCTGACTATCCCCGGCAGGAATGTGGTGCTGATGCCAAGGTCCTCTTATATCGGCACTTCCCACCGCATTGATTCGGAGGAGGAGCGGAAGCGGCTCTATGATATCGTAAAGGCGGCATGCCCTGAGGGCATGGGAGTGATTATCCGCACGGCTGCCATGGGGCAGAGCGCGGAGAGCATCCAGAGGGATATACGCTATCTGGCAAAGGTCTGGCAGTCCATAGAGGCAAGGGAGAGGATCACCAAAAATACCGGGCTCCTGTACCGGGATGTGGATTTGGTCATCCGCATCGTCAGGGACATATTCAATGATGATGTGGCGCAGATGGTGATAGATGATGCCTCTGTCTGCCAGCGTGTCAAGGAGCTTTTGAAGGATATTGATGCCGGCTGGGCGGACAGGGTGCAGCTCTATGAGGGGCGGAAGATTTTTCGCGAGTATGGCATTGAGGAAGAAATTGCCAAGCTGGAAAGCCGCTATGTGGAGCTGCAATCCGGGGGCTTTCTGGTGATTGACAAGACCGAGGCCATGACTGTTATTGACGTCAATACGGGCAGCTTCGTAGGTGATTTGAATCTGGCGGAGACGGCATTTGCCCTCAATCAGGAGGCGGCGGAGGAAATAATGCGGCAGCTCCGGCTCAGGGATATTGGCGGCATCATCCTTGTGGATTTCATCGACATGGAAAAGGACAGCCACAACAAGGCTCTTTTGCAGCAGCTGCGACATCTGGCACAGCTGGACAGGGTAAAGACCAATGTAGTGGATATTACCTCCCTGGGGCTGGTGGAGATTACCAGGAAAAAATCCCGGCACAACATCGAAAATCTCCTGCATACTGTCTGCCCTGTGTGCGAAGGCTCCGGCAAGGTGCTTTCCCCGGAGGCTGTTGCCATCAAAATCTGCCGCGATATCAGGCGCATTGAGGCAAGGAAGCATGTGTCAGAGGGCTATCTGGTGCAGCTGGCGCCGGATACCGCAAACCAGCTGAAAGGCACGGATTACTTTGCCGGGCTGGCAAAGGACTTCGGCGTTTCGGTGGAGATAGAGGCAACCCGTGAGATTGCCCCGGGGTGCTATGTGCTTTTGCAGAAGTGAAAAACGGATATGGTATTTTTGATAAAAAACTTGCGCAAAACCAAGAAATATGGTATAGTAGCAAGCGGTGTAATTAGAAAAACGCACGCCGGCTGATATTTGTACTGTGCCTATATGGTTTAACAAAGGATGAGGCTGGCGGAGGAAAGAAAAACAGGAGGTGCACCACTATGGCAGTTGTTTCTATGAAACAGTTATTGGAGGCTGGTGTTCATTTCGGACATCAGACCAGGAGATGGAACCCGAAGATGGCAAAGTACATCTTCACCGAGCGCAATGGTATCTATATCATTGACCTGCAGAAGACCGTAAAGAAGGCTGAGGAGGCTTACAACTTCGTACGCAGCGTAGCAGAGGAAGGCAAGACCGTTCTGTTCGTTGGTACCAAGAAGCAGGCTCAGGAGGCTATCAAGGAAGAAGCTCTGAAGGCAGACATGTACTTCGTAAACGAGCGTTGGCTGGGCGGCATGCTCACTAACTTCCAGACTATCCAGAAGCGCGTAAACCGCCTGAAGGAGCTGGAGGCTATGGAGGCTGACGGCACTTTCGAGGTCCTCACCAAGAAAGAGGTTCAGGGCCTGAGGCATGAGATGGAGAAGCTGGAGAAGTATCTCGGCGGCATCAAGGACATGGACAAGCTTCCAGGTGCTCTGTTCATCGTTGACCCTCGCAAGGAGCGCATTGCTGTTGCTGAGGCTCACAAGCTGAACATTCCTATCGTTGCTATCATCGATACCAACTGTGATCCTGATGAGATTGATTATCCAATCCCTGGCAATGATGATGCTATCCGCGCTGTACGCCTTTTGACCGGCAAGATTGCTGATGCAATCATTGAGGGCCGTCAGGGCGAGGCTGCAGAGGCTCCTGCTGAGGATGCTGAGTAATCCTATTTCTCAGATAATTTCTCAACATAAGAATTAATTGGGGTAAAGGGAGGATTTTTATCCCTTTGCCCTTTTTTGTTATAAATATCGCATAGAATTGAGGAGGAAATATATAATGGCACAGATTACTGCTGCATTGGTTAAGGAACTGCGCGAGATTACCGGCGCAGGCATGATGGACTGCAAGAAGGCCCTGGTTGAGTGCGAGGGTGACAAGGACAAGGCTATTGACTATCTCCGCGAGAAGGGCATTGCCAAGGCTGCCAAGAAGGCCGGCCGTATCGCTTCCGAGGGTGTTGTTGCAGCAGCTTCCAACGGCAGCACTGCCTGCATCGTCGAGGTAAATTCCGAGACTGACTTCGTAGCAAAGAACGAGAACTTCCAGAACCTGGTAAAGAAGATTGCCGAGCATATCGTTGCTACCAAGCCTGCTGACATGGATGCCCTGAATGCATCTGAGCTGGATGGCAAGACTGTTGCTGATGTTATGACCGAGGCTGTTGCTTCCATCGGTGAGAAGCTGTCCCTCCGTCGCTTCGAGGTTTATACTTCCGAGGATGGCAAGCTGGCTACCTACATCCACATGGGCGGCAAGATCGGTGTTATCGTTGAGCTGTCCGGCGGTGAGGATGAGCTGGGCAAGGATGTTGCTATGCAGATTGCCGCTGCAAAGCCTCAGTGCATCAGCCGTGCTGATGTTGATACTGACGCTCTTGCTCATGAGCGTGAGGTTCTCCGCAAGCAGGCTCTTGAGGAAGGCAAGCCTGAGAAGATTGTTGAGAAAATGGTTGATGGCCGTATCAACAAGTATTACAAGGAAGTATGCCTGGTTGAGCAGGAGTTTGTCAAGGATTCCGACAAGACCATTAAGGATATTCTGGGCGGCGTAGAGGTTCGTCGTTTTGCACGCTTCGAGATGGGCGAGGGCCTGGAGAAGAAGAACGAGGATTTCGCAGCAGAGGTTGCAGCTCAGATTAAGTAAGAAATTTTACATGTTTTTCCATAAAAAGAGAACAATTTATTGTTCTCTTTTTTTTAAAAGTGTATAATTAAGAGAGTATGATATTTCCGATAAGTAGGAGGGATTTGAGTGGGAGCAGCTAAATACAAGCGGGTTGTCCTGAAACTTAGTGGTGAGTCCCTGGCAGGTGATCAGGGCTTTGGCATCAATCCTGCCGTGGTGGAGACTATTGCCAAGCAGATTAAGCGTGTGCATGAGGAAGGCATTGATGTGGCTATCGTTGTAGGCGGTGGCAACATCTGGCGCGGCCTGTCCGGCAGTGCCAAGGGCATGGACAGGGCTCAGGCTGACTATATGGGCATGCTGGCAACCTGCATGAATGCGCTGGCTATGCAGGATGGCCTGCAGCAGGTGGGTGTGCCATCCCGGGTGCAGACTGCTATTGAGATGCGCCAGGTGGCAGAGCCGTATATCCGTGGCAAGGCTATCCGCCACATGGAGAAGGGGCGCGTGGTGATTTTTGGTGCCGGTACCGGCAATCCTTATTTTTCCACGGATACGACTGCTGCCCTGCGTGCAGCGGAAATCAAGGCTGATGTTATTCTCATGGGCAAGAAGGGCACTGACGGCATCTACGATTCAGATCCTAATAAAAATCCTGATGCCAAGAAGTTTGACGAGCTGAGCTATTCAGAGATTCTGGCCCGCCGTCTTGCCATCATGGACAGCACTGCTACCAGCCTGTGCATGGACAACGATATTCCGCTGGTTGTATTTAATATTGAAGATTATGAGAATATTTACCGGGCAGCTGTCGGTGAGGTCATCGGCACTACCGTAGGAGGTAACTGATTTTGGTTAAGGAAATTATTGCTAATAACGAAGAGCGTCTGGAAAAGTCTATCGCGGCCTTAAAGAGGGAGTTTGGCTCCCTGCGTGCCGGCCGTGCAACTCCGTCCCTGTTGGACAAGGTAATGGTGGATTATTATGGCACACCTACCCCTGTGAACCAGGTGGCAAAGGTTTCCGTGCCGGAGCCGCGCATGATTTTGATTACCCCGTGGGAAAAGAGCCTGATGCACGATATTGAGAAGGCAATCATGAAGTCTGACCTGGGCTTGTCCCCTAACTCTGATGGTACTGCCATCCGCCTGTCCATTCCGCAGCTTACCCAGGAACGTCGCCAGGAGCTGGTAAAGACCGTGGGCAAGAAGGCTGAGGAGGCCAAGGTTGCTATCCGCAATATCCGCCGTGACGGCAACGATGCCATCAAGAAGCTGGAGAAGGCAAAGGAGATTACCGAGGACGAGTCCAAGAAGGGGCAGGAGTCCGTTCAGAAGCTGGTTGACAAGTACATCAAGACCGTTGATACCCTGAGGGAAGCCAAGGAAAAGGAAATCATGGAGGTCTGATGGCAGGCTTTTGGGGCCGGTATTTTGAAGGAATGTGTGCTATGAGTGAGGGCAGCTTGGTGCCTGATGTGGTAGGCCTGCCCTGGGATTTGGCGAAAGGCTTGCTAAATGAGGCACATATAATGTATAATTCAGTTATCACTTATCCAACTAAGAGTTTTTTTCCTCTGGAGGATAATGGGTATTATGTCATCAGGCAGAAGCGGCTTGGTGATGGTGTTTTGGAGATTACACTGGCAGCTCGGCTGCTGAAGGAGGTGTCTGGTAATGGCTTACAAGATTGGTGATGAGTGCATTTCTTGCGGTTCCTGTGCAGGTACTTGCCCTGTAGAGGCTATCAGCGAGGGCGAGTCTCATTATGAGATCAGCGAGGATACTTGCGTTGAGTGCGGTGCCTGCGCAGCAGGTTGCCCTGTAGGTGCTATCGTAGCTCCTTGATGACTTTTTTGGCGCGGCCTTGTCCGTGCCGGGAAGAACCACATGCCCCTCTGAAGTGCTTTGGAGGGGCTTATTTTCTTAGTACAGGAGGGTATCATCGTGTGGAAAAAATTGTTTTCTAGTGTACAGAAAAATGATGATGCTTCGGACAAATCTTATCTTGAGGAATTGACTGAGGATCAGCTGCCACAGCATGTGGCTATTATTATGGATGGCAATGGCAGATGGGCTACTGGCCAGGGGCTGATCCGTACTGCCGGTCACAAGGCCGGTGTAAAGACGTTGAAGAAAATTGTCAAGGCGTGTACTGCCCTGGGGCTTAATGCTTTGACAGTATATGCATTTTCTACTGAAAATTGGAAACGGCCTCATGCGGAGGTTGATTTCTTAATGGATCTGTTCTCGGAATATCTTGCCAAAGAGATTGATGAGATGGATGAGGATAATGTAAGGATTGATTTTATTGGCCGCACCTGGGAGCTTTCCAAGGGGCTGCAGAAGCAGATTGCGGATGCCAGGCAGCAGACGAAGGACAATACCGGGGTGAGGTTCACTGTAGCCGTGAATTATGGCGGCCAGGATGAGCTGGTGCGTGCGGTGCAGGAGCTGGCTGCCCAGTCTGCTAAAGGGATGGTGAAGCCTGAGGAGATAAGTGCGGAGGATATTGAGCAGCAGCTGGATACCTGCGGCCTGCCCCCGGTGGATCTTGTTATCCGCACCAGCGGCGACATGCGCCTCAGCAATTTCCTGCTGTGGCAGACTGCCTATGCGGAGTTCTGGTTCACGGATACCAACTGGCCTGATTTTACCCAGGAGGAGTTTGGCAGGGCATTGCATGAGTATGCCCATCGCGACAGGCGTTTTGGCGGCTTATCGAAGAAATAATAATAGCCTGCTGACTGGCGGTGAGGTGTGCTGCATAGGTGGCAGGTCTTGTGGCCGGCAGCGGTCAAGGCTGTATAATGAGAGGTTGTTTGCATGTTAGTTAGGATAATTACCGGCATCGTGGGCATCGGCCTGGCGGCCTTTGTCATTCAGGCAGGCGGTACGCTGTTTGCTGTCTGCGGCCTGGTGCTGGCACTGGGTGCCTGGTTTGAGTATTGTAATGCTTTTGATAAGAAGGGATACCGTCCTGCCTTGGTGATAGGCGGCTTGTTTGTGTCTGCCATGTGCTATGCTGCTTATGGCGGTCTTGACACGGGGCTTCTGACTATGCTGTCCCTGGGGGCGGTACTGGTGATGTTTTTGCTGACGGTGCTGCTGCATGGCTCCTTCAGCGTGCCTTCGGCAGCTGTTTCAGCAGCCGGTGTGCTGTATCTGGGCATGTCCTTTGCCCATCTGATCGGGCTCCGGGTGATGGAGCATGGCATGGCGCCGGTGGAGACTCAGCTTGGAGTGTTGGAGCCGGGCTGTGCCCTGATCTGGACTGCTTTGATTGGTACCTGGGCCAGCGATACCTTTGCCTATTTTGCCGGGTCCTTTTTGGGTCGGCACAAGCTTTGCCCGTCCATCAGCCCGGGCAAGACTGTGGAAGGCTTTGTTGGCGGCCTGATTGGCACTACTGCTTCTGTGGCAGGGCTTGGGGTGCTGTTTGGCTTTGATGTGCAGATGATGGCTGTGCTGGGGTTGTGCATCTGCATTATTGCTACACTGGGGGATCTGGTGGAGTCAGTTATGAAGCGTTATACGGGTATCAAGGACTCCGGGCATATTATTCCGGGCCATGGCGGTATCTGGGACAGGTTTGACAGCGTTATTTATACGGTGCCTTTTGTGTATTATTTTGTGCAGTTTGTGGCTTTGAGGTAACGGTTTATGAAAAATTTGATTGTTTTGGGCTCTACCGGCTCTATCGGCACCCAGACCCTGGATGTGGTGCGGGAGCATCCTGATTTATTCCATGTGTCCGTGCTGGTGGCTAACCGTAGTGATGAGCTGTTGGAAAAGCAGATAGAGGAGTTTCAGCCGGAGCTGGCTGTGCTGTCTGATGAGATAGCCTATGGGAGGCTGAAGGAACGGTATCAGGGCAGGACGGAGCTGGCTGGCGGACGCCGGGCGGTAATTGAGGCGGCGGCTTATCCTGCCGGGGATGTGGTGGTGACTTCCCTGATGGGCTTTGCCGGGCTGGAGCCTACCATGGCGGCACTGGAGGCAGGCAAGGATATTGCCCTGGCCAACAAGGAAACTTTGGTGGTGGCAGGTGAGCTGGTCATGGCAAAGGCCAGGGAGCTGGGCCGGGCTATCCTGCCCGTGGACAGCGAGCATTGTGCCCTGTTCCAGTGCTTGCAGGGGCAGGATGCCTCTGCTGTGGAAAGGCTGATCCTGACTGCTTCCGGGGGACCTTTCCGGGGCAGGAAGGCAGCAGAATTGACCGAAGTTACTAAAAAAGATGTGCTGGCGCATCCTACCTGGAATATGGGACAGAAGATTACGGTGGATTCGGCCTCTCTTGTGAACAAAGGGCTGGAGGTTATAGAGGCGCGCTGGCTTTATGATGTGGATTATGACCGCATTCAGGTGGTGGTGCACCCTCAGAGCATAGTCCATTCCATGGTGCAGTATCATGATGGCACTGTCATGGCGCAGCTGGGCTGCACGGATATGCGTCTGCCCATACAGTATGCCCTGACCTATCCTGACAGGGTAGCATCCGGTTTCCCGCGGGTGGATTTTTATGAGCTGGCGAAGCTGACCTTTGAGAAGCCTGACCTGGACACCTTTCGGGGCTTGAAGCTGGCCTTTGAGGCAGGCCGTACAGGTGGTACTATGCCTTGCATCATGAATGCTGCCAACGAGGTGGCTGTAGAGGCATTTTTGCAGGGCAGGACGGGCTTTTTGGATATTTATACCCTGATTGAAAGGGCGATGGCTGCCGGTAACGTGGAGTATCAGCCTGACCTGGAGCAGCTTCTGGCGGCTGACCAGTGGGCCAGAAGCTTTACCAGAAGCCGGCTGGAAAAGATGAGGTGACTTTATGACGACAATTGTGGCGGCGATTTTTGTTTTTGGCCTTCTGGTGCTGGTGCATGAGCTGGGACATTTTATAGTGGCAAAGCTCACCGGCATGCGGGTGGATGAGTTCGCTATCGGTTTCGGGCCGAAGCTGTGGAGCCGCAAATACGGTGAAACACTGTATGCTATTCGTGCCGTGCCCCTGGGGGGCTTTAACAGGATTGCCGGTATGGATTATGAGATCATTGAGCGCATGGGCAATGAGGCGGAGGAAAATGCAGAGGATGATGGCAAGCCTGGTGGCTGGAAGCGCTATGTGCCATCTGTAAGCAGGGATAATGTGGTGATGGTGCCGGATGAGGAAGGTGCCGGTGAACGTGCCTATTTCCGCCGTCCAGTCTGGGCAAGGATGCTGATGGTTCTGGCAGGTTCCTTCATGAATTTTGTCCTGCCTATATTCATCTTTTTCGGGATTTTTTATTTTTCCGGAGTGGCAACGCCTTCGCCGGAGCCGGTCATCGGAGCTGTCATGGCGGAGAAGCCGGCAGCTATGGCAGGGCTTATGAAGGGTGACAGGATTCTGACCATTGACGGCAGTGAGGTTACCAAATGGGAAGATATTTCCCGCCAGATTCAGGGTGCAGAGGGCAAGCCTTTTAAGCTGACATATCAGCGGGATGGTGAGGTTCGGTCTGCTACCCTGATACCTGAGGAGGAGCCGGACAGCAAGCGTGTTATCATTGGCATCACCAGCAGTGCTGATATCTATCAGCCGGGGATTTTGGAAGCGGCTGGGCTGGCTTTCCAGAAGGTGGTCTTTGTGCTGATGGCCATGCTGGGGGCACTTATCCAGCTGGTACAGGGCTCTGTGGGGGCGGATGCGCTGTCAGGTCCTGTGGGGATCGTGCAAATGACCGGCGAGGTAGCCAATCAGGGGATTTTGCCTCTTTTGAACTTTGCGGCGTTTTTGAGCCTGAATCTGGGGCTTATCAACCTTTTGCCTGTACCTGCCCTGGATGGCGGCCATTTTGTGATGCTGGTGCTGGAGGGACTTAGGGGCAAGCCACTGGGGCCGAAGGCAATGTATTACATTCAGGCGGCAGGTGTCACCCTGCTGGTGTCCCTGATGATATTTACGACGTTTAATGACCTGATGAAGTGAGGTTTGGGTACATGATAGAACGGAAAAAAACTCGCAGGATTTATATTGGCGATGTGGCTATTGGGGATGGTGCACCGGTTTCGGTGCAGTCCATGACCAATACTAAGACTACGGATACAGAGGCTACGGTGGCACAGATCAATGCCCTGCAGGCGGCAGGCTGTGACATTGTGCGGCTGGCGGTGCCGGATATGGAGGCGGCACTGAATCTTGGCAATATTATCAAAAAAGTCAATGTGCCGCTGGTGGCGGATATCCACTTTGATTACCGCCTGGCACTGGAAGCCATCAGGCAGGGGATTTCTGCCCTGCGCCTGAACCCTGGCAACATCGGTGGGGAGGAAAATGTCAAGGCTGTGGTGAAGGCGGCCAAGGAGCGGCGTATTCCTATCCGTATCGGCGTCAATGCCGGTTCCCTGGACAAGGTGCTCCTGGCGAAGTATAGCGGCGTAACGGCGGAGGCTTTGGTGGAGTCTGCCCTGCAGCATGTGAGGATTTTGGAGGCGCAGGAGTTTTATGATCTGAAGATTTCCCTGAAGGCTCATGATGTTCCTTTGACGCTGGAGGCATACAAGCTCATGTCGGAAAAGGTGGATTATCCGTTGCATCTGGGCATTACCGAGGCTGGTACGGCACGTACCGGCATGATTAAGTCCGCGGTAGGCATTGGCGCCCTTTTGGCACAGGGGATTGGCGATACCTTCCGTATTTCCCTCACCGGAGACCCGGTGGTGGAGGTGAAGGTGGCCAACGAGATTTTGAAGTCCCTTGGCATGAAGGAATACGGCCCTACGCTGATTTCCTGCCCGACCTGTGGCAGGACCTGCATTGACCTGGCCGGTATTGCCGACCAGGTGGAGGCACGGCTGGCTGATATCAAGGAGCCGATTTCCGTGGCTGTCATGGGCTGTGTGGTGAATGGCCCCGGTGAGGCCCGCGGTGCAGATGTGGGCATCGCAGGTGGCAAGGGGGAAGGCCTGGTGTTCCGCAAGGGCGAGATTGTCCGCAAGGTGGCGGAGACTGAGCTGGTAGATGAATTGTTCAAGGAAATAAAATCCATTCTGGAGGAGGAAAAATAAAATTGCGTACTACTAATCTTTATGCACCTACATTACGGGAGACTCCGGCTGAAGCGGAGGTCAGGAGCCATCAGCTTATGCTGCGGGCCGGCATGATCAGGAAGGCTGCCGGCGGCCTTTATACCTATCTGCCTCTGGCATGGCGTACTATCAAGAAGATTGAGCAGATTATCCGTGAGGAAATGGACGAGGCAGGCGGCCAGGAGATTTCCATGCCGATTGTGCAGCCTGCGGAAATCTGGCAGGAAAGCGGCCGCTGGAGCGTGTACGGTGATGAGATGTTCCGGGTGCGTGACCGTCATGGCCGTCAGTTCTGCCTGGGGCCTACCCATGAGGAAATGGTGACTACCCTGGTGCGTGATGAAGTGCGTTCCTACAAGCAGCTGCCTTTGATGCTGTATCAGATTCAGAATAAGTATCGTGATGAGATACGCCCCCGCTTCGGTTTGATGCGTGGCCGTGAGTTCATCATGAAGGATTTGTATTCCTTTGACAAGGACGAGGAAGGCATGAATCTCTCTTATCAGAAGATGTATGATGCCTATACCCGTATCTATACCCGTATGGGGCTGGATTTCCGCCCGGTAGAGGCTGATAACGGCGCCATCGGCGGCGGCCATTCCCATGAGTTCACCGTGCTGGCAGCAGCCGGTGAGTCCAACATAGCTTACTGCGACAGCTGTGACTATGCAGCCAGCGATGAAAAGGCGGAGCTGAATGTCATCAGGGCATTGGAGGAAGAAGCAAAGCCTTTGGAAAAAGTGGCAACTCCGGACGCCCACACTATTGAGCTGGTGGCAGAGTGCCTGAACCTGCCGCTGGAAAAGTGCATCAAGGCAGTGGCTTTCCAGACGGATACTGATGAGCTGGTGCTGGCATTTGTCCGTGGTGACCATGAGGTAAATGATGTAAAGGTCATCAACCTGATTGAGGGGGCGATTGAGCTCAGGATGGCTGACGAGGCTGTGATTGAGGCGGCTGGCGGCTGTCCTGGCTTCATGAGCCCTATCGGCATCAAGGAAGGCACCAGGATTGTCGTAGACCAGACCGTTATGGAGATGTATAATGCCTGTGCCGGTGCTAACGAAAAGGATATGCACTACATCAACGTAAATCCGAAGCGTGATTTCAAGGATGTAGTTGTAGCTGATATCCGCATGGTGAAGGCAGGGGATATCTGCCCTCGCTGCGGCGGCACCATCAAGATGACCAGGGGCATCGAGGCTGGCCAGGTATTTACCCTGGGCACCAAGTATTCCAAGGCTCTGGGGGCTACCTTCCTGGATGAGAACGGCAGGGAGCAGCCGATGGTCATGGGCTGCTACGGCATCGGCGTAGGACGCACCATGGCGGCTGCTGTGGAGCAGAACAACGATGAGAACGGCATCATCTGGCCGAAGGCTATTGCACCGTTTGAGGTTGTGGTTGTACCTGTCAACGCCAAGAATGAGGAGCAGCTGCAGCTGGCGGAGTCCATCTATGCCGAGCTGAAAAAGGCAGGGGTGGATGTGCTTCTTGATGACCGCAAGGACCGTGCCGGTGTCAAGTTCAAGGATGCAGACCTGATTGGCTATCCGCTGCGTATCACTGTAGGCCCGAAGGCTGTGGCAGAGGACGTGGTGGAGCTGAAAATCCGCCGCAGCGGCGAGACAGTCACCGCCGGCAAGGCCGATGCCGTGCAGAAGGCCCTTGAGATTCTGGCAGGCTTGTAATACTGTTTGTGTGTCTGTGGACAGCATTATTGCGGTAGGTGTACGCAGGTGGACATTGTCATGCCGCCATCATGCCACAATAAAAAACAGCCTGTCAAGAACTTTTACTTGACAAAGCATTTTTCTGTAGCTATAATTATTGAGGTTGACATTTCTATGATGAAAATCAATGTAGCAAATTTAGCTGACCGTCCCGGTGAGGAAATTCCTTTTGAGTTTACCACTACAGCCGGGGAAATAGATGCCATTGCTGACACATATTCCTTTGAGGGGGATATCGTTGTCAGGGGCGTATATGTGCATACCGGTCGCTGTTACCGTTTTACCGGGCAGATAAGCTGTACCAAGTCCTTCGTCTGTGACCGTTGCCTGGAGCCATCCTCCTTGCAGCAGGTGCATGACTTCAATGAAGAATTTCAGCATGGCAGTGAGCCTGTGTCCGGTGGCGAAAAGGCAAAAATAGTGAATTATTTTGACGGCGATGTGATAGACCTGTCTCCTGTGGTCAGGGACGTGCTTCTGTCCGACCAGCCGTTAAATAATATATGCAACGCTGATTGTCGCGGTCTGTGCCTGAAGTGCGGCGCAAACCTCAATCATGGCGATTGTGGCTGTGACCGTACTGTTATTGACCCAAGACTTGCGGCATTGCAGCAATTATTGAAGCAAAATAATTCGAGTATCGAATAATTTCCAAGGAGGTGTATCCTGAAATGGCAGTACCTAAGCGTAAGATGTCCAAGGCTCGTCGCGATTCCCGTCGTGCTAACTGGAAGTTGGAAGTTCCTGGCTATGTTGAGTGCCCTCAGTGCCATGAGCCAAAGTTGCCTCATCATGTTTGCACAGAGTGTGGTTACTATGATGGCAAGGAAGTAATTTCCGCAGCTGAATAATGAGTAATATGAGCAGAGTTTCGTTCCTTCAGTTTTATGAGGATTGAAATTCTGCTCATTTTACTTTGTGCATGCATAATATTCATGATATTGCAATATTATTGCTACATAATTGGAAAAAAACACTGTACTAAAAGCCTAAAATTTATTATACTGACATGGGGGTGTTTTGCTCAGCTGTGTGAGTTCCATTAAAATTTTATAATTTTCGCTTGCCTTTTTATATATAACCATGTATAATTGCAATCAAGTTATATGAGCTGGTACTAATTTTTCGTGAGCAGGCATCCTGGTGCAAGCAGATTGCAGCACTGTGCCTTGTTTTTATGTACAGGTGATAGAGATGGCAAGATTGAAAAAAAAGGAAAGACACGAAATTCTCTTGCGCCAGGTACGGGAAAAGCCCTTCCTGACGGATGAGGAGCTGGCGGGCCTTTTTGAGGTCAGCATTCAGACCATCCGCCTGGACCGGATGGAATTGGGCATACCTGAGGTGCGTGAGCGCATACGTCAGGTGGCTGAGAAGGCTCAGGACAACATAACCGCTTTGGAAAAGACTGAGGTTGTAGGTGACGTCATTGATTTGGAAAGAGGTCACTCAGGGATATCGCTGCTGAAGATTACCGAGGATATGGTTTTTGCCAGGAATAAGATTGCCAAGGGGCATTTTATTTTCTCTCAGGCCAATTCCCTTGCCCTGGCCCTGATTGATGCACCGCTGGCTGTGACCGGCGTGGCAAATATCAAGTACAAGGTGCCGGTGAAGGTGGGGGAGATGCTGATAGCCAAGGCAGAGGTCATCAAGCAGAGGAGCAACAAGTTTTTCGTCTGGGTAAAGACCAGGAACGAGAAGCAGGAGGTGTTCCGGGCGAAGTTTATCATGGTGTCTTTGGCAGAAGTTAATTAGGAGGCTTTTTTGTGAGAATTGCAGTTGATGCGATGGGGGGCGACTACGCACCGGCGCAGATTGTGCTGGGTGCGGTAGAAGCTGTCCGTAAGTATAAATGCGATATAGTTCTGGTAGGCGATGAGGAAAAAATAAAGGCAGAGCTGGCGAAGACCGGCATGGCCAATAATCCTCATCTGATCATTCATCATGCCAGCGAGGCCATTGAGATGGGGGAGCATCCCGTGGAGGCCATCCGCCACAAGAAGGATGCCAGCCTGGTGGTTGCCACGAAGCTGGTCAAGAGCGGTGATTGTGACGGAGTGCTGTCAGCCGGCAGCACCGGGGCAGCTACGGTGGCTGCCAAGATGTTCCTGAAGATGATTAAGGGGATTGACCGTCCTTCGATTGCCACGCCGCTGCCTACCACCCACGGCATTGCACTGCTCCTGGATTCCGGTGCCATTGTGGACTCCAAGCCCCGGGACCTGACGGAGATGGCAATGATGGGTTCGATTTTCAGCAAGTATGTTTATGGCATAGATAACCCCAAGGTGGGGCTTCTGAATATCGGTGAGGAAGAAACTAAGGGCAACAAGAAGGTTCAGGCCACGTATCCCATGCTGAAGCAGGCGAAGGATGTAAATTTCATCGGCAATATTGAAGGCCGTGATATCCCTAGCGGCAAGGCGGATGTTGTAATTTGTGATGGATTTGTTGGCAATATTGTGTTAAAATTTGCAGAAGGATTGGCTGTGACCTTATTCCAGCTGATCAAGGATGCGATTAAGAACGGCGGCATTCTGGCAAAGCTTGGCGCGGTGCTGGTAATGCCGGCCCTGAAGAAGCTGGGCAGGCGTCTGGATGTTTCCGAATATGGCGGTGCGCCGCTTTTGGGCGTAAATGGCTGCTGTATAATATGCCATGGTTCTTCCAACGCTAAAGCGATTTGCAGTGCTATTGGCGTAGCCATAGAGTGTGTGAAGAATGATGTTACGGGCCATATCCGTGACAGTATTGCAGAGGAGGAGTTGCTAGCGAATGACAGCGAAACTATATAGTGCAGGTATTCTTGGAACTGGCTATTATGTTCCAGAAAAAATAATGACTAATGCTGATTTGGAAAAGATAGTTGATACCAGTGATGAATGGATAGTTGAGAGAACAGGTATCAAGGAGCGCCGTATCGCTGAGGACGGGGTTCCTATGTCCGATTTGGCTATGAAGGCTGCTGAGAGTGCGCTGGCTGATGCCGGTACGGCTGCTGAGGAGCTTGATCTGATAATTGTTGCTACCCTGACGTCTGACAGAATTATTCCATCTACTGCTTGTATGCTTCAGAATCGTCTGGGAGCAAAGCATGCTGCGGCTTTTGATTTGTCTGCTGCATGCTCCGGGTTTGCCTATGCAGCCAGCGTGGCAGCCCAGTTTATTGAGACCGGTGTCTACAAGAAGGCACTGGTGATAGGAGCAGAAACTCTTTCCAAGTACATCAACTGGGAAGATCGCAATACATGTGTGTTGTTTGGTGACGGTGCCGGTGCTGCTGTGCTGGGGCAGGTTGAGGATGGCTATGGAATACTCAGCTTTGACCTGGGCAGTGATGGCTCCGGCGGCGATGCAATACAGATTCCTTCCAGCGGCAGCCTGATGCCTGTCAGCAAGGAATCCATAGACCAGCGGCTCAATCTCATTCACATGAATGGCAAGGAAGTTTTCAAGTTTGCTGTAAAGGCAATGGGCAGGACTGTCAAGAACTCCCTGGAGAAGATTGGCATGCCACAGGAAAAGATTGACTGGCTGGTGCCGCATCAGGCTAATATCCGTATCATAGAGTCTGCCGCAAAGCGTTTGTCCATGCCGATGGACAAGGTGATTGTCAATATCCAGAAGTACGGCAACATGTCTGCTGCCTGCATTCCAATCGCCCTGGCTGAGGCATCTGCTGCCAAGCGGTTCAAAAAGGGAGACATTATAGCACTGTCTGGTTTTGGTGCAGGGCTTACATGGGCATCCTGCATTATCAGATGGTCTAAGGAGGATTAACATGTTTGAGGAAAATCCAATTTGTAAATTATTAAATATCAAGTATCCAATATTCCAGGGCGGTATGGCGTGGATTGGCACGGCGGAGCTGGCTTCTGCCGTATCCAACGCAGGTGGCCTGGGCATTATTGGTGCCGGTCACATGCCGCCTGACCTGCTCCGGGCAGAAATCCAGAAGGCAAAGCGCTGGACCGACAAGCCTTTTGGCGTAAATATCATGCTGATGTCTCCTTTCGTAAAAGAGGTTATGCAGGTTGTGATTGACGAGCGGGTAGCAGTTGTTACTACCGGCGCCGGCAACCCGGCCGAGTATCTGCCGGCTTTGAAGGAAGTTGGCACCAAGGTTATTCCTGTGGTTGCCTCTGTAGCACTGGCAAAGCGCCTGGTGCGTTCCGGCGTTGATGCCGTTATTGCCGAGGGTACTGAGTCAGGCGGCCATATTGGTGACATTACCACCATGGCACTGGTACCTCAGGTTGTGGATGCAGTGGATGTGCCTGTTATCGCTGCCGGTGGTATCGGTGATTCCCGTGGTATCCTGGCTGCCTTTGCCCTGGGGGCATCCGGCGTGCAGATGGGCTCCCGCTTCGTGGTTTCCGAGGAGTGTATTGCCCATCCGAACTACAAGAATCTCGTCTTGAAGGCAAAGGATCGCTCCACTGTGGTTACCGGCCGTTCTACCGGCCATCCTGTCCGCGTTATCGCCAACAAGATGACCCGCGAGTATGCAGAGCTGGAGACAAATCAGGCTTCTGTTGAGGAACTGGAGAAGTTCGGTGCAGGCCGCCTGAATATGGCAACCCACAAGGGCGATGTGGAGAACGGTTCCGTCATGATCGGCCAGATCTGCGGCATGTTCCATGAGATTAAGCCTGTGGCTACTATTATTGAGGAGCTGGTAGGCGGGATTGCTGCCGTAGGTGAGCGAGTTCATAATACTCTGAAATAATCTATCTGTATTTTAAGCAATACTTTGACTTATTGCCTGTGACTTTGTTGCAGGAACATAGAGATTGTGTTTTAAAAGAAAGAGGTAAAAATGAGTAAATTAGCTTTTGTATTCCCGGGACAGGGTGCTCAGAAGGTGGGCATGGGCAAGGATTTTTTTGATAACTACGATGTTGCCAAAAAAATGTTCAAGGAGGCCGATGAGGCTCTTGGCTATTCCATCATGAAGATGTGCTTTGAGGGGCCTGAGGAGGACTTAAAGCTGACTGCCAATACCCAGCCGGCTATCCTGACCATTAGCTGCATCGCTAATGAGATTTTGAAGGAAAACGGCGTGCAGCCGGAGATTACCGGCGGCCATAGCCTGGGTGAGTATTCCGCACTGGTGGCAGCAGGTGTGCTGAAGTTTCAGGATGCTGTTGCGCTGGTGCATAAGCGTGGTGCCTATATGCAGGAGGCCGTGCCTGTAGGCGAGGGCGGTATGGCTGCTATTATAGGCGTAGACCGTGAAAAGATTGTGGAGATCTGCCAGTCCGTTTCCTCTGAGAGCCCTGTGCAGGCAGTAAACTTCAACTGCCCTGGGCAGATTGTTATTGCAGGTGCTACCCGCGGCGTGGAGCTGGCTGTGGAGGAGCTGAAGGCAGCCGGTGCCAAGAAGGCGGTTATCCTGCCTGTAAGCGCACCGTTCCATAGCACATTGATGAAGCCGGCTGCCGAGAAGCTGGCTGTGGAGCTGGACAAGGTTACCCTGTCTGATGCCAGGATTCCTGTGGTGGCAAATGTCAATGCCCAGGTGCTGACCAAGGCTGAGGATATCAAGGCAAGCCTGGTTGCCCAGGCAGCAAGCCCTGTTCTGTGGGAGGACTGCGTGGCCAAGATGAAGGAGTTTGGCGCCGATGTACTGCTGGAGGCAGGTCCTGGCAAGACTCTGTGCGGCTTCAACCGCAGAATTGACAAGTCTATTAAGAGCCTGAACGTAGAGGATGTAGAATCTTTAGAAAAATCTCTTGACTATTTCAAGGAGGTTCGTTAATATGCTTTTAGAGGGAAAAACTGCGCTTGTTACAGGTGCGTCCCGCGGCATCGGCAGGGCTATCGCCCTGAGGCTTGCCCAGGAAGGGGCTGCCGTGGCTATTAACTATGCAGGCAATACTGCTGCTGCCGAGGAAGTAAAGTCAATGATTGAGGCAGCAGGCGGCAAGGCTATTGTCGTCCAGGCTGACGTTTCCAATGGTGAAGCTGTTGATGAGATGGTCAAGACCGTTGTGGATACCTTCGGGGGCGTTGATATTCTCGTAAATAACGCCGGCATTACCAGGGACAACCTGCTGATGCGCATGAAGGAGGAGGATTGGGATGCTGTTATCAACACCAACCTCAAGAGTGCCTATTACTGCACCAAGGCTGTTACCAAGCCTATGATGAAGAAGCGCTTCGGGCGCATTGTAAATATGACTTCCGTAGTTGGCCTGACAGGCAATATCAGCCAGGCAAACTATGCAGCTGCCAAGGCAGGCCTCTTGGGCTTTTCCAAGTCCATGGCCAAGGAGCTGGCAAGCCGTGGCATTACCGTGAACATGGTAGCACCGGGCTTTATTGAGACTGATATGACGGCAGTGCTTTCTGACAAGGTCAAGGAGGCTATGATGACCGGCATTCCTATGGGCAGGGCCGGCCAGCCTGATGATGTTGCCAACGCAGTGCTGTTCCTTGTTTCTGATTGTGCGTCTTATGTTACCGGCCAGGTCATCAATGTTGATGGCGGTATGGTCATGTAACATGGATATATAGAGAACCGTAAGAGGAGGTGAAACATACATGTCTACCTTTGAGAAAGTAAGAGATATCGTAGTTGATCAGTTGGGTGTTGAGGCGGATGAGGTTTCCATCGAGTCCACTTTTATCGATGACCTGGGTGCTGACTCCCTGGATATCGTAGAGCTCATCATGGCCTTTGAGGAGGAGTTCGGCATCGAAATTCCTGATGAGGCTGCAGAGAAGATTAAGACCGTTCAGGACGTTGTTTCCTACATTGACCAGAACAAATAATTAGTGTCTTACCTTTAGGAAAGTCCCGTGAATGCATTTCGCGGGATTTTCTGACAGGGGTAGGGCGGGCCTACGAATGGAGGAGTAAATTTGAAGCTTCCTGAACTGAAGATTGGTACTAAAATTGCGAAGGTTCCAATTATGCAAGGTGGAATGGCTATTCGCTTGTCTACTGGTGCTTTGGCAGCAGCTGTGGCAAATCAGGGCGGTATCGGCCTGATTGCGGCTTCCGGCATGTCTCCGGAGGAGCTGCGTTATGAAATCAGGATGGCCCGGGCACTTTCCAAGGGCATTATTGGCATCAATATCATGTTTGCGGCAAAGAAGTTTGCCCAGATGGTGAACACTGCTATTGATGAGGGTATTGACCTGGTAGTTGCAGGTGCAGGCTTTTCCCGTGACATCTTTGCCTTGGGCAAGGAATCAGGGACTCCGGTGGTTCCGATTGTATCATCTGTAAAATTAGCGAAAATTTCTCAGCGTCTTGGTGCTGCTGCCATTGTGGTAGAGGGCAAGGAAGCAGGGGGCCATCTGGGAACTGATCAGTCCATCAAGGACATCATCCCTGATATTGTGGCTGCTGTGGATATTCCTGTCATTGCTGCCGGTGGCGTACTGCACGGCCAGGATATTGCTGATTTAATAAACATGGGGGTAAGCGGTGTCCAGATGGGTTCCCGTTTTGCCGCCAGCGCAGAGGCCAACAGCGCCCCTGCACTGAAGGAATTCTACTTGAAGGCAAAGCCGGAGGATGTAGTGGTTATCCATAGTCCGGTAGGGCTGCCGGGGCGTGCTGTCCGCAATCCGTGGGCGGAGCGTGTCATGGAAGGTCCTGTACCGCCAAACAAGTGTGATAACTGCCTGAAGGCATGCAAGCATAATTTCTGTATTATCCGCGCACTGAGCCGTGCGCAGCAGGGTGACGTAGAGACCGGCCTGGTATTTACCGGCGAGTATCTGCCTACCATTGATAAGATTTTGACCGTAGAGGAAATCTTCCGGCAGATTGAAGCAGAGGTTGCTGCTATTTAAAAAATTGTGAGGTGTTATTTTTGTCTAATCGTGTTGTGATTACCGGTTTAGGTGTAGTGAGCCCGGTTGGTATCGGCAAGGATGCTTTTTGGGATGCTATGATGACCGGCAAAAATGGTATTGATAAAATTACCCGCTTTGATGCAACTGAGTACAAGGCGCAGGTGGCTGGCGAGGTAAAGGATTTTGAGCCGGCTGATTATATGGACAAGAAGGAGTCCAAGCGCATTGACCGTTATGCCCAGTTTGCTGTAGCTGCGGCAAAGATGGCTATCGAGGATGCCAAGCTGGATCTGGAGGCAGAGGACCGTGAGCGCATCGGTACCTATGTAGGCAGCGGCATCGGCGGCATTGAGACCATGCACGGCCAGTATGAGAAGCTCTTTGACAAGGGACCTTCCCGTATCAGCCCGTTCTTCATTCCGATGATGATCGGTAACATGGCTGCCGGCCATGTATCTATTGCCTTCGGCCTGAAGGGACCGAGCAGCTGCGTGGTTACTGCCTGTGCTACCGGCACCAATAACATCGGTGATGCTTTCCGCGTGCTGCAGAGAGGCGATGCTGATGTTATGCTGGCTGGCGGTACTGAGGCCAGCATTTCCCCGGCTGCTGTGGCTGGCTTCTGTGCTATGAAGGCTCTGTGCAGCGACAGCAATGACAATCCACAGAAGGCTTCCCGTCCGTTTGATGCAACCCGCAGCGGTTTTGTTATGGGCGAGGGTGCCGGTATTGTTGTTCTGGAGACATTGGAGCATGCTGAGAAGCGCGGTGCCCATATCTACGCCGAGGTTGTGGGCTATGGCACCAATTCCGATGCTTATCATATTACCAGCCCGGCTCCCCATGGCGAGCTGCAGGCAAAGTGCATGGCACTGGCATTGAAGGATGCTGGCCTGACTCCGGCCGAGGTTGATTATGTAAATGCTCATGGCACTTCCACCCATCTGAATGACCTGGGTGAGACTGAGGCTATCAAGACTGTCTGGGGCGATGAGGCAAAGAATGTTTCCGTAAGCTCCATCAAGTCCATGACCGGTCATCTGCTGGGAGCTGCCGGTGGCGTTGAGGCTATTGCCACTGCCCTGGCTGTGGAGAATGACATGCTGCCGCCTACTATCAATTATGAGCACCCTGAGGAGGGGCTTGACCTTGATTATGTGCCGAACAAGGCAAAGGCGAAGACTGTCCGGGCAGCTATTTCCAACAACTTTGGCTTCGGCGGCCACAATGCCTGCCTGGTGCTGAAGAAGTATGCTAAATAATGGCTGAAGTGCTTAAGCAATTGTCCGGTTACGCCGGTGACCATTGTTTAGCAGGTGATTTCGTAGTTTTATATGTATTGAGGAAATGAATTAGAGTTGAAGTGTTTTATTATGAATGGTCGTGTGAGTGATCGTGTTACGGCTGAGCGCCGCCGCAGGCTGGAGGAGCTTTCCAGGAGGCTGGGGGTTTCCTTCCGCCACATCGGCTGGCTGCATCAGGCACTGACGCATACCTCCTACGCTAATGAGTCGCGTGTGAAGGTAGAGCATAATGAGCGCTTGGAATTCTTGGGAGATGCGGTGCTGGAGCTTGCTATCAGCACCTATCTCTTTAATCATTTTCCTGGACTTCCTGAGGGTGATCTGACAAAGGCCAGGGCAGCAGTGGTATGTGAGGCTAGTCTTTCCAGCCGGGCCGCGGAGCTGCATTTGGGAGATTACCTGTTGTTAGGACATGGAGAGCAAACATCAGGAGGACGGAGGCGGTCTTCTATTCTGGAGGATGCCTTTGAGTCTGTTATTGGTGCCATCTACATGGACCAGGGCTGGGAGAAGGCTCAGAGCTATGTGCTCAGGCAGCTGGAGGAGCATCTGCACAGGGTTGAGGATGGCAGTACCCGGGTGAGGGATTACAAGACCATGCTGCAGGAGCTGGTGCAGCGCCGGGCTGACAGCCATGTCAGCTATGAGCTGCTGAGTGCCACCGGGCCTGACCATGCCAAGGTGTTTGAGTTTGCTGTGAAGCTTAATGACGAAGTTTTAGGAACAGGTAAGGGTCCAAGTAAAAAGGCTGCTGAACAGCAGGCAGCACGCCAAGCTTTAGAGATTTTGAATAATCGCAAGAAAAAAGAGGCATAAACGCCTCTTTTTTTGTTATAATGGGATTTGCCAGGCAAGATAGATCCCATGGAGAAGGGGGCTCTTTTGCCGCAATAAAGAAGCATATAATAATAAGCGAAGATGAGAAAGATAAGGAGTATGAGAGATGAATGGTGTGAAAAAGCTGATTATGCTGGGCACAGGCAATGCAATGGTAACCAAGGTATTTAATACCTGCTTCTTGATTGAGCTTCCGGATGGGGAGCTTTTTATGACGGATGCCGGTGGCGGCAACGGCATTTTGAGGCAGATGGAGCTGGCAGGGGCAGATTACAGGCGGCTCCATCACATGTTTGTGACTCACGGCCATACGGACCACATCCTGGGGGCAATCTGGATGATCAGGAAGATTGCTTCCCTGATGAATAATGGCAAGTATCAGGGGCAGCTGCATATTTACTGCCACGATGTGGTGAAGGATATGCTGGAGAAGATGTGCGCCATGATGTTGAAAAAGAAGGATTTGGCCAATGTAGGCAGGGATATTCTCATCCATGAGGTCAGGGATGGGGAAAAGGTGGAGCTGCCGGAGCTTACCCTGACGGCATTTGATATTTTCTCCACCAAGGCAAAGCAGTTTGGCTATCGGATGGTGTTCAAGGATGATGGCTTGGTGCTGACCTGCCTGGGGGATGAGCCATACAATCCTCAGTGCCGTCAGTACGTTGAGGGAGCGGACTGGCTGATGTCTGAGGCATTCTGCAAGTACGATGACAGGGATGAGTTCAAGCCTTATGAAAAAAATCACAGTACTGTCAAGGAGGCAGGGGAGCTGGCGCAGCAGCTGGGAGTAGGGCATGTCGTTCTTTATCACACTGAGGATAAGACTATTTCTACTCGCAAAAGGGAATATAGGAGAGAGTGTGAAAAATATTTTAGCGGCCACGTTTTTGTGCCTGATGATTTGGATGTAATCGGGCTTGTTAGATACAAATTTTGATGGATTGTGATAGTTGAGTTTTTAGGTATTTTTCATAATAAGGGCTTATACTGTACAGTGCCTGAAATAGTGCCTGTATATGTTGACTTTTTCCCGGAGTGAATGTATCATGTACAGGGATATATTGTTCGTATTCAACCTTATTTATGTTTATATGGGAATAATAGGAGGTAGGTAGATTTGTCTAAAAAAGCTATTATAGCAATAGCCATCGTGGTGGTGGTTATTGCTGGAACACTTTTGATGGGAATTTTTGGCGGTGGCGGCGGCCGGCAGAGAGCTATGGGGGCCGTGCAGGTCAAGGCGATGAACGTGCTGGTGCAGGATACGCCTCTGACTCTTGAGTATGCAGGCTCCGTCAAGGGCAAGGATGAAGTAAAGGTGCAGGCCAGGGTGTCCGGTAATGTGACGGACAAGTATATCAAGGGCGGACAGTATGTGTCTGCCGGTCAGGCACTGTACAAGATTGATGACCGCAATTATCGGGCTGCCCTGCTGCAGGCTCAGGCCAATCTGGCCCAGGCCCAGGCAACTTATAACAATGCCCTGATTGATTTGCAGCGCAATGAGCAGCTTCTGGCAGCAGCGGCTGTTTCTGAGCAGGTAGTTACTACCCAGCGTGCCCAGGTGGCTGCTTACCAGGCAAATGTTGATGCTATGGCAGCCCTGGTACAGCAGGCTCAGCAGAATCTGGATGATACTGTTGTCTATGCACCGATGAGCGGCAAGCTGGCTGTTGATGATGTGGCTGTGGGCACTTATGCTGCCGCAGGCAACACCACGCTGGTGACGATTGGTTCCAGCAATCCGATTTTTGTGCAGTTCAGCATCAGTGAGGGCGAGTACCTGAAGTATGTGGGAGCCTCTGTAGTTCCTGGGCAGGCATTGCCTAGCAAGAGCGTAAGGATTACCCTCAGTGACGGCTCCGAGTATCCTGCTGAGGGCAGCATTGTAGAGGTTGATCGTGCTATGCAGGATAATTCCGGTTCCCTGATTGTCAAGGCGCAGTTCGACAATCCTGACGGAGTACTGGTGCCTGGTATGTTTGCCCGTGCCAAGCTCACCGGCGATACCCTTAAGGGGGCAATTCTGGTGCCGGAGCGTGCTGTGCAGCAGCTTCTGGGCAAGTCCTTCGTAATGATTGTGGGCGAGGATGGCAAGTCAAAGGCCCAGAATGTAGAGCTTGGCTCCAAGATTGGCAGCTACTGCATTGTTGAGAAGGGCTTGGCTGGCAAGGAGCAGGTTATTGTAGAGGGGCTTACCTCCCTGACCGAGGGCATGGATCTGGCTATCACCGAGGTAAAGCCGGAGGATATGGGCTTCTCCCTCACTGCAAGCAATTTATAAGGGGGCGTCCACTTGGCTAAGTTTTTTATACATAGACCGATATTTGCAATCGTAATATCCTTGCTGATTGTAATCATCGGTGTGCTGGCAGCTTTTCAGCTGCCGATTGCCCAGTATCCGCAGATTTCGCCGCCGACGATTTCCGTCAGCACCACCTATGTAGGTGCCAATGCGAAAACTGTTAATGATACGGTGGCACAGGTTATTGAGCAGCAGGTAAACGGTACCCAGGGCATGGACTACATGTCCTCTACTGCTGCTGACAGCGGCAGGTACAGCCTGAGCGTAGTGTTCAATCTGGGCACCGATGGCGACATGGATGCGGTAAAGGTGCAGAACAATGTGGCAATTGCCAACTCCAGCCTGCCTGAATCCGTAAAGTCTATGGGCGTAACTACCAGCAAATCATCCAATGATATGGCACTGATGATGGCAATGTATTCCCCGAACAAGACCTATGACCGCCCGTGGATGAAGAACTATGCGGATATTTATCTGCTGGATCAGATCAAGCGCGTAGACGGCGTAGGTGACGTAATGGTGTTTGGTGCTGACCATGCCATGCGCATCTGGGTGAACCCTGCCAAGATGGCAGAGATGAATATTACGGCTGCTGACATCATGGCAGCCATCAATGAGCAGAACGTGCAGGCTCCGGCAGGTACGGTAGGTGCCGCGCCTGTGGCTGACAGTCAGGAAAAGCAGGCCACCGGCAAGATTGATGGCCGTCTGACCAGTACCGAGGAGTTTGGCAACATCATCCTGAAGGCTACCACTGACGGACAGTATGTGCGCATCAAGGATATTGCCAGGGTAGAAACTGGTGCTGAGGACTATAACTTCATACCTAGCTACAACGGCATGGATGCAGTGGGCTTCGGTATCCAGCTCACCAGTGATGCCAACGCTATGACTACTGTAGCGGAAGTAAAGAAAATCCTGGAGAATGCCAGGGAGGACTTCCCGCCTGATTTGGAAATCAAGGAGATTGTAGACAGCACTAAGTTTATTGGTGCCTCTATCAATGAGGTTGTGCATACATTTATCGAGGCACTGGTGCTGGTTGTGCTGGTAGTATTTGTTTTCCTGCAGAACTGGCGGGCAACCCTCATTCCTCTTTTGGCAGTGCCTGTATCTTTGATAGGTACATTTATTGCCTTTACTTTCCTGGGGTTCTCCATCAACACCCTGACCTTGTTTGCCATGGTGCTGGCAATCGGCCTGGTAGTAGATGATGCGATCGTTGTTATCGAGAACGTTGAGGCGCACATGGAGAAGGGCCTGAATCCTGTGGACGCTACTGAGCGGGCCATGGACGAGGTACAGGGCCCTGTTGTGGCTATTGCCTTCGTGCTGGCGGCAGTATTTGTGCCGGTGGCATTCCTGGGGGGCATGATGGGCGTGCTGTATCGCCAGTTTGCCCTGACCATCGCTATTTCCATGGCCTTGTCGGCTTTTGTGGCACTGACACTGACACCGGCTCTCTGTGCTACTATCTTGAAGCCTCATGAGAAGAATGAAAATGAGGGCGTACTGGGACGGTTCTTTGATAAATTCAACGAGGCCTTTAACAGGATGCGCCTCAGCTATCAGGGCGTGGTGGGCTGGTTTATTGGCCACATCAAGGTTGCCCTGGTGTTTGTGGTGATTGTCTGCGGCCTGACAGGGCTCTTGTACAAGATTGTGCCGTCCACCTTCGTGCCGGATGAGGATCAGGGCTACTATGCTGTAGCAGTAAACCTGCCGGAGGGAGCTTCCCTGAACCAGACGACGAAGGTTATCGACAAGCTGATACCTGCCTTGTTGCAGGTAGAGGGTATTGACGGTGTCATGGGTATTCCTGGCTTTGACATCATGGCCTTCAGCGGCAAATCCAGTGCTGGTGCCATGTTCGTTGGCTTGAAGCCTTGGGCTGATAGGACTACTGCGGAAACACAGATTAATGCCATCGTTATGAAAACCTTTGGTGTAGGTGCCATGGTTGCGCCGGAGGCGCGGGTTATAGCCTTTAACATGCCTGCTTTGCCAGGCCTTGGTACTGTTGGCGGCTGGCAGATGGAGCTGCAGGATTTGTCCGGCCATACTGACGAGGAGCTGGATCAGATTACCAAGAAGATTCTGGCTGCGGCAAACCAGCGTCCTGAGCTGCAGGGTGTGCGCTCAACTTATTCTATTAACTCTCCTATTTATCAGTATGATATTGACAGGGAAAAGGTTAAGGCAATGGGGGTCAGCCTTTCTGATGTGTTCACTGCCATGCAGGTATTTTATGGCGGTAATCAGGTCAATGACTTCAATGAGTTTGGCCGTACCTACAAGGTAGTTGTGCAGGCAGATGAAACTTTCCGCAGTGATGTGGAAAATATGCGCTTTATGTATGTGCGCAGCAATACAGGTGCCAAGGTGCCTCTGGATTCTTTGCTAAAGCCGCGTGAAACTACTGGTGCCAGCAATATCAGCCGCTTTAATGCAGCTCGTTCTGTTGGTATTCAGGGCAACGCCGGCAACGGTTATTCCTCCGGTGAGGCCATGGCTGCCATTGAGGAAATAGTCAGGGAGGTTGCTCCTGATGGCTTCGGTATAGAGTGGTCCGGTCAGGCCCGTGAGGAGCAGAAGACCAGCAGCTCCACCAGTCAGGTGCTGGCGCTGGCATTTGTGTTTGTATTCCTCTGCCTTGCCGCCCTCTATGAGAGCTGGAGCGTACCGTTTGCAGTGCTGCTGTCTGTACCGGTAGGTATCTTTGGCGCGTTGTTCTCCGAGTATTTCCTGTCCATAGTGCAGGCTCTGGATGGTACGCCGAATGCCGGACTGCAGAACAGCGTGTACATGCAGATCGGTGTTATCATGATTATTGGTCTGGCAGCCAAGAACGCCATCCTGATTGTAGAGTTTGCCAAGATTCGTGTAGATGCCGGTATGAATCCTTTAAAGGCAGCTATTGAGGCGGCAGGACTGCGCTTGCGTCCTATTCTCATGACCTCCTTTGCTTTCATCATAGGCTGTCTGCCGCTGGCTATGGCAACGGGTGCCGGTGCGGCTGCCCGTAACGGCATGGGTGTGGCGGTAGTTGGCGGTATGCTCTTTGCAACTGGCATCGCTATCTTCATCATCCCTGCCTTCTATGTGATGACCGAGTACATTTCCAGGACTTTGGGCATCAGGAAGACGGAGAAGAAGAAGACTTCTACCGATTACATGTAATGGTGCGTAATTGCAAATTTGCTTGAAATATCAAGCTCGGATTTTACAATCTGTGTATTGTTTTGACGGGGCGGCGTAAGCCGCCCTGTTTTTTTGGGCAAAATGCCAGGTATAAATGCCATTGAATATAAATATATATTTATATTTATATCTATATTTATATATACAGAACAAAAAGTTAAAAATATTCTATTTACCTATTGCGCAAAAAACCCGTGTTTGTTATAATAGGTATAGAATTTCATTGTGATTAAGGAGTTTTGAAATATGGATCAGGAAAAAGAAGAATCTTTAAAAAATGCCATGAAGCAGATTGAGAAGGACTATGGCAAGGGTGCCATTATGCGCCTGGGTGATGCGGCAGCCAATATGAACGTAGAAGTTATTTCTACAGGTATCCTGCCCCTTGATATCGCCTTGGGCGTAGGGGGTATTCCTAGGGGGCGTATCATTGAGATTTACGGCCCTGAGTCCTCTGGTAAGACTACTGTAACCCTGCACATGATTGCCGAGGCGCAGCGGCAGGGGGGCGTGGCAGCCTTTATCGATGCGGAGCATGCGCTGGACCCTGTTTATGCCAAGAATTTGGGGGTGGATATTGACAACCTGCTGATTTCCCAGCCTGATACCGGCGAGCAGGCGCTGGAGATTGTGGAGGCCCTGGTGCGCAGCGGCGCCATCGATATTATCGTGGTGGACTCTGTAGCGGCTCTGGTGCCTCGTGCGGAGATTGAGGGCGATATGGGGGATGCCCATGTGGGCCTCCTGGCGCGCCTCATGAGCCAGGCCATGCGCAAGCTGACGGGTATCATCAGCAAGTCCCAGACTACTGCTATCTTCATCAATCAGATTCGCGAGAAGGTGGGCACCATGTATGGTAACCCTGAGACCACCACCGGCGGCCGTGCCCTGAAGTTCTATTCCTCAGTGCGTCTGGATGTAAGGAAGTTTGATGTGGTGAAGCAGGGTACCACTATCCTGGGCAACCGCACCAAGGTAAAGGTAGTGAAGAACAAGGTGGCTCCGCCATTCAAGGTAGCTGAGTTTGATATTATGTACGGGGAGGGTGTTTCCAAGGAAAGCAGCGTGATTGACATTGCCGCTGACCTGGATATCCTCAACAAGAGCGGTTCCTGGTATTCCTACAACGGCAACCGTCTGGGACAGGGCAAGGACACTGTCAAGGAAATTCTCAGAAACCAGCCTGAGCTGATGGCAGAGATAGAGGCGAAGCTGTATGAGATGCTGAAGGATGCGGATGTCATCCAGAGGCTGACTTCTCCGGCCAAGAAGGGCAAGGCTTCCGATGAGTAAGGAGCGGTCAGCTGCAAAATCATCTGGTTCTCGCGAGGGACAGCCTTCCTGCAAGGCAAAGGCTGTAGAGTTTTTGGCGCGCAGTGACCAGAGCATACGCAGGCTGTCAGATAAGCTGTCCAGGAAGGGCTACGGAGAGGATGAGATAGAGGAAACTATTCAGTGGCTGCAGTCTAAAAGGTTTATCCAGGAGGAGGAGGGCTGCCGGAGGCGGTTTGAGTTTCTCTACCATGACAGCAGCTACAGTGTGCGGCAGATTGTGGCGAAGCTGCAGCAGCAGGGATATGACCGGGATATGATCAGGGAGTGCATTCCGGATGATACTGATGAGCGGGAGTATGCCGTGGCCATGAAGGTGGTGCGGCGCAGGTTCAAGGCAGGTGCGGAGCAGCAGAAAATGCTGCAGCATCTGTACATGAAGGGCTTTGACTACGATACGGCCAGGAACGCTGTGGAGGATTTGCGGCTGGAATGGGACGAGGATATATGATATAATGGATTGGTGTTTCAGGCTTTGCCTGTGCTGTTTTGTGGCGAATATGAAAGCGCTATGTGATTTTTGCAGGCAGCCAGCCCGTGAGTGATTTGTGTGGATTGAGGAGGAGCATAAATAGTGACAAATGAAATGATTATTGTCCTGGACTTTGGTGGCCAGTACAACCAGCTGATTGCCCGCCGTGTGCGTGAGTGCAATGTTTATTGCGAGGTGCATCCCAATACTCTCAGCCTTGAGAAAATCAAGGCTATGAAAAACCTGAAGGGCATCATCTTTACCGGCGGCCCTAACAGCGTGTATACATCTGACTCTGCAACCATCAGCACAGAGGTATTCAAGCTTGGCGTGCCTGTGCTGGGCATCTGCTACGGCTCCCAGCTGATGGCGCATCTTTTGGGCGGCAAGGTGGAGACTGCTCCTGTCAGCGAGTACGGCAAGACTGATGTCAGCATCAAGGCAGCTGGTTCCAAGCTGTTTGAGGGCGTATCTGCCAATACCGTCTGCTGGATGAGCCACACTGACTATATTTCCAAGGCTCCTGAGGGCTTCACCATTACGGCTGATACTCCTGTATGCCCTGTAGCGGCTATGGAGAACGAGGCAGAGGGCCTGTATGCCGTACAGTTCCACCCTGAGGTGCTGCATACTGTAGAGGGCACGAAGATGCTCAGCAACTTTGTGTACAATGTCTGCCAGTGCGCCGGTGACTGGCGCATGGATTCCTTTGTGGAGACTACCATCCAGCAGCTGAAGGAAAAGATAGGCAACGGCAAGGCACTCTGCGCCCTGTCCGGCGGCGTTGATTCCTCCGTGGCGGCTGTGCTCATGTCCAAGGCCATCGGCAAGCAGCTGACCTGCGTATTCGTGGACCATGGCCTTTTACGCAAGGATGAGGGGGATCAGGTTGAGGCAGTATTCGGTCCTGATGGCCCATATGATTTGAATTTTATCCGGGTCAATGTGCAGGAGCGTTTCTATGAGAAGCTCAAGGGCGTAACCGAGCCGGAGCAGAAGCGCAAGATTATCGGCGAGGAATTCATCCGGGTATTTGAGGAGGAAGCCAAGAAGATTGGTGCCGTGGACTTTTTGGTACAGGGCACAATCTATCCTGATGTTATTGAGAGCGGCCTGGGCAAGTCTGCGGTAATCAAGTCCCATCACAACGTAGGCGGTCTGCCTGATTATGTGGATTTCAAGGAGATTGTGGAGCCGCTGCGCCTTTTGTTCAAGGATGAGGTGAGGAAGGCCGGCCGCGAGCTGGGCATTCCTGATTATCTGGTGAACCGTCAGCCGTTCCCTGGCCCTGGCCTGGGCATCCGCATTATCGGCGAGGTAACTGCTGAAAAGGTAAAAATCGTGCAGGAGGCAGATGCCATCTACCGGGAGGAAGTGGCTGCCGCGGGTGTGGACAAGAATCTGGGACAGTATTTCGCTGCCCTTACCAATATGCGCTCCGTAGGTGTTATGGGTGATTTCCGCACCTATGATTATGCTATTGCCCTGCGTGCCGTTATGACCAGTGACTTCATGACCGCTGAGAGTGCCCAGCTCCCATGGGAAGTGTTGCACAAGGTAACCAACCGTATTGTAAATGAGGTTAAGGGCGTAAACCGTGTAATGTATGATTGCACCAGCAAGCCGCCTGCGACTATTGAGTTTGAATAAGAAGTGATATTGGATGCGGCAGATAGTCTTTAGGTGATTGTCTGTCGCATTTATGATAATATTATATTCAAAGCAGATCTGTTTTCATATGATTTAATGTTTGATTCAGAAAGTGTGCAGAAAGTATTGAATCAAATCTAAGAATTGACCTATGATGATTATGGAGGGATATTTTACGGAGAAATAGCTAAATTTCCCAAATATTTTTCCCTAGGTAGTTATAAATTTTCCTTTACTATGCTATAATGTAAAAACATCGGGGATTTTGTATCCTGTTCACTTGAGTTATGATAGGAGAGAATAGCATGAAATTGGTTGTTACTACTGTTGGTAAGGATAGAGTGGGTATTATTGCGATGGTCAGCAACATTCTGGCGGAGAACAATATCAACATCCTCAGTGTAAATCAGAACATCATGGATGGCTTTTTCAACATGATTATGATGGCTGAGACTGTAGGGGACAATGTAAAGCTGCCAGAGATGCAGAAGCTGCTCAGGGAAAAGGGGCAGGAGCTGGATTTGGAGATAAAGGTACAGAATCAGGAAATCTTCAACATTATGCACAATATTTAAGCATATTATGCACAATATTCATTCGCTACGCGTGATATCTGCACAATGTGCAGGATAGTAATACATTTGTTGTCGTAATATGACTATATGGAGGATTTTTTGTGATTACTATAGATAATATTTTAGAAACAAATCGCATGATTACGGAGAATAAGCTGGATGTGCGCACCATTACCATGGGCATTTCCCTGCGTGATTGTGCTCATCCGAACATTGACCAGTTCTGCCGCAATGTGTATGATAAGATTACCAAATCTGCCGAATTTCTTGTAAAGACCGGTGAGGATATCGAGGCTCAGTATGGTATTCCTATTATTCACAAGCGTATTTCCGTAACCCCTATTGCCATTGCTGCCGAGGCCTGCAAGACTGACTCTTACGTGCCGGTAGCTGAGACCTTGGACAAGGCTGCCAAGGCTGTGGGCGTAAACTTCATCGGCGGTTTTTCTGCACTGGTGGAAAAGGGCTTTACCAATGGCGATAAAATCCTGCTGGACTCCATTCCCCAGGCACTGGCTACCACTGATGTGGTATGCTCCTCTGTCAACCTGGGTTCTACCAAGGCAGGCATCAACATGGACTGTGTGCGCCAGATGGGTGAGATTATCAAGCGTACTGCGGAGTTGACCCGTGACCAGGATGCCCTAGGCTGTGCCAAGCTGGTAGTGTTTGCCAACGCCCCTGGGGACAATCCTTTCATGGCAGGTGCTTTCCACGGCGTCAGTGAGGCGGAGAAGGTTGTCAGCGTAGGTGTCAGCGGCCCTGGCGTTGTTAAGCATGCCCTGGAGGATTTGAAGGGCGCTGACTTTACCGAGGTGGCTGAGACCATCAAGAAGACTGCCTTCAAGATTACCCGTGTAGGCCAGCTGGTTGCCCGTGAGGCTTCCAGGCGTCTTGGTGTGCCATTCGGCATCATCGACCTTTCCCTTGCTCCGACTCCGGCAGTTGGTGACTCTGTTGCCAACGTATTGGAGGAAATGGGGCTGGAACGCTGCGGCGCACCGGGTACAACTGCGGCATTGGCACTTCTCAATGATGCTGTGAAGAAGGGCGGCCTGATGGCTTCTTCCCATGTAGGCGGCCTTAGTGGTGCGTTTATTCCTGTCAGCGAGGATCAGGGCATGATTGAGGCCATTGAGTGCGGCTCCCTGTCCATTGAGAAGCTGGAGGCCATGACCTGCGTATGCTCCGTAGGCCTTGATATGATTGCTGTAGAGGGCGATACCACTGCCGCTACTATTTCCGGCATCATTGCTGATGAGGCGGCTATCGGCATGATTAACAACAAGACCACTGCTGTCCGCGTTATTCCTGTTCCAGGCAAGAAGGTGGGCGAGAGCGTGGAGTTTGGCGGTCTTTTGGGACGCTGCCCTATTGTCAAGGTTCGCAACAACTGGAGTTCCGAGGCATTTATTGCCCGTGGCGGACGCATTCCGGCACCGATCAGGAGCCTGACAAACTAATTAGCCTGACCTCTTAATTGCTAAATTAGGCAACTAATAAACTTATTGTTATAATAAACTAACTGTTCATGTGGCGGTGATGCTATGCGTGTTACCAAGAAAATAAAGGCTGAACAAATTGCTATTTTGGGCCAGGTGTACAAGGATACCAAGCCTGCCCTGAAGTTCCGCAATCCCTTTGAGCTTCTGGTTGCGGTGATTTTGTCTGCCCAATGTACGGATGTAAGGGTGAACATTACCACGGAAAGGCTCTTTGCCAAGGCTCCATGTCCGCAGGATATTGTGGACATGGGGCTGCCGGCCCTGGAGCAGGAAATCAAGGACTGCGGCTTGTTTCGCAATAAGGCGAAGAACATCATGGCTACCTGCGAGATTTTGGTGCGGGAGTTTGATAGCAAGGTGCCGGAGGATTTTGATACCCTGCTGAAGCTGCCGGGAGTGGGCAGGAAGACTGCCAACGTGGTTACCAGCATTGCCTTTGACCGGCCTGCCATCGCGGTGGATACCCATGTTTTCCGGGTGGCCAACAGGCTGAAGCTGGCTGTGGGGGAGACTCCCCTGGAGGTGGAGGAGGGGCTGATGAAGGCTATCCCCAAGGAATTGTGGAGCCAGGCTCATCATTGGCTCATCTGGCATGGCCGCAGGGTGTGCAAGGCACGCAGGCCTCTGTGCGGTGAATGCCCATTGGGGGAAGTGTGCCCAAGCATGGGCAAGGCATAAGAGATTTTGAAGTTTTAGGAGTGGGCATCAATGATTTTTAGGAAGGCTCGCTTTGGCGATACAGAAACGATTTTTCACCTGATAGCGGTCTATGCGAAAAATGGCGAGATGCTGGCACGCTCCCGCAATACCATCTACGAAAATCTGCGTGACCTGGTAGTGGCAGAGGACGAAGATGGCGAGGTTGTGGGGGTAGGCGGCCTGCATATTACCTGGGATTCCATGGCGGAAATCTGCGCTATGGCAGTGGCACCGGAGATGGTTCGCCAGGGCATCGGCAGCGGCATTGTGAACATGCTGATTGAGGAAGGCAGGGAGCTGGGGGTAAAGACCTTTTTTACCCTGACCTACAAGCCGAAGTTCTTTGAAAGCTTGGGCTTTACGGTGGTTTCCCGTGATGATTTGCCTCACAAGATATGGAAGGACTGCATTGACTGCCCGAAGTTCCCGGACTGTGATGAGATTGCCCTGATACGCAGGGAATAGCATGACCGGCAGCGTACACAAAGCAGATATCGGATGGTACATCATAACTGGTAATTACTGATGGTGAATGGTAATAAATAATAATTTTTTAATATTGTTCTTGACAAATCTGCTTTTAGTGTTTAAAATAGGGCTTGTAAGTTGTACAAAGTTGTTAAACAAATTCTGAGTGCAGAGTTTTATATGCTAATGGCTATGAGCGAGAGAAATCCAGTGGGCACTTTGCAGAGAGCTGTGGGTTGCTGCGACACAGCAGGAGAAGCTGGGAATATACACTCGTGAGCTGCGGGCTGAAGTCACTTGAGGCAGGTTGCCGTACTGTGCGGCAGGGGAAGACGTTCCTTGTCTGCTTTTATGATGGTGATGGTAGGCTTCGCCGGATTGCTTCCGTTATCATGGGCTAGGATATGCTAGTATCCGAAAAGAGTGCTTGCGAAAGCGAGCAGGGTGGTACCACGGTCAACAGCCGTCCCTGTATTTGGGGGCGGTTTTTTTGTATTCAGATTTAGATTTTATTCATTTCAGCTTAAATTTATCATTCAAATTTTTACTTAATTTTAGTTAATTAATTTTATGTTATACTAGGGGGAATTATCATGATTATCGTAATGGCACCAAATTCAACTCAGGCAGACCTGGACAATGTTATCAGCAAGGTGAAGTCTCAGGGGCTGGATGTACATCTTTCCCAGGGAACCAGCCGCACTATTGTAGGCGTAATCGGTGACAAGGCAGCTATCGGCCAGCTGGAGATGCAGCACCTCAGCGGCGTGGAGAAGACCGTGCGCATTACCGAGAAGTACAAGCTGGTAAGCCGGGAGTTCAAGAGAAACAACACCGTCATCAACGTTGGCGGCGTGGAAATCGGCGGCAGCAAGCCTATTGTCATGGCAGGCCCTTGCGCCGTGGAGAGCATGGAGCAGCTGATGGAGTCGGCTACTGCCGTGGCCAAGGCTGGTGCCCAGTTCCTGCGGGGCGGTGCCTTCAAGCCTCGTACATCCCCATACGATTTCCAGGGGCTGGCAGAGCAGGGGCTGAAAATGCTCCGGGAGGCAGCGGATGCTAACGGCCTTAAGGTTGTCACCGAGGTTGTGGACCAGCGTTCTATCGAGACTGTGGCAAGCTATGCAGATGTGCTGCAGATTGGCGCCAGGAACATGCAGAACTTCCAGCTGCTGAAGGAAGTGGGCAGGGCTGGCAAGCCTGTCATGCTGAAGCGCGGCCTCTGCGCCACCATCAAGGAGTGGCTCAATGCGGCTGAGTACATCATGAGCGAGGGCTGTGACGATGTAATCTTCTGCGAGCGGGGCATCCGCACCTACGAGACCTACACCAGGAATACCCTTGACCTGAGTGCCGTAGCCGCCATCAAGGAGCTTTCCCACCTGCCTATCGTGGTGGACCCTAGCCACGGCACGGGACGCCGCAGCATGGTGCGACCTATGGCCATTGCCGCTATCGCTGCCGGGGCAGACGGCCTGATTATCGAGGTGCATCCGCATCCTGAGGTGGCTCTCTCCGATGGTGAGCAGTCCCTGACTCCTGCTGATTTTGAGGAAGTAATGGCAGATATCAAGCGTGTTGCTTCCCTTTTAAGAGGTGAGGACTGATGTCAAAGCTGAAGCTTGCCATTATCGGCGTGGGGCTGATTGGCGGTTCCCTGGGACTGTGCCTGAAGGATAAGCTGGGGGATGAGATTTACATTACCGGCATGTGCCGTACCCGGGAGTCTATGGAGAGGGCTGTAGCCCTGGGGGCTGTGGATTTTGCCTCCGACAATCCGGCAGAGGTGGTCACGGGGGCAGATATTGTTTTCCTCAGCACCCCTGTATTGCAGATGGTGCCTATGGTGGAAAAGCTGCTTCCCTTTATGAAGCCGGGAACGGTTATTACGGATGCAGGCAGCACCAAGCAGTACATCTGGAACGGCCTGAAGGAGATTTTGCCGCCGGATATTTATTACGTGCCGGGGCATCCCATGACCGGCAGGGAAAAAAGCGGTGTTGATGCCGCCCAGAAGGATTTGTTTGTCAACAAGTGCTACGTTATCGTGGAGAATGAGGGAGTGCCAAAGCAGGTGCATGAGAAAATCTGCGACCTGGTGCGCCTGACAGGAGCAAACCTGACTACGCTGGATATTGCCAAGCACGACCGCTGTGCTTCGGTTATCAGCCATATTCCTCATGTGGCGGCTGCTGCGCTGGTAACACTTCTGAACAGGAGCCACGGTGACAAGGAGGCCTGCCTGAAGCTGGCAGGAGGCGGATTCAAGGACACTACCCGCATTGCTTCCTCCAATGCTGACATGTGGGCTGATATCTGCATGACCAATGGGGAGGCAATCGTCAATCACATCAGGATTTTGCAGGGCATCCTGGGAGAGGTGGCAGGTGCCATCGAAAACAATGACAGGCAGGCACTGCATGATTACTTTGCCGAGTCCAAGAAGCGCCGCGACAGCATTCTTGAGCAGACCAGGAACATGTATGAATTGATTTAAAAAATAAATTCAATAAAAAAGGAGTTATGGTTCACGGTATAGTGATGCCATAACTCTTTTTCTTTGTCAATGATTTATGCTTCCTGCAAAAGCACAGGCTGCAAGACCTCTGCTTCCGGCGTGACATAAAGGGTTGTCTGATTGGTGAAGATTACGAAGCCAGGCTTTGCCCCGGATGGCTTCTTGACAAAGCGTGCCCGGGTATAGTCCACAGGAACCTTTGAGGAGCCCTGGGCCTTGGAGAAATGCACAGCCAGGTAGCTGGCCAGGAGCAGCGTGTCCTCTGCTGGTTCATCACCGTCACAGCGGAGGATGACATGGGAGCCGGGAATGTTCTGGGTATGGAGCCAGATATCCCCGGGATTGGCGGTTTTGAAGGTGAGCCTGTCGTTTTGATAGTTGTTCTTGCCTACCAATATCTGGGTGCCGTCAGAGGCAGTAAATTTGAAAGGCTGGGACTGCTTCTCGGCGGCATGCTTTTTCGGCTTTTCCCTGAGGATGCCGCTGGCAATCAGTTCCGCCTTGATATCGTTGATTTCTGCCAGCCGGGTGGAGGACTCCAGGGATGCCTCAATGGATGACATGTATTGTATGTCATCCAGGCAGTGCTGCAGCTGCTGCTCTAGAAGCTCCTTGCCCCGTTTCAGCTTGTCGTATTTCTTGTAGTAGGCCTGCACATTTTCCACCACGGACAGCCGCTGGTCCATCCTGATGGTGATGCTTTCGCCTGTCTCGCTGTAGATGTTGGGCACGGTTACTTCTGCATCTACCCTGTCCTGAAACTGATACTGGTAGGTCATGAGATTGTCTGCCTTGATGCGGTATTCCTCGGCATTGTCGGCGGCAGCTATGTCATCACGCAGCTTCTGTACCTTGTTTTCTGCCCGGTTCAGCTCGTTTTTCATCAGCTTCCTGAACCTGTCCTTGTCAGGTATCTGGTAGCTGCCTGTGAGGCTGGATGCCCTGCCCAGCATTTCGCTGATGGTGGGGAAGGTGAGGATTGTTTCATTGGTTAAATAATGGAGGGGGAAGGAGGCGGTGGCAAGGGGCTTGTGGTTCTTGTCGATGACGATGGAAGCGGCACCGCAGGGCTCCCGGAAGCTGTCCGTGATTTCCTGCAGTGCGTTTTCCAGTGAGGCAAAATCCCCCTCATTCAGCTGGCTGATGGTCATGCTGGCAGGCAATCCGGCGCCGTATGCAGCTTCTTTTGCCGTCACGGGGCCGAAGCCCAGGCAGGTGTCGAGGATGGCCTTGGAGAGCTTCATGTCCCCTTTGGTTCTGATGGCAGCTATGGCCTCCCTGATGGGCGTTTCCAGCAGGTTCAGCTTGTCCTGCTGGGGGGGCAGGACATAGGCATCCCCCGGCAGGACTGTCCTGACGCGGCTGGAATTGGTGCCCACCTTCCTGAGGGCATCGATGATGATGCCATCCTGCACAAGGATGATGTTGCTGTATTTGCCCATCAGCTCCACCACCAAAGTCTTGGTGATAATTTTGCCTCCGGCAGACAGGAAATCAATATCCATTATCAGCAGCCTGTCCAGCCCGTACTGGCGTACACCGGCAATCCTGCCTGTTTCCAGGTGCTTTCTCAGCACCATGCAGAACATGGGCGGCTCCGGCGGATTTTCCGGTGCCTTGTCAATCAGGTGCATGGCAGGGTTCTGGGGATTGATGGTGATGTGAAGCAATACATTTTTGCCCGGCAGGCGCAGGGACATGACGATGGACTGCTTGCTGGGCTGATTTATTCTGTCAATGCGCCCTCCTGCCACTGCCCTGTCCAGCTCTATGGCAAGGGGGTGCATTGAAATGCCGTCTAAACTCATAGCTAAAGGTTCCTCCTCAAAAATCAGGCTCTGATGCAGCCTGCGTAATGTGTCAATATATTATGGCATAATATAGCTCTTTGAGCAGATATGATGCTACACAAAAAGCTATTCATAAGCATAACATTATACTATGTGATTGGTCAATTGTATTTGACCGCTATTAGTGGTAAAATGGGAAGGTAAATTCGGACAGGCTGCTGCCGCATGGGCAGTGCCTGCAAAATCATGGAAAATGAGGTGCAGATATTGAGTGGGTTGAGAAAATTTGCTTCTTCCCGGGGCTGCAGGGATTTGATTGTAATGGCAGTTGTGGCAGAGGCATTTTTTGTGGCACTGTCGCCTGTGGTGGCTGAAATCGCCCTGCTGCTGGGATTTGCCGTGTATTTATTCCGCTGGAAATTTGACAGCGGCTATCATTACCGCAAAAGCCCGGTTTTTGGCGCCATACTGGTGTTCATGCTGTGCGGCGGGGTATCGGTGTTGGTATCCCCGGACAGGGGCTTCAGTTTTTACAACTGGTACAATCTGGCGGTGGTTTACTGCATGACCTTTGTGCTGGTTACGCAGAACGTGACTACCAAGGGCGAAGTGAAGTATATTGCCTATGCCCTGGGGCTGTCAGCTGCTATTGTGGTGGCCTATGGATTTTTTCAGTATACCTTTGGCATTGATACCAGCGAGATGAAGTGGGTTGATGGCGAGGCTTTTCCCGAGCTGAGAAAAAGGGTGTTTTCCACCTGGGAAAATCCCAATATTCTGGCAGCATATCTTGATATTGTCATCTGCGTCCTTTTGGGGCTTTTGGCAAAGCTGGAGGACAAAACTACGCGTATCTGGCTGGGCGGTGCCATAGTGGCATGTCTTGCCTGCCTTGCTATGACTTATGCCCGGGGGGCGTTCCTGACTATCGTGGTCATCCTGGCTGGCTACGGCATCCTCAGGGACAAGCGCATCCTGCTGGCGGTGATTGTGGTGATTGCCGGGATTTTGCTTTTGGACCCGGTGCTTTTGGAGCGTATGAAGACTGCTTTTTCCGTGGCGGATACATCATCTGAGATGCGCATCGCCATGTGGGAAAGCACGGTGCAGATGATTATGGACCATCCTTTGCTTGGCATCGGCTGGGGAGCTTACTGGATGGTTTATCCGCTGTATGATACATATATTGTGGATGGCAGCGTGACCTTGGTTCATGCTCACAACATCTATCTGAATTATCCGGCAGAAATCGGTCTTCTGGGCGGTGCGGCGTTTTTTGTCTATTTCTTCAAATCTATGGGTGTGGCGCTGTTCAATCGGCGCGTGTTGCCTAACAAGGCCATGGAAGGGCTGCTTCTGGGGCTGGGGCTTGCCCTGGTTTCTGTTGCCCTCAATGGTGTGACGGATGATGTGCTGTTCAACATACCGTCTTCCATGCTTTTGTGGCTGATGTGCGGCCTGATATTTGTCATCAGGCGCCTGTAGTGCTTGTCGTGAGCAATATTGTTGCGAAGCTGCGTTGTTGTAAATAAATGTTATTGTACTTGTTGGCAGGAGTTGGATAGTGTATGGAAATCAGGCTGGATTGTGATGGGCCGATAGGCGTCATGGATAGCGGTATGGGTGGCATCAGCGTGCTCAGGGAGCTGGCAGGGCTGCTGCCCCATGAGAATTTTGTGTTTTATGGCGATTCTGCCAATGCACCCTATGGCAGCCGCAGCACGGAGAAAATTTATCAGCTGACGGAGCAGGTGGTGCAGAAGCTTTTAAAGCGTGGCGTAAAGGCTGTGGTGATTGCCTGCAATACTGCCAGCAGTGCGGCAGGGGCAAGGCTTCGGGCGGAGTATCCTGAGCTGCCCATCGTGGCGATTGAACCGGCACTGAAACCGGCTGTGATTGCCTGTCCCGGTGGCAGGGTGGTAGTGCTGGCAACGGAAGCAACCCTGCGTGAGCGGAAGTTTGCGAGGCTTTTGACGGAATGGCAGGGAAAGGCGGAGATTATCAAGCTGCCTTTGCCGGGGCTGCCGGAGTTTGTGGAGCGGGGGGAGCTGGATTCGCCGCAGCTGCGTGAGTTTCTGCAGGGATTTTTTGTTCAGCTTGCGGACAGGCCTGTGGATGGCGTGGTGCTGGGGTGCACCCATTATCCTTTTGTCAGGAAGGTGATTGCGGAGCTTCTGGGCCCCCAGGTGAAGGTGTTTGACGGTGCGGCAGGTACGGCACGGCAGCTGCGCCGCCGCCTGTACAGCCGCCGGCTGCTGACAACCAGCCAGCAGCCGGGCAGCATCCAGTGGCTGAACAGCAGCCCTGAGCCTGAAATGATAGAGCTGTCAAAAAAGCTTTTCACTATTACAATATAAATTTCAGTTTGTCGTAGTGCTGGTTTGTTACTTCGTGCACATACTGACTGAAATGGTTTGATAGTTCGTGGACTCTGTTCAGACATTATTAAAGGGACAGGTAGCGGCAGTACCCATAGAAAACTCGCTCTCGCTCGGAGGGGTGACAAAACCCTATTTCCATGATTATTTTCGGTCTAAATCCTTGTCTGCGTTGTTGTCGTCGGTCGGCATGGAACCACCATGCCTTCTTCCTCCGCCTAGCATACAAGGATTTATCCTCGAAACTAATTCATGTCAATAGGGTTTCGTCATCCCCTGCGCCTCGCGCTTCTAAGCTCCTGCATTGCTTACGCTCGCACTCGCTAATAAGCGAGGCTGCACTCAAGGTTTTCTTTGGGTACATGCCGCACCTGTCCATCTTTGTGTCTGAACAGATATGCACATAGTTATCAACTATACTCTGCTATACGATGCCAAGGTAATCAATCTAACTTTACGAACAAGCCTGAAAAGGGGGAGTCGGGAGGCTGACGAAACCTGCAACTGCCAACCGCTGTATAAACTGATGCCTTTTCCCGGCATGTACATCCTGCAGCAAATTTCCGCCTGCTGGAAAAATGATGTACTAATGTTTTTCCAGCAGATGGAAAAAGAATGTATTAAAAATATCATAAATTTCTCCTACAATAAGTACAACAGATACGGAATGGTATCTAAGGAAAAGCAAGTATCAAAAGTACAGAAAGTACAATGAGCACAGAAGCAAGTGCAGAATCACAGGGCAAAAGGAAAGGGGAATTTGTGATGAATGAGAACTGGCTGGGACTTACAGACAAGGTCGTAATCGTAACGGGGGGTGCCTCCGGCATTGGCAGGCATGTGGTAACCACGCTGGTAGCTGCCGGGGCAAAGGCAGTCATTGTAGACATGAATGTAACCACAGGTGAGATGCTGGATGGCGCTTATTGCGTGCAGTGCAACGTAACTGACAGCGCCAGCGTCAGGGCAATGGCTGATACCGTGGTGCAGAAGTACGGACGTATTGACGCATTGGTGAACAATGCTGGCATCAACATGCCGAGGCTTCTGGTGGATGTGCAGGGAGACAGGCCGGAATACGAGCTGAACGATGACAGCTTCAACAAGATGTTTTCGGTCAACGTAAAGGGGGTATTCCTCTGTGCCCAGGCATGTGCCAGGCAGATGCTGAAGCAGGGCAAGGGCGTGATTGTCAATATGTCCTCCGAGTCCGGCAAGGAAGGCTCCCAGGGGCAGTCGGCATACTCTGCCACCAAGGGTGCGGTAGACAGCTTCACCCGTTCCTGGGCCAAGGAGCTGGGCAAGTACAATGTGCGGGTGCTGGCATGTGCCCCAGGCATCATGGAAGCCACCGGCCTCAGGACGGATGCCTACAACGAGGCACTTGCCTATACCCGTGGCTGCAAGCCGGAGGATTTGTCCACGGATTATTCCAAGGTAATCCCCCTGGGCAGGGATGGCAAGCTGGACGAGGTAGGCGACCTGGTGGCTTATCTGGTATCTGACAGGGCAAGCTACATCGCCGGTACGACCATCAATATTTCAGGCGGCAAGTCCCGAGGCTGATAGCCGGGATTGACAGATAAAGAAAGGGTGCTGAAGTTGAAAAACTTGTTTAATGATAATCGCATGTCCAGAATACTGCAATATTTTAGAAAGACTCCGGTTATCACGGTAGGCACCCTGGCTGACAAGCTGGAAGTCAGCGAGCGGACCATCCGCAATGACATCAGGCAGCTAAACCAGGAGCTGGGCTCCTGCGGGCTAATTGATGGCGAAAAGGGGAAATACAGCCTGCATATCTATTCTGCCGAGGGATTTCGGGCAATATATGCCAAATTAGTCGAAACAGACACATTTCTCAATTCTACAAGAAATCGCATGGATTACGCATTCGGCAAGCTGATTCGCTCCGAGGAGCCTATTCTGACGGACGAGCTGGCTTATGAAATGAATGTGGGCCGTACTACCCTGATTGGTGATTTGAAGAAGCTGAGGGAGGAGCTGGCGCCCTACAGCCTGACGATTATTGGCAAGGCCAGCAAGGGGCTTTTGTTGCATGGCAGCGAGCCGGATATCAGGAAATACATCCTGGACAACAATTATCATCAGCTGTATCGGGAATACCCGCTGGACAGGGAGCTGATGGAGGCGATTACGGAAACCTTCAATGCCTATGCCCTGGAAAAGAGCGTGCAGGAAAGGTTTGAGGAGTTTGTCACCCTGATGCTGGACAGGTTCCTGACGGGGCATTATATCGGCAGGCTGGAGCCGGGGTATTACAAGCTGGGCTCCAGGGATGAGTTTGAGATTGTTGATACCCTGATTAACAGGATTGGGCAGATTTTGCAGGTGGAGTTTCCCATTGAGGAAAAGCTGTTTTCCTTTCTGCCTATCCTTGGCATGCGCACCCCGGCGGATATAAGCAGCATCAACCATATCAAGCTGGATGAGGGCATTCGGGCGGTGCTGGAAAAGATTGTTTTAAAAATCCGCCAGGAGATGAATATCAATCTTGCCAACAATGAATTTACCCAGGAGTTTCTGTATCATATCATGTTCATGCTGAACAGGCTGCGGTATGGCATCAGGCTGGTCAATCCCATGCTGGAGGATTTGAAGTCAAAATATCCGCTGGCATATCAGATGGCAGGCATTGCCGCCTCGATTATTGAGGCTGAGTATGGGGTGACGGTGACTGATGATGAGCGTGGCTATCTGGCAGCCTATTTCGGGGTGTTCCTGACGGAAAGCGATTTGGCTGGCAGCAGGAAATTCAGGCTTGCCCTGGTCTGTGGCACAGGCAGGGTGACATCCCGGCTGGTGGCAGTGCAGCTGAAAAAGATTTTGGACAGCTCTGCGGAAATGGAGATGTTTTCCGCGGAACGGGTAACGGCTGAGCAGCTCAATCAGTATGATGTGGTGATTACCACTGTCAGGCTGGCTTGCCAGTGCCAGCGTCCTGTGATTCAGATTAATGAGATTTTTAATGAGCAGGAGCTGCGCTACAAGCTGGAAAAGGCACGGTACTGGGATATTATAGAGCTGCCGGTGCTGGATAACAATCAGCTGGTTATGACAGGGCTTTTGAGCAAAAACAGGGCGTTTATCCTCAATGGATACGAGGAGTACGGGGAAGCCGTTGCCTATATGGTAAGGAGCCTGACAGAACGGGGGTATCTGGACGAGGGCTTTCTGGCAAGGCTGGAGGCGAGGGAGCAGCAGGGCACGATGGTGTTCGGCCACTCTGTAGCTATTCCCCACACGGTGCAGTATGCCGGTGAGCGGGTGGTCTTTGCCATGGGGGTGGCAAGGCAGCCCCTGAGGTATCAGGAGCAGGAGGTACGGGTGATTTTCCTGCTGGGGGTGCCGGAGAATATTGACGAGGATGACAGCGTGCTGATTCGCGTGTATGACGAGATTATCAGCATTGCCAAGGATGAGGCGGTGCTGGGCAGGCTGTCAGAGGCTGGCAGCTTCCAGGAGCTTTTGAGTGCCCTGTACAGGCGAAAATGATTAGCGGCAAAGCTCATAATTGATGATGGATATTTTATGATGATAGGCAGATAGGAGAGGAGCTGGCAATGATGCTGGAGCTGGGACTGGCGATTTTGGGGGCTTTTATATTGCAGGCGGTGCTTAGCATGCTGCAAATGAAGCATTTTTCCAAGGAATTTATGAAGCTGAGGCGGCAGGGCAGGGTAGCCTGCGGCAGGCAGGCAGGAGGCTTCCGGGCAGGAGCCATTGTCATGTTCCTGCTGGATGATGAGGGCATCATCAGGGAGGCCCGCAAGATGGAAGGGGTTACCTTCCTGGCCCGGGTAAAGCCTATGTCGGGCTTTGAAGGCAGGTATATAGGTGACCTGACTGGTGACGAGGTGGAGACGAAGAACAAGAATCTCCGCAAGGCTGTGCTGGATGCGGCACTGACTTATCGGAAATTCGTTTCCGGCGAGCCTATTACGCCGCCGCCATCTCCTTTCCAGCTAGCTGCCATTAATGTACGCAATGCGCTGCAGCGCAGGAAGGTATGGGGCTGACGGCTTCCTTGCTTTCCGGGTTTGCCGGTACTGTCAGTATGAAGTGCCGGTATGTGATTTGAAGAAGTGAGAGAGGAAGATAGATATGGATATTCTCGTTAGTTTTGCATCGGGATTTATGAATTTGTTCAAGCTGGGCGGCGAGCAGTTTGTCAGTTGGATTACAGGGATTATTCCCACCATCGTCATGCTTCTGGTGCTGATGAACGCGATTATGTCGATTGTAGGACCTGAGCGCATGGAGAAAATCGCAAAATTCTGCACAGGCAATCCAGTGCTGAGATATGCGGTGCTGCCTTTTATCAGTGCATTTATGCTGGGCAATCCGATGGCGCTGTCCATCGGCAAGTTCATGCCTGAGTTTTACAAGCCGTGCTATTATGCTTCGGCAACCTATCACTGCCACACCAACAGCGGTATTTTCCCTCATATCAACGTGGCAGAGCTGTTCATCTATCTGGGTATTGCCAATGGTGTGGCGCAGCTGGGGCTGGACATGGCTCCGCTGGCTGTCCGCTACCTTCTGGTAGGCCTGGTGGCAAACTTTATTTCCGGCTATGCCACCGAGTTTACTACCCGCATGGTGGAAAGGCAGCAGGGCATCAGGCTGAGCCGTGAGTTCAAGACAGCGCATAATTAAGGAGGCAGGCAAAATGGCAGAGTTTAAGTCTATTCGTGTAGAGCATGGTGCCGGCGGCTTTGGCGGCCCATTGGTAATAACCCCCACTGAGAAGAAGAACAAGGTGATGTACATCACCGGCGGCGGTGCAGAGCCTGAGTGCCTGCAGCGCATCGTGGAGCTGACAGGGCTGACGCCTGTCAATGGCTTCAAGACCAACTGCCCGGAGGATGAGCTGGCACTGGTGATTATTGACTGCGGTGGCACGCTGCGTTGCGGCATTTATCCCAAGAAGCGTATTCCTACCATCAATACCAATCCTGTGGGCAAGGCAGGCCCTATGGCAAAGTATATCACCGAGGATATTTATGTATCAGGTGTTACTTCCAAGCAGGTGCACCCGGCAGAGGGGGAGGCGGCTGCTGTAGCAGCTTCGGCGGAACCTCAGGCAGCTGACCTGCCAAAGCCGGAGACTGGTAAATTTACTGCAACCAAAAAGGTTTCCCAGACGCTGGCAGAGCAGGAAAATAAGAGCATTGTCACCATTGTGGGCCTGGCTGCAGGCAAGGTGGTCAGCACCTTCTATCAGGCGGCTCGTGATGCCATCCAGACCTGCATTACCACGCTGCTGCCTTTCATGGCATTTGTTTCCATGCTGATTGGCATTATCAATGGTTCCGGCTTTGGCGATGCCTTTGCTTCTGTCCTGACGCCGCTGGCAGGCAATATTTTCGGCCTGGTCATCCTGGGCATTATCTGCTCTATTCCGGGACTGTCCGCCCTGCTTGGCCCTGGTGCGGTAATCGCCCAGATAGTCGGCACCCTGGTGGGGGCAGAAATAGGCAAGGGCAATATCGATCCTCAGATGGCACTGCCAGCCCTGTTTGCTATCAATACCCAGGGTGCCTGCGACTTTATCCCTGTAGGCCTGGGCCTGGCTGAGGCAGAGACGGAAACAATTGAGGTAGGCGTTGTGTCGGTTATGTATTCACGCTTTGCCACCGGCTGGCTGCGGGTAATTATCGCTTACTTTGCCAGCTTCGGGCTGTATGCAGCTGCATGATATGCTGATGATGGACGGTTGGTGTTGCAGGTAACTGATTGTGGTTGATGACAGATGATTGTAACCTGTCTTTGGGGCAGATGGCATAGCCCTTGTTGTGTAAAGTTTTTAGGAGGAATTGCGATGAGCGTTATTTATGAAAATCAGGTCAAGGCATTGGGCGAATGTGTTGAAGAATTCAAGGACGAGGGCATTTTCATCATGTTTGGTGATAATGCGCCGGATGAATTAAAGGATTACTGCTATTCTGTCAGTGTGCAGCCTATTAATGGCACAATCGCACCAGGGCAGGTGCTTTCCGTGGATGACCAGTGCTATACCATCACTGCTGTGGGGGAGGAAGCCCCTGTTACCCTGGCAGGGCTGGGGCATTGCACCGTTAATTTCAGCGGTGCTACCGAGGTGGAGCTGCCCGGCACTATCTATGTGGAGCATAAGCCTATGCCGGTCATCAGGATTGGTTCCGTTATCCGCATCACTGACGGGCTGTGATATGCAATATGATAACTGGTATCTGCTTACTCAGATATTTGTTATAGATTTTACTCCCAATATTTTATACTCCTTTTAATTCCTATCGGCGTTTCATGCTCCCCTCCTAATTGACATGAAGCGCAGCACCTGAACGCTGCTTGTGCCATTATGTGCAGGCGGCGTTTTGGTGTATGTGGGATAAACTGTGGCAAAATATATATTGGTTTAAGAAAGCGAGGATGTTATGTTAAAGGGTGCAATTTTTGATATGGACGGCCTGCTGCTGGATACGGAGCGGCTTTATTGTGAAAGCTGGATAGAGGCGGCTAGGGCATTCGGGCAAGAGCCGGTGGAGGGATTTCCCCGGGCGGTATGTGGCTCTGGCGGGCAGAAGATGCTGGATATTATCGGGAAATATTATCCTGAAGTTGATGCAGAAGCCTTCAGGGATTTTTGCTTGTACAGGGTATTGGATATTTTGCAGAGGGAAATACCCGAAAAGCCGGGGATGCGGGAAATATTGTATTTCTTTCATAGGCATGGCGTAAAGCTGGCGGTAGCAAGCAGTACGAAGCTGGACACCATCACAGATAGCCTGGGGCGTCTGGGGGTGCTGCCGTTATTTGATGCTGTGGTCAGCGGTCAGCAGGTAGAAAAGGGCAAGCCTGCGCCGGATATTTTCCTTTTGGCTGCGGAAAGGATTGGCTGTGCGCCTGGGGAATGTTATGTGTTTGAGGATAGTGCTAACGGTATTCGTGCCGGGGCGGCAGCTGGCTGCTGCACGGTTATGATACCTGACCTGATTGAGCCGGATGCGGAGCTTTGCAGCCTGGCGGATGCAGTCTATGGCAGTCTCAATGAAGCGATAGAGGCTGTTCTAACAGGAAGTATTTAACTTTCAGTTTATACAGCGGTCGGCAGTAGCAAGTTTCGTCAGCCTCCCGGCTCCCCCTTTTCAGCTTTTTCGTAAAGTCAGATTGATTACCTTGGTAGCGTACAGCAGAGTATAGTTGATAACTATGTGCATATCTGTTCAGACACAAAGAGAGACAGGTGCGGCATGTACCCAAAGAAAACCTTGAGTGCAGCCTCGCTTCTTAGCGAGTGCGAGCGTAAGCGACGCAGGAGCTTAGAAGCGCGAGGCTGTGCTAAGAGCGAGAGCGAGTTTTCTATGGGTACTGCCGCTACCTGTCCCTTTAAAATGTCTGAACAGAATCCACGAACTATCAAAACATTTCAGTCAGTATGTGCACGAAGTAACAAACCGGCACTACGAGAAACTGAAATTTATAATAATCCTAGAACCAGCCCCAGTATGCCGCTGGCTGCAAGCAGGTTGATAACTCCCATCTTGCGGCGCACGGCGATGAATGCCAGCACCAGGATAATGATGCCCTTGAGGTCAAATGCCCCGAAATCCTCAGGCAGCGTTTCCACGTTCCAAATAGAAAGGTAGAGGAAGCTGAGCCCTGCCACCAGCATCAGGGCAACCACAGCAGGCCTCAGCCCGTTCAGCGTTCCCTTGATGGCACTGATATCGCCATACTTTTTCAGCAGCCAGGTAACACCCAGGCAGAGAATCAGGGATGGGGTGACAAAGCCCAGGGTGGCGGCAATGGAGCCGGGCAGCCCGGCGATTTTCGTACCGGCGAAGGTGGCGGCATTGATGCCGATAGGCCCCGGCGTCATCTGTGAGATGGTAAATATATCAATAAATTCGCTCATGGTCAGCCAGTGGTAATTGTCCACTACGGCTGCCTGAATCCACGGCATGGAGGCGTAGCCGCCGCCGATGCAGAACAATCCTATCTTGCAAAATTCCCAGTAAAGCAGTAAGCAGATTTCCATGTTTATGCAGCCCTCCTTAATTGTATTTGGCATCCCGCAGCAGAAGAAGCCCCAGCAGGGCATCAGCCAGCACACAGTACATCAGGTTCACATCAAAAGCCAGCACGGCAATCATGGTGCCGAGAAAAATCAGGATAGGCAGTACCAGCTGCTTCTTTATCAGCTTTTTCACCAGATTAAAGACCACGTTGACGATAATGGCGGTGGCACCGCACTGCATCCCCTTCAGTACCATCTGTATGTACTGGTTGTGGGCAAACATGTCGTAGAACATGGCAATAATGGTCATGGTAATCAGTGGCGGCATAATCGTGGCAAGCAGCGTTACCATGGTACCTGCAATGCCGGACATGCGGTAGCCCAGCATGATGGCGGCATTGACTGCCATAACGCCCGGCATGGACTGGGCGATGGCAACAATGTCCAGAGTTTCCTTGTCATCAATCCAGCCGTATTCGTCCACGAATTTTGCTTTCAGCAGCGGGATAATCACCATGCCGCCGCCTACGGTAAAGGCACTGATGATAAAGGTGCTCTTGAAAAGTATCCAGTAAAAATGCCCTGTCCCCGGCTTAATGGACAGCTTCTGAGTGTCAGCCATATATCGTTCCTCCTAGAATGCAGAATGTGTAATCCGCCTGTGCAATACCGTTTGGCATTGTGTGATAAGACACTAGAATACACCGATTTCATTTATTATAGCATATAAATAATTCATGGTAAATTTTTATAGTATTTTGCCTGCAAAAGTGGTATCATTATTACGATTTACAAGATTGCCACGCCATGCTGTGTGCTGCTGCATGGCGGAATGAAATGCGCTGGTTGCATAGGAAAGGTTGTGTTAAGTGGACAATGGACGAGCCAAAAATGAACAGAGGGCTGAAAAATCGCCATTTGCAGCTGATTTCCCTGGGCGGGATTATTGGCAGCGGATATTTCTTGGGAACGGGATATGTACTGGAAAAAGCCGGTCCGGCAGCGATATTATCGTATCTGCTGGGCGGTGCTATTGTGCTGTGCGTGATGCTCTGCCTGGCGGAGCTGGCAGTGGCGGAGCCCATAGCCGGTTCCTTTGTTACTTATGCCCGTAAATACATCGGCCCTACGTGGGCCTGCGGTGTAGGCTGGACCTACTGGATGACCTGGGTTTCCTATGTCCCCTCGGAGATGATTGCCGCAGGGATAATCATGAACAATTTCGTCCCCCAGATCAGCCAGCTTTGGTGGGCTGTGCTTTTTGGCTTGCTGGTGACAATAGTCAACCTGTTTCATGTGGATAAATTTGGTGAGAGCGAGTTCTGGCTGGCTATCATCAAGATTATTGCCCTGATTGCCTTCAGCATTGTGGGGGCCCTGATTGTCTTTGGCATTATAGGTGATACCGGCTATCTGGGCAGCAGCATCTTTTTGGGCAGCGGCGGCTTTGCTCCTAACGGCTATTGGTCCATTATCCTCACCATGACCATTATCTTGGTCAATTTTCAGGGCACGGAAATCATCGGCCTGGCGGCAGGGGAGTGCAAAAATCCTGAAAAGAGCATTCCGCTGGCAGTGCGCAACGTGACCTGGCGTATTATTGCCCTGTATATCATTCCTATCTCGGTATTGATTTCCATCCTGCCCTGGGATAAGGCGGGGCTGGATGACAGCGTGTTTGCCGTTGCCATGGCAAACTACGGCTTTGAGCGCTTCAGTGCCCTGTTTGCCTTCGTGGTGCTGACGGCGGCATTGTCCTGCTCCAACTCCGGCCTGTATGGTACCAGCCGTGCCATGTATTCCCTGGCTACTCTGGGCATGGCACCACGGAGCTTTGCGGAGCTGAACAAGAACGGCATGCCGAAGAATGCGGTGCTGATTTCCATCGTTTCCTGCTGGTTCATCATCCTGCTGTACAGCTTTGATGCCAGTGCGACGGTCTACACCTACCTTTTGGCGCTGTCGGGCTTTACCGGGGTCATAGCCTGGATTTCCATCTGCTGGAGCCAGTATCGCTTCCGCAAGCAGGCGGTGGCTGACGGCACTTTTGCGGCATTGAAGTACAAGACACCGCTGTTTCCTTATGTTACACTGTTCGGCATCTGGGCACAGGTCTTCTGCCTGGTGGTGCTGGCTTTTGAGCCGGATTTGCGGGAAAGCCTGCTGGTGGGCGTGCCGTTCCTGGTGGTGCCGATGGCAGTGTACAGGGTACGGCAGTGGAAGCTGCGGCGGGCGCTAGTGTCCTCCAATTAGTCCGTTTGCTGGCAGGATTGCTGCCGATTGGCGGCTGACAATCAAATGCAGTTTTATGAGGGGCTGTTGTGCTGCCCTGGCACGCGGCTCCTTTTTCTGTGTTTTCTTGAGAATTTCATGTATGAATGATAAAATGGTACATGCAGTATGAGTGGCTTAAAATAACAGCGCAATATAGTGCAATATAGTGTAATATAGCGCAGTATGTGCAATACATAGCTTATAGGGGTGGAAGGGAATCATGAACAAGCAGAAATTTTTTATCCTGGATGGAAGCAGTCTTTTGTATCGGGCGTATTATGCCCTGCCGCTTCTGGAATCCGGGGCAGGTGTGTATACCAATGCCATAGTGGGCTTTTCCAACATGCTGGTAAAGCTTTTAAATGACTGGCGGCCTGATTATCTGGCAATTGCCTTTGACAAGGGCAAGCATACCTTCCGCACGGATATGTTTGCAGAGTACAAGGGAACCAGGAAGCCTATGCCGGAGGAGCTGCGCAGCCAGGTGCCGATGCTGCACGAGCTGGCAGAGGCATGGGGCGTGCCTCTTTTGGAGCTGGAGGGGTATGAGGCTGATGACATTATCGGCACCCTGGCAAACAAGGCAGTGGCGCAGGGCATGAAAGCCTATGTGGTGACAGGTGACAGGGATGCCCTGCAGCTGGTAAAGCCTGACCTGACGGTATTGTTTACGAAAAAGGGCATATCCGATCTGGCAGTTTATGATGAAGCGGCCTTTCAGGCGGAGTACGAGGGGCTGGATCCCATTCAGCTGATTGATTTGAAGGGACTGATGGGGGATACCTCGGATAATATTCCGGGGGTGCCGAAGGTTGGCCCGAAAACGGCCATGAAGCTGATTGCCGCCTATGGCTCCGTGGAGCAGGTGCTGCTCCATATTGAGGAAATCTCAGGCAAGGCATTGAAGGAACGGCTGCGTGAAAATCAGCAGCAGGCGGTGCTTTCCAAGCAGCTGGCCACTATCAAGCTGGATGTGCCGGTGGAGTTTGACCGGGAGAGCTTTGCCCTGGGGCTTGATGGGGAGGCATTAAACAAGTTTTATGGCAGGTATGATATCCGTTCCATCTTGCGCTATGTGAAAAAGCTGGCGTCCATGTATGCCGGTGGCACAGCTGGCCATAGCGGGGCAGAGGGGGATGAGGCTGCCAGGAAGCTGCTGGAGATTACCCTTTTGCAGACGGAGAAGGAGGGCAGGAGCCTTGCCAGGAAGGCAGCAAAGTGCGGCAGCATTTACCTGGTGCCTGTAGCTGAAGGCAAGGTGCCTCGCAGGCGGCTGCTGGCCGTTGCTGTTGCCTTGGCAGATGCAGGTGGAAAGAGGCCTGAGCTTTATTATTTCAGCTGCAATGAGGATGGCTGCGATGATGGCGGCATGGATAGCCTTTTTGCCGGTATGGAAATGGCTGAGGCTGACCAGGAGCCTGCAGCAGCTGTGGCAAAAAATCCCGCCTGGGCGGCATTTGCGGCTGCTTTGTCCAATGAGAAAATCACCAAGTACCTGCATGGCATGAAGGAATTTTATCTTGCAGGCATCGAAATGTCCGGCAGGGTGGTGGATTTGGAGCTGACAGGCTATCTGCTGAATCCGTCTGCCAGCAGGTATGCTGTAGAGGATTTGGCTGAACGGTATGGCAGCAGCAATGTGATTGAGAAGGCTGATGGGTGGCAGCAGGCGGAGCTGGCTGGCTGGCAGTGCCTGGTGCTGGCAGATGTTGCCAAGGCCATGACCGATAAGCTGGCGGCTCTTGGCATGACGAAGCTGTATGAGGAAATAGAGCTGCCCCTGGTGCGCGTGCTGGCTGACATGGAGCTGGCAGGCATCAGGGTGAACTGCCGCAAGCTGCAGCAGCAGACGGAGCAGGTGGCGGAAAAAATTGCTGCCCTGGCAAAGGAAATCCACAGCCTGGCTGGCAGGGAATTTAACATCTCCTCCCCGAAGCAGCTGGGAGAGGTGCTTTTTGAGGACTTAAAGCTGCCTGTCATCAAAAAGACGAAAACCGGTTATTCTACCGACGTGGAGGTGCTGAATGAGCTGTACAACAAGCATCCGATCATCAGTAAAATCCTTGATTACCGCCTGTGGACAAAGCTGAAATCCACTTATCTGGACGGCATTGCGCCCCTGATAGACAGCCGCACCTGCCGGGTGCATACTACCTTCAATCAGACTGTCACTGCAACAGGCAGGCTCAGCAGCTCGGAGCCGAATTTGCAGAATATCCCTGTGCGCCGGGAGGAGGGCAGGCATATCCGGGAGCTGTTTGAGCCGGGGGAGGGGTATGACCTGCTGCTTTCGGCAGATTACAGCCAGATTGAGCTGCGTGTGCTGGCTGACATGTCCCAGGACGAGAATTTTTTGCGCGCCTTCAGGCAGCAGGAGGACGTCCATGCCAGGACTGCGGCAGAGGTTTTCGGCGTGGCAATAGACGAGGTGAATGGTGAGCTGCGCCGCAAGGCAAAGGCTGTCAATTTCGGCATTGTTTACGGCATCAGCGATTATGGGCTGGCGCAGGATCTGCATATCCCACGGGCAGAGGCAAAGGATTATATTGACAAGTATTTTGCCAAGTGCCAGGGGGTAAAGAGCTTTATTGACAAGGTTGTGGCAGAGGCAAAGGAAAATGGCTATGTGCTGACCAGGTATGGCCGCCGCCGTGATTTGCCTGCCATCAGGAGCAGCAATTTCAACCAGCGTTCCCTGGCTGAGCGCATGGCCATGAATACACCTATTCAGGGGACGGCAGCTGATATTATCAAGCTGGCGATGATACGGGCTGACAGGGCACTGCGGAATGCAGGGCTGAAAAGCCGTATTTTGCTGCAGGTGCATGATGAGCTGGTGCTGGAGGTAACAAAGGATGAACTGGCTCAGGTAAAGGTTCTCCTGCAGGAGGCAATGGAAAAGGCGGCAGAGCTTTCCGTGCCGCTGACCATAGATATCAATACCGGCGAAAACTGGGCGGAAGCAAAGTGATATAAAGCATAAGTGTGATTTAGTCTGGATAAGGACTGGGGGAATTGATTATGCCGGAGATGCCGGAAATAGAGACCATCAGACGGTCGCTGGAGCCACATATCAGGGGCAGGAAAATAGAGAATGTGGAGGTGCTTTTGGCACGGCAGATTAAGTGGCCGGAGCCGGAGGCATTCGTGGCGAGGATTTTGCAGGAAGATATTGTGGGGCTGGAGCGCATCGGCAAATATCTGCTTTTGCAGCTGTCCAACCAGGTGTCACTGATTTTTCATCTGCGGATGACGGGGCAGCTGGTGTATGTGGCAGCCGGGGCAGCGGATGCCAGCCACCACAACCGCGTGATTATCTATCTGGATGATGGTGCAAGGCTGGTGTTCAGTGACACACGTACCTTTGGCACCTTGTATGCCATGCATCAGGATGAGCTGTGGCGCATCAGGGGCATGGCGGAAATGGGGCCGGAGCCTTTATCGGAAAAGTTTACGGCAGAATACCTGGCAGCGGCTGCTGCTGGCAGAAAAACACGCATCAAGAGCTTTCTCTTGGACCAGAGCAAGGTTGGCGGCCTGGGCAATATCTATGTGGATGAAGCGCTGTTTCTGGCAGGGGTGCACCCTATGCGGCTGGCAGGCTCATTGACAGGTGATGAAATACAGCGGCTGCATGAGGCTGTGAACAGGGTTATAGCGGACGGCATTGCAGATGGCGGCACGACTTTCCGTGATTATCGTGATGGCAATGGAGGCAAGGGCAGCCATCAGGACAATCTCTTTGTTTATGGCAGGGATGGCGAGGCTTGCAAGAGATGCGGCACGCTGATTGCGAAAACCAAGGTAGGGGGCAGGGGAACCCGTTTCTGTCCATCCTGCCAGAAGATTTAGATTGATACGAAGCAAGCTGTAAGTTGTCACGAAGTAAGTTATCAAGCTGATGTTGAGCTGTGAAATAAAATAAAGTATAGTATAGCATAGTCATTAACCGGGAGGTGCAGAGGATGAAAATCATAGGGCTTACAGGCGGTATTGCCAGCGGCAAGTCGACGGTGTCAAGGCTGCTGGCAGAGCATGGCTACGCTGTTATTGATGCGGACAGGATTGCCTGGCAGCTGGCAGAACCGGACAATTTTTTGTGGCAGGCGTATTATGACCGTTATGGCGAAAAGGTGCTGAACGATGACAGGACACTGAACCGTCAGGCTGTGGCGTCAGTGGTATTTCAAAATCCGGCGGAAAAGCAGTGGATGGATTCAGCCGCACATCCTATGATAAAGGCGGAAATCCAGCGTAATCTGGCGAGGCTGATTGCAGCAGGCAGGGATGTGGTTTTCCTTGATGTGCCGCTTTTGTACGAGGCTGGCTGGGACTATATGGCAGATATTGTCTGGGTAGTATATGCTGATGAGGCCAATCAGCTCAGGAGGCTGTGCCAGCGCAACGGCTTTTCTGAGGCTGAGGCGCAGCGGCGCATCGGAGCCCAGATGCCCATGGCTGAGAAAAAGCGGCGGGCTGATGTGGTAATAGATAATAACGGCAGCCTTGAGGATTTATCCCGGCAGGTGCACAAGCTCTTTGCAGCTCTTTGCGCCTAGCCGCAGGTGCAGGGCTGGCAATAGCTGAATGCAGAGGATAATGTATCAGAGGATGGTTTATTGTGGCAGGTGAAGGGCAGATGCAGTATACAGATGAAGAAAGGGAACTCAGAAGGCAGCGTTTGCTCGAGCATCTGGAGGCAAAGCGGCGCGTGGTCAGCTTTGCCATTGGTATGTGCGTGCTGCTGGCGGTTTTTGTGGCGTTTCTGGTGCTGCAGCACGAGGATGTGCAGCGCAGCTATATTTATCCTTATGATTATCGCGAGGACATTGTGGAGTACAGCCGGCGTTATCAGGTGGACCCGTATCTGGTGGCTGCGGTCATCAAGGCGGAGAGCAAGTTCAAGTCCAATGCGAAGTCCAGCTATGGTGCGGTGGGGCTGATGCAGCTGATGCCGGAGACGGCAGTGTGGATTGCCGGGCAGCTGGATGATACCCAGTTTTCCGTGAGCAGCTTGCAGGAGCCCTGGTGCAACATTCGCTATGGCACATGGTATCTTGGCTCATTGCAGGAGGAATTTCGCGGCAATGAGGTCCTGATGCTGGCGGCTTATAATGCCGGGCGGGGCAATGTCCTTGAATGGATGGAAAGATACGGCTGGGATTATGATTTTCATGATGTGGATGCCATACCCTTCCGGGAAACGGAGGAATATGTCCGCAGCGTATTGAAGAACAAGGCAAAGTATTATCAGCTGTATGGCGAACGGCATGAGTGATGAGCCTTTAAGAAGCTGGCAGGAAGGGAATGAATATGTGCGAGGTATTGGATAGAGTTGAATCCCGTGGAATGGCTCGCGGTGAAGCACGTGGCAAAATTCTTGGGGTTCAGAGTACCTTGGTAAGCTTAGTTAAAAAGAATTTGTTATCCATACGCGATGCAGCTTCCGAAGCAGGCATGAGTGAGGAAGCCTTTAAGAAGCTGGCAGGATTTGTGTAAAAAAATTTCAGGGCATTGTCTGATTTCATGAGAAGAAAACAGGCAATGCCCTATTTTTGTAAGAAAGATTATGTTTCATTTTTATTTGGAAATTTTAGGACGACACAATTGCTCTCTCTGAAAAAGCATATCCATATTCCCTGGTTGCAGTATCCATAACAGCAAGTTTTCCCCTTTCATCCAACGTGCGAAATTTGTTAATCAGGTCAGTCTCGGTTTTATCCAAAGCCCAATGGCTAGATAGATGTGTCACATTTGCAGTGCGGTATTTGGATGCTGGGGGAGAAGCTTCGGGATGCTGATCTTGCTGTGTATCTTCAATGGCATCATCATGTATATTACCATCATCATGATTGTCGCCAGCAGTATCAATGGGCTGATGATTTTTATGCTGCGTTATGCCTAGCAGATAATCTGTACATACGTTAAAGTAACGGGAAATGGATATAATCTCGGTATCCCGTGCCGGGCGGGTGCCTTTTTCAATCCTGTTCAACACACTTTGATGCAATCCGATGGCCTTGGAAAGCTCTCCCTGCTGCACATCATTCTCAATGCGCAAATCATAAATTCGTTGACCTATTGTTGAGTGATTGTTTTCCATTGAAGCCACCTCCTGAAAATATGTACATAGAAAATTAGAAAATGCTAACAAACCACACTAATTATAGATGGAAAAAATGATAAAACAGAAAAAATGCTAATTTGGCAAAATAAAACTTGACTTTGCTGTAATAGCAAAATATAATAGGTATAAAGAATTGCTAATACGGCAAAATAAGGGTAGAGTATACGATACCCTGCCTTTATGTGTGGCTATAGATGGTTTCGTCTATATTCCGCGGATAAAAGGGCGAATTATCTGGTCATCTTGCGTATTGTTATTTGCTAAAATAGCAAATAAGGCGATTCGGTAGGATGAGGTGGGAGAGCACGGATGCAATCCCATGGATTATTTTTTAGTCAAGGAGGAATTTATCATGGCTATGGTCGTAAAGAACAACATGACCGCTGTAAACACACTGAACATTCTCAACAAGAACTCTAGCGCACTGTCCAAGAGCCTGCAGAAGGTTTCTTCCGGTATGAAGATTAACAGTGCAGCTGATGATGCTTCCGGTTACGCTATTTCCGAGCGCATGCGCGTTCAGATCCGTTCCTTGGATCAGGCTAACCAGAACACCCAGAACGGTAGCTCTATGATGAAGGTTGCCGAGGGTGCTGTAAGCTCCACAGTTGAGATTCTGAAGACCTTGAAGGAAAAGGCTGTAAACGCAGCCAACGATTCCAACACTGATTCTGACCGTCAGACTATCCAGAAGGAACTTGACCAGTCCATTGACCAGATTAATGATAATGCAAACGTAACCTTCAACGGCAAGTATCTCGTTGATGGTTCCAAGAATACTATTGGTAAGGCTACCTATACTGCCCTGTCCAACCAGAGCCTGAAGGAAGGTACTACCGGTGAAACCAAGCTGACCGACCTGGCAGCTCGCAATGGTGATTCCCTTGAGATTCACGATACTGATAAGGTTACTGTTTCCTATGTACAGGGTGGCAAGACCTACAGCACTACTTTTAACGTTAAGGATGCAAAAACTGGCGAGATTGCTACTTTGCAGGATATTTTTAACAAGGCAGAGGATATTGATAAAGATAGCGAGATTTTTGCCAACGATGCCAACGCCAATGTTATGAAAGCAGAAGGTAAGACAGATACTCAGATTGCAACTGCAAAAACTACCATTATTAACAAAAAAGCAACGGTTGATGATAAGCTTACTGAGTTGAAGAGAACCGGTACAGCTGCTGATGCCAAGGCTGCCTTGGATGAGGCTGTTAAGGGCCTGAAGGGTGCCCTTGAGGCTTATAATGCTACCCAGACTGATTCAGCTAAGGATGTTTCTGCTGCTAATTTGGCAGCATTGGCACAGGATGATTATTTTACTGGTTTGGAAAATGTTGCTGCATCTGGTGTGTATACGAATATTTCAGGTGATACGGGCGTAACAAATGCGATGAAAGCTGTTAGTGATGCAATGTCTGCTTGGAATGGTACTGGCTATGCTTCTGGTGCTTCTGCTACGAATCTGAGTAAATCTGGTAGTGATGCTGCTGCTGGTTCTGCCGAAAAAGCACAGTATGATTATGATACTGCATTGGCTGATTATCGTACAAATGGTGGTAAGGCTCATTTGCTCACTGGTAGTCAGGTTGGTTACGCTGCTTCTGATGATGCCGTATACACTGCATCTGGTCAGAAGGCTATTACTGTCACTGCAAATACTGCTGGTATTGGTGGGCAGATTTCTGGCTTTAATATCAGTATTACCGATTCTCAGGGCAATGTGAAGAAGTCTGCTAACGCTGCTCTTGATGCCTTTGGTGAGACTATCCGTGCTCAGAACAAGTCTGATGATAATGCTATCAGCTTGCAGGTAGGTGCATCTGCTAACCAGTCCATCAAGGTAGGTCTTACCGATATGCGTGCTGAGGCTCTTGGCTTGCAGGGTGCAGATGGCACTAAGTTGAATATCTCCACTCAGACCAAGGCTAACGCTGCTATTAACGTGCTTGATAATGCTATCCAGAAGGCTCTCGACCAGCAGACAACTATCGGTTCTGTTGAGTCCCGCCTTGAGTACACCAGCAGCAACCTGACCACTGCATCAGAGAATGTTCAGGCTTCTGAGTCCACTATCCGCGATGCAGATATGGCCAAGGAAATGATGCAGTATACTAAGAACAATGTCCTTTTGCAGGCTGCTCAGTCTATGTTGGCACAGGCTAACCAGTCCAGCTCCAACGTACTGTCCTTGCTCCAGTAATTTCTGTTATTGGTTCATACTGATGTATCCGGCTGATATGCTCCGGCATGTTAGCTGATATATAAAATTAATATACTAATTCCACATCCCTTCTTGTTGCTAGCCTGAAGGATACGATGTGTTATTAGAACTACCATTGCATGTGGGGCGGGAGAGTTGTCACTCCCGTCCCATACTTATAATAACAAAGAATTGTTATTGGAGGAAAAAGTGTATAGGCCTAACGTTAAATATGATATATCTGTTAAGTTTTTTTGTCCAAAACTAAACAAGTATGTTCTTGTTTGTGTCGAAACTGCCAAAATATATACCCTAGGAGGTTTGCAGCCAATACTTAAGACCAATCGAGCTATACCAAGATGTGAAAATTTTGATGCTTGCCGATGCGATATTTTGACTGAAGCCAAAGAAAGGGCAAAAATTAAAATTTTAGAGCAGACATTGTAATTATTAATGTTCCCTTTCAGGTTGCTCAGTCCATATTGGCTGATATATAAATATGCTAATTCTACATCCCTTCTTGTTGCTAGCCTGAAGGACACGATGTGTTATTAGAACTACCATTACATGTGGGGCGGGAAAGTTGTCACTCCATTCCATTAATAATAAGGGAGGTTATTTTAGAAATGGATTTGTTAGGGGCAATTATCAAAAGTGGTGAAGTTTCTGTTGATGAATTAACTAAGGTGCTAAAGTGTGAGATTAAGGAATATGAAAAGAACTTTGGTTGCTATAAGATAAAAACAGGCAAATCTGTCAATCATTATGCGGCAGATACTAGTGGCATAATAGAATTATTGAGACGAAGATTTTCTGCGTTGCCCGAGCAGGAGCGCAATATCATTGTAAGAAAATTAATTGATGTTTGTGATGAAAAATACAGCATACAGATATTGCATAATTTTGGCAAAAAAATTACTTATGATATAGATTGCACTGTAACTGTTGTGAATAGTAAAGATTACACTGAGCAAGGTATTTCCATAAGTAAAAATATAGCTGAATGGGGTTCTGAGATTATTGAACAGGTACTGAAATTTCAAGTGATAGACTTTATTAATCAATCTACTGAGATACATAATGAAGATAAAATAGGCATCATGCTAATCTTGATGATATGTATGCTTTGTTGCAACTACGTAAAAAAATAATTAGTTATATGGCAGGTGGAAGGTCATGACAGAAAACAAGCAGCAAAAGCTAATAAAAAAAGCTTCTATTTACATTGATAAAAACAGATTTGATAAGGCAGCACGATGCTTAAAAAGTGCTTATACTGAAAATGGAAAATTTAATGCATTGATTTTCTATTTTCTTGGTATGATGCACGAAAAAGCGGGAAACTATGTGGAGTCTATGGGTTGTCTTTGCAATGCTGTAGAATTTTTGAAAAATCCTAATAATGTAATCAATAAAGATTTTGAATACAAGATTTTTTGGTATTTAGCCCGTAGCTGCTCAACAGCTGGATTGAATAAAAATGCCATTGAGTTTTACGAGGAAGCTTATAAGAGATGCAATCTGCCCAATAAATACGGTATTTTGATGACATATCTTTATACTATGGTAGCGGCCAATACATCACCTGCCAGGATGTTGCAGGGTCTGCATAAGGCAGATGAAATGCTGCCGGATGGAAAGATTGAGCCAGATGAAATGCTCCCCTTGGAACCTAGAAGAAATGATGGAAAAATACACGTTGCTTATATATCCCCCGATTTTAATAATCATGTTATGGGTTATTTTTATCCGCCCCTTTTAAAATATTATGATAAAAGCCGTTTTTATGTAACTTGCATTTATTTGAATAAACCTAAAGATGAATATACTAAGCAAGCACAAGAGATGGCAGATAATTTTAAATTTTGTTTAGGTATGCCATATAGTAAAATCGCAGCTATGTTAAAATCCATGCGGGTTGATATAGCCGTGGATTTGGCTGGCTTTACTGCTAATACTGGCATTTCATTGTTTCGCTATCGTGTAGCACCTGTACAGATTTCAGGCCTGGGCTGGATGGAAAGCACAGGAATGAAAGAAACGGATTATCTTATTACAGATAAATTCATGGATGAGCCTGGGCATAGCTATATTACAGAAAAACCGTTATATGTAAGCACATGCTTTTGTTATAACAAAAAGAAGGATTTTCCTGTTTCCGCTGGAGCTCCTTGCAAGAAGAATGGCTATGTTACCTTTGGTACAATGAACCGCATTACCAAGATTACAGATGAAATGCTGATTACCTGGCGGGAAATTCTCAATCATGTGCCTGATTCAAAAATCTTGTTGAACAGTCCTTCGCTTCATGGGAAAAAAGTTCGTTTTTTTGTACATGATAGATTCAAAAAAGCAGGCATAGACCCTGAACGTGTAATTCTTGAGCCTTCATCGAAGGATTATATGCTACGTTACCTTGATATGGATATTGCCCTTGATACATATCCTTATGGGGGCTGTGGTACGACTTTTGAGGCTTTGTACATGGGGGTGCCTGTGGTAAGTATGTATGGAGAACGTCGTAGTTCTCGTTTTGGCCTGAGCATTTTGAACAATGCAGGGATTGGTGAGCTGGCTGTGCCTACAGCGGATGAGTATGCAGAACGAGCTGTGGCTCTAGCCCATGACTGGGAGCTTTTAGATGTGCTTCATAAAAATCTCCGTACTATGCTAGAAAACTCCACTGCCATGGACGGCAGGCGATATGCAAGGGAAATGGAAGCGCAGTATGAGAAAATCTTGCAGGAAACAAGAGAAAAGAACGCAGTGAATATAGTCAGTGATTTAGGCTGACAGAAAGAGAAAATTATGAAGGTTGTTATATTGGCAGGCGGCTTTGGTACGCGCATCAGCGAGGAATCCCAGGTGCGTCCCAAGCCCATGGTGGAAATCGGCGGTTATCCCATACTTTGGCATATCATGAAGATTTACTCCCATTACGGAGTGAATGATTTTGTGATTTGTGCCGGGTATAAACAGCACATGATAAAAAAGTATTTTGCGGATTATGCCCTGCATAATAGCGATATTACCTTTGATTTTCAGGGTCGGGAAAACGTGAAGGTGCATAGCAATTTTTCCGAGCCCTGGAAGGTAACTGTAGTGGATACGGGCTATGCTTCCCTGACAGGAAAGCGCATCAAGAAAATCCAGTCGTATATTGGCAATGAGCGTTTTATGCTGACTTACGGTGATGGGGTTTCGGATGTGAACATAAAGGAGCTTTTGGCCTACCATCAGTCCCATGGAAAAATCTGCACCATTACCGCCACCAAGCCGGAAAGCCGCTTTGGCTATCTGGAAATGGAGGGCGGCCAGGTCAATGCCTTCCGGGAGAAAAGCCGTGATGATGTAGGCTATATCAACAGCGGCTTCATGGTCATGGAGCCAGAGGTCTTTGATTATCTGCATGGCAATGTCATGCTGGAGCAGGAGCCTATGAATGAGCTTATCAAGGCACATCAAGTGATGGCGTATAAGCATGATGGCTTTTGGCAGTGCATGGACACCCTGCGTGACAAGCAGCGGCTGGAAGCACTGTGGCACAGTAAGCAGGCCAAATGGAAAGTGTGGCATGATGATGAATAATCTGCCGGAACTGATGAAATTTTACAAGGGCAAAAAGGTCTTCGTTACCGGGGATACAGGCTTCAAGGGTACATGGCTGTGCAAGCTTCTGACCATGGCGCAGGCGGAGGTAACAGGCTATGCCCTGCCTTCTGCCAGCCGGGAGGCGGCTGAGTTTTTTCATAGGTCAGGGGTGGCGGAGTGCGTCCGGCATGTCAATGGCGATGTGCGTGATTATGCTACCCTGCATAAGGCTTTTGAGGCAGCTGCCCCGGAAATCATCTTTCATCTGGCAGCCCAGCCCCTGGTGCTGAAAAGCTACGAAAATCCGTTGGAAACTTATGCTGTAAATGTCATGGGAACGGCAAACCTGCTGGAATGTGCCAGGCACAGCGAATCGGTCCGTTCCCTGCTGAATGTCACCACGGACAAGGTATATGAAAATAATGAATGGTGCTGGGGCTATCGTGAGACAGATGTATTGAACGGATATGATCCTTACTCAAATAGCAAGAGCTGCTCGGAGCTGGTTACCAGCAGCTATCGCAAGAGCTTTCTGCATCCAGCAGGCATAGCTGTGTCCACAGCCAGGGCTGGCAATGTCATCGGTGGTGGTGATTTTGCAGAAAACCGCATTATTCCTGACTGCATCAGGGCAGCGATCAGCGGCAGGGAGATTGCCATCCGCAGCCCTCATTCGGTACGCCCCTATCAGCATGTCTTGGAGCCTTTGTCTGCCTATCTTTTGATGGCGGCAAGGCAGATGGATAATCCAGAACTGTCAGGCTGCTACAACATCGGGCCTGATGATACTGACTGCACTACGACGGAAAAGCTGGTACAGTTATTTTGCCGTGCCTGGGGTTATGGCGCAACATGGCGCTGTATAAATGCAGTGCAGCCTCATGAAGCGAATTTTTTGAAGCTGGACTGCAGCAGGATAAAAGCTGTGCTTGGCTGGCAGCCACACTGGCATATTGAAGAAGCCGTGCAGCATACTGTAGCGTGGGCAAAGGCTTATTATGCAGGTGACAATATAGCCGGTCTGATGGAAGACCAGATACGGGAATTTGGATTTGGAGAGGTGGATAGGATATGACACAGCAGGAACTGCATGACAAAATTTTGTCACTGGTAAAGATATATTGTGAGGATTTTCATAACCAGCCAGCCCCATGGCAGGAGGGAGAACGTATTCCCTATGCTGCCAGGGTATATGGCCATGAGGAAATGTGCAATCTTGTGGACAGCAGCCTGGAATTCTGGCTGACTTCCGGCCGTTATGTGGATGAATTTGAGCACAAGCTGGGAAAATTCCTAGGCATGCGCTATGTTTCTGTTGTCAATTCAGGCTCATCAGCAAACCTGCTGGCTTTTATGGCTCTGACGTCTCCTTTGCTAGGGGAACGGAGAATTTTGCCAGGTGATGAAGTGATTACTGTTGCGGCAGGTTTTCCTACTACTGTCTCACCGATTATCAATTACGGTGCAGTGCCGGTTTTCGTGGATGTAACTATTCCCCAGTATAACATTGATATTGCCAGTTTGGATAATGCCCTGTCTGAACGCACAAAGGCCGTGATGCTGGCTCATACATTGGGCAATCCTTTTGATGTGCAGAAGGTCAGGGATTTTTGCAGCCGGCACGGGCTGTGGCTGATAGAAGATAATTGTGATGCGCTGGGGAGCACCTGCCCTGTGGATGGCGCAGAGAGGCTTACCGGCACGGTCGGTGATATAGGCACATCCAGCTTTTATCCGCCCCATCATATTACCATGGGACAGGGCGGTGCTGTATATACGGATAATCCATTGCTGCACAAAATCCTGCGCTCTTTCAGGGACTGGGGCCGGGACTGCGTATGCCCATCCGGGCAGGATAATCTATGCGGCCATCGCTTTGACGGACAGCATGGCGAGTTGCCATCCGGCTATGATCACAAATATGTTTATTCCCATTTTGGCATGAACCTGAATATCAGCGATATGCAGGCAGCAGTGGGATGCGCCCAGCTAAAGAAGCTGCCTTTGTTTACGGCAAGGCGCAGGCGGAATTTTGACAGGCTGCATCAGGGGCTGCAGGATGTAGCGGATAAATTCATTTTGCCGGAACCGCTGGCTGGCAGTAGGCCTAGCTGGTTTGGCTTTCTCTTGACATGCCGTGCCGAGGTAAACCGTGACGAGGTTGTGCGCTACCTGGAAGCAAAGGGCATTCAGACCAGGATGCTTTTCGCCGGAAATATTGTGCGACAGCCCTGCTTTGATGAACTTCGCCGCAGCCATACCGGCTATCGGATAGCCGATTCACTGACAAATACCGACCGAATCATGCGGGATACCTTCTGGGTTGGGGTTTATCCAGGCCTGTCAGATGAACAGCTTGATTATATAGTGCGAACTATCAAGGAGGCAGTGGAAAAATGAAGGACAGCAGGAATTTGTTTGAACGGCTAGATACTCCATTGCCTGGATGTTATGAAATCATCCCCTGCCGCCGCAGTGACAGCAGGGGAACATTTATTAAGACTGTTCACGAGGATGCCTTTAAGGAACTGGGGTTGGAGGCTGATTTTGTTGAGCAGTATTACTCTGTCTCCAAGCAGCATGTGCTGCGCGGACTGCATTTTCAATTGCCGCCCTCTGACCATGCAAAACTGGTCTATTGCATTGAGGGCAGGATTTTTGATGTGGCTGTGGACTTGCGCCATGGTTCTGCTGCCTATGGTCACTTCCATACCTGTGAGCTTTCTGCGGAAAATGGCAAAATGCTGTATATACCTAAGGGTATGGCACATGGCTTTTATACATTATCTCAGCAGGCTGTGGTCATGTATAACGTAACCAGCTTATATGATGCGGAACGTGACAGTGGAATTTTGTGGAATTCATTGAATATTCCTTGGCCTGTTGATGAGATTGAGCCACCTGTTATATCTGAGAGGGACAAAAATTTCTGCACCTTTGCAGAATTTTCTTCCCCTTTTACCAAACGGGCTTTGCTGACAGGTATTACCGGCTTTGTGGGAAGCCATCTGGCTGAAAAACTGCTGGCCGAAGGCTGGGAGGTTCATGGCATCGTTAGGGAAAACTCAGATACCAGCAAATTGATTGGCAAATTGACTGACAGGATAAAGCTGCATATGCACAATGATAGAAAAAGCCTGAATAGCATAATGGCAGAAGTAAAGCCGGAGGTTGTCTTTCATCTGGCATCTTTGTATTTGTCCAGCCATGCTTATGAGGATATTCCTGCCCTTGTTGAGAGCAATGTAACATTTGGCACTTTGCTGGTTGAGGCAATGATAAATAATGGCTGTTGCAGGCTGGTAAATACAGGCACTTCATGGCAGCATTATCAGAACAAGCCATACAGCCCGGTGAATTTGTATGCCGCCAGCAAGCAGGCATTTGATGATATGCTGCAATACTATGTGGAAGCCCGTGAACTGAAAGTGATTGAGCTGCAACTGTTTGATACCTATGGCGCAGATGACAAGCGGCAGAAACTGCTTAATTTATTGCGGGATTGCCTGAAAAACGGCAGGAAATTGTCCATGTCACCAGGGGAGCAGCTTTTAAATCTGGTGCATATAGATGATGTTGTGTCAGCTTTTTCCTTGGCGGGGAATTATTTGCTGTCGGGAGACTATGATAAATGTGGTACATATGCGGTAGTAGCACAGGAAATGTTTTCCCTCAGGGAATTGGTTGAAAGGATTGAGCAGCTTGCAGGCGGCAGCCTGAATATTGAATTTGGCGGCAGGCCTTATCGTGCTAGGGAGGTTATGAAGCCCTGGATTTTCGGCAACATTCTGCCCGGCTGGCAATGCAAAATAGCATTAGATGATGGACTGCAAAACTTCTTTGGCTTCAAAGAATGTTCTATATGATATTTATGTAATTAGTTGATATAGAATGCAAATATTGAGTCCTTTACAAGAGTAAGGCATAATTAACAGACATAAGTAATTACAAGATATATCGCTTATCATTACTTATATCTGTTTTTTATGTATATTTTTCAAAAATATATTCCGATATTTACCGAAAAAAGTGGTATAATGTTTGTAGAACAATCTTTTTATTACAAAGTAAAAACGGTTAACAAAAGTGTTCAATTCTGTTATATTTAAAGGGGATGACAGTATGACAAACAAGAAGAACGAGAAGCCCTGCTGGAAGCTGGCGAAAACCGTGGCATAACTCGCGAACGAATTGACTCTGCACGCAGGCTGCTTACCAATGGCATTGTGACTATACAGGCACTGAAAGCACCGGGATTTCATTCTAACGAGGAACTGGCAGCCATAGCAAAACCGTAATTAATTCCTCAGCTAAAACACAAATACATATTTAAGCCCCAAAATCCTGTTTCAGGCATACAACTACTGAAACAGGATTTTCTATTCGCCAATTTTATATTTTTGTCATTACATTGACATTTTTATCTTTATTATTCCAAAAATGTCAATACAATGACAAAATGTAAACATTTTGTGCTATAATATCATTGAGGTGATAAAATGATTAGGCGTGATGTATATATGAACCAGCTTCATAGGCTGAGAGATAAAAATATCATAAAAGTAGTTACCGGCATCAGGCGTTGTGGCAAATCTACATTACTGCACATGTTTCAAAAGGAACTGGCTGAACATGGCATAGAGAAAGAGCGCATGATTGCTGTCAACCTTGAAAGCGGTGATTTTCGCAAAATCCGTACCGCAGATGATTTATATGATTATGTGGAGCAAAGGCTGTGTGCAGATAAAACTAATTATGTTTTTTTGGACGAGGTGCAGAATGTTCCTGACTTTCAACGGGCTGTAGACTGGCTATATGCCAAACCAGGAGTTGACCTGTATCTTACAGGCTCAAATGCCTATCTGCTGTCGGGGGAGCTTGCAACCCTGCTGTCCGGGCGTCACATGGAAATAAGAATGCTGCCTCTTTCTTTTGCTGAGTTTGTTTCTGTATCGCCTGAGACAGGCAACCTGCCACAGCTGTATTCCAAATATCTCGTAAACAGCTCATTTCCCGGCGTATTGGAATACCGGGAGCAGGACGACATACGTGCATATATTGAGGGCATCTACAACACCGTCCTCATTAAGGATGTTGCAACACGCAGGCGTATTTCGGATATAGCAATGCTCCAGAGCATTGTGGAGTTTATGTATGACAATATTGGCAACCTTTGCTCAGCAGCCAAAATTGCCGGTGCTATGACATCTGCTGGCAGGAAAATAAGCACCAATACGGTAGAAGCGTATATACAGGCACTTGTGGACAGCTTCATCCTGTACAAGGCCAATCGTTACGATGTTCACGGCAAGGAACGCCTCAAAAACGGTGCAAAATATTACGCAGTAGATATTGGCTTGCGCAATTATTTGCTTGGAACAAGTTTTGGTGATGTAGGGCATATTCTGGAAAATATTGTCTATCTTGAACTGCTCCGTAGAGGAAATGAAGTATTTGTGGGAAAGGCAGGTACATCAGAAGTAGATTTTGTCACCATTCACAATGGACAAAAGGCGTACTACCAGGTTTCTCAGTCCGTCCTTGATGAAAACACCCTGCACCGTGAGCTTGCCCCATTGCAGGGGATAAAGGATAATTATCCCAAGTATCTGCTGACTATGGATTATTTCCCGAATATTTCCTTTGAAGGCATTCAGCATGTCAATGTACTTGAATGGCTCTCAGCCCCAAATACATAAACAAAAAACCCTGTTTCAGACATATCACCATCTGAAACAGGATTTTCTATCTTTATCTTCCTTTATCTTCGGAGCTTATTCCCATGAATCGCCTTCACGCTATCCGCCTGTGCCGCTTACTTATGCAATATGTACTCTTTCCTGCGTCACTTGCTTATGCCATGTGCATTTTTTCCTGTGCCGCTTACTTGTGCAATATGTACTTTACTGCCAGATAGCCAACTCCGTAGAGCAAAATCATCGGAATTGCCATCATGCTCTGGCTGATAACGTCCGGCGGCGTGAACAGGGCACCAATCACGAAGCACACCACAATCACAACCCGGAATTTTGCCGCCAGCATATCAGATGTCACAATGCCCATCCATGCCAGCACCAGCATGACTAGCGGCATCTCAAACAGCATGCCAAAGGGAAGCACAAAGGTCAGGATAAAATCAAAATAGCTGCCAGCCGACAAAAACGGCTGAAAATCAGTGTTCCCCATGCCCAAAAAGAAGCTCATGGCCACCGGCAGCACCAGCTTGAAGGAAAACAGCATACCTGCCGCAAAGAGCACCACGGACACAGGCACCAGTATTGACATCATCAGCCGCTCACGCATGGTCAGGGCCGGGAGCAGAAACGCCCATGCCTGATAAAAAATAATCGGCAGGGAGATGATGAAGCCGGAAAACATGGTCACCTTGATGTAGACAAAAAATGCCTCCGCCGGCTGCATATAGTAGAGCTTTCCTGCCGGTTCAACCAGCCAGGCCATAATCCTGTCCAGGAAGCCATAGGCAATAGCTGAACCCATCGCCACGCCCAGCAGGCTGTACAGGATACGCCGCCGCAGCTCCGTCAGGTGCGCCAGGATGGACATATTGGCTGCCTGTTCCTCAGGCTCTTGCTGCCCAGCTTCATGCCCCTGCCCGGCATTCTCCTGCTCCTGTACTGCCTTCTCCTGCTGCACATCCTCACGTTCCTGCATGGTGCTCTCCTGCTCCTGCACCGCTTCCTCCTGTTGTACCGTCAGCTCATCCGATACACTTGATACCTCTGAAGTATTTGCCATATCACTATGCCTTATACGCCATGGGGCTTACGCCTTGGTACCGGTAGACTTCTTATCCTCGTCTACAACGGTAACATCCTCAATGATGTTTTTCTCAGCATTCTTGAACTCCCTGATGCTTTTGCCCAAAGCCTTGCCCACGTCAGGCAGCTTGCCAGGCCCGAAAACTACCAAGGCAATAACCAGTATCAAAACAAGCTCTGTAACACCAATGCCACTGAACATAAAATCTCACCTTTCAAAAACAATTTCACCGCATTATATAGCTAAAATATGAAAATAAACTGTAGCCAAAGGCTCCCTACATTTTACGCCCATTTCTCAAAAAATGCAAGCATACTATCAGGCATAATATTATTAGTGGGAAAATATGTTATTGAACAACAGTCAAATGTCTGCTGCCCATGAAGTTTTTTGCGTTTTTTGTAGAAATTTTCTGTTAATAATGTTGCTTTAAATTAGCAAAAGTAATATCATTAATCTGTAAGTATAAATAGTAGCTATTTTTAGGAGATGATAATATTTCTGTTGTTGACGATATTGAAGCAAAAAAGGATATCACAAGGGACGAGCTTCAGTATCTGCTGGAGGGCAACGAAGGGGAATACCTGCGTCAGCGGGCTGTAGCCGTCAGGAAAGCCGTCTATGGGCAGGAAGTCTTTATCCGGGGGCTTATCGAGTTCACCAATTTCTGCAAGAACAATTGCTACTACTGCGGCATCAGGCGTGATAACAGGCAGGCTTCCAGATACCGGCTGACCGCTGAGGAAATCCTGGACTGCTGCCAAAACGGCTATGAGCTGGGCTTTCGGACTTTTGTGCTTCAGGGAGGCGAGGATGAGTATTTTACAGATGACAGGCTGTGCCGGATTATCAGCAGCATCAAGTCAAACCATCCTGACTGCGCCATCACCCTGTCCATCGGTGAAAAGGATAGGGCCAGCTATCAGCGTTATTTTGAGGCAGGTGCTGAAAGATACCTGCTGCGCCATGAAACGGCTGACGAGGCGCACTACAGAAAGCTCCATCCAAGGGAAATGTCCCTGCAGCATCGCAAAGAGTGCCTGTATGCGCTGAAGGAAATAGGCTATCAGGTGGGAGCAGGCTTCATGACAGGCTCCCCGGGGCAGACCGTTGATACCTTGCATGAGGATTTGCAGTTCCTGCGGGAGCTGAAGCCTCACATGGTGGGCATCGGCCCTTTTATACCGCAGCATGATACGCCCTTTGGCAATGAGCCGGGGGGAACGGCTGCCATGACGCTCACCCTGCTGTCCATCATCCGGCTGCTGCTGCCCAATGTACTGCTGCCTGCCACCACGGCTCTGGGCACCATTGACCCGGTGGGCAGGGAAAAGGGGCTCAGGGCAGGTGCCAACGTAGTCATGCCGAACCTTTCGCCCAAGGCAGTACGCAAAAAGTATGCCCTGTACGATGCCAAAATCTGCACAGGCGAGGAAGCGGCAGAGTGTATTGTGTGCTTAAAAAACCGTGTTAAAAATGCCGGTTACAACATAGTCTGTGACCGGGGAGACTATAGAAACAGGGGGATAGAAAATGTATGATGTAAAATCAATGAAGGCAGAGGAATTTATCTCCGACGAGGAAATAAAGGCAACCCTGCAATATGCCGATGAGAACAAGGACAATATGGAGGTAGTTGATGCCATTATTGCCAAGGCGAAGCTTGGCAAGGGGCTTACCCACCGGGAGGCTTCCGTGCTCCTGGCCTGCGACAATGAGGAAAAGCTGCAGGAGATTTATGACCTGGCAAGGCAGATCAAGGAAGACTACTACGGCAACCGCATTGTGCTGTTTGCGCCGTTGTACCTTTCCAACTACTGCGTCAACGGCTGCCTGTACTGCCCTTATCATCTGAAAAACAAGCATATCAGCCGCAAGAAGCTGACTCAGGACGAAATCCGCAAGGAAGTAATCGCCCTGCAGGATATGGGACATAAGCGGCTTGCCATCGAGCTTGGCGAGGACCCGGTCAACAATCCTATCGAGTATGTGCTGGAATCCATCAACACCATCTACAACATCAAGCACAAGAATGGCGCCATCCGCCGGGTAAATGTCAATATTGCCGCTACCACGGTGGAAAACTACAAGAAGCTCCATGATGCCGGTATAGGCACTTATATCCTGTTCCAGGAGACTTACAACAAGGAAGCCTATGAAAAGCTTCACCCGACCGGACCAAAGCATGATTATGCCTACCATACAGAGGCCATGGACAGGGCCCAGGCAGGCGGCATTGATGATGTAGGCTTGGGCGTGCTTTTCGGGCTGGAAATGTACCGCTATGAATTTGCCGGTATCCTGATGCATGCAGAGCATCTGGAAGCCGTCCATGGTGTAGGCCCTCATACCATCAGCGTGCCCCGTGTCAAGAAGGCTGATGATATTGACCCTGAGGCCTTTGACAATGGCATCAGCGATGAAATCTTCGAGAAGATTATCGCCCTCATCAGGGTGGCTGTGCCGTATACCGGCATGATTATCTCCACCCGTGAGGGCAAGGCCGTCAGGGAGAAGGCTCTTGAGCTGGGCATTTCCCAGATCAGCGGTGCTTCCCGTACCAGCGTAGGCGGCTATGCCGAGGAGGAGCCTGAGGATGACAACTCCGCCCAGTTCGATGTCAGCGACCAGCGCACCCTGGATGAGGTAATCAGCTGGCTCATCAATCTGGGCTATGTGCCAAGCTTCTGCACGGCATGCTATAGAGAAGGCCGTACCGGGGACAGGTTCATGTCCCTCTGCAAGAGCAAGCAGATTCTGAACTGCTGCCATCCAAATGCCCTGATGACATTGAAGGAATATCTGGAGGATTATGCCAGTGAAGAAACCAGGGCAAAGGGCATGGCCATGATAGCCGAGGAGCTGAAAAAGATTCCTAACGAAAAGGTCAGGAAGATTGCCGCAGAGCATATTGCCGATATTAGCAAGGGTAAAAGGGATTTCAGGTTTTAATTATGGCAGAGTTAAATTCAACACCAAACGCAAACAGGCTTCATATAGGTATTTTTGGCAGGACCAACAGCGGCAAGTCAACTCTCCTGAATGTCCTGACAGGCCAGAGCACCTCCATCGTATCCGAGGTGGCCGGAACAACTACGGACATTGTCTACAAGGCCATGGAAATCAATCCCCTGGGTCCCTGTGTGCTGATGGACACGGCAGGCCTTGAGGATACCACGGTATTGGGAGCCCAGCGGCTGGAAAAGACAAAGCTGGCTATGGACAAGGCGGAGATTGCCATCATCGTCTTTCCGGCTGACGGCAGGGCGGATTTTGCCGCGGAGCTGGGGCTTTTGGATTCCTTCCGCCAGAAGGATATTCCTGTGCTGTGCCTCATCAACATCTTCGGTGACAACGAGGCTGTGGCAGCTAATCTAAAGGCACAGCTCAAGGGCAGGCTGAAGGAAAGCAAGGTAGAAGCTTTGCTGCTGGATTGCAGCCGGGCAAAGGATGTAGACGGGCTGCGCCTGGCTCTTGCCAAGCTGATGCCGGAGGACTATGACAATGAGTTCATCACAGGCAGGCTGGTCAAGGAGGATGATGTGGTGCTGCTGGTAATGCCCCAGGACATTCAGGCACCTAAGCGCCGCCTGATTCTGCCCCAGGTGCAGACCATCCGGGAGCTTTTGGACAGGAAATGCACTGTGGTCAGCACCACGGCAGAAAAGCTGGAGCTGGCCCTGTCCCGGCTGAGTGCCCCGCCCCAGCTGATTATCACGGATTCCCAGGTGTTCAAGCATGTCTATGAGCACAAGCCGGCTGAAAGCAGGCTGACCTCCTTCTCCGTGCTGTTCGCAGCTTACAAGGGAGACCTTTCATATTATGTTGAAGGGGCACAGCATATAGACAGCCTCACGGAGAAATCCCGGGTGCTCATCGCTGAGTGCTGCACCCATGCGCCTTTGAAGGAAGATATCGGCCGGGAGAAGATTCCGTGCATGCTCAGAAAGCGATTTGGTGAGAATATGCAGATTGATGTGGTCAGCGGTACGGATTTTCCTGTTGAGCTGTCCGGGTATGACCTGATTATTCAGTGCGGCGGCTGCATGTTCAACCGCAAGTTTATTATGGCGCGCATCCAGAAGGCGAAGGAGGCAGCTGTGCCTATGACCAATTATGGTGTTACCATCGCATATCTGACGGGTATTCTTGATAAAATATCCTTTTAAGCGTTAATTAAGCGTCCATCAAACATTAATTAACTGTTTTTGAGTGCCTATTATAGGTGAACTTAATCATTCCATAAATATAAAATATTTCTTATCCTTATTTTTAAGTGATAAAATAATAAATGGGAATTATTGTTTTTCTTGTTGGGGAGTTATGTTTTTATAAGGAGAGTTTGTATGAGTAGCAAAATTTCTCGGCGCAAATTTTTAAAGCTTGTAGCTGGGTCCGGAGCCGTGGGCTTCGGCGTCATGGCCGCAGGCTGCAAGGGAAAGCCATCAGGAGCCGAAGGCTGGATTCCTGACCAGTATCAGGGCAAGGGCGATTTCCCGGTTAACCTCAAGGGCCGTGTAGCCATCAGCGATGCCAATCCGTCCATTGAACGAGATGATGAAAAGTGCATCCTGTGCGGCCAGTGCGTGGAGGCCTGCAAGAATGTCATGGGCGTGTATGGCAATTATCCTTTGCCGCTGAAAAGCGAAATCGCCTGTGTCAACTGCGGCCAGTGCGTTATGTGGTGCCCGTCCGGTGCTATCACGGAAAAGCGCAACATCAAGGAAGTGCTGGCAGCTATCGATGATGATACCAAGCATGTGGTAGTGCAGACCGCACCGGCCACCAAGGTATCTCTTGGTGAGGAGTTCGGCATGCCGCCTGGCACCAGCGTTGGCAACAAGATGGCTGGCGCATTGAAGGAAGCCGGCTTTGATGCAGTATTTGATACCTGCTTCTCAGCCGACCTGACCATCATGGAGGAAGCATCCGAGTTTGTTCACAGGCTGACTGCGGCAAAGGATGAGATTCCGCATCTGACCTCCTGCTGCCCTGGCTGGGTAAAGTACTGCGAGTATTTCTACCCGGAGCTGATGCACAACCTGTCCACCTGCAAGTCACCGCAGAACATGATGGGCGCTACCATCAAGTCCTTCTATGCTGACAAGATGGGCATCAAGCCGGAAAACATCGTCAATGTTTCCATCATGCCTTGCACGGCCAAGAAGTTTGAGGTAGCCCGCGAGGAGCTGGAGGTAGACGGCAACCGGGATATGGACTATGTGCTGACCACCAGGGAACTGGCCGTACTGCTGAAGTCCAAGGGCATTGATTTGAATACCGTGCCTGAGCGGGAATATGACTCCGTTCTGGGTGAATCCACAGGTGCAGGCAAGATTTTCGGTGCTACCGGCGGTGTTACCGAAGCGGCAGTCCGTTCCGCTTATTTCTTTGCCACCGGCTCCAATCCGCCTGCTGACCTTCTGTCCTGGCAGCCTGTCCGCGGCATGACTGCGGTCAAGGAGGCAACTGCCTCTATTCCGGGTGTTGGCACAGTGAATATTGCCGTGTGCCACGGCCTGGAGAATGCCCGTCAGCTTTTGGACGGCATCAAGGCCAGCGGCAGCAGCAAGTGGCAGTTTATTGAGTTCATGGCCTGCCCTGGCGGCTGCATCGGTGGCGGCGGACAGCCGAAATCCACCGTAGCTGCTCAGAACAGCGCCAAGCTGAAGCGCATCGAAGCCATCTACAAGGAAGATACCGGCTCAGCCAAGCGTTGCAGCCATGATAATACCGAAATTCAGTCCGTTTACAAGGAATTTTTCGGCAAGCCTCTTAGCGAGAAGGCTGAAAAGTACCTGCATACAACCTTTGTAAACCGTCATGACCGGTTATTTAGTTAAGGAGGGTTGAAATAAATGGCTGTATTAGTAGATATTACAAAATGTATTGGCTGCGAGGGCTGCAGCGTTGCCTGCAAGATGTACAATGGCCTTGACTTCAAGGCGAAGCCTCGCAATATAAAGGATGGCCGCGTGGAGCTGGATGACAACCGCTGGACGGTGATTCAGGAGTTCCGCCCGGATGACAAGCTGAGATTTGTCAAGAAGCAGTGCCTGCACTGCCTGGAGCCTGCCTGCGCTTCCGCCTGCTTCTCCAAGGCGATTCAGAAGGACGAGAAGACCGGAGCCGTGGTTTATTACCCTGACCTGTGCGTAGGCTGCCGCTACTGCCTGGTAGCATGCCCGTACTCCATTCCTAAGTATCAGTGGAACGAGCAGTTCCCGCAGGTGGCCAAGTGCCAGATGTGCGAAGCACGGGTAGAAAAGGGCGATGCTCCTGCCTGCGTATCCGCCTGCACCACCGGCGCACTTATTTCCGGTGACAGGGACGAGCTCATCAAGAAAGCTCATGAAATCATCAATTCCGATAGCCGCTATGTGAACCATGTCTATGGCGAGCATGAGGTAGGCGGTTCCCAGTGGCTCTACATCTCCGATGTGCCTTTCGAGGAACTTGGCTTCAAGCAGGTCAGCGAGACACCTGTTACCAGCTACACCAAGAGCTATATGTCCAAGGTTCCTGGCTTTGCCGCTGCCTGGGCATTGTTCCTGGCAGGCCTTTCATTCTACAATCATCGTGTGGAAAAGAACAAGAAGCAGGATGATGACAAGCAGGATAAGGAGGGCTGAGCATGAAGGTATATAAGTGTTTTAGAATTTTGGGATGGGACTTTACCATCACCCCGACTCGTTTTGTCCTGACAGGCCTTGTGCTTTTGATGGCAGCCACCGTGCTGTTCCGTCTTTTGACAGGCTTCCAGTATGTTACCAATCTGACCGATGAAACTCCGTGGGGCATGTGGATTGCATTTGACGTAATGTGCGGCGTTGCCCTGGCAGGCGGTGGTTATTCCACGGCATTGCTTGTGCACATGTTCCGCTATGAGCAGTATGAGATTGTGGCCCGTGGTGCCCTGCTGACATCCCTGCTGGGCTATGTGCTGGTAATGGCAGGACTTTTCCTGGATATCGGCCAGTGGTTCAACTTCTGGCGTCCGTTCGTGTCATGGGGACACACCTCGGTACTCTTTGAGGTATTCTGGTGTATTTCCCTGTATACTACCATCCAGAGCCTGGAGTTCTTCGAGATTATTACTGAGCGTGTGCTGGTCAAGAAGCTGCACAGATATATCGTCAAGATACTGCCTGTGCTGGTGGTAATCGGCCTTATTTTCCCGGTACTGCATCAGTCCTCCCTGGGCGGCCTGTTCCTGATTATGAAGGAAAGAATGTTCCCACTGTGGTGGAGTGAGTTCCTGCCGATTTACTTCCTGCTGTCCTCCTTCTTCGTTGGTTCTGCCATGGTGACGATTGAGACTACTCTCGCCAAAACCGCTTATGGCCATGAGATTCCTCATGAGATTATGCTGAAGCTTACCCGCGTGGGTACCCGTATCATGGGCGTATATCTCCTGATGAAGCTCTATGATTTGTTCTCTATGGATCTGTGGGGCTATGTGTTCCAGGGTACTCTCCAGAGCAATATGTACTGTGCGGAGATGCTCTTTGGTATCATCATTCCTATCCTGATTATGTTCAGTCCTCTGAGAAAGACCAGAGGCGGTCTCCTGACCTATGCCTGGCTGACAGTTCTGGGTGTTATTGTCAACCGCCTGAACTGCGTATTCACCTCCATGTATGAGAGCGGTGCATACTTCCCAGGCATCGGCGAAATCATCGTCAGCGTGGGCCTGGTTGCCCTGGGCATCCTGATTTACTGCTTCCTGGTTGAGAACTTCAACATCATCGGCAACGAGCGTGCCGTACAGGTCAAGATTGACAAGGATAAGGACATCAAGAACCTGATCTGGGCATTGCTCCGTACCAAGAGGCATTGATGCTATAAGGCTTATGAAGTCTTATGAAGCCTTATGAGATTGTTTAGCAAAGTTTTTCAATAGCGTATATAAATTTGTATCGCCCTCGTGAGACAGGCTGTAAGCCAAGTCTTGCGGGGGCGATATTTTTGTTGCATAATTTTTGTCTATTTGCTTAGCTATAAAGTGCTGGTGAATTCAAGGCTGAACCAATAATTGGTTTTTATGTATATTTTTCAAAAATACATTCCTATTTTTATCAAAAAGTGGTATAATGTTTGTAGAATAGTTTTTCGTCTACATAGTGGAAACGATTCACAAAATCGCTCAATTCTGTTATAATCAAAGGAGTAAGATATACAGCACGGAACTGATAAAGCTCCCCGCCCCTGAGTTTTATGTTTTCTATGATGGTGAGGATACCAGCTTTGAGCACAAAGAACTCAGGCTGAGCGATGCTTTCAAGACACCTTCTGACAAGCTGGAACTGGTTGTTCATGTCTATAACCTGGCAACCGGCAAGAACGAAGATTTGAAGAAGATATGCAAGCCGTTACGAGAATACAGCATTTTTTCCAATCACTATAAGCTGCTCAGAAAGCAGGGACTGACTGTAGATGAAGCTGTCAGGGACACCATCAGATACTGCATTGATAACGATGTTATGAAGAATTACTTGCTGCACAACGAAAGTGAGGTAATTGATATGTTTGGCTTTGAATGGAACGAAAAAGAGGAACGAGAAGCCCTGCTGGAGGCTGGCGAAGCCCGTGGAGAAGCGCGTGGACGAATTAATACAATACGCGATTTGCTGTCCGATGGAATTGTTACTCTTGAGGCATTGAAAGCTTCTGGGCGATACTCCCCAGAGGAGTTAGCTGCTATGGCAAAGCCATGATGCTGCAATAGAGATAATAGAAAAATCCTGTTTCAGAAAAACATCTGAAACAGGATTTTTTTACATCATATACTATTTACCACTGACAATGAGCTGCACGACGATGATGCCCCTGATGCCTGCCCTGTCCTTGCTGACCATCCTGCCAATATGGACAATCAGTATTACGTTCATGGCATACGCCACGCTCGTTGCACCAATCACACCAATATGCAGCATGTGCCAAAGGCATATCCACAACTATGTTGCTTAGCAAAATTGCCCCCAGCACAATCATGATACCTAAAATCTTCTTCACATGCATCGCCTCCCAAAATAAACTTACAACCGCAACACATATACTCTCTGTTTCCATTATTATAACATAAGAACGAACATAAGAAAATATATTTAATCGAAAACATCATGGTTGTGTACCGCAGATAAAATTTCTTTATATTTACCTTCAATTTCGCGCACATAGCCTTCTGCATCCATAGCAGGCGAATTTTCCAGCATGGTACGCAGATTTTTGTGAAGAACATCTAGTAAATCCCAATCACTAGCAAGAGCAACCGCACGCTCTACATATTCTTTTGGTGTGGGCACAGCTAATTCCCCCACACCAGCATTGGTCAGGATACTAAGCCCAAACCGTGAGCTACGGCGTTCCCCATAAAGGCTGACCACTGGAAACCCCATATAAAGTGCATCAAAAGTAGTACCGCCACCAGTGTATGGATAAGTATCAAGAGCTATATCTACATCTAGATAACGCTCTAAATAATCTAATGATGGACTTTCCAATATAATACGTTTGTTGTCAAGACCTGCATTAGCTAACCTTTTACGAACCATTTGCATATTCGATTTGCTGGATAAGATATCACACTTCAATAATAGAAATGAATTTGGAACTAAATACATAATTCTTCGCCATAGCTCTAGAATTTCACTAGTAAATTTACTAATACGATTGAACGTAGCAAATGTAATATATCCATTTTTTATGCATGGTGCACCTGATGATGCAACTACATCCCTATGGCATTTGTAACAAAATTGACTTTTTAAGTATAATGGTCTTTCTGTTATATATGTATTACCAGTCGGATCCAAATATTCATCAGTTATAAGGTAATCAACTGCTGAAAAACCTGTAGTTTCCATCCAGCCCAAGCCTGAAATCTGTACTGGAGCAACTCTATACGCAAATAATGAAAGACCAGAATTTGCCGAATGACCTGCCAAGTCAACTAATATATCAACGTTCATTGATTTTATTTTTTCTGCCATATCTTCTCTTGATAAATCCCCGATATCAATATATTCATCAACTAATGACTTTCTGGATAGTCTGACGATCGCTATCGGTATTGGAATCGTTAGCTGCGTTTACAGCCTTTTCCTTCAAGGTCTTCAGAATCTCAACGGTGGAGCTTACAGCACCCTCGGCAACCTTCATCATAGAGCTACCGTTCTGTGGTGCACGCTTTGTAATGAAGGTGGGTGAATGCAGGTATCATGCGGCTTGGGAGGGATGACAGGGGAGGGGATAAAAAATAGCGAACCAAAACATGGCTCGCTATATCACATCACGTGCATCAAAATTCTATAATTCTATTTATAGCTGATTTATTCTATTTATTATTAATTTGTTCTTGAAATTTGTGCAATACCAGCACGTTGTAATTCACATTCCGTATGATGCTTTCTACTCTTTTTATGCTAATTCTGCCTGTTTTTACTGCTGGTGCAAAAATATCATAAGCAGCTTTTTTGACAAAATTATCATCAAGCATGGACAATAAGAGGGCAGAGCTTTTTATCAGCTTAAGCTGTTGTTCGTGGGTATTTCTAAATGGCTTGGCTGGCTGATTTCTAGTAATTATTTCACAATCAGATACGTTGTACCAAAGACTGTTGCCGTTGTCGAAAACAGGCGCCAGTCCTTTAAATTCCAGCGTGTCTGCATCGCGTATAAAACCGAAATTGCCGTAGTGCCTGTCTATATTATTAATTAAGCAATCAAATATGAGGATATTGTTTATAGCTTGCTGGGGAACATCAATTTTCAGAGCCTCGATGCACTTGAAAAAATGCTGATAGGCGTTGTCATTGTTGGAATGCTTTTTCATCATGAGTATGTCTGAGGCCGGGATGTATTCCGTATGGTCATCGACAAAGGTTTCACATACGGAATAGGGCTTATCTCCGATGCTATTTAGCTGGTAGGAAACATGGCTCATCTGCAATTTATCTAATAAAGTGCTGGCAAATACCTCATTGTATGGCTGCTGATAAAGAGGGCCGGAGCCCTGTTTGTATAACAATCTTTTTCCATGCTCAATGCACCAGAATTTTGGCAATTCGCCGTTGGAATTGCTGTCAGGTGATATAAAGCTGCCATCGTTGCTGGCATGGGACTGGAAGGTTTCCCTGAGAAAGCTGTTTTCAAACAAGTTTATATCGCGCCAGTCAATATCCATATGAAGCGGTCTGTACCAGTACTGGTCAGAAAGATTCAGCCCGAGGCTTTTGTAGGCAGCTGCACTTGGCGTAACTACTCCCAGCTTTTCCAGGTAGTTGGTGAAGTGGCTTCTGCTGGCTGGAATACTACGAAAAGCCACCCAGTTCTGCATGGCATCAACAGCAGTGAAATCATTGCCAGAGTTGCATTGCACGGGTATGGGCAGATGCTCGTGATTAAGGATGCTGATTTTGCTGATGATGCGTCCTGTGTATGAGTCTATATTGAAATGGGCGACAGGTATATTTTTGTGCATCAATACTATGCTATTGTCTTCAAGCACATATCTCACCACTTTCCAGGTAGGGTATTGTTTAGAAAGATATCATTTGAAAAGTATCAAAGTATCATTGGGAACTTTTCGTAGTATAATATTATCATTATGTAATGCTAGTATTATATCATGTTTGCCTTTAATACTACAGCAGTAAAAAAGTTTAAAATTTTATTTGACAAATGGTTATTATGCTGATATAATACCAAATTGTCGGTGCTTGTGAGAGCGCAGGCATCATTTACATCGCGGGATGGAGCAGCAGGTAGCTCGTCGGGCTCATAACCCGAAGGTCAGAGGTTCGAGTCCTCTTCCCGCAACCAAATCGCTTTGCTGTTTGGTATAGATGATGTTATTGTTAATATGCTGATATAGCTCAGTAGGTAGAGCGCATCCTTGGTAAGGATGAGGTCACCAGTTCAACTCTGGTTATCAGCTCCATATTGGCTGCGTAGCTCAGCTGGCTAGAGCATTCGGTTCATACCCGGAGTGTCAGGAGTTCAAGTCTCTTCGCAGCCACCATTTGATGATATTGCCTCGGCGAAATGCCGGGGCTTTTTGCTGTGCGGTTTTTCCGCCTTGCCTATGCTGCATTTGGGCAGTGGGGAGTGATTTTAAACAAATTTTCGTTTTCCTTATTGGCATGACGGTGATTTTGGTGTAAAATAATATGAAACTGAAGTATACAAAATATATGAAGCTAAAATTGCTAATTTTATTTTAGGAGAGTTGTGTAATGAAGTCTGATGTTGTAAAGAAGGGCGCAACGCGGTGTGCCCATCGTTCCTTGTTTAATGCTATGGGCTTTGGGCCGGAGGATTTGAAGAAGCCGTTAATCGGTATCTGCAATTCCTTCAACGAGGTTATTCCTGGTCATATTCACCTGCGGGAGATAACTGAGGCTGCCAAGCTGGGAGTTGCCGCTGCCGGTGGTACGCCGATGGAATTCCCGGCTATTGGCGTGTGTGACGGCATTGCCATGGGGCATACCGGCATGAAGTTTTCCCTTGCCAGCCGCGAGCTGATTGCTGATTCTATCGAGGCTGTGGCTACTGCTACCGGCTTTGACGGCCTGGTGCTGATTCCTAACTGCGACAAGGTTGTGCCTGGCATGCTGATGGCAGCTGCAAGGCTGAATATTCCTTGCGTAGTTGTCAGCGGCGGCCCGATGCTGCCTGGCCGTTACAATGGCCGTGACATCAGCGTAAGCCAGTCCTTTGAGGCTGCCGGTGAGTTTGCCGCAGGCAAGATTTCCGAGGCGGATATGACTGCCATCGAGTCCGCTGCCTGCCCTGGCTGCGGTTCCTGCGCAGGCCTATTTACTGCCAATACCATGAACTGCCTGACTGAGGCTCTTGGCATGGGGCTGCCTGGCAACGGCACCATTCCTGCCGCCTATACCGGTGCACGCCGCCAGCTGGCAAAGCGTGCCGGTCAGGTAATCATGAACCTGATTGAGAAGGATATTAAGCCACGGGATATTCTGACTGAAAAGGCATTTGAGAATGCTATCACTGTGGATATGGGTATTGGCGGCTCTACCAATACTGTACTGCATCTGACTGCTATTGCCCATGAGGCAGGTATTGAGCTGCCGGCAGCCAAGTTTGATGAAATCAGCCGCCGCACTCCTTATATTGCCAAGCTGAGCCCGGCAGGCACCCATCACATGATTGACCTGAACGAGGCAGGCGGCATCAATGCCGTCATGAAGGAGCTGTCCAAGAAGGGCGTAATTCATACTGATGCCATGACTGTTGTGGGCACAGTAGAGGAAAAGATTGCCAATGCCAGGACGCTCCGCCCTGATGTGATCAGGACTGTTGAGGATCCATATCGCAAGGAGGGCGGTCTCGCTATCCTGTCCGGCAATCTCTGTCCTGAAAACGCTGTAGTGAAGGCTTCCGCTGTGGCAGAGGATATGCTGGTTTACTCCGGCAAGGCCAAGTGCTTCAGCTCTGAGGAGTCTGCTGTGAATGCCATCATGGAGGGGCAGATTGTGGAGGGTGATGTAGTTGTTATCCGCTACGAAGGCCCTAAGGGCGGCCCTGGCATGCAGGAGATGCTGAATCCAACTGCCGTTATTTCCGGCCGTGGCCTGAAGGTAGGCCTGATTACTGATGGCCGTTTCTCCGGTGCCAGCCGCGGTGCCTGCATCGGCCATGTTTCCCCTGAGGCAATGGCTGGCGGCCCGATTGCCTTGATTGAGGACGGGGACATCATCGATATCGATATCCCGAACCGCAAGCTGGAGCTGCGTGTCAGCGATGAGGAGCTGGCCAAGCGCAAGGCTGCCTGGGTAAAGCCTGAGCCGAAGATCAAGACCGGCTACCTGTCCCGTTACGCCAAGCTGACCACTTCCGCTTCCAAGGGTGCGGTAGTTACTGCTGACTGCGATTGATGGGCTGCAGGTGACAGGAAATGCACATCGTATTGATTGAGCCGGAAATTCCCGGCAATACCGGCAATATTGCCCGCCTGTGCGCTGCTACGGGCATAGAGCTGCATCTGGTGAAGCCCCTGGGGTTTTCCATTGATGACAAGCATCTGAAGCGGGCCGGGCTGGATTATTGGCATCTGGTGAAGGTGCATGTTCACGAAAATTTTGCCGAGGTAAAGGCCATGTATCCTGAGCACAAATTCCATTATTGCTCCACCAAGGCACCCCGGGCTCATTCCGAGGCGCAGTTTGGCAGGGATGATATGCTGGTATTTGGCAAGGAAACAGCCGGTATCCCTGAGGATATCCTGAAGGCAAACTGGGAGCACTGCATCCGTATTCCCATGATTGAGGGAGCCCGTTCCCTGAACCTGTCCAATGCGGCGGCGATTGTGGCCTATGAGGCGATGCGGCAGCTGGATTATGCCAATCTCTTGCAGGAAGGGCCAGGCACCAGAAGCTGATGCTTGTTGTAGCTGCTTGTTGTAGCTGCTTGCTGGTGTGGCTGATTATTGTAATTGTCGATGAATTATGATAAATAATGCACATTTTTAGGAGGAAGTTGTTTTGAGTAAAGTATTTGTTACCGGTCATAAAAATCCTGATACTGATTCTATCTGCTCCGCACTGGGTTATGCTGCCCTGAAGCGGGGCCTGGGGGTGGATGCTGTGGCAATCCGTGCCGGTGAGGTGAACAAGGAGACTCAGTATGCCCTGGATTACTTCAAGGTGGAGGCACCGGAGCTGGTGCAGTCCGTAGAGGAAAAGCAGCCTATTATTTTGGTTGACCACAATGAGGAAGGACAGGCTGTAGACGGCCTGGCAGCTGCTGACCTGCAGGGCATTATCGACCATCACCGCCTGGGGGGCATCAATACTGCCAACCCGATTTTCGTGCACATTGAGCCTGTTGGCTGCACCGCCACCATCGTTGCCAAGATGTTTGACCGCTGGCAGGTGGAGCTGACCAAGGAGATTGCAGGCCTGCTGCTGTCTGCTATCGTTTCCGATACTGTTCTCTTTAAGTCTCCTACCTGCACCCAGCAGGACAAGGATGCCGCTGAAAAGCTGGCAGGTATTGCCGGTGTTGATCTGAAGGAGTACGGCATGGCTATGCTGAAGGCAGGTGCCGACCTGGGTGACCTGACTCCTGCCCAGATTGCTAAAACTGACTCAAAGCCGTTCTCATTTGGCAGCTACAAGGCTATCGTCAGCCAGATTTCCGTAATGGACACCGCCGATATCCTGGCAAAGAAGGCAGAGCTGACTGCTGCCATGAATGAGCTGTGCAAGGCAGAGGGCTATGACCTGGCTCTGCTGATGGTTACCGATATCATGGAGGAGTCTACGGAGCTGGTATTTGTGGGCGAGCCGAAGCAGCTGATTGCTGACGCCTTTGGCAAGGATGCCTCTGGTGATTCTATATATCTGCCGGGGGTTATGTCCCGCAAGAAGCAGATTGTACCGCAGCTGACTGAGGCTGCTGCAAAGCTGTAATAGGTCTGTAATAAGTCAGAGCTTGGATGTTAAAGCTTAGATGTTAGAGCTTAAAGTTTAGAGATGTAAGAGTTTAGTTGTGATAATGGGCTGGCAGAGGTTGCTTATGGCTAATGCCAGCCCTTTTGCGTTAATTATGCCACAGGGCAATCATAAGCTGAACGGTTTGTATTGAGGTGGTCAGGGAGTGACCGAGAGCGGGAGGATGAAGCGGCTTGGATATTTTTAGCGGATTGAATGATGACCAGAGGGAAGCGGTGGCATGTCTTGAAGGCCCTCTTTTGATTATGGCAGGTGCCGGTTCAGGCAAGACACGGGTGCTTACCCACAGGATTGCCAACCTGTTGGAGCATGGCGTTGCCCCCTACAGTATTCTGGCCATCACTTTTACCAACAAGGCGGCAGCTGAGATGCGGGAGCGTGTGGAGAACATGATTGGACCTTATGCCAAGGAAATCTGGCTCAGTACCTTTCATTCCTTCTGCGCCCGATTTCTGCGCCGGGAGATTGAGGCCACTGGCATGTACAAGAGCAATTTTGTCATCTATGATACTGGTGATACTCAGACGGTGGTCAAGAAGGTCATCAAGGAGCTGAATCTGGACGATAAGCAGTACAATCCGGGAGCTATACGCAATGCTATTTCCAACGCCAAGAATCAGATGCTGGGGCCTCTGGCATTTGAGGCTCAGGCAGCGGATTTTTATCAGAAAAAGGTTGCCGAGGTATACAAGAAATATCAGGCAATGCTTCGGGAGAACAATGCCCTTGACTTTGATGATTTGCTGCTGGTGACGGTGTCCCTGCTGTCGGAAAATGAGGAAATCCGCAGCCGCTATCAGAGGCGTTTCAAGTACATTCTGGTGGATGAGTATCAGGATACCAACGGGGCACAGTATCAGCTGACCACCCTGCTGGCAGGGGGCTACCGCAATCTCTGCGTGGTGGGTGATGCGGATCAGTCCATCTACGGCTGGCGCGGTGCGGATATTACCAATATCCTGAACTTTGAGAAGGACTATCCTGATGCCCGTACCATCATGCTGGAGCAGAATTATCGCTCCACCAAGAATATACTGGCGGCTGCCAATGCGGTAATTGACCACAACTCTCATCGCAAGAAGAAACGCCTGTGGACGGATAATGCCCAGGGGGACAAGATTACCACCTATCTTGCTTCGGATGAGCGGGATGAGGCCCGGTTCATCACGGATACTATCAGCAAGCAGCATGATATTTACAAGGCGTCTTATGGCGATATGGCGATTTTGTACCGCACCAATGCCCAGTCCCGGGTGCTGGAAGATGCCTTTATGCGTGTAGGACTGCCTTATACCATGGTAGGGGGGCTGAAATTCTATGACCGCATGGAAATCAAGGATATTGTGGCCTATCTCCGGGTTATGTTCAATCCTATGGATACTGTCAGCCTGATGCGCATCATCAACGTGCCTAAGCGGGGTATCGGCGCCGCTTCCGTGGACAAGCTGATGGTTTATGCGGTGGAAAATGATGTGAGCCTGTTTGAGGTAATAGCCAATGAGGAACTGCTGGCTGCCGTGCCGGGCCTTACAGCCCGAAGCCGCAACCCTTTGAAGCAGTTTGCCCTGCTGCTGCTGGAATTGATGGAGCGCATGGACAAGCTGGCGGTGTCCGACCTGATTGAGGAGGTCATGGAGAAGACCGGCTATGTAGAGGCACTGAAAAATGATAAGGCGGAGAAGAAAATCGAGAATGAGTCCCGCATTGAGAACTTGCATGAATTTATAGGCGTTGCCAAGGAGTTTGAGAAGGAGGAGGAAGAAGAACCGAATCTGGAGAATTTTCTGAGCAAGATGGCGCTGCTTTCCGATATTGATGAGTCCGACTTGGAGGAGGAACGGGTTACCCTGATGACGCTCCATGCCGCCAAGGGCTTGGAGTTCCCGGTAGTTTTCATGGCAGGTATGGAGGAGGGGATGTTCCCTCATGCCCGTACACTGATGGAGCCGGAGCAGATGGAGGAAGAAAGGCGTACCTGCTATGTGGGCATCACCCGTGCCCAGCGGAAGCTGTATATGACTTATGCAGGTATGCGCACCATCTATGGCCGTACCAATGTATATGAGCCGTCACGCTTTTTGGATGAAATTCCTGATGAGCTGAAGGAGGAGCTTGCTTTCCGACGCAGGCGGCTTGATGATGAAGGCGGCTTTGGGGGCTATAATGATTATGATGGCTACGGCAGTGGCAGCAATGGTTATGGCAGCCATGGCAATGGCAGCCGCTATGGGGGCAAGCGGTTTGGGGGCAGTTTCGGCTACGGTGGCTACAGCCGCAATGCAGGAGGTTTTACGGCAAAGAATTCCCCTCAGGCCGGTACGATAGAACAGCAGAGGCCTGCCGGGGGCATGGCTTCTGCTGGCAGCTTTGCTCCGCATTTTTCCAGCAGTGCGAGCCGTCCGGCAGCTGCCAAGGGACAGCCAATGTCGGGGTTGGAAGCTCTGTCGGCAGTGCGCAGCATCAATCCTGCCATTGCCAAGGGGGTGCAGATGGGCACCAAATCCCTGGCACGCCCTGATATGAGCATCCAGTGGAAAACTGGTGACAAGGCAGCCCACAGCAAGTGGGGAACGGGAACTGTGGTGGGTGTCTCCGGCTCCGGGGAGGAAAGGGAGATACAGATTAATTTTCCGGGCATCGGGCTGAAAAAGCTGATGCAGAAGTATGCGCCATTAAAGAAGGTGTAAGTGTATGGCTACAGATGTGAATGTAAAGGCAAAGGCAAACGTGAACGCAAGTGAAAGTGCCAATGTAAACGTAAACGAGATGGATATAGCGGAGGTCAAAAAGGAGCTGAACAGGCTGCGGAAGGAAATCCGCCATCATAATAAATGCTATTATGACAATGACAGTCCTGAAATCAGTGATTATGAGTATGATCTGCTGATGCAGCGGCTGAAATCCCTGGAAGGGGCATATCCTGAGCTGATTACCAAGACTTCTCCTACCCAGCAGGTGGGCGGTACGGCAAGGCGTGAGGCAGGGGTGCTGGTGCAGCACGATGTGCCTATGCTTTCCTTGCAGGATGTTTTTTCCAAGGCGGAGGTGGCGGATTTTGTGAACTCCGCTATTGAGGCACTGGATGAGCCGGAGTTTGTGGTGGAGGAAAAAATTGACGGCCTTTCCCTGGCCCTTCGCTACCGCGATGGCCTGCTCACCCAGGCTATTACCCGGGGGGACGGGGTAATTCAGGGGGAGGATGTGACAGAAAATGCCCGTGTCATCAAGGATATAAAGCAGAAGCTGAAGGACAGCCTGCCGTACTTTGAGGTGCGGGGGGAGGTGTACATGAGCCGGGAGGCATTTGCCAAGGTAAATGACCGTCAGGAGCTTTTGGGATTGAAGCCTTTTGCTAATCCCCGGAATTGTGCTGCCGGTACCCTCAGGCAGCTGGACAGCCGCATTACCAAGGAAAGGCAGCTGTCCATGTTCGTGTTCAATTTGCAGGCAGCTGAGGGCAGGGAGTTTGCCAGCCATACGGAAGCCTATGATTTCATGAAAAAGCAGGGTATGAAGGTCATTCACAACTACAAGGTTTGCCGTACTGCCGAGGAGGTCATGGCAACTATTGATGAAATCGGGGCCTCCCGGGGCAGCCTGCCTTATGATATTGACGGTGCCGTGGTAAAGGTCAATGATTTTGCCCAGCGGGAGCAGCTGGGGCAGACTTCCAAGGTGCCCAAGTGGGCGGTGGCCTACAAGTATCCGCCGGAGGAAAAGGAAACCAGGCTGCTGGATATTGAGCTTTCCGTAGGGCGCACAGGCCGCATCACCCCGACGGCTGTTTTTGAGCCGGTGCAGCTTTGCGGTACCAAGGTAGAGCGGGCAACCCTGCACAACCAGGATTTTATTGATGAGCTGGATATCAGGATTGGGGATACCATCCGCGTGTTCAAGTCCGGGGAAATCATTCCCAAGGTGCGCTCTGTAAATCATGATCTGCGGCCTGAGGGCACTGAGCCATTTTTTATTGGTGATACCTGTCCTGTATGCGGCCATAAGGCTGTCCGGGAGGAAAGCATGGCGGATATCAGGTGCACCAATCCATCCTGCCCGGCACAGATGGAGAATCATCTGATCAATTTTGTGGGCAGGGATGCCATGGATATCAAGGGCATGGGAGAGCAGAATATTCATGCACTGATTGAAGCCGGGCTGGTGAAGGATGTGGCGGATATCTTTGTGCTGTCCCGGCATCGGGAGGCCATGATCGCAGCGGGGCTGATTGGCAAGGAAAAAAATACTGACAAGGTGCTGGAAGCTATCGAAAAGGCAAAGGCCAACGAGCCCCAGCGGCTGGTGGCAGGCTTTGGCATTTCCGGCATTGGCAAGGCTGCTGCCCGGGAGCTGATGCTGCATTTCCATTCCGTGGATAAGCTGGCGGAGGCTGATGCGGAGGCTGTCCGGGAAGTCAATGATATCGGCGAGATCAGCAGCAGGGCGATTTATGAGTATTTCCGGGACCCTGTGAATATTGATATTATCAAACGGCTCAAAGAAGCAGGCGTCAACATGGAGCTGAAGGACAGCGGCATTGTGGATGAAAAGCTGGCTGGCAAGACGGTGGTGGTGACAGGTACCCTGCCAACTCTCAGCCGCAACGAGGCAAAGTCGCTGATTGAGTCCCACGGCGGCAAGGCGGCAGGCTCCGTGTCCAAGAAGACGGACTATGTGCTGGCCGGGGAGGCTGCCGGCAGCAAGCTGACGAAGGCACAGGAGCTGGGGATACCTGTCCTCAGCGAGGCGGAATTTTTGGCGATGGTGGAATAGGGTGCTGATGAAATCATGAAGGCGCAGATAGCTGGTTAACTAAAAAGAAAAGCCTCAGTATTGCCAAATGCTGATAAATTGGCAATACTGAGGCAGCTGTGCTTTATTTGAATAACTCGCTGTGGGAGCCAAGGCGGGCGAGGAACAGCGTATCGCCTTCAATGCGGTAGATGAGCAGCCAGTCCGGCTGTATGTGACATTCACGGAAATCCTTGTAGTTGCTGCTTAATTTATGGTCGTGGTATTGCAGGGGGAGCTTTTGGCGGTTGAGGAGAAGAATCAATACTTTTTCCAGCAGCTCAAGCTTTTTACCTTGACGGATGGCACGTTCAAAATCTTTTTTGTATTGGCTGGATTCCTTGACATACAGCATTATAATCACCGCTGAAAACGTTTGGCAAGATATTCGGCTCCCGGTTCTGCAACCATTTTTGCATCATAAAATTCTTCCATAGCTGCTTTGGTGGCATAGTTGGGAGTTTCTTCGGGCAGACTGATTTCAAATGGTATTTTGCGGTGGTTTACTACCGATTGGGCGAAAATTGTAAATGCCGAGGTCATTGTTAAACCAAGCTTTTTAAAAATTTCCTCGCTTTGTTCCTTCAGGTTAGTGTCCATGCGGAATTGCACCATGCTGGTAGCTGCTTTGACTGGCATAATAATTTACCTCCTAAAAATATGTTTGTAAATATTATATTGCAAACAAAGTTAGATGTCAATCAAATGTAATACAATTATTATGGTTATATATCAGGAGAAAAGGGAGAGCTTATGGCGAAGCTGACATACGACATACCCAAGGATTATACGGTTATCGATTTGGAAACAACCGGGACAAGTCCCGCAAAAAGTGAAATCATTGAGATTGCCTGCCTGAAATATCGGAACGGGGAGCAGGTGGAGGCTATTCAGCAGCTGGTGCGGCCCCGGAGAAGGATTTCGTATTTTATTCAGAATTTTACTGGCATCACCAATGAAATGGTGGCAGATGCCCCGATGATTGAGGAAGTCCTGCCTGCAATCAGTGTCTTTTTGCAGGGGGAGACCATCGTGGGGCACAATGTGAATTTTGATATGAATTTTCTCAAGGCGCAGGGAGTGAGCTTTGAAGGATGGTATCTTGATACCTTATATTTGTCTAGAAAACTTCTGAAAAATGTATCCTGTCACAAGCTGGAATATCTCTGTGATTATTTCGGCATTGTTGATACCCACCACCGGGCGGCCTCTGACTGCCTGATGACCAATGAGCTGATGTACAGGCTTGCCAGCCTGCCGGAGTATCAGAAGCTATCTGCCATGTGAGGGAATTGCCCTTGGCTGATGATAGCTAGAAAGAAAGTTTTTTGTATTCTGAGTGAGAAAATATGTCTTGACAGAATTTGTTTTTTGATGTAGCATGAAAAAAGGTTATACAAATTGAATATGGGTGTGTCAGGTACCTTGGCATGGCGTTTTGCTGTGCCGGGTTTAAAAGGGAATACCGGTGCAAAGCCGGAGCGGTCCCGCCACTGTAAGGGGAGTGCTGTGCATAAGTTATGTCACTGGAGCGATGACTCTGGGAAGGCGCACAGGCATGATGAACCTGAGCCAGGAGAACTGCCTGTCATGAATCACCGTTAAGGCAGGCAACGATGCTTTGCCGCACCCACGAGCGATGGGGAGGAGATTGACGATAATAGGGGAGTCTTTCTTTTTATGGAGGGACTCCTTTTTTGTGTGTCTTTGTGCAGATTTAATGCTTTGCATTTTGTTGCATTATTTCACGCGGAGGTATTTGCTGGTCAAGGCTTTTCGAGCTTGTGGCCGGCTTATTTTTTTATCAGGCAAGGGGAGAGATTATATGAAGAAAATGAGAAAATGGGAAAAGAAACTGACTATGCAGGTAATGGCTGCTTTGTTGGCAGGTGCAGCTATGGGCACTACGGCATTTGCGGCAGAGGCTGAAAACAGCAATGCTGCTGACACGGCGGTGGATGTCTATGAACTGGAGGATACTGTAGTTACGGCAGAGCGCATGCCGACTAAGAAGCTGGAAACACCTGCCAATACTGCGGTCATTACGGCAAAGGAGATTGAGGATAATCATTATCAGAGCGTGGATGAGGCAATCGGCCATGTTAATGGTGTATCCATTGTGCGCATGGCAGGTGGTTTGCGCAGTTATGTGCGAATTAATGGCGATGAGAGGGTAGTTTTGCTGGTGGATGGCCAGAAGTTGAATGATGCTCAAGGGGGCTTTGGTAGAGCAAGTGTTGACCTTAATATGATACCGTCTATGGACAATATTCAGCGCATTGAAGTTGTCAAGGGCGGTGGCAGTGCCCTGTATGGCAGTGATGCAGTTGGCGGTGTTATCAATATCATTACCAAAAATGCAGTAAAAAATGAAACCAAGGTGGACATTAATATCGGCTCCTGGGGAAGCCATAACTATGCAATCAGCACTCAGGGCAAGGAGAATGATTTCAGCTGGTTTATAACTGGCGGTTTGCAGAAGCGCGGTCATTTTGACTATAAGTTTGATGGCAATAGTCCTACTATGGCAAATAGCGATTATAATAATAACAGCTTTTCCATGAAGCTGAAAAATCGTTTGTCAGATAGTGACTCGCTGGCATTGTCTTATGCTCATCGTTCTGTTGATGATGGGCAATATGAGTGTTATGGTTCTTTTTCCCAGCCTAATTATTATGGGTTGCGATTAAGAGAGAATTTTAACAACTATAATTTGACTTGGAATTTTAACGAAGATACTGATGTGCCAGGGTATGTGCGGTTTTTTTATAACTACAAATGGATAGACCAGAGTGGTTCTTTTAGTAATCGTACCATGGGATTGGATGCACAATATGGCTGGCTTTTGAATGATTATAATACGCTGATTACCGGTGTAGAATGGCATCAGAGCAATTCGGAAAATGCAACAAATGGATATTATGGCAAAAAGCTTAACAATAAGAGCGTTTTCCTGCAGGATACCTGGAAATTTGCAGATAAGTGGACATTAGTGCCGGGAATACGCATGGATAATCATAGTATGTTTGGTACTCATTGGTCCCCAAAGATTGCTATAAACTATTTAGCGGATGCTGACACCCAGGTATATGCTTCCTGGGGACGTGTTTTCAAGGCTCCTACTGCCGATGATTTGTATTACAATAGTTATGGATATGTTGGTAACCCGAATCTGAAACCAGAGACAGGTTATACTGCCACTGTGGGCATGAATCATAACTTTGATGAAAAGACAAGCATGGGAATCTCTTTCTTTTATAGCAGGCTTAAAGATGCTATCCAGTGGATGAATTTACCTAGTGGTACTATTTGGGAGGCAACAAATGTTGATGAGGAAAAACACCGTGGCATGGAGCTGTCCTTCAAGCAGGAGCTTAGCCCGATGTGGAGCTATGACTTAGGCTATTCCTACATCAAGCGTGAGAAAACATTTAGAGGCTCGCCTATGGCTGTAGATTCTGGCAATCTTCAGCCGAATGGCTATCGCATCGGTGTTCATTATCACAGCGGTGCCTGGAAGGCAAATCTGCTGGGTACTATCGGCAGTGGCCTGGATGCTCAGTATTATAATAACAACAGTAGCTATAACATCTGGGATTTCAACCTCAGCTATGATATTAAGAAGAACATTACTACCTACTTCAAGGTAAACAATCTTACAAATCAGGAGCATTTTGAGCAGAAAGGCTCATTAGCTAGTGCATGGGGACCGGCAAGTTATTACCCATGTGCAGGCCGCTTCTATCAGGTAGGCCTTACCTGCACTTTCTAATAATCGATTGTAAAGGAGGCAGTTTATGCTGGAATTAGTCAACCTCTCCAATGATATTACAGATACAGAAGGTCTGCTGGGAGGCAATTCGGCACAGCTTGCCTCTTTTTTGCAAAGGCATCATCTTGACGGCATAGAGTTTATGTGCTGTGCCCCCTGGGATAAAAGCTTTCATCAGCCGGATATCATCAAGGGCTTTCATCTTTGGTTCTGGCCCAGCTGGCTGGATTTCTGGCTGGAAAATGAACAGGCACTGCTGCGGGAATTTGGTTCCTGGGAGAAGGTTGAAAGCTGCTTTGGTGCTTCCCGTGAGGCATGGCTGGACAGGTGGGCAGCCAATTTTCAGCAGGCAGCAGACTGCGGTGCAGAATATGCCGTTTTTCATGTGGCGCAGGCAAGAAGCAGCGAAATCCGCTGCCGCAGCTTTGCCTACAGTTCAGCACAGGTCATAGAAGCTGTGCTGGATATAATCAATCAGCTTACAGCCCGGCTGCCATCGGAGATGGCCCTCCTATATGAAAATCTCTGGTGGCCCGGGTTGGATTTAACTTTGCCAGCCTTAGTGCATGAGCTGCTGGCTGGTACAAAGCACAAGTGCGGCATCATGCTGGATACAGGGCATTTGATGAATACAAACACGAGGCTGTGCTGTGAGTCGCAGGCGGCAGACTATATTTTGCGGATAGTGGACAGCCTTGGTTCAGCTGCTGGCAGTATCCAGGGGGTTCATCTGCATACCTCTTTTTCCGGGGAATATGTGGAAAAGGAGAGGCAGCGGCATAACCAGCCTGAGTATAATCTGTCTGCCGGGGAAATGATGGATTATGTATTGAAGGTTGACCGGCATCAGCCTTTCAGGACGGCTGCCGCCAGGCGGATTGTGGATGCAGTGCAGCCACGGTATCTGGTGCATGAGTTTGTGCCTGAAAATTATGAGGACTGGGAAAACAAGCTGGTACAGCAGCAAAAGGTATTGTACAGGAGATTATAGTTTATGGATTTGATTGTTAATGGCGTAGAGTTTTTTCACAAGGGCGGCTCCATTATGTATGTATTGCTGCTATGTTCATTTCTGGTGGTAAGCATAGCTATCGAAAGATGGCGGTATTTTGCCCGTCGTGACAGTGGGCGCGGCTTTACCAGGCAGTTTGCGGAGGCAATGTCAGCCGGGGATTTTGGCAAGGCAATTGGTATTGCTAAAGATGGCAGTGGTGATCTGGCAGGTTTATTGACAGGGGCGTTTAAGATACTTGCCGAGGGGGCAGAGCATGGGCAGCTGACAGGCTATATGGAGGTGCAGTCAGGCGTGGCATTGTCCAGATTGCGCCAAAGATTGTATTATCTCAGCGTTATCGTGACCATGGCACCCCTCTTGGGACTCCTGGGAACTATCAGCGGCATGATTTCCGCATTTAGTGTATTCAATGTGGAATCAGGACAGGCAACTGCTATTACAGGCGGTGTCGGCGAGGCCTTGATTGCCACGGCAATGGGGCTGTGCGTGGCGATTATCGCCCTGGCAGTGCATTCTTATTTTACCCAGCGGCTGGAGAATATAATTACGGATATGGAGCAGTGCTTCTCCCTGGTGGAAGCCAGCAGGAAGGCTCTGTCAGGGAAACCAGGTGAGCTGTATAAAGCAGGTGAGGCAGTATGAGGCTGAGGGACAGGCGGGCTGCCTGCAAGCCGGAAGTAAATATTATCCCTATGATAGATATCATGTTTTTCCTGCTGGTATTTTTTATGATGAGTACCTTGTACATGGTGAATATCAAGACCGTGGATGTGAATCTGCCACAGGCGCAGCATGCGGAAACGCAGATGAAGGTGACTTATCTTGTGACCATGAAGGCGGATGGTTCCCTGTGGCTGGAGGACCAGCCTATTGCAGAGGGGGAGCTTCTTCGCCGGGCGGCGGCAGAGCAGCGGCGCAATCCGCGTTTTGCAGTGGTGGTGCGTGCAGACCAGGGCATGGATTATGGCATGGTTATCGGCTTTTTGGACAAGATGAAAGGGGCTGGCGTTACACGCTTTGCTTTGGCGGCGGAGAGCGGGAGGTCCTGACATGACACAGGAGCAGAAGGATAAATATCATGCCTATGGCATTTCTGCCATATTTCATATTATTGTATTTATGCTGGTAGCATTAACGGGGATTTTTGCCCAGGCGGCACAGGAAAAGAAGCCTGCTGTGGATGTGACGGTATATGATATGGCTGCCGATAATGGCGGTGGCGGCGGTGGGGGAAGTCCTGCCCCGGCACCTGCGGCAGAATTGCCCCAGGCTATTGATGCAGTAGCTTTGCCTGCTGAAACAGCGAAGCTGCCTGAGATTGCCGAGGAGTATACAAAGGAGCCGGAAAAGCAGCAGGAATACAGGGAAATCCATAGAACGGCAGAGACACCACGGCAGGTATTTGGTACAGTAGCTGCCAGCCCTGCTGCAAGTGGAGCTGCTTCCAGTATCGGCCATGGCAACGGCAGTGGTACAGGGAAGGGCAGTGGCAATGGAACCGGGACAGGATCGGGGGATGGCTCCGGCAGCGGTAATGGCTGCGGAGAGGGAAACGGCGATGGCAGCGGTTCCGGCAGGGATGAAGCTGCGGCAAAGAGGCCAAAGACTCCGCCAAAGTTTCTTGGCGGCAATGAGCCACGTTACCCTCGTGACTTGCAGGAGCAGGGAATTGGCGGCACTGTACTGCTAAGGCTGACGGTGACTGCCGAGGGCAGCGTGTCATCTGTAGAGGTGGCAGGCTCATCCGGCTATAGCGACCTGGATAATGCTGCGGTAAAGGCGGCCTACAGCTATAGCTTTGCTGCTGCCAGGAATGTTTATGATGAGCCGGTAACGTGCATTATCAGCAAGAGGGTTGTTTTCAACCCGTAATATATAATTTTTTGCGCAGTATTATTGCAGCACGGTGGGAGGTTATTTAGATGAAGAAAAAGAAATGGCTGACAGCAGGTATTATTCTGGCTTTAAGCGCACATGCGCCGCTGGCTTTGGCTGCTGAAGATGGTACACCAGGAGGGAATGATAGTACAAGTACAGTGGATGTGTACGAGATGGATGATACTATCGTCACTGCGACACGCACAGCGAAAAAAGATGTGGATGTGCCGGCATCTACAATGGTGCTGACTGCGGAAAAGATCAAGGAAAGCGGAGCCACTAACGCGGCAGAAGCACTTAGCCAGCTTAATGGTTTTACTTATAAATCCTTTGGTGCTAATGGTGCTTCTATGGGTACTATGAACAATGAGCTGGGTATTCGCGGCAATCGTAATGGTACGCTGGTGCTTGTCAATGGCAATCCGGTTGCCTGGCGTACCAAGTATAATCTGGAAATGATCCCGGCCCAGAATATTGAGCGCATCGAAATTGTCAAGGGTGGCGGCTCCGTGCTTTACGGCAGTGAGGCAATGGCTGGCGTTGTAAATATTATTTTGAAAAAGAACAACCCTAATAAAGTTACTGTAGGCTTTGGCAACTATGGCCAGCAGAAGTATGATTTGAGCATTGGCGATGAAATACTTGGCATTCATCTGCATACTGATAAATGGGATAAGCAGGAAGGGGCAAGCCTTTCTGATTTAGATTATAAGAAATTGAAAGGACAATCGCGTACTGATATCTTGGATGCCGATAAGCTTAATTTCGGATTCAATTGGAATATCAATCCTCGTTTGCAGATGGTGTACGATTTCTTTAAGACAGAAGCTGACTACCAGCGTTTTATTACGCGGGTAGATAATTCTGCCGGGCAGGGAGTTGTGCCCGGAGAACAGTTTAATGGGCGGAAATACACCACGGAGCAGCATGTAACACAGCTGAACTACAAGGATGATAAGTGGAAGGGAAATCTGTATTGGAATACTGGTACTGTTGAGTCAGAGGGGCCGACATATTTCACAACTACTGGCAGTACATCCGGCAAGCGTACAGATAGCAGATATAATACCAGGGAGTGTAATACGACTTATGGCTTTGATGGTCAGCGTATCTGGGAAATTGGCGATAAGTCCACGGCAATTCTGGGGATAAGCGGTCAGCACGAGGTATATCAGGCTTTACCGGCTATTAGCACGACAGGTAACAGCATCAAAAATCGCATGCGCAATAACTGGGGCGTCTTTGGCCAATGGGAGCAGCATTTTGATGCGAAAAATACAGGTATTTTCGGCTTGCGTGAAACTTGGACAACGGGAGCTGCTGAAAACTATAATAACCTGAGTGGTTCCCTGCAATGGCTGCATAAGATGAACGATAATAATAATCTTTATGCCAGTGTAAATCAGTCTTTTATTATGCCTACTTTTGCTCAGATGTTTCCGTCCTCAGATAATGCAAATCCTGCCCCTGATTTAAAGCCGCAGTATGGCATAAATTATGAAATTGGCTGGAAGCAGAACCATAACAAACACAATTGGCGGTTGGCAATTTTCCATACGGATATAACGGACAACATTGCAGCCAAGTGGGATAAAAAGAAAACATCTTATACATATACCAACGAGGATTTTCGCAATACAGGCATTGAGCTTTCCTGCGATATTAGCGGTACCAATGGCTGGTCGTATCAGTATGGTGTTACCTGGCAGAATCCTGAGACCAAAAGTGAAAGCAAGAAATTAGGCTGGGAGCGTACTCAGGGCAAGCTGCAGCTTACCGGCGGTATTACCTATAAAAAAGAGAAGTGGACATCGTCCCTTTCCGGCTCATATCTGTGCAGTCGAGTTATGAATCCGTCCAGTGATCCTGCTTATGCTACCAAGCCGTATTTCCTGACTTCCTGGCGTACCAGCTACGCTCCTGACAAGAATACCGAGGTGGCGCTTTCTGTAGATAACATTTTGGATCGCAAGGATAATTTGAGCCATAGCTCGTCCTATTATTATTCTGCGCCGGTGAATTATCTGCTGAGTTTCAGTTACAAGTTCTAATATAATTTCTAGATATCTCCTAATTTTATGAGGCACCTGTATGTCAATGCACTAGTGGCAGCAGGTGCTTTATTTTAGCATTATTTATTTATCTTTATTGTTATGCTTTGATAGATATTGGTAGTATAATATAGGCAGAGGGGGCAGGCAACATTGTCCGGGCAGTTGATTCATAATTCATAGGAAATATAAAAAAATAATATCGTAAGATATATCAAATTAATTGACAACAATAAAATCTAGCTGTACAATATAATTAATTTAATAGAGTAAGGACAGGTGTCTGTATATCAGACTTAATAGAGAATCCGGTATAAGCCGGAACGGTCCCGCCACTGTAAGGCAGAGGGCGGCACATTTATGTCACTGGGGCAGCACATTGCGGCGTAAAGGCGTGATGGCTCTGGGAAGGCGTGCCAACCTATGAAGCCGAGTCAGGAGAACTGCCTGTTCAATCGTCACCGTTAGCGGCTGCATCCACAGCAGGGGAGTTTTGGATGCATCTGCTTGTACCTGCGAGCGATGGGTAGGGGATGGAGCTATGAAACGACAGCTTTTGCTTTGGGCGTGAAATCGGTCTTCTACCAGCTTTGGGGTTGCTGCGGCTTTGCCGCGGCGTCCCCGGGGCTGGTTTTGTTTTTTTAGGCAGCTGGTTTCCGTTGCCTTTCTGGCGTTGGCTATAGAACAGGCATTGAGTGCCGCTATAGCCTTTGTCATGGCATATGAGCCTGTGGCAGGCTGCCGCATGCTATCGTAGCAAGTCCATCTGCATGCTCTGGCAGATGGATTTTTTAGTTGAAGGAGGTTGTTGTATGAGTGAGGAGAAGGACCTGGACCTTCAGGCGATTTTGAAAAGGGCGGAGCAGGAAAGCGTTTTTCCTGATGTGCCTTTGGATGAATTTGCCCCGCCCGGCTATGATGAATGGAAGGAAGCCTGTATAGCTCTTTTGAAGGGTGCGCCCTTTGAAAAGAAGATGTATACGGACACCTACGAGGGGATTACCTTTTCGCCTATGTATTTCCGCAGGGATACGGAGGAAATACTGCCGAAAAATTCCTTCCCCGGCATGGATGATTTTTTGCGTGGTGCTACGCCAAACGGCTATATCAAGGCGCCTTGGGGGATTGCCCAGGCATGTGATCTGACTATGCCACAGGAGAATAACCAGTTGCTCCGCCACGAGCAGGACAAGGGCTCTACTATCTACAATGTGCGCCTGGATGCTGCCACCCTTGACTGCCGGAGCAGTGACAAGGCAGAAAGGCCCGGTGACGGAGGCTGCAGCATCAGCACATTGGATGACATGAGCACTTTGCTTTCGGATTTGAAGCTCGACAAGTACCCCCTGTACATCTACGCAGGTGCTTCTGCCGTGCCTGTGCTGGCACTGACGGCAGCGGCTGTGCGGTCAGGGGGCGGCAGCCTGGGGAATTTAAAGGGCATTGTGGGCGCCAATCCTGTCGGTGAGCTGGCTGCCAGGGGCAGGAACAGCCAGTCCCTGGCCAAGCTGTACGATGAGGCCTATCTGGCGGCAAAGTGGGCGATTAAAAATGCGCCAGGCCTGAAGACCTTTATGGCTGGCAGCGATGTGTTCAGCCGGGGCGGCGCCAACGATGTGCAGGAAATCGCCTATACCCTGTCCATAGCGGCGGACTATATGCGTGCCATGCTGGAGAGGGGACTGACGGCGGACGAGGCTGCCGGGCAGATAATGTTCGGCTTCTCTATGGGCGCCAATTTCTTTATGCAGATTGCCAAGCTGAGGGCGGTGCGGCCTGTCTGGGCGCAGATTGCCGAGGCCTTTGGCTGCAGCAGCGAGGCCCAGCGGATACATATCCACGGCAAGCCGGCGCTGTTTTTCAAGACTAAGTATGACCCTTATGTGAATATGCTCCGCAATACCTCGGAGATGTTCTCCGGGGTGGTGGGAGGCATTGAGTCCTTCGAGAACGGCACCTTTGATGAGGCAGTGCGGAAGGGGGATGAGTTTTCACGCCGTATTGCCAGGAACGTGCAGGTTATGCTGCAGGAGGAGTTCGGGCTGCTGCAGCCTATTGACCCGGCAGGTGGCTCCTGGGCGGTGGAAAGCCTGACCAAAGAGATTAAGGAAAAAATCTGGGCGGAGTTTCAGACTGTGGAAGGCATGGGCGGTATAGCAGCAGCCCTGCTGGAGGGATATCCTCAGGCGCAGGTGGGGGCAGTGCTTGCCAGCCGCTTCAAGAAGCTGGAGTTCAGGCGTGACCGCATCGTAGGCAGCAACATGTACCCGAATATGACGGAAAAGCTGCTGGATGAGAGGCCGGAGGATTTTGAGGCTAACCGCAGGGCACGGAGCGAGGCCATCGCAGCCTACCAGTCAGATATGGACGAGGTGTTCAAGGCGGAAAAGCTGGCGGAGCTGGGCAAAATCAGCCAGGAAGGCGGCGATATTGTGCAGGTTGCCATTGAGGCTGCCAGGGCAGGTGCCGATATCGGCGAACTGAGGGCGGCCATTGATTGCAGCCGGTCTGCTGAGGCCGCGGCAAAGGAAGCGGTACAGGCGATTTTGCCCCACCGCTGGAGCGAGCGGTATGAGGAGCTGCGCATGACTACGGAGAAGTATCAGGCAGAGCATGATGACAACGTAAAGATTTTCCTGGCCAACATGGGGCCGATACCGCAGCACAAGGCAAGGGCGGACTTCACCACGGGCTTTTTGCAGGTGGGAGCCTTCCAGGTGCTGGGCAACAACGGCTTCCAGACTGTGGAGGAAGCTGCGGAGGCGGCAGGCAGGTCCGGGGCGGATGCGGTGGTTATCTGCTCCACGGATGCCACTTACCCGGAGATTGTGCCGGCGCTTGCGCCGAAGCTTCATGAGGCACTGCCGGAGGCAATGGTATTCCTGGCAGGTGCCGCGCCGAAGGAGCTGGCAGATACCTACAGGGAGGCAGGGATTGACGAGTATATCAATGTCCGTGCCAACTGCTACGCTATCCTGCAGCTTTTGCAGAAGAGGAAGGGGATGATTGAGTAATGGCTGCTTTTCCTGATTTTACCAATATGAAGTTGAAGGAAGCTCCGGCAGGCAGCGGGGCGGAGTGGCAGAGGCTGTTTGAGTCGGCTGCCGGTGCTGATTTTGCCGCCCTGACCGGCAAGACCATGGAGCATATTCCTATCAAGCCTATATATAACCACGATGAATACGATCACATGAACCATCTGGATTTTGCCAGCGGCATACCGCCCTGCCTGAGAGGTCCGTACTCTACCATGTATGTGTTCCGTCCCTGGACAGTAAGGCAGTATGCAGGCTTTTCCACGGCGGAGGAATCCAATGCCTTTTACCGCCGCAACCTGGCTGCCGGTCAGAAGGGCTTGTCCATCGCCTTTGACCTGCCTACCCACAGGGGCTATGACTCGGATAATCCCCGGGTGCTGGGCGATGTAGGCAAGGCAGGCGTTGCCATTGACTCCATCCTGGACATGCGCATCCTGTTCAGCGGCATACCTCTTGACCAGATGTCCGTATCCATGACCATGAACGGTGCGGTGCTGCCGATTCTGGCCTTTTACATCCTGTCCGGCGAGGAACAGGGTGTGGATAAGAAGGTTATGGCCGGTACTATCCAGAACGATATTTTGAAGGAATTTATGGTGAGGAATACTTATATTTATCCGCCGGAAATGTCCATGCGCATCATCGGTGATATTTTCGAGTATACCACCAAGTACATGCCTAAGTTCAACAGCATTTCCATCTCCGGCTACCACATGCAGGAGGCTGGCGCAACGGCTGATATTGAGCTGGGCTATACCCTGGCCGACGGCTTGGAATACATCCGTACAGGTATCAAAGCGGGATTGCCTGTGGATGCTTTTGCCAAGCGATTGTCCTTCTTCTGGGCGATCGGTAAGAATTATTTTATGGAAGTGGCAAAGATGCGTGCAGCCCGTGTGCTGTGGGCGAAGATTGTCAAGTCCTTCGGTGCAAAGGACAGCAAGTCCATGGCACTGAGAACCCACTGCCAGACCTCCGGCTGGTCCCTGACGGCACAGGACCCTTTCAACAACGTGTCCAGGACGCTGATGGAGGCAATGGGGGCGGCGCTGGGGCATACCCAGTCCCTGCATACCAACGCGCTGGATGAGGCTATTGCCCTGCCGACTGATTTCTCGGCACGGATTGCCAGAAATACCCAGCTGTACATTCAGGACGAGACCAGTGTCTGCAAGATTATTGACCCGTGGGGCGGCTCCTACTATGTGGAGGCTCTTACCAACGAGATTATCCGCCGTGCCTGGGCGCATATTCAGGAGGTGGAGGCCCTGGGCGGCATGGCAAAGGCCATTTCCAGCGGCCTGCCAAAGATGCGCATCGAGGAAGCGGCGGCACGACGCCAGGCGCAGATTGACTCCTGCAATGAGTCCATCATCGGCCTGAACAAGTATCGGCTGGAAAAGGAGGACCCATTGGAAATCCTTGCCATCGATAACACCGCTGTGCGGCAGGCGCAGATTGAGCGCCTGGAGAAGCTGCGCCGGGAGCGTAATGCTGATGATGTGCGCCGCTGCCTGGAGGGTGTTACCAAGGCGGCAGAGAGCCGTGAGAACGGCAACCTGTTGGAGGCTGCGGTGGATGCAGCCAGGGCACATGCTTCCCTTGGTGAGATTTCCGATGCCGTGGAGAAGGTGTCCGGCAGGTTCCAGGCGGTTATCCACACCATTTCCGGCGTGTATTCCTCTGAGTTTACCGACAAGACGGAGCTGGACAGAGCCCGTGAGATGGCTGATGAGTTTGAGGAGCTGACAGGCCGCCGTCCGCGTATTTTCGTGGCAAAGATGGGACAGGACGGACACGACCGGGGACAGAAGGTTATCGCTTCATCCTTTGCGGATATGGGCTGGGATGTGGATGTAGGCCCTCTGTTCCAGACACCGGAGGAAACTGCTCAGGATGCGGTGGATAACGATGTTCACATGGTAGGCTTCAGCTCCCTGGCAGCCGGGCACAACACGCTCCTGCCGCAGCTGGTACAGGAGCTTGCCAAGCTGGGACGGGAGGACATTATGGTGTGCATAGGGGGAGTAATACCTGTGCAGGATTACGATTTCCTCTATGAGAGCGGTGCTGTGGCAATTTTTGCTCCGGGCACGAACATTCCGGAGGCAGGCATCAAGCTGCTTACTTTGCTGATTGAAAGGGCGAAGGAGGAGCTGGCAGAATAAGCTTTAGAAGGGATTAGAAGGAGCTAGAAGGAAGTGTGAGTTATGGCAAAATATACCACATCAAAACCCAGCTGGGTGCCGGAGGAAAAGGATGATAAGTTTGCCTGTAGTGTCATGAGCGGTATAGAGGGAGTTAAGGACACAACTACGGGCAATATTAATCCTATGCTGGCCAGCGGCAAAATGAAACCGAAGCGGCGGCTTATCATGAGCGAGGATGAATATGTCGATGGTGTTCTGAAAGGCGACCGCATGGTATTATCAAGGGCTATAACTCTCATTGAAAGCAATAGCTCCAAGCATTTTGTCAAGGCACAGCGGGTATTGCAGCGGCTGCTGCCCCACACGGGGAAAGCCCTGCGTATAGGGATTACAGGTGTGCCGGGAGCTGGCAAGAGTACGATAATTGAGGCCTTTGGCAACATGCTGTGTGACAGGGGGCACAGGGTGGCGGTGCTGTCGGTAGACCCGACAAGCTCTGTCACCAGGGGCTCCATCCTGGGGGATAAAACCAGGATGGGAACCCTGTCAAGGCGGCAGGAAGCGTACATCAGGCCCTCACCTGCCGGGGGAACCCTGGGGGGGGTGGCGCGCAAGAGCCGTGAAACTATGCTCATGTGCGAGGCGGCAGGCTACGATGTGATTTTGATTGAAACAGTGGGGGTTGGCCAGTCGGAAACCACGGTGCGCTCTATGGTAGACTTCTTTATGCTGGTGGTGCTGACCGGCGCCGGTGATGATTTGCAGGGCATCAAGAAGGGAATTATGGAGCTGGCGGATGCCATCGTCATCAACAAGGCAGATGGGGACAATCTGCTGAAGGCCAAGGTGGCAAGGGGCGAATATGAGCGGATGATAGAATATATTCGCCCGGCTACCGAGGGCTGGCAGACTCATGCCTATACCTGCTCTGCCTATACCAAGGATGGTATTCCTGAGCTGTGGGAGGTTATCAGGGCGTTCCGGGAAGTGACGGAAAAGAGCGGCGTCTTTCAGAAGCGGCGCCGGGGGCAGCTTTTGGAGTGGATGCACAGCATGATTGACGAGCATCTCCACAGCCTGTTCTTTGAGGACCCGGTGATTACCGGCAGGATGCCGGAGGTTAGGGAAGCCGTGTTGCAGGGCGTGATTTCCCCTACGCAGGCAGTGAAGGAGCTGGTCAACATGTTTGATGTGGACAGGGCTGCCAGGCGGCAGGTGGATTTGTTTCACCCGGAAAGAGAAACAAGAACTTGAAACTACATCCCGGCATAGTATTTTGGGAAAATGTGTTGCATATAATATAAATTTATGCTAAAATAATACACAGAAATACAGAGACAGTCTTTGGGGCAGGGTGTGATTCCCTACCGGCGGTACAGCCCGCGAGCCTGAGGCAGTGAATGGGGCGGCAGCTTCGGTTGCCGTGCATGAGCTGGGGAGGGCAGGATTCGGTGAGATTCCGGAGCCGACAGTATAGTCTGGATGAGAAAAGACGTGTTGCGTGCATCTTTTTGTGTGTTTACGATGGCTGTTGAGGATTTTTCTTCGACAGCCATTTTTTGCGTTTTTAGAGGACTTCACTCTGTACTTCAAATATTTTGTATCATGCAAAAATCAGAGGTGATAGGATGCAAAAGAATTTGAAAGGAAGGCTTGCCGGATGGGGGGAAGCTGCTGCATCAGGGCAGTTTCAGGATTTCGACGAGCAGATGATGGCGCGTGCCATCAGCCTGGCAAGAAACGGCCTGGGGCGCACGTCCCCCAATCCCTTGGTGGGAGCCGTGATTGTCAGGGACGGCAGAATAGTGGCAGAGGGCTGGCATAGGAAGGCCGGTACTCCCCATGCTGAAATCCATGCCCTGAACATGGCTGGCGAGCTGGCACGGGGGGCTACGGTGTACGTTTCCCTGGAGCCTTGTGCTCACTATGGCAGGACGGGTCCTTGCGCCAAGGCATTGGTGGAGGCAGGTGTCAGCCGGGTGGTGGTTGCCATGATGGACCCCAATCCCAAGGTGGCTGGCAAGGGCATTGCCATCTTGCAGGAAGCCGGCATTCAGGTGACTACAGGGGTGCTGGAGCAGGAAGCCAGGCAGCTGAACGAGGTGTTCCTGAAATGGATGACCACAGGGCTGCCCTTTGTGGCACTGAAAACCGCCATGACGCTGGATGGCAAGATTGCCACGGCCGCCGGTCAGTCCCAGTGGATTACCAATGAGGCATCACGCTACGAGACTCACAGGCTGAGGGATGTTTACGATGGAATCCTGGTGGGCATCAATACGGCGCTGGCGGACAATCCTGCCCTGACAACCAGGCTGAAGGAGTATCCGGGCAGGAATCCTGTGCGGATTGTGGTGGACAGCCGGGCAAGGCTGCCTTTGGAGTCAAAGCTGGTGACAGACGGTGCCGCCAGTACCATTGTGGCTGTGACGGCAGGGGCACCGGCAGACCGGCTGGAAGCACTGCGGTCGGCAGGTGCGGAAGTCATTGTGGCTGGCAGTGGCGGCCAAGTGGATATGCACAGCCTGATGGAGCAGCTGGGAGCCATGAAGATATCCTCCGTGCTGGTTGAGGGAGGCGGCAGCGTGAATTTTTCCCTTTTGCAGGCAGGTCTGGTGGACAGGGTATATGCCTTTATTGCACCGAAGCTGGTAGGAGGCAGGGATGCCCTTACCCCGGTGGAAGGTGATGGCTTCCGGGAATTAAGCCATGCCGTGGAGCTGGAGGACATTCAGCTGAGGCAGCTGGGCTCTGATGTGCTTTTGACGGGAATTGTAAAAAGAAATACGGAAAAATAGAAAAATTTTCTGTATCATGCAGGAAAAATCCAGAGGCATATCGTATATATAATGATGTGAGTCTGAGTTAAAAGGTGAAGGACATGTTTACAGGAATTGTTGAAGAAGTGGGCAGGATAAAGGCCATAGGCAGCGGTGTGCTGCAGGTGTCTGCCAGCAGGGTGCTGGAGGATGTGCAGCTGGGGGACAGCATTGCAGTCAACGGTATCTGCCTGACAGTGACGGAGTTCAATAGCAGCAGCTTCCGGGCTGATGTGATGCCGGAGACCGTCAGGCGCACTTCCCTGGCGGAGCTGAAGATTGGCAGCCCGGTCAATCTGGAACGGGCACTGACTCTTGCCAGCCGCCTGGGAGGGCATATTGTCAGCGGCCACATTGATGGCGTAGGCAGGATTGTTTCTATGAAGGATGACAAGAATGCCGTGCTGATGAAGATAGCGGCAGATGCTGATATTCTGCATTACATTGTGGAGAAGGGCTCTGTGGCCCTGGATGGCATCAGCCTGACAGTGGCGGCGGTGACGGACAGGGATTTTACGGTGTCCCTGATTCCCCATACCCGTCAGGTGACAAACCTGGGCAGCAAGGGGGAAGGCTCCCTGATCAACATCGAGAACGATGTGGTAGGCAAGTATGTGGAGAAGCTGCTGCTGCCAAGGCAGTCAGCCCGGAAGGATGGGCAGCCGGAGGCTGGCAGCGTTACCATGGAAATGCTGCTAAAAAGCGGATTTTGACTGACTGGTGCCTGGCTTTACAGGGCTGGTTTGGTTTGATTTTACTTTGATTTATTTAAGGCTTTGATTATTTTTATATTTTAAGGAGCGGTTATAATGGCAGATTTTGCAACAGTTGAAGAAGCAATTGAGGAAATCCGGAATGGAAATATGATTGTGGTTGTGGACGATGAGGATCGCGAGAACGAGGGCGATCTGATTGTGGCAGCAGATAAGTGCACCCCGGAGCATATTAATTTTATGGCTACCCATGCCAAGGGGCTTATCTGCACCCCGGTGGAGGGCTTTATTCTGGACAGGCTGAAGATCGGGCAGATGGTGGTGAACAACACCGATAATCATGAGACTGCCTTTACCGTGTCTGTGGATGCCACCAGCACCACCACCGGCATTTCTGCTTTTGAGCGGTGCCAGACTGTCAAGGAGATGATCGACCCCAACTCCAAGCCGGAGGATTTCCGCCGTCCGGGGCATGTCTTCCCGCTGCGCTCCGTGCCGGGTGGCGTACTGCGCCGGGCGGGCCACACCGAGACTACTACTGACCTGGCAAAGCTGGCAGGCTTGACTCCGGCTGGCTTCTGCTGCGAGATTATGGATGATGACGGGCACATGATGCGCACGCCGCGCCTCATTGAGTTTTCTAAGAAGCACGGCCTGAAGCTGATTACGGTGCAGTCCCTGATTGAGTACAGAAAGCGGACTGAGTGCTTCGTGGAAAAGATTGCCGAGGCAGACCTGCCTAGCAAGTACGGCCATTTCCGCATCCATGCCTACGAGAGCAAGCTGGACGGCAAGTGCCATCTGGCTATTATGAAGGGCGAGGTAAAGGGCAAGGAGGATGTGCTGGTGCGCGTTCATTCCGAGTGCCTGACCGGAGATGCCCTGGGCTCCCTGCGCTGCGACTGCGGAGATCAGCTGGCTATTGCCCTGAAGCGCATTGAGGCTGAGGGCACCGGCGTGGTGCTGTACATGCGTCAGGAGGGACGCGGTATCGGTTTGGGCAACAAGATGCGTGCTTATGAGCTGCAGGACCAGGGCAAGGATACTGTGGAGGCCAATGTGCTGCTGGGCTTTGCGCCGGATGAGCGTGATTATGGCATCGGGGCGCAGATTTTGGCAGATTTGGGGCTGACTACCATCCGTCTGATGACCAATAATCCGGCAAAGAGGGCAGGACTTGAGGGATACGGCCTGAAGATTGTGGACAGGGTGCCGCTGGAGACTCCTCGCAATGAGTACAATGAAGGATATATGAAGGTTAAGAGAACCAAGATGGGACATATTTTGCACGAATAAGTAACATTACGTTACGCTGTTCACTTTGGGGGCGGGCGGCATGGCAGTGCCATCGCAGGCACGTTTGCACTCGGCATTCAACCTGGCGGTACTAAGCTATTGCTGCGCCTGCGGCTTGCAAAGTCGCAGTACAAGACAACGCATTGCAGTTGTCTTGTACTGGGTGATATGCCACCGGCATATCACCCGCTAAGTACCGAGGTTGAACAACGGCCTGCTTATGGCACCGCCAATGCCGCCGCCTTCATGTGAACAGTGACGTATAAGTATAATGTGCTTTTCTCTTTAATTATTCTATATTAGTTCGTTTTATAGGAGGAATAGTGATATGAAGGAAGTTAAGGTTTTAGAGGGTATGCTGAATGCGCAGGGGCTGCGTTTTGGTATTGTGGTTTCCCGTTTTAATGAGTTTTTCACTTCTAAGCTGCTGGGGGGCGCACTGGATGCCCTGCATCGTCATGGTGCCAGCGAGGATGATATTACGGTTGCGTGGGTGCCGGGGGCTTTTGAGCTGCCGCTGGTGTCCAAGAAGATGGCTGAGTCCGGCAAGTATGATGCGATTATTGCCCTGGGCACTGTCATCCGCGGTTCAACTACTCATTATGACTATGTGTGCAACGAAGCTGCAAAGGGCATCGCTCAGGCGAGCATGGCTACCGGCGTACCAGTGTCCTTCAGCGTGGTGACTACTGAAAATCTTGACCAGGCTATTGAGCGCTCCGGCACCAAGGCTGGCAACAAGGGTGCTGACGGTGCCATGACTGCTATTGAGATGGCAAACCTGCTGCGCCAGATTTGATAGGCGTGTTTTGCTATCAGATGTTGTAGGCAATTGATAAGGGGGACTTTACTGTGAAGATTGGTGTAATAAGCGATACCCACGGCTGTCAGGAGCATTGGGCAAAGGCTTATGAAAAATTTTTCAAGGACGCGGATTTTATTATCCATGTGGGGGATGTGCTGTACCACGGGCCCCGCAATCCTATGTTGGAGGATTACAATCCGGCAGGGCTGGCTGAAAAAATCAATGGCTGCTCGCAGCCTGTGCTGATTTGTAAGGGCAACTGCGATTCCGAGGTAGACCAGCTGGTGCTGAATATGCCTATTCAGTCCCCTTATGTCCATGCTTTTGCAGACGGGCGCCATATTGTGGCAGTGCATGGCCATACTGTGGAGGCTGATGCTGAGAAGGATAGGATGGCAGAGGCAATCCGGGCGGATATTTTTATCTGCGGCCATGTGCATGTCAATGTGCTGGAAAAGCGGGGCAATACAGTGTTCCTGAACCCTGGTTCCCCGTCCCTTTCCAAGCGTGAGGACGGCAGGCAGACCTGTGCTGTAATTGAGAATGACTCTATACGGATTTATGATATTAACTCCGGCGAGGTTGTCATGGAGATGGATTTATGAGCGATAAGTTAGTAAAGGCGATTACCAAAGGTGTCAGGGTGTATGCTGCCGTGACTACGGACTTGGTAAATGAAGCCATCAGGCGGCATGATTGCTATCCTGTGGCGGCGGCAGCCCTGGGGCGCACCATGACAGGCGCACTGCTGCTGGCGGCAAATTTGAAAAATAAAGAGGCGCTGACTGTCAATATCCGGGGGGACGGCCCTCTGAAGAATATTACGGCGGATGCGGTGCCGGAGGGGTTTGTCCGTGGCTATGTGGCTAATCCTCATGTGGAGCTGCCATTGAATGACAGGGGCAAGCTGGATGTAGGCGGCGGTGTGGGCCAGGGACTTGTTACCGTTACCCGTTTCACCGGCCTGCGTGAGCCTATGCGGGGCAGCAGCGAGATTGTCACCGGTGAGATTGCCGAGGATTTGACCAATTATCTATATGTTTCCGAGCAGACGCCTTCTAGCATCGGACTTGGCGTGCTGGTGGATACGGACTTTTCTGCCAAAGCGGCAGGAGGCTTTATTATTCAGCCCATGCCGGATGCAGATGAGGAAACCATCAGCAGGCTGGAGGAAAACCTTCAAAAGCTCCGCCCTGTCACCACCATGATTGATGAGGGCAAGGATGCCAGGGAAATCATTCTGGAAATCATGAATGGCTTTGAGATGGAGTTTTTGACTACTACTGACCTTGCTTTCAGGTGTCAGTGTTCAAAGGAACGGCTGGAGGACGTGCTGCTTAATCTCAACCATGATGACATGGAATCCCTGATTGCAGACGGGCAGGCGGAGGTATGCTGCCACTTCTGCGGCGAGAAATATCACTTCAGCAAGGAAGAATTGCAGCATCTTTTAAAATTAGCCGATGCTGTAAAGTAAAAATACTTTACAACAAGTTTTTTATCTGCTATAATAGCTAACTGTGACAGCGTGAGAAATGCTGTCATGCTTTGCAGCGAGTCAGGGGCAAGGGGATATTGCCGCTGGCAACGGTGTCGGTTTTTTTGTGGAAGAAAATTTATGCCGGTGGTTGCAATCAACAGTGAGCGTGTGTTATAATTTTCATATTGTGTGTGAAGACCGTACACACTCATAGATACTATAAGGAGGTGTGTTACATGGCAAGTGTATGTGAAGTATGCGGTAAGGGTGAGTTGAGCGGCAATAATGTCAGCCATTCCCACTTGAAGACCAAGCGTACCTGGAAGCCAAACATTCAGCGTGTTCGTGCCGTTGTTGAGGGCGAGGTTAAGCGTGTTAATGTTTGCACCCGTTGCCTGCGTTCTGGCAAGGTCGAGAGAGCTATCTAATTTGCGCAAAAGTATCATCGAATGATATATCATAAGAAAAGCCGGTTATTTCATAACCGGTTTTTCTTATGCCCCGCCTCCTCCCCCTTAACGCCTGAACAATCTCCACTTCTTCCACCGCCAGCCGCCAAATAATGGCAATTTTTTGAGCTGACAAGGAAAAATACTTGACAACCCCTCCCCAGCTGGTTATAATAGCTATGGTCGGGTAAGGGTGTGCCTTGAAAGCAGGTGGTATTGTGCTGGAACAGCGTTTATATCTGGCTCAGCTATATGATGTCTACGGGCCGCTGTTGACAGAAAAGCAGCAGCGTTGCCTGGAAATGCACCTGTTTGAGGATTTTTCCATGTCGGAGATAGGGGAAAGCCTATGTGTATCCCGGCAGGCAGTATACGATATACTGCACCGCTCCGAGCAGACCATGGCAGAGTATGAAGCGAAGCTGGGGCTGGCTCAGAGGATTGAGAAGCAGCGTCATGAACTGACAGAAATTTATGATGAGCTGAAAGGACTTGATGTTGGCGGGGCAGGTTCGCAGGTGGCCGCAGTATTGCAGCGGCTTGCACCATATACCAGCCTTGACACGGCTCAGGAGGAATAGTTTTGATTTTTGAAGGTTTGGCAGACAGACTGCAGGAAACATTTAAAAAGCTGCGCGGACACGGCAAGCTGACAGAGGACGATGTAAAGTCTGCCATGAAGGAAGTGCGGATGGCTCTTTTGGAGGCAGACGTAAACTTCAAGGTAGTAAAGGACTTTGTCAAGCGTGTAACGGAGCGCGCCATCGGTCAGGATGTTATGGAAGCATTGACGCCTGCCCAGGTGGTAATCAAGATTGTTAATGAGGAACTGACCGAGTTGATGGGCGGTTCCCAGAGCAAGATAAATATGTCATCACAGCCGCCAACCATCATCATGATGGCAGGCTTGCAGGGTGCAGGTAAGACAACCTCCGCCGGCAAGCTGGGACTGGCACTGAAAAAGCAGGGCAAGCGCCCTGTGCTGGTAGCGGCTGATATATACAGGCCGGCAGCTGTTACCCAGTTGCAGGTCATTGGCAAGCAGCTGAACATCCCGGTATTCTCCATGGAGCCGGGGACTGACGCTGTGACTATTGCCAAGTCATCCTTGAATTATGCCTTTACTCACGCCAATGATGTGGTTATCATCGATACCGCTGGCCGTCTGCACATCAATGAGGAATTGATGCAGGAGCTGAAGGACATCAAGCGTGAGGTAAAGCCGCACGAAATTCTGCTGGTGGTAGATGCTATGACCGGTCAGGATGCCGTGAACGTGGCGGAAAGCTTCAACAAAGATTTGGAGCTGACCGGCTTGGTTCTGACAAAGATGGATGGTGACTCCCGCGGTGGTGCGGCATTGTCTGTCAAGGCAGTGACCGGCTGCCCGATCAAGTTCGTGGGCATGGGCGAAAAGCTGGAGCCTTTGCAGCCCTTCCATCCGGACCGCATGGCTTCCCGTATCCTGGGCATGGGCGATGTGCTCTCTTTGATTGAAAAGGCGCAGGATGCCTTTGATGCCAAGGAAGCGGAAGCATTAAGCAAGAAGCTGCGCAAGGATGAATTTACCCTGGACGATTTCCTGAGCCAGATGAAGCAGGTAAGGAAGCTCGGTTCCTTCGAGCAGATTATCGGCATGATTCCGGGGCTGGGAAGCCAGGTAAAGGATGCCCTGAAGGACAAGGACATTGACCTCAATGGCAAGGAAATGCGTCGCATAGAGGCGATTATCCTGTCCATGACTCCCAAGGAGAGGGCAAATACAAAGCTCATCAACGGCAGCCGCAGAAAGCGCATAGCTATGGGTAGCGGTACCCGTGTGCAGGACGTCAACAAGCTTCTGAAGCAGTTTGAGGAAATGCAGAAGATGATGAAGCGCATGAAAAAAATGCAGGGCGGCAAGAAAGGCGGCTTTGGCGGCCTAAAGCTTCCGTTCATGCATTGATTATATATTATCTAAGCAAGTATATCTTCTATAAAAAATAGAGTTTAGATATACCACATCTAAGGAGGTGAATTTTCACATGGCAGTAAAGATTCGTTTGAACCGTATGGGTGCTAAGAAGAACCCTTTCTATCGTATTGTTGTAGCTGATTCCCGTGCACCACGCGATGGCCGTTTCATTGAGATTGTTGGCAACTATGACTCCACCAAGGAGCCTGCAGTAGTAAACATCGACGAGGAGAAGGCCTTGGAGTGGATGTCCAAGGGTGCACAGCCTACTGACACTGTTCGTTCTTTGTTCTCCAAGCAGGGCATCATGGCTAAGTTTGATGCGGCTAAGCATGCTAAAGACTAAGAAAGAGGCATAGCATGAAAGAGATCGTTGAGATTATTGCGAGGTCCCTTGTTGATCATCCTGATCAGATTGTTGTGAATGAAAAAGAGGAGGACGGCATCGTCCTGTTCGAGCTTCATGTGGCTGATGAGGATATGGGCAAGGTAATTGGCAAATCTGGTCGTATCGCCAAGGCGTTGCGTACTGTTGTCAAGGCTGCTGCTACTCGCGAGAATAAAAAAGTGAATGTAGAAATAGTTAGCTGATTACCTCAGCCGAAACTGCGGCAGATTTTTCTGCCGCAATTTCTATATATGGCACAAAATATGGCATAATATGACATGAAGTATGGCATATGCTATGAGATAAAATGTGAAATGAAATATGCCGGTGAAATAATGTAGAAGTTGATTATGAGAGGATTGGAGGCTTTATAATGGACAAGGTTTTAGTAAAATTCCCTTTGACGATAAAGGCAAAGCTGACAGAAAAGCTGAAGAATTCCATGCTGGAGGAAATGAATAACGGCATTCAGCAGGCACAGCTGGAGATTTCCCAGATTAATATTCAGGCAGAGCGTGCCCTGAACCAGAAGGACGATGAGGGCAACCTGCCTAACGAGGAAGCTCAGGCCATGATTCACCGTCATTTCGGCATGGAGCGTCAGAAGCGTGAGGAGTACATAGCTCAGACTACTGCCCGTCGTGACGAGCTGGAGAAGCTGGCACTGGGTGCAGAGATTGTGCAGGGACAGAGCGAGCGCTTTGTTGAGCTGAAGGTTGGGGACAACATCCGTGACCAGTTCAATGTGGAAGTAGTGGTGGAAGATGATAAGATCATCGCAATCCGCAGCTAAGAAAAATAGGGCAGCCGACAAGGGTGACAGGATTGTCATCGGCAAGGCAGGCGCACCCCACGGTGTCCGGGGCGAAATGCGGGTAATTCCCCTGACTGATTTCCCGGAGCGGTTTCAGGAGCTGGAGCATGTCTATGTGGGCGATGAGCTGATGGATGTGGAGGACTGCTGGTATCACAAGCAGTTTGTCATCATGAAGCTGAAGCAGTGCCCTCATCGGGAGGCGGCAGCCCTGCTGACCGGCAAGCTGCTGTATGTGGATAAGTCTGAGGCTATGCCTTTGGAAGAAGGGGAATACTATACCTTTGACATTATCGGGCTGGAGGTTTTTGACCTGGAGGGAGAGTCCCTGGGCTTTGTTACCGAGGTCTTGAAGACCGGCAGCAACGATGTGTATGTGGTGTCCCGGAAGGGCCAGGCGAAGCAGATTCTGGTGCCTGCCCTGAAAGCCGTAGTCAAGGAAATCAACGTGCCTGAGGGCAGGATGGTGGTGGATTTGCCGGAGGAAGCCTGATGAGGATAGATATTCTTTCCTTGTTTCCTGCCATGTTTGCGGGCCCCTTCGGGGAGAGCATTACCAAACGTGCCGTGGCAAAGGGTATTCTGGATATTCATATCATGAATTTCCGGGACTTTGCGGAAGGGCGGCACAAGCAGGTGGATGATTCTCCCTTCGGGGGCGGCAGCGGCATGGTGCTGAAGCCGGAGCCCCTTTTCCGGGCTGTCCGCTTTTTGAAGGATACTACCAATTATACCAAGCGCAGGGTGCTTCTGATGAGCCCGGAGGGGGCGGTATTCAATCAGGCCAAGGCACGGGAGCTGGCACAGTATGAGCAGCTTATCTTCATCTGCGGCCACTATGAGGGCTTTGATGCCCGTATCAGCGAGAATCTTGCCGATGAGATTATCTCCATCGGTGATTTTGTGCTGACTGGCGGCGAGCTGCCAGCCATGATGATTACGGATGCCGTATCCCGGATGCTGCCGGGAGTGCTTGGCTCCGAGGAATCCGCGCCTACCGACTCCTTTTATAACGGCCTTTTGGAGCATCCCCAGTACACGCGGCCCCGGGAGTTTGAGGGCATGCAGGTGCCGGAGGTGCTGTTTTCCGGCGACCATGCCAAAATAGCCAGATGGCGCAGGGAAAAGTCCCTGGAGGCAACCTTGAAGCACCGCCCTGACCTTCTCAGGACAGCGGAGCTGGACAAGAAGGATTTGCAGTACCTGGCAGCCTTGCAGGAAAATCAAGGTGAAAATTAGGCAGATATGTCTTTGTGATGTATCTGTCTTTTTTGTTATCGAGAAGGTCATGGATATTTGCTATTTCATCATCATTGGTAAATGCTGTCTTTTTTATAAAGCGACGCGGATCATTTTGTTGTATCTGTTCAGACCTCAAGAGGGACAGGTACTGCCGCTACCTGTCCCTTTTTAATGTCTGAACAGCGTGCACGAAATAACAAGCCATTGATGATATTGCTAGCGTAACGTATAATCACAAAGGTGAATTTATCATGTCAATATTACGATATACATATAAAGTGAGAAAATGGATTTTCTCATATTGTGTACGTTTTTATATGTTTTTGCAGTTTGGATTTGTGATTTTAGCTTGCAACTGAAGCTGTTAATCTGCAATTTGTAGTGGTTTACAAGGACGGGATAACCATGAAGAATAACTTTGTTTGCTCACTGAGCATTTTGAATGTACTAAATCGCAACTATGCCGCCATGCACAAGAGCATGCTGCGGATTGCCACAGGACGGAAGATAAACAGCGTGGCAGATGATCCATCGGGCTGGGCTATAGGTCAGCGCATGAGCGTGGAGATAAGATGCCTGGACCAGGCCAGGCAGAATGCCCAGAACAGCCAGAGCATGATGAAGGTGGCAGACGGGGCACTGTCCTCCACTATAGATATTCTGCGCACCTTGAAGGAAAAGGCCATTGCTGCCGCCAACGGCACCATGACGGATGCAGACAGGCGCAACGTGCAGAAGGAGTTTGACCAGTACATTGACCAGATAGATGACAATGCCCTGGTGACCTTTAACGGCCAATACCTGCTGGATGGCTCCCACAACAGTCAGGGCAGTGCCACCAAGCAGTCCTTCACCAATCAGAGCCTGGCAGAAGATACCACATTTTCCACCAAGCTGACGGATTTGCAGTCCAGGGCGGGCCAGGACTTGAACATTCAGGACACTGATAAGGTAAGCGTTTCCTACGTGAAGGATGGCAAGACCTGCACCACCAGCTTTGCTGCCAAGGATAAAACCCTGGGTGACATCTTCAAGGAAGCCAACAGGCTGAACAATAATGCCGGTGTCTTTGAAGCTGCTAATCTGGATTCGGCAGATACTACCAATGTCATAGGTACTGATGCCAACGGCAATGAGGTGAAGACTGCCAGCGGCAAGAACGGCATTACGGTGCAGGCGAAGGATAAGGGGCTGGATGGTGCTTTGGGCGGCTTTACCATCAGCGTGACGGACAGCCAGGGCAATGTGAAGAAGACGGTCAATGCGGTGCTGGATGATTTTACGGAAACCATTGAGGCGCGGAACGGCTGTGGTGACAATGCCCTCTATACCCAGACCGGCACCAAGGCGAACCAGGGCATCAAGCTGGGCATCGGCAATATGACCGCCTATGGGCTGGGGCTCAAGGGCAGTGATGGCAGCGTGCTGAGTGTGGGCACCCAGGAGGCTGCCAATGCAGCGATTAATGTGCTGGACAATGCCCTGAACAAGGCACTGGGGCAGTCCACCACCATCGGTGCGGTTTCCAGCCGCATGGATTACACCATCAGCAACCTGACAACCCAGAGCGAGAATCTGACCAGTGCTATGAGCGTCATCATGGATGCGGATATGGCAAAGGAAATCATGGAATACGCCAGAAACAGCATTTTGGTGCAGGCGGCACAGGCCATGCTGGCTCAGTCCAATCAGAATGCAGCCTGGTTCCTCAGTTTGCTTAAATAATATTGAAAAAGGTGAATTTATCAGCAGGGTAGTTCTGTTGGTATCATAAAAATGCAGCAAAGTTAGCAAAGTGCAGTTGTTGGAGAATAATTGGCTCCGGCAGCTGCACTAATTTTTTATCAAGAAAACAAGCCAAAATTCAAATTTCAATTTGAATTTTGGCTGATGGTGTGATACAATAAATTCAAATTAAAATTTGAATTACAACGTAAGCAACATGGGAGGTAATATCATGGCAGCAAAGAAAAAGGCGGTTTTATTTTTAGCAGCCTGCCTGCTGGGGCTAGCGGCATATCTGTATCATGCTTTCTGCCAGCAGGACAATCAGGAGGAACTGGTCTTGCAGGGCAATGTAGATGTGCGTGAGGTGTCCCTGGCTTTCCGTCAGAGTGACAGGATACTGGAAATGCTGGCAGAGGAAGGTGACAGGGTGCAGAAGGGGCAGGTGCTGGCCAGGCTGGATACCCGGGAGCTGGAGCTGCAGCTGCAAAGGCTGAATGCAGAGATTGCCGCCCAGCAGAGCACGGTGGACAAGCTGCACAACGGCACCAGGCCGGAGGAAATCCGCCAGGCGGAGGGTAATCTCCGTCAGGCACAGGCAGCGGCGGAGCATGCCGCCGGTGTCTATCAGAGGAAGCGTGACATATATACCAGCATCGCTGGTATCAGCCAGCAGGAGCTGGACAATGCCTATCATGATATGGAGGCAAAGCAGGCCACCATGTCTGTGGCAGAAGCGGCGTTGCAGGAAGCGAAAGCCGGTCCTAGGCAGGAGGATATTGCCGGAGCAGAGGCAGGCTTGCAGGCACTGAGGAATGAGCAGCTGCGCTATATCTACCTTTTGTCCCAGTATGAGCTGCAGGCACCTGATGATGGTGTCATTCGTTCCCGTCTTTTAGAGGCCGGGGATATGGCATCTCCATCCAGGCCTGTGTTCAAGCTGTCCCTGCCGGGCAAGAAATGGGTGCGTGCCTATGTGCCGGAGACGGAGCTGGGCAGGGTATACGAAGGACAGCAGGCACGGGTGTATATTGACAGCCTGCCGGGCAAGGCAATCGATGGGCAGGTAGGCTATATTTCCGGCACAGCCGAGTTTACACCGAAGCAGGTGCAGACGGAGGAGCTGCGTACTTCCCTTGTTTATGAGGTACGGGTTTATGTGGATGATGCAGATAATGTGCTGAGGCTGGGCATGCCGGCCACAGTCAGGATAGTGCGCTGAGGTGAGGGAAATGTCAGGAAACAGGTTGCAGGCAGCTGCCGGGGAAAATCATCTCAGGGTATCAGCAGAGGAAATGGGAGAGTCAAGGAAGCTCATGGTGTCCGGCGTGGTGCTGCAGGATGTGAGGCTGGAGGTGGCAGCCGGGGAGATAACCGCCCTTGTGGGCCCGGATGGCGCCGGGAAGACCACCCTCATGCGGATGGTGTGCGGCCTTTTGCCACTGGGAGAGGGCAGCCATTTGCAGGTGGCAGGTATGGATGTGGCCAGGGAGCCTCAGAGGGTGCAGTCCCTCATCAGCTATCTGCCTCAGAAATTCGGCCTGTATGAGGATTTGACCGTGCAGGAAAACATTGACCTGTATGCGGATTTGCACGGGGTGCCGCAGGATACCAGGGAAAAGCGTGTAGGCAAGCTGCTGGCTATGACGGAGATGTCCTGGTTTGCGGACAGGCTGGCTGGCAGGCTGTCCGGGGGCATGAAGCAGAAGCTGGGGCTTATCTGTACCCTGGTCAGATCCCCGGAGCTTTTGCTGCTGGATGAACCCTCCGTGGGGGTGGACCCCCTTTCCCGGCGTGAGCTGTGGGAAATCCTCTTGCAGCTGGTGCAGGAGGAAAGGCTGACGGTGCTGGTCAATACCGCCTACGGCGAGGAAGCAGAACGCTGTCAGATGGTCTACATGCTGGACAAGGGCAGGCTGCTGGCAAAGGGAACCCCGGCCGAATTGCAGGAGGACTGGCCAAGGGGGCTAAAGGGCATGAACGGCGCAGGCGTCAGGCGGACAGCCGGTCAGCAGGCTGTAGGGGAGGCTGAGGGGCGGTCTGTGGCGGCACCGGCTGCTATGGCAGAAATGGCAGGGGCAGAGGATAAAAGCACGGCAGAGGCAGATATCATTGTCCATGATTTAGTCAAGCAATTCGGGGATTTTACAGCTGTGTCCCATACCTCATTCAAGGTGTACAGGGGGGAGGTCTTTGGCATGCTGGGCCCCAATGGCGCCGGGAAAACCACTACATTCCGTATGCTGTGCGGCCTGCTGCCGGCCACCTCCGGGGAGCTTTTTGTGGGGGGAGTAGATGTGCGCCGCCACAGGAACAAGGCCAGGGAGGGCATCGGCTATGTGGCGCAGAAGTTTTCCCTCTATGGAAACCTGACGGTGCAGGAGAATTTGCATTTTTATGGCGGCATATACGGCCTGTGGGGCAGGAAGCTCTCCCGGCGCATTGATGAGGTGGTGGGGGAGTTCGGCCTTTCGGAAAAGCTTGGGCAGGTGGCAGACAGCCTGCCCCTGGGCTACAAGCAGCGGCTGTCCATGGCGGCGGCACTTTTGCACAGGCCGAAAATCCTGTTTCTTGATGAGCCCACCAGCGGCATTGACCCGGAGGCAAGGCAGAATTTCTGGCAGCAGATTGCCAGGCTGTCAGCTGCCGGTACGACGATTATTGTCACTACCCATTTTATGGAGGAAGCGGAGTATTGTGACCGCATCATGATTCAGGACCACGGGGAAATGCTGATTCTGGGCAGCCCGGAAGAAATCCGCCGGCGGCTGGGAATGCCGGGGGCCGGTATGAATGAGATTTTTATTGCCATCGTGGAACAGGCAAGGCAGCAGGAAGGAAGTGGCAAGCATGGCTGATAAGTCATTCAGCCGGAGAGGGCTTGGAATACCGGCCGAAGCTGGCAGGTCATTTAGCCCGGGGCGGCTTTGGGCACTGGTGAAAAAGGAATTTTTGCAGATCAAAAGGGACAGCAGCACCTTTTTGATGGGGGTGGTTCTGCCCATTATCCTGATCATCATCATGGGCTTCGGCATGTCTCTGGATGTGCGGAATGTGCCGGTGGCGGTAGTTCTTTTAGACAGCTCCCCCACAGCTAGGTCGGCTGTGAGTTTTGTGGAGGGCTCCGAGTATTTTTCGCCTCACTATGTTACCAGCATGAAGGAAGCGGAGAAAATGCTGCTGTCCCATGAGGTGCATGCCGCCGTTGTGGTGCCGGGGGACTTTGCTGCCAGAGCAACCACAGGCGGGGCAGAGGTGCAGGTGCTCCTAAATGGAGTGGAGGCGATTACCGCCATGTCCGCCCAGCGGTATATTGAGTCGGCGGTGCTGGCATGGGCTGCCAATAACGCCTTGTCGGCCTCATACGGTCAAGCAGGGACAGCTGCCGTGGGACAGGCAACAGTGGTAAGCCGGGTGTGGTTCAACGATGCCAATACCAGCACCTGGTTTTTCGTGCCGGGCATCCTGATGATGGTCATGACGCTATGCGGCGTGTTCCTGACGGCAGTGGTCATGGCCCGGGAGTGGGAGCGGGGAACATTGGAAGCCATCTTTGTCACCCCGGCCAGCCTTCTGGAAATCGTGCTGTCCAAAATCATCCCCTATTTCTGCGTGGCCTTTATCGGCTTCTGCCTGTGCCTGGTGGTGGGGCGTGTGCTGTATGATTTGCCCATGCGGGGCTCCCTGGCGGTGATTTTATTTGCCTCCATGCTGTATATCATCGTGGCATTGGGGCTGGGGCTGACCATTTCCGCCGTGACCAAGAATCAGTTCCTTGCCTGCCAGGTTTCCATGCTGGTGAGCTTTTTGCCCTCCATGATGCTGTCAGGCTTTCTCTTTGATTTGCATTCAGAGCCCTTGGCCATCCAGGTCATCAGCCAGATTTTTCCTGCCACCCATTATTTACAGCTGATAAAATCCTTGTTTTTGGCTGGCAACTACTGGCCGCTGATTGTGGAAAAGTGCCTTTTGCTGGCTGGCTATGGGGGGCTGTTTATCGGGCTGGCCTTCCGGCTGACGAAAAGAAGGGTTGGGTGATGATGATGGCAGGAGCAAGAAGGTTTGGGTGATGACGATGGCAGGATTAAGAAGGGGTGGATGATGACGATGGCAGGATTGTGGCAGGAAAAGCTGGTGGTTTTTGTGCGCCGCCTGCTTTTTATGTGCCAGAAGGAGCTTTTGACTACTTTGAAGGACAAAAGGATGCGGGCCATGATGGTGGTGCCTGCCCTGATGCAGGGTTTTTTGTTCGGCTATGCCGCCAGCTACAACCTTGATAATGTACCCTATGCTGTGGTAGATGAGTCCCACAGCGAGGCTTCCCGGAGCCTTCTGGGGCACTTTGCCGGTTCCGGCTGCTTTCAGCAGGCGGCTTATCTGACCAGCCCCCATGAGCTGGGCAGCTTGATTGATAGTGAGCAGATTATTATGGCGGTGGTGATACCCCGGGACTTTGAGCAGAAGCTGCAGCGGGGTGAGCTGGCAGAGGTGCAGGTAATAGCCGATGGCAGGAACAGTTCCGTAGCCGGGATGGCAACAGGCTATGCCGGGCAGGTGGTGGCGGCATGGAACCGGGAGCGGCTGGCGGAGGCAGGCCTCACCGGGGGACAGGTGGAGGTCAGGAGCCGTACCTGGTTCAACCCCAATCAGATTACACGCTGGATTTTTTCCCCGGGGCTGATTGCCATGATTGCCTTCGTGCAGGTGCTGCTGCTGGCCGGCATGTCCATTGCCCGGGAAAGGGAGCAGGGCACTTTTGACCAGCTGATGGTTACGCCCCTGTCCCCGGCGGAGATTTTGCTGGGCAAGGCGGTGCCACCCATGCTGATCGGGCTGGTGCAGAGCACGATTCTTTTCTGCATCGCCAGGTTCTGGTTCCAGATACCTTTTGCAGGCTCTCTTGTGACCTTGTATCTGGCACTGATACTTTTTATTTTCAGCCTGATTGGCGTGGGGCTGATGATTTCCGCCATTTCAGATAGTATGCAGCAGGTCATGGTATACTTGATGGTGCTGATGATGCCCATGGTGCTGCTGTCGGGGCTGACAACGCCGGTTATCAACATGCCTGATGTTTTGCAGTACGCCACTTATGCAGACCCATTGCGATTTGCGGTGGATGCGGTGCGGCGGATTTATCTGGAGGGGGCGGCGGCAGGTGAGCTGCTGGGGGATTTTGTGCCCCTGCTGATTATCGCTGCCGTAACCTTGCCTTTGTCGGGCTGGCTGTTTTATAATAAAACTGTGTAAAAGGTCAGGTGGGTATTTTATGAACATGGAAAATAAAAAAACAGGAAGCCTGAAAAAAGGTGAACCTAAGAGGCAGCAGCGGGATGACGGCAGGCAGACACGGGAAAGGCTTTTGGAATGTGCCGGTATCCTGGCGGCCCAGAAGGGCTTTTCCCTGGTGACCAGCAAGGAAATCTGCCAGATGGCAGGGACGAACCTGGCGGCCATAAACTATCATTTTGGCAGCCGCGAGGGGCTGTATGAGGCTCTTTTGTATCAGATACACCAGTTCATGGTCAATGAGGACAGCCTCCGGGAGATTGCCAGCAGGGACAGCTCCCCCAGGGAGAAGATTTCGGCCCTGGTGGACATGGTGGCGGAGCAGGCATGGAGCAGGGAAAACTGGCAGATGCAGGTCTGGAGCCGGGAGGTTATGCACACGGATCAGTCTGCCCATGTCAGCGCGGTGCTGATGCAGGTGGTGAAGGTGAAGGGAAGCCTGGCCCTGAAGCTGTTCAGCGATTATACGGGGCTGGCCATGGACGATATCAGGCTGTACATCTGCTTTTTCTGCTTTATGGCGCCTATACTGCTGGTGACTTATGGCAAGCACAGCAATATTGAGTATCAGAAGATGGTTCATATCAGCTGCAGTGACGGGGAGCTTTTGAGCCATATCAAAAAGTTCTGCTTTGCAGGGCTGGACAGCTATAGAAAATGATTAGGTTGGGGATAGCCAATCCCCCTATATATTTTTGCAATATGCAAGGGAGTGGTGGTAGTGAGGTTTGAAAAGGATTTTACCAGCAGGCACCGGCTGAAGGAATGGCTGGAGTCAAAGTCCTGGAAATTTGACAGCATGGAGACTTTTTACGACTGGCTGGAAAAGTTTATTGACGAGGGAAATATCCTTGCGGTGCGAGGGGAGTACATTGATTTTCAGGACTGTGTGGATGTGCTGGACAATCCCGAGGCATGAATGGATAGCATAGCTGCCCTGCCTGCCATGCCTGGTATCTGCCGGGTGCTTTCTTTTTGTATACATAGAACAAATTTCATTTGCATACTTGTCTGTTTTATATTACAATACTGACTTGTGAATGTTTTTGTGTAGGAGGAAAGTTTTAGATGGCGCGTGAGTCCTTTAATTCCCGTATCGGGTTTATTCTGGTTAGTGCCGGTTGTGCCATCGGCATAGGCAATGTATGGCGGTTTCCTTATGTGGCAGGCGAGAATGGCGGCGGCTTTTTTGTGCTGTTTTATCTCCTGTTCCTGCTGATTATGGGGCTGCCGGTGCTGACTATGGAGCTGGCTGTAGGGCGGCATACCCGAAAGAGTGCGGTGAGTGCCTACCGGGTGCTGAAGCCGGAGAATAAGCTGTGGCAGCTCCACGGCTGGGCTGCCCTGGCAGGCAATATCATCCTGATGCTGTATTATACCACGGTGTCAGGCTGGATGATGACGTATTTTTTCAAGTTTTTGCAAGGTGAGTTTTACGCCGGCCAGTCCGTTGAGGAGGTAGGCGGCGTGTTCAACAGCCTGCTGGCAAGTCCTTTGGAGATGGCTTTCTGGACGGTGCTGACCATTGTCCTTGGCTTTTTTGTGTGCAGCTTTGGCTTGCAGAAGGGACTGGAGCGTGTTACCAAGGTGATGATGGGGGCACTGCTGGTGCTGATTGTGGTGCTGGCGGTACATTCCCTGACCTTGGAAAGGGCTGCGGAGGGCATGAAGTTCTTTCTGATGCCCAACTGGGATATTGTGGAGCATGTAGGCTTTGGCAATATGATTACTGCCGCCATGAATCAGGCGTTTTTCACCCTGTCTTTGGGTATCGCTTCCATGGAGATTTTTGGCAGCTATATGTCCAAGGCTCATGGACTGGCTGGGGAATCTGTCCGCATCTGTGCCCTTGATACCTTTGTGGCTATTATGGCAGGCATGATTATTTTCCCGGCCTGCTTTGCTTTCGGCTTGCGGCCTGATGCCGGTCCGTCCTTGATTTTTATTACCCTGCCTAACGTGTTTGTGAACATGTCAGGGGGGCAGCTGTGGGGCAGCCTGTTTTTCCTGTTTATGACTTTTGCCAGCCTGTCTACGGTGCTGGCGGTGTTTGAAAACATTATAGCTTTGTTCATCGATACCTTTGGCTGGAGCCGCAAGAAGGCGGTCATCTTTAACGGCATTTTGATTCTGGTGGGCAGCATGCCGTGCGTGCTGGGCTTCAACGAGTGGAGCCATGTGACGCTGCTGGGGGACAGGGGGATTCTGGACAGCGAGGACTTCATTGTCAGCAACCTGCTGCTGCCGGGCGGTTCCCTGATTTATCTTTTGTTCTGCGTCAGCAGGTATGGCTGGGGCTTTGACAATTATTTGCAGGAGGCGAATATTGGCAGCGGCATGAAGATTTCCTGCCGATGGAAGCCGTATTTGCAGTATGTGCTGCCGGTAATGCTGTTCTTCATCTTAGCAAGAGGCTTGATTACCTAAAAAATATGACAAAAAAATTGGGACTGTTGCGTTGGTGGCAGTCCCAATTTTTTGTATCAATAGTTCAATATCTTCTCCCTGAGGGCAGCAGCTGTCTGCTCCTTGTTGGTAGGGCTGAGATGGATGTTGTAGCCGATAAAGAGCGGCGAGGTAGGGTAGCGCGGCATCAGGCGCACATGCACCCTGCCCTCGTAGATGTAGAAGAAGATATTGTAGCTGAAGCTCTCCCTCTGATGGATGTCCCTGAGAAAGGACACGCCCCCCTGGATGTAGTCCGCCAAAGCGTTCATGGCTGCTGGCAGGGGCAGGGGTGCCGGTGACTGCTCAGTGCCGTCAGCGAAGCTCACCTTGTCGGAGTAGGCAGCTGGCAGCAGATTGATGTTGATTTCCGTAAAGCCCACATGAGGCTGGGTGGCAATATTTATCTCCACGCCGTTTTTTTCTGCTACCTGGATGCCGTCAAACTCCTTCGGGTCATACATCAGCTCCGGCTGGATTTCCGGAAAGCCCACAATCTGCATGTGGGGATGGCGGATTGTGCCGCCGGAGAGAGGGCCGAAGTTCTTGAACAGCACCACTGCCTTGTAGTCACCGGAGTTGGTCATGGTGAGCCAGTGGCGCAGGGCGAAGCGGATAAGCCTGTGCATGTGCTCCGGGGTGTAGTCGGGAATGTCGCTTTCGCACTGGTCAGTTTCAATCAGCACCAGCTGGTCCGAGGGCACCATGACATTGTACTTGTTTTTCAGCAGGATGATATTGCCCTCGGTGGCCAGGATGCCGGTCAGGTTTTCCACATCGCAGAAAGGACAGGTGCTTTGATTGGGCAGGCCCGGGATGGTGCGGGGTTTCTTTCTGCCCACGGAAATGTTGAAGTCAAGTAAGTTTACGCTCATGTGTAAGGAATCCCGGCTTCATCAGGCAGCCGGGCTCCTGCCTCCTCTCAAAAAAATAGTCTGCTTGCAGAGTTTTGTATTAGATGATATAATTTTGCTGTTATAGTGTAAGATGGAGAGGCTATGTTTATAGCCCTTTCTTAATTATAGCTAGATTAGGAAGGATTTGCAACTGAGGCAAATCCCACTAAAAAGGCGGTGAAGGTTTCTCGTTATGCAGGAAAAAGAAGTTGATGAGAAGAAAAAATCCAGCAAGGCGGAGTCCTTTCTGAAGGGCACCCTGATTCTGACGGTTGCTGGTGTAGTGGTGAAGGTTATCGGTTCCCTGAACTGGATTTTTGTGTCTAGAATCCTGGGGGGCGAGGGTATCGGGCTGTACCAGATGGCATTTCCGATTTACTTTTTTGCCCTCAGTGTCTCTACGGCAGGGGTGCCGGTGGCGATTTCCATCATTACGGCAGAGCGGGTGGCCCTGAAGGATATTTTCGGGGCAAAGCGGATTTTCAGGATTTCCATGTCCCTGATGTTTGTGACGGGCTTGATTTTTACTGCCCTGACTTATTTTGGCGCCCAATGGCTGATTGACTGGCACTTCATCCGGGATGCCAGGGCATACTGGTCCGTGGTGGCACTGGCACCGGCGATTTTCTTCGTGACGCTTCTGGCAAGCTCAAGGGGATATTTGCAGGGCTGGCAGCGCATGACGCCAACGGCTGTCTCCCAGATTGTGGAGCAGATTTTCCGGGTTGTCACCATGATTTTGTTCGCCAGCCTGTTTTTGCCCTGGGGACTGGATTTTGCGGCGGCAGGTGCCAGCCTGGGTGCCTTTGCCGGTGCAGTGGCCGGCCTTCTGGTGCTGGTGTATTTCCACTGGAAGCTGGAAAGGGACATCAAAAATGAGTATGGCAGGGATATAAAGCCCCTGCCGGAGTCGGAGCGTTCCTCCACCTGGAAGATTATCAAGCGTATTTTTGCCCTGTCTCTGCCGGTGTCCGCTGCCAGCATCATGCTGCCGGTGGTGTCCAACCTCGACCTGGCCATCGTGCCCCAGCGGCTGGAGGTGGCAGGCTACAGCGTCAACGAGGCCACGGAGCTGTTCGGCTATCTTACGGGCATGGCTGTGCCACTGGTGAACCTTGCCACCATCCTGACGGCTTCCCTGGCGGTCAGCCTGGTACCGGCCATTTCCAAGGCACGGGCCTTGAAGGATGACAAGCTGGTATTCAGCCAGACGGCTTCCGGGGTGCGCATTTCCAACTTTGTGTGCTTCCCGGCCTTTGTCATCGTCTTTGTGCTGGCAACGCCGATTTCCACCTTGATTTACAATGCGCCGGGGGCAGGTCCTGCGGTGCTGGTGTCTTCCTTCAGCATTGTGCTGCTGGGCTTGCATCAGGTTTCTACGGCAGTTTTGCAGGGGCTGGGGCATCCTTCCATCCCTATGGTGAACATGATTATTGCCGCCGGTTTCAAGGTAGTGCTGAACTGGGTGCTGACGGCACAGCCGTCCCTGGGCATCATGGGTGCGGCCTGGGCTACGGCTGCCGATATGGGTGTGGCGGCCATCATCAATATGTACTTTATCCATCGCTATATAGGCTACCGGATTGAGCTGCCTCAGTTTATCAAGACCATTGCGGCTGCGGCGGTCATGGCGGTTTCAGTTTATTTCTTCTACGGCTTTACCATGGAATGGTGGGGCAGCAACGTATTTTCCACCTTTGCAGCCGTGCCTGTAGGCTGCATCGTATATCTAGCAGTGCTGCTGGTCATTGGCGGCATGCTGGAGGAGGATATTGCCCGCATTCCGATGATTGGTGCCTACAGCATCAGGGCATTGAGGCGCATTGGCGTGTTCAAGGACACAACTTCTGGCAAGGAGGCTGCCTGATTGTTATGAAAAAGATTGTACTGGTATATAATCCCGTGTCCGGTAAGGCGAAGTTCAAGCGCAGCCTGGACAATATTATTGGCAAGCTGCAAAGGCGGGGCTGCATGGTGATACCTTACCGCACTACCCCGGAAAATAAGGATCTGGCGGAGTTCATCCGCCAGGCGGAGCCGGAGGGCGTTATTGCGGCAGGGGGCGATGGCACCGTCCATGAGGTGGTAAATCTCGTCATGCATGAGGGCTTTGATGTGCCTGTGGGCATTATCGGCAGCGGCACATCTAACGATTTTGCCACCTATCTGCGGCTTGATACAAAGGAATATTTTGACAGGATTGCTCAGGGGAAGGTGATGGAAGTTGACCTGGGCAAGGTGGGGGATGAATACTTCATCAATGTGGCCAGTGCCGGTATGGTGACCTCCATTGCCCACGAGGTGGACACCAAGCTGAAAAATACCTTCGGCAAGCTGGCCTACTATGTGCAGGGGCTGAAAACCCTGCCCCAGTTCAAGGCACTGGATGTTACCATCAGGACGGAAGATGAGGAAATCCGGGAGAAGGTTTTCCTGTTCCTGATTGTGAACAGCAGCGTGGTGGCAAGCTTCAAGAACGCAGCGAAGCTGGCCAGCGTGCAGGATGGCAAGCTGGACCTTTTGCTGGTGAAGCAGTGCAATATTGCGGAGCTGATGACCTTGACGGCAGAGCTGCTGGCTGGCAAGGATGTGACGGGGCGCAAGGAGGTCATCTATCGCCAGGCGGCAAATTTTGAGGTGTCCTGTGATACGGAGCTGGTCAGCGACCTGGACGGGGAGCTGGGGCCGAAGCTGCCGCTGAAAATCGAGACCATTCCCAAGGCTCTGAAGCTGTTTTACTAAGCCTTGCAGGCTGTTTGGCTGAAAATGCTTGTTAGCAGGCAAGCTGTACTAATGAAATGTCCATAGAAAAAGGGACTGTCCCCTTGCCAGGCCGGCTGGCGGCATAGAGCCGTTCAAGCCTGTCATGGGGGATAGTCCCTTTTTGGTGGTCTGTTTGCCGTTTCTAAGCTGACTGCTGCTTACTGGAGAGGTGGCAGATCCTTTACCCAGCCCCTGAAGGCGCGGATGATGTTGCCGGCAGGCATGGCATCCAGCTGCTCATCAGTCAGGTCAGGTGGAATCATCGGTGCCAGGGTAGCGGCAGCAGCCAGGAACTCCTCCAGGCTCATATCCCCCAGGGCAGGCTTTACTGTTTCATATGCTTCCTGTGGGCTTTTGGCAGCAGCCAGCTTCTGGAGCATCTCAGGGTTCTGCATAATCATGGCACCAATCTGCATAAACTTCTCAGGTATCATTAAATCACATTCCTTCATAAAATTTTCCTAACACAGTGATATTATAGCAAATATCTCTCTTTTTGGAAACATTTTTGGATTTTGGAAAAAATTTTAGTGCAGTAAAGGCGTAAGTAGATTATACTATATATTGTCAGATGGAAATTATACAGGGAGGTAGTTTCATGACGGAGCAGTTAAATGGGCTCTTGAGGGCGATTACTCATGAGCATGTATATATTCAGACCCACAATTTCCCGGACCCGGATGCCATAGCCTCCGCCTACGGGCTGCAGCAGCTTCTCAGGCACTGCGGCGTGGAGTCCACGGTGTGCTATCAGGGCAAGATTGAAAGGTTCAACACAAACTATATCATGGAAAAGCTGGGCATCAGCTTCAGCAGGCTGGTGGATATCAGTGATATCCTGCGGGAGGACGATGAGATTATCCTGATTGACTCACAGAAGTACAATGCCAATGTGGATGATACCAGGGGTGTAGAAATTGCCAGCATTGACCATCATCCCACATTTTTTGCGGCTGAGTACCGCTTTTCGGATATTCGCCCGGAGGTGGGTTCCTGTGCGGCGATTATTGCCAGCTATTTTTTTGAAAATGAGATTCCTATGGATGAGAAGACGGCATTGGTGCTGACCTTTGGCATCCGCAGCGATACGGCGAAGCTGTCTAGGGGGGTAAGCCAGCTGGATTTGGATATGCTCTCCAGATTGTTTGCCTTCTGCGACGGGGATACCATTTATTACCTGGAAAACTCGGAGCTGGAATTCAAGGATTTGGAGGCTTATGCCAAGGCCATAGAGAGCATAGAGCTGTACGACGGGGATACGGCCTTTGCTTTTGCCGGGGAAAACTGCCCGGAGGCATTGGTGGCATCAGTTTCGGATTTTATCTTGAGCCTTGTGGCGGTCAGCTTTTCGGTGGTGTATTCCAAGAAGGAAAAGGGGCTCAAGCTGTCAGTACGGTGCAGCAGCGGCCTGGATGCCGGTGTGATTACGGCAAGAGCCCTGGCAGGCTTTGGCAGCGGTGGCGGCCATCAGGTGATGGCAGGGGGCTTTGTGCCTTTTGATGGCAAGGATCTGCATCTGGCAAAGCTGATAACGGCTATCAAGGAGGCCTTTATCCAGCAGATTAAGCTTGCCAAGGTGAAAAAGAGCAATCTGTCAGAGTTGTATACGGATGGCGCATGATGTGGTGCAGCATGGGGCATTGCCGGTGGATGGCAGTACCCGTGCTGCGCTTTTTGCGTGCAGATTATTTGCATATTGCATCTGAAATGTTACATACATACATGTATATATATATCATCTATCCTAATCGTAATTGCAGTTGCAATCACAGTCAGTGAAAGGAGTGTGCGGTTTGAAGCTTTTGCATTTGGGGGATCTGCATCTGGGCAGGTCACTGGGGGATTTTGACTTGCTGGGGGAGCAGCGTTATATACTGGACGAGGTGCTCCGGCTGGCATATGAGCGGCAGGTGGATGGCGTGCTGCTGGCAGGGGATATTTACGACAGGTCTGTGCCCAGCGAGGGGGCGGTGCGGCTGCTGGATTATTTTCTGAACAGGCTGGCAGAGCGTGGGATAAAGGTGTTCATGATCAGCGGCAACCATGACTCGGATGAGCGGCTGAACTTCGGCAGCAGCTTCTTCGAGGCCAAGGGGATTTATATTGCTGCCAGGTATCAGGGGGAGCTTTACCACAGGTGCATTGACGGGGTGAATTTTTACCTTCTGCCCTTTGTGAAGGCGTCACAGGTGCGTCATTTTTTTCCTGATGAGGAAATTGAGAGCTATGACCAGGCGGTAAAGGTGATATTGCGGCATGCAGATATCAATCCTGAAGCCTGCAATGTGCTGGTGGCCCACCAGTTTGTAGCTGGCAGCAGCCTGCTGCCGGAGCTGGCAGGCTCGGAGAGCGTTGCCGTGCAGCAGGTGGGGCTGGTGGAGCAGATCGGGGCGGATAATTTTGCGCCTTTTGCCTACACGGCCCTGGGGCATATCCACAGGCCCCAGCAGGCAGGCGGGGAAAATGTGCGCTATGCAGGCTCCCCCTTGAAATACTCCCTGGGGGAGTGCAACGATGACAAGAGCGTGCCGCTTGTAGATATTGATGGGGCCGGCCATGTGGCAGTGGAATTGCTGCCCCTGAAGCCAAGGCGTGATTTGCGGCACCTGACCGGCAGGCTGGAGCAGCTGGTCAGCCGGGAGAACTTGCAGGATACAGATGATTATATCTACGTTACCTTGACGGATGAGGAGCCTCTGGACAACGCCATGGGGATTATTCAGGGCTACTATCCCAACGCCGTCAAGCTGGATTATCGCAATTCCCGTACCATGGCGCTGGAGCAGGAGGATGTGTTCCGGGCGGCGGAGCTGCGTTCCTTTGACGAGCTGGTGGGGGATTTTTACCGGCTGGTCTACGGACAGGAGATCAGCGAGGAAGAAATGGCGGTTATGCAGGAGATTGGTGCAAAGGCAGGTGTAGTGGATGAAGCCCATTAAGCTGGTTATCAGCGGCATCGGCCCCTATGGGGACAGGATGCCGGAGATAGATTTTCAGAGCTTTGATTTGAATATGCCGATTTTGATTGCCGGGGAAACAGGTGCCGGGAAGACCATGATTTTTGATGCCATCTGCTTCGCCCTCTTTGATGCTGCCAGCGGCAGCTACCGCAGCACGGACAGCCTGCGCAGCGAGTATGCCCCGCCGGGGACGGAGAGCTATGTGGAGTTTACTTTTGCCCATCAGGGCAGGATATATAGGATTTACCGCCAGCCCTCCTACATGCGCCCCCTGAAGCGAGGCACCGGCTTTAAGCTGGAAAAGGAGAAGGCGGTGCTTTATCCGGGAGATGATACGCCTATCGAGGGCATCAAGGCGGTCAATCAGGCGGTGCAGGAGCTTCTCCATGTGGATGAAAAGCAGTTCAAGCAGCTGGCCATGATTGCCCAGGGGGAGTTCTGGGGGCTTTTGAATGCCAAAACCGAGGAACGTACCGGCATTTTGCGGCACATCTTCATGACCGAGGGCTACAAGGCCATGGAATTGCAGCTGAGGGAACGCCGGGGAAAGGCGATTAAGGCGGCAGATGTGCTGGAAAGGAGCCTGATCCAGTATTTTTGTGATGCGGAGGCGGAGCCGGGCAGCCCACTGGCGGAGGAAATTAGCCAGCTGCAGGAACAGCTGCGAAAGAGCGGCGGCATTGGCAGCATAGAGGAAATGCTGTCCCTTCTGGACAGGGCCATAGAGGCGGACGTGCCGATGGAGGCGGAGCTGGCGGAGAAGCTTGCCGCCCTGCGGGAGGCCTTGCAGGAGCTGCAGAAGGATTTGGCACTGGCGGAGAACACTGAGCATAATCTCAAAAAATACAACGGGCTGGTAAAGGAGCTGGCAGGGCTCCGGGAGCGGCTGGCTGACTGCGAAAAGAGGGAACAGCAGATGGCGGAGGCAGAAAAGGCACTGCAGGAGAAAATCCGCAGCTTGCAGTCCGGCAGGGAGCAGCTTTCCAGCGTGCCTGAAAGGCTGGCGGCCTGCCAGCAGGAAATCAATGCCCTGAGGGAGCTGGCGGACAGGCTGGGTAATTTGCAGAGCCAGCAGGTGCCCAGGTACGGCAGGGCAAAAAAACGGCTGGCGGAGCTGCAGGAGGGGCTGGAGTCAGCCCAGTCCGCCCATGCCGCTGCCATGAGGGCAAGGCTGGATGGGGAGATGCAGCTTGAGAGGAACAGGGCAGGCATCCTGGCTCAAAAGCTGGTGGCAGGACAGCCCTGTCCTGTGTGCGGTGCTACTATGCATCCGTCTCCTGCGGAACTACCGGAAAAGGCGGTTACGGAGGCGGATGTAAAGAAATTGCAGCAGCAGGAGAAAAAGGCGGAGGCGGCGAGAAGCAGTGCAGCAGCGGAGGCGGCAGCAGCCCGGGCGGAGCTGGCCACCCTGGACAGCCAGATAGGGAGCTACATGCTGGAATGCCTGAAATCCGGCTGCTGGCTGGAGGCTGTGGCAAGGGGTGAGGCCTTTGCCATGGAAATTCCGGCAGAGGCAGGTCTCAGGCAGCTCTATGAGCTGGTGCAGCTGCAAGCAGGGCAGCTGGCAGCCCTGCTGCAAAAAAAGCGTGAGTCAGCTGCTGACCTTCAGAGCAGGGCAAAAAGGCTGCAGCAGGTGGAAAAGGAGCTGGCAGAAGCTTCCGGCAGGGACACGGAGGCATTGCAGCTAAAGAGGCAGAAGCTGCTCAAGGAGCGGGAGAATGCCAAGACTGCTGTCGCTGACCGGGAAGGCCAGAGGCAGCTATTGGAGCAGCTGGCACTTAAAATCGGCAACGGCGGTAGCAGCGGTAACAGTGGTAACGGTGGCAACAGTGGTAACGGCGGTAACAGTGGTAACGGCGGTAACAGTGGTAACGGTGGAAACGGCGGCAGCCGTGAAGCGGAGCTGGCAGAATACCGTGGCCAGCTGCAGCGAAAGATTTCTGAGAACAAGGTGCAGCAGCAGGAATGTCAGGAGGCACTGGGGCGCATCAGCCGCCGCCGGGAGAACAATCTCAGCCGCCGTGCCAAAATCGCAGAGCTGCAGGGGGAGTTTGCGGCTGCCAGGCATGAGGCGCACATCATGAGCAGGCTCTACAACCTGGTTAGCGGTCAGACCGGCAAGGGCAAGCTGACCTTGGAGCAGTATATTCAGGCGGCAGGCTTTGACAGCATTATCCGGGCTGCCAACAGGCGGCTGATACCTATGAGTGACGGGCAGTATGAGCTGTACCGGCAGGAGAAGGAGCTGGGGAACAAGAGCCATACCTATCTTGATTTGGAGGTGCTGGATAACTATACAGGGCGGCGCCGCCCTGTCAGGAACTTGTCCGGCGGCGAGAGCTTCAAGGCATCTCTGAGCCTGGCACTGGGCTTGTCTGACAAGGTATCCTCCGAGCTGGGAGGAATTTCCATGGATGCCCTGTTTATAGACGAGGGCTTCGGCACCCTGGACAAGAAATCCATTGAGAAGGCAATGGAAATCCTGCTGAAGCTTTCGGACAGCAACAAGCTGGTGGCGATTATCAGCCATCGTGAGGAGCTTATCGAGGCTGTTTCCCAGCAAATTCAGGTGACAAAAACGCGTAACGGCAGCTCCCTTGCTATTGAGCTGGGAAAATAAAAATTTTTTGACGAAAAAGCAGGATTTTTAAAACATATATTGAATCTATATAAGTGATAGTATGGTATTTTTGGACTAGTGCCTGTTTTTGATGTATAATGAAAAAGTGGGATATTAGTAATTTTTAGGATTGGGGATGATTGTGTGGCAGAACCTATGGTAGAAGTGTTCATCTACGAGACCAGACAGTTTTTGGAGCAGCTGGAACAGATTGCCCTGGGCAGTGAGGAAAACGGCGGCTTCAGTGTGGACGATGTAAATGAAATTTTTCGCGCCATGCATACGATAAAAGGCTCCGCGGCCATGATGATGTTCGATGAGGTGTCAACCCTGGCACACTCGGTAGAGGATATTTTCTACTATATCCGTGAGCTGCATCCGCAGAAGGTGGATGCCACAGCCATTACGGATATCGTGCTGAATGCGGTGGATTTTATCCGCATTGAGATGGACAAGCTGGATAATGGCGGTCAGCCGGACATGAGCAGCCAGGAGCTGAGGGATTATACCAAGAATTTCCTCAGGGAGATGAAAATAGCAAATGGCGATGACCCGGATATTGATCTCAGGAAGGCAAAGAATGCCAATGCCGCCAAGAAAAAGCCGAAGCAGTATTACATCGGTGCAGCCAAGACGCCGGAGCCCGGGGAGGCAGCGGCAGGGGAAGGCAAGAAGGAGGATGGCATCCATGTCTTTGCAGCCACTATCTTCTTTCAGGAAGGCTGCGAGATGGAGGAGGTCCGCGCCTTTGGGGTGCTGAACAACCTGAAGGAAAAGGTTATCGAAATCCATAACCTGCCGGAAAAGATTTTGGAGGACGATACAGCTGTTGATACCATCAAATCGCTGGGTTTCCGTATTTTCTTCACTACCAAAATGGATTATGATGAGGTGAAGAAGGAGCTTGACCAGACCATTTTCATGGAGAAGCTGGAGCTGAAGGAGCTAAGCAGCACGGCAGAGTGCGAATACTGGCCGACACCTGAGACAGTGGCAATCAACGCCATGGAAAACACGGAGCCTATCAAGCCTGAGCTGCCGCCTGTATCGGAAAGGCCGGAGCCGATGGCACCGCCGCCTCCGCCTGTAACCGGCAGCAGGACGCCTGTGCATCACGGGGAAGGAGCCCAGATGATCAGCGTCCGGGTGGACAAGCTGGACAAGCTGATGGATCTGGTGGGGGAGCTGGTTATTGCCGAGGCCATGGTTACCCAGAATCCTGACCTGGCCGGCCTTGAGCTGGACAATTTCCAGAAGGCTGCCAGGCAGCTGCACAAGATTAATGGGGAGCTGCAGGACAGCGTGATGGCACTGCGCATGGTGCCGCTGGAGGGTACCTTCAAGAAGATGAACCGCATCGTCCGGGATATGACCAAGAAGCTGGGCAAGAAGGCGCGGCTGGTGCTGGTTGGTGAGGAAACAGAGGTTGATAAGAACATCAATGAGCATATTTCTGACCCGCTCATGCACATTGTCAGGAATTCCATCGACCACGGCATTGAGATGCCGGAGGTGCGCCTGGATGCCGGCAAGCAGGAGATGGGAACCGTTACCCTGTCAGCAGAAAATGCCGGTGGCGAGGTAGTTATCAAAATCAAGGATGACGGTGGCGGCCTGAACAAGGAAAAAATCATGGAACGCGCCAGGAAGAACGGGCTTCTCACCAAGCCGGAGGCGGAATACACCGACAGGGAAATCTATTCCTTTATCTTTGCACCTGGCTTCTCCACCAAGGAGAAGGTGACGGAGTTTTCCGGCAGGGGCGTAGGCATGGATGTGGTTGTGTCCAACATTAAGACGCTGGGGGGCAATGTTGTGGTGGACAGCGAGTCGGGACAGGGCAGCACCACTACTATCAGGATACCTCTTACGCTGGCGATTATTGACGGCATGTCCGTCAGCGTGGGCGGTTCCAGCTTTACGATACCTATAACCAGCATCAGCCGTTCCTTCCGTCCGGAGGAGGGGCAGATTTTCCAGGACCCTGACGGGCAGGAGATGATTATGGTACAGGGCAAGTGCTGCCCTGTGGTGCGCCTCTATGATATGTACAAGATTGATGAGGCTATTACGGAGCCGTCAGAGGGGATTGTGCTGCTGCTGGAAGCAGGGGAGAAGACCTTTGGCGTGCTGGCAGACAAGCTGCTGGGGGTACAGGAAATCGTGGTAAAGCCTGTGCCGCAGTACATCAGCAAGCTGATGAATACAACCGGCATCAGCGGGTGCACCCTTTTGGGGGATGGCAGTATCAGCCTGATACTGGACCCGCAGATGCTGCATAATATGATTTATTCATAATTGGGGAGGGATTTGAGTGGAAGATGAGAAAAATCTCATGGAGGAAGAAGATACCCAGAAGGACAAATATCTGACCTTTTCCCTGGGGGATGAGGTTTACGGTATTGACATCAGGGTGGTTATTGAAATCATTGGCATTCAGAAGATTACCAATGTGCCAGAGGTGCCTGACTATGTACGGGGCATCATCAACCTGCGGGGCAAGATTATCCCGGTGGTGGATATGCGTCTACGGTTCAGGCGCGAGTACCGCGAGTACACGGACAGGACCTGCGTGATTGTGGTGGAAATCAATGGCGTGCTCATCGGACTTATTGTGGACGGTGTATCCGAGGTGCTGGACATTGCGGAGAAGAACGTGGTACCGCCGCCGGATTTGCGTGCTTCCCAGAATAAGTACATCAGGGGCATTGGCAAGCTGGAGTCAAGCGTTGTGCTGCTTCTGGACTGGGAAAAGCTGTTTTCCGAGGATGATCAGGAACTTCTGGGCGGTGCTGCCGGGGAGACGGCTGAACAGGCCGAGGATGGCAGCGGTGCTGGGGAAAAGCAGCCATAAAGGTGCATCCGGGGGGATGCAGCTGTCAAATCATAAACGCATGGATGCAGTAATTGTCCGGCGTATTGAGATAGAGGTGCAGATATGATGTTATTTAAGAATATGAAAATTGGAACCAAGCTGATGATATTCATGGTCATCATGGAGCTTTTGATTGTGGGCGTTGCTTATTATGGCATCACGGTAGCACGGGATACGGATGCAACCTACAGGGAGATTATGGCTGACGATGTGGCGGCCAGTGCCAATGCCTATGAGATGGGCATGCATTTCCAGCATGCCAGGGCAAATATGCTGCTGGTGCTGCGCAGTGATGATCCGGCAAAGAAGCAGGAATACACAGCTGCCATGGAGAAGAATCTGGATGAGGCAGATGAGTGCCTGAAGGTGCTGCAGCAGACTGCCAAGAGCGATCAGGCAAAGACTGAGATTGCAACCCTGACTACGGCATACAACAATTTCCGCCAGAGCACGGCCAGCTATCTCAGGCAGCAGGCTGTGCAGCCGCTGGAGTCAGGTGCAAGAACGGCTGTTGCCACCAACTATGTCAAGAATGATGAAGCCATTGCCGACAAGCTTCATGAGATTGCCGATATGGGTTACGATTCAGCCAAGAAGCGCGATATAGCTATCAGTGAGGAACTGGACAGGGATGTTATTGCTATCGTGATGGTGGCATTGGCAATGGTTCTGGCTTCTGCTGCTGCAGGTATTCTGTTTAACCGGGATGTGAAGAATCGCCTTATTCAGCTTAGCGAGTCTGCGGACAGGATTGCTGATGGCGATTTGGCAACCGAGGTTGTTACCAGCACCGGCGATGAGCTGGGGGATGCGGCTGCCAGCTTTGAAATCATGCGCCAGCGTGTTCGCGATGTATTGCTGGAAATCAATCATGGGGCGGACCAGGTGGCTGCCGGGGCACAGAACGTGTCCGACGCCAGCGTGGCTCTTTCCCAGGGTGCTTCCGAGCAGGCAGCTTCCGTGGAGCAGCTGTCAGCCTCTATTTCTGAGATTGCTTCTCAGACGGCAAGCAATGCCCAGAATGCGGAGAAGGCAAATGAGCTGACCGTAGGTACCAGGAACCGGGCTGAGATGGGCAACCAGGAGATGCAGGAAATGCTGGCTGCCATGGAGGAAATCAATGCTTCTTCCGTGAATATTTCCAAGATTATCAAGGTAATCGATGAGATTGCCTTCCAGACCAATATACTGGCACTGAATGCGGCTGTAGAGGCTGCCCGTGCCGGACAGCATGGCAAGGGCTTTGCCGTGGTAGCGGAGGAAGTGCGCAACCTGGCTGCCCGCAGTGCCAAGGCTGCCAAGGAGACCACGGATATGATTGAGGGCTCCATGGAGAAAGTGGAGGCAGGCCGCGGCATTGCCCACAAGACAGCCCAGGCACTGAGCGAGATTGTGGGGGATGTGGCTTCCGTAGCTGACATCGTGGCAAGCATTGCCAAGGCTTCCAATGAGCAGAAGCTTGCCCTGGAGCAGATCAATCAGGGCGTGCAGCAGGTATCCCAGGTAGTTCAGTCCAATTCCTCCACCTCCGAGGAGGCTGCTACTGCCAGCCAGCATCTCAGTGCTCAGGCTGACAGCATGAAGGCCAACGTGGGCAAGTTCAGGCTGGGAAGTGCCGGAAGCGGCTTTTTTAAGCCGGCGGCTGCGGCAAGTGCCCCTGCAAAGATGGATGCTATCCAGAAGCCTGTCCTCAATGAGTCAGGTGCCGTGAAGCCGGCACGGCCGGGGGTAAAGCCGAAGACCATTGCCCTGACTGATGATGAGGGCTTTGGCAAGTATTGACGCTTATGCAGCTTTTAGGGCTTGGAGAATGAGGGAGAGAGCTTTATGCAGGAGGCTTTATTTCAGCAGTATGCCCAGCTGGTTCAGCAGCATTTCGGCATACAGCTGCCATTGGAGAAGAAAGCACTGCTGGAATCGCGTTTGTTCAAGCTGCTCAATGAAAGGCATGGGCAGCCTGGCTTTGGCGATGAGAGGGAATTTCTGAATTATGTGCTGGAGGATGCGTCAGGGCAAGCCCTGACGCTGCTTTCAGAGGCCATTACCACCCATCATACGTTTTTTATGCGGGAGGCGGACCACTTTGACTTTTTTGGCAAGCAGGTTCTGCCTTATCTGGAGAGCTGCATAAGGGATGGTGATGTGCGCACCTGGTGTGCGGCTTGCTCTAGTGGTGAGGAGTCTTATACGCTGGCGATGATTATGGCGGATTTTTTCGCCCTGCGGGGGCCGGAATGGGAGACAACCCTGCTGGCAACGGATCTGTCCCAGGATATTCTGGATGTGGCAAGGTCCGGGGTTTATACGGGAGAGGCGGTCAGGAGCCTTCCGGCACAGTGGCAGGCGGAGTTTTTTCATCGCCTGCCTGATGGGAATTATCAGGTTTCCGACAGGCTGAAGCAAAAGGTGCTATACAGGAAGTTCAACCTGATGACGCCGGTTTTTCCTTTCAGGAAGCCCTTCCACGTCATCTTTTGCCGCAATGTGATGATTTATTTTGATACGCCCACCAGGGATGCCCTGGTGAGGAAGTTTTATGATTTTTTAGAGCCGGGAGGCTTTTTGTTTGTGGGCCACTCCGAAGTAATTGACAGGCAGTCGGCACCTTTTGAGTATGTGATGCCGTCCGTTTATCGAAAGAAGTGATCCTTTAGTATGGATGCAATAAAAGTTTTAATAGTTGATGACTCGATGTTTTTCCGGGAAGTGCTGGCCAGGGGGCTGAAGAACAGGCTGCCGTCTGGCAGTGCCATTGAGAAGGCAGGGGAGCCTTTTGCAGCCAGGGACAAGATTTTGTCCTTTGACCCGGATGTGATGATTTTGGACGTGGAAATGCCGAACATGAACGGCATTGAGTTTCTGCGCCGCCTGATCGTCCAGTACAACCTGCCGACGATTGTGTCAAGCTCCAGGCCTGCCTACAAGGCACTGGCCATGGAGGCAGGGGCTTTTGCGTTTATTGAGAAGCCATCCAGCACCCTGAGCAGCGGCAGCTACATGGATGATATGGCAGATATGGTAAAAAAGGCGCGGGAGCACGGCAGGCTGATGGTGGAACAGGCAAAGCAGGAGGCAGAGGCTGAGGAAGCCCAGCTGGCGCAGGTGGAGGAGCTGGTGAAGCAGGCTGATGCCAATCCGCCAAGGCCGCTGGCTTCCTATGAGCTACTGGCTGACAAAAAGCCGCCTGCCAGGTCCCTGACAGCCAGCTTTCCAGCCGAGGGCAGCAGCACCATCAGGATGGCAGAGGTGGTGCAGGAGGTGCCGAAAACAGCGGTTACAGCCCGGGCGGCGGTGGAGGCGGCAACTGCTACGGTGGCGTCCACTACAGCTATTGCCAATACCATGTCTGCTGCCAATGGCTTTGTTTATAATGGCAGCAGGATGAGTACGGACTCCTACAAGGAAACAATCGCTGCCAACATGAACAAGATCGTCAGCAATATGAAGCAGATGTCTGCCATGCGGGGCGAGGACAGGGAGCCGCCAAAGTCTGTGCCGATGAGTCAGATCAAGGTGCCTGTGCCTGGCAAGGCAGTGCAGCTGATAGCTATCGGAGCTTCTACCGGCGGTACGGAAGCATTGTCTGCGATTTTGAAGGCATTGCAGCCGCCCTTGCCGCCGATTGTGATTGTCCAGCATATACCGCCTATGTTTTCCAAGCTGTTTGCTGACAGGCTGAACAACGAGTGCCACATTTCCGTCAAGGAGGCGGAAAACGGTGACAGGCTGGAGAATAACTGGGCGTATGTGGCGCCAGGTGACAAGCAGATGATGGTAAAGAGGCTGGGGGACATGATGCAGCTGGATGTAAATCATGGTCCCAAGGTCAATGGGCATTGCCCGTCCGTGGATGTGCTGTTCAATTCCGTAGCGGAAAGAATCGGGGACAGGGCAATGGGCGTAATCCTGACAGGCATGGGGGATGATGGAGCAAGGGGGCTTCTGAAAATGCGGGAGGCAGGCTCTGTTACCCTGGGGCAGGATGAGGCAAGCTGTGTAGTATATGGTATGCCGCGGGCTGCTTATGAGAAGGGGGCTGTTTTGCAGCAGCTGCCTTTGTCCGGCATGGCCAGCATGATTACCAACGTAGCCAGGTATCAGGGGAGGCGTTAGTAGTGCATGTAGATACAGGAACCCCTTTTTCCTACGGGGATTTGGAAAGCGTTCTTGGCGGGCTGGGAGACGGCTTTGTGCTGACCAATGTGCAGGGCTTTATCACATATATGAACAAGGCTGCGGAAGCTATTTTTGAATGTAGCTATGAGCCTGGCAGCAGGATGCTGTTTGCTGATATATGCAGGCTGGTGAACCTGGAGACCAAGGAACGCTATTTTTGCCCGGTAGCAAGGGCAATCAAGGAAAACAGGACAGTGGGGCTGGGGAAAAATATAGGCATCATGCATGGTGATGTGCAGGTGTACCTGTCAGCTACCTGCTCGCCCCGTTATGATAAGGCAGGCAATATCATCGGCAGTACGTCGGTGTTTCGTGATATAACAAGGCTGCACGGGCTGGCAAGAAAAATGGAGAGCGACCAGTACTATATGCGCTCTGTATTCGAGGCTGCCAAGATAGGCATTTGCAGCTTGAGCATCAGGGGCGAGATTGTGGAGGTCAATGAGGCGGCACTGGAAACCCTGGGTGGAACCTATAACGATGCACTGGGGCAGCAGCTGGGGGATGTGTTCAAATGCGTAAACTGCATGCCCTATGGCTGCGGCAGGAGTGATAAGTGCAAGTTCTGCATTATCCGCAACAATATTGAGGCTGCCGTGCTGGATGACGGCTTTTCAGCCGAGTTCGTGGCGGCGGTGATTTCAAGGGTGACAGAGGAGCCCATCTGGCTGCAGTTTTTCCTGACGCAGGTGTGGAAGGAAAACGAGAAGCAGATTGTGCTGACCATGATAGATATTTCCAAGCGCAAGCAGCGGGAGAAGGAGCTTACCGAGGCACGGCGCATGGCGGAGGCTGCCAACAACACCAAGACCCAGTTCCTGGCCAATATGAGCCATGAAATCAGGACACCGATTAACGGCATGACTGGCATGATCAACCTGACCTTGCGCTCGCCCCTCAACGAGGAGCAGAGGGCGAATTTGCAGGCGGCAAAGCAGTGCTCCGAGGACTTGCTGAAAATCATCAACGATATCCTTGACTATGCCAAGCTGGAAAACGGCAAGATGGTCATAGAGAAGATTGACCTTGACCTGCATGTGCTGCTGAAAAGGGTTAGCGCCCTGCATGGGCAGGTGGCAGCAGGCAAGGGGCTGGAGTTTATTCCGCCTGATTGCAGTGATTTGCCGCAGTTTATTCAGGGGGATCCCCTGCGGCTCAGGCAGATACTGCACAATCTTTTGAATAATGCCCTGAAGTTTACAGCCAAGGGTTCCATTACCCTGGGGGCAAGGACTTTTAAGCGGGGCATCAAGAGCCTGCTGGAGTTCTTTGTGGAGGATACCGGCATCGGCATGACCATGGAGGCACAGGAAAAGCTGTTCAAGCCTTTCAGCCAGGTGGATGGCTCCACCACAAGGCGTTTTGGCGGCACAGGCCTTGGGCTGATGATTGTCAAGGAGCTGGTGACTGCCATGGATGGAGAAATCCATCTGGTATCCAAGCCGGGGGCAGGCAGCAGGTTTACCTTTACCATACCGCTGGTGCTGGCAGATAAGGCGGACACGGAGCTGAAGGACCAGTCAGTGTTTGTGAATCCTTATTGGGAGAAAAAGAAAAAATCCGGTTCTGAGCCGGAGGCGGAAAATACTCTGCCGAAGGAGCTGCATGTACCTGTCTTGGACGATGATGGGAATGAGGAGCCTGATGACGATATTCTTGATCTTTTAAAGTATTGCGAAGATAAGCTGAACAGCTAGGAGGAATAACAATGAAGATTTTAATAGCAGAGGATGACCGCATTAGCCGCAATTTCTTGCAGAAATTCATGCAGACCTATGGTGAGGTGGATGTGGCAGTTGACGGCATGGAAGCGGTTGACCTCTATATGGACTCTATAAAGAACAACAGCCCGTATGATTTGCTCTGCCTGGATATCATGATGCCGAAGGTGGACGGCCTGAAGGTGCTGAAGGTAATCCGCCAGCTGGAAAGGCAGAAGAATGTTGCGGATGAGGATCACCTGAAGATTATTATGATGACTGCCCTGGCAGATGTGGGGTATGTGGATGAGGCCTTCCGTCAGGGCTGTGATGCTTATGCCTCCAAGCCTGTGGATACGGACAAGGTGGAGAATGTCATGAGAAACCTGGGGCTGATTGAGTAAGGCTGCGGGGGCTTTGATGTGGTGTTATTTGGATTTTCATAGTGTTATCCGGAGTTATATAGAGTTATATAATGAGATGTTATATAGTGTTATGCAATGTGTTTTTAGAAAGATGGTTTTGACATGCGTATAGTACCTGTGGAGCTGGGGAAGGACAGCTACAATATTTATATTGGCAATGGCTTGGGAGAGAAAATAGCAGATTTTTGCCGTCAGGGCAGTTTTTCCGGCAAAGGGCTGATTATTACTGATACCAATGTGGGACCGTTGTATGGAGAGTGGCTTTCAGGCTTGCTGCGTCAGGGCGGCATTGAGGCGGAGGTTTACGAGATTGCTGCCGGTGAAAGCTCCAAGTCCCTGGCTGTGGCGGAGGATTTGTTTACCAGATGCATAGAGCTGGGGCTGGACAGGAAATCCCCGATTTTTGCCCTGGGAGGCGGCGTGGTTGGCGATTTGGCCGGCTTTGTGGCAGCTTCCTACATGCGGGGGGTGCCTTTTGTACAGGTGCCTACCAGCCTGCTGGCACAGGTTGATTCCAGCGTGGGTGGCAAGGTAGCGGTAAATCACCGGCTGGGCAAGAATCTGATTGGTGCTTTCTATCAGCCAAAGGCGGTATTTATGGACTTAAATACGCTGTCAACCCTGCCGAAGCGGGAGATTTACACGGGACTGGGCGAGATTATCAAATACGGCATTATTTATGATAATGATTTTTTCAGGTATCTTGAGGATAATCCGGAGCCGGTGCTGAGCCTTGACAACGAGGCGGCTCTGCACATGACGGCGCGTTCCTGTGAAATTAAGGCAGAGGTGGTCAGCCAGGACGAAAAGGAGCTGGGGCTGCGGGCGATTTTGAATTTTGGCCACACGGCGGCTCACGCCATCGAAAAGAACACTGGCTACACCAGGTATAACCATGGCGAGGCTGTGGGCATCGGCATGGTGTGCGCGGCACACATCAGCCAGGCACTGGGCATGATAGATGGTGCTTCGGTGGAGCGTGTCATCCGGCTTATTGAGGCATTGCATCTGCCAATCAGGGCAGAGGGCTGTACTGTTGACCAGCTCTATGGGGATATTTTCCACGACAAGAAGACCGTAGGCGGCAAGGTAAAGTGGATTTTGATGGATGGCAGCATTGGCACTGTCACTGGCAGGAACGATGTGCCAGAGGCTGTGGTGCGTGAAGCCATGGGGAAGATTGTATAATTGTATATGTGTTGATGGACAGGCTGTTACTATAATGTTTTTATTGGGTAGCAGCCTGTTTGTTTATAGCTTTATAATGAAGATGTTAGGGGAAGATAATAGCTAGGGGGATATGCTATGGGGGAAAAAGATATTGCACAGAAGAATTTTGAGGCATATAATGATGTTGTAGCCGATATCGTGAATGGCAGCCTTTTTGATGGCAGGGAGATTATCAAGGCGGACAGCCTGGTGGATGCTCAGCCCTTTTCTCAGTATAAGGCTGATGATGGCACGTTGCATGAGCAAGAGCGTGATGTGGCAAAATATTGCATGGATGTGAAGTGCAATGTTCGCCTGGCACTGATTGGCTTTGAAAACCAGATTGCTATAGATTGGGATATGCCTATAAGGGTTTTTGGCTATGATGGTGATTCCTATCGTGATGAGATGAATCAGGATAAGGTTGTAGCTGATGAGATTACTGGCAAAAAACGCAGGGTACGCAATAAGCGATATCCTGTCATAACGCTGGTGCTGTATTTTGGCAAAACTCCTTGGAAGAAGCCAATGAGCCTATATGATGTGGTTGAGGTGCCGGATATATTGAAGCCATTTGTTAATGATTTCAAAATAAATCTCATTGATGTTCCGAGGCTCACTCCTGAGCAGGTAAAGAAATATAAAGGTGATTTTCAGATTATTGCTGACTATTTTGTACAGATTAATAGCGGCAGGGAGTATATACCATCAACAAAAAAGATACAGCATACTGATAGCATGCTGAAGCTGATGTCGGTTTTGACCAAGGATATGCGCTACGCTGAAAGCATAGCAGATCATTCTTTTGAAACGGAGGGAACCAATATGTGTGAGGTACTGGATAGAATAGTGGCACAAGGTGAAGCAAGGGGCATGGAAAAAAACAGGATGGAAATGATTAACAACATGCTGAAGGAGAATATCAGCATCGAGGTTATTGCCAGAGTTGCCAAGATGACAGTTGAGCAGGTGGCAGCTATCAGCAAAAAGACGGCTGTTATTTGATGAGTATAGGATATTGTTAGCTGAAAATTTCTTGACAGGTCTTTCTTCTCTGTGATATTATATTGGGGTATTTGGGCGGTCCTCTGATCAAGGCTATATTAGAATCCAACACTTGGCACGAACGTCCGTAAAGAGGAGGAAATGAAATGAACATTATTCAGGAATTAGAGAAAGAACAGCTCAGAAGCGATATCCCGGCTTTCCAGCAGGGTGATACCGTAAACTGCCTGGTAAAGGTAGTGGAGGGTTCCCGTGAGCGTATCCAGGCTTTTGAGGGCGTTGTAATTGCGCGCTCCGGCTCCGGCGTTCGTGAGACTTTCACCGTTCGCAAGATTTCCTGCGGTATTGGTGTAGAGCGTACTTTCCCAGTACATTCCCCACGTTTGGAGAAGATTGAGGTTAAGCGTCGTGGCGTAGTTCGTCGTGCGAAGCTGTATTACATCCGTAACCTCACTGGTAAGGCTGCTCGTATCCGCGAGAAGCGTTAATTCCGGTAATTGTAGAGGCTGCCTTTTTGGTCAGCCTCTATTTTTCGTTACAGGCAGTTTCTGAAAAATAGCTGATAGTATTGTGGTATTGTGATATTATATTGTGGTATTATCATGTTGTTATGTCAGTATATATTATTATATGTTATTACTATATTACAGCATTGTGCTGATGTGACAGCAGCACAGCAAGAGAGAATGCAGAGGTGTTGGTATGGATAATTTAGGGGAAGAAATCAAGGATTGGGTAATATCCATTGTAATTGCCGTGGTGCTGGCAATGATTATTCGCAATTTTATCGTGGAGCCGTATCTGGTGGATGGCCCTTCTATGCGGCCTACCCTGGAAAATCAGCAGCGGCTGATTGTAAATAGGTTTATCTACCATCTCCGTGCGCCGGAGAAGGGGGAAATCCTGATTTTCAAGTATCCGAAGGATCAGAGCCGTGATTTTATCAAGCGTGTGATTGCCGTGCCGGGAGATACTATCGAAATCAAGGATGGCAACGTGTTTGTCAATGATGAGCTGCAGACTGAGAATTATATTCTCAGCAAATGCCGGGGGGATTATCCGAAGGTTACTATCCCGGAGGGGCATATCTTTGTGATGGGGGATAACCGCAATAACTCAGAGGACAGCCGCTTCCCGGATGTAGGCTTTGTGCCTTTTGATTTAATCAAGGGCAAGGCAATGGTGGTATTCTGGCCTTTTGCCGATATGAAGGTTTTGCCGTGAGCTGAGAACCAGATACAATAATTTCAGAAAAATAAAAGGTACTGTTATGGTGCTTCCCCACTGGGGAATGGGACATGACAGTACCTTTTTCATATGCATTTTTATCTTAATGTGGCAGAAGACTCCCTGCCTCTATAGGCGGGAGATGAATGCCACGTCCACCGAATTTACGCAAGTAATTGAGGTGGACAATAGAACATAGTGGTGATATAATAGTAAGTGACAGGAGGTGAACGATGTGTTACAGCAAAAAGGCTATCAGTATCGAATATATCCCACTAAACAACAGCAACAGCTAATCAATCAGACACTGGGATGCGCCAGGTTTGTGTATAACAGGTTTTTGAATATCCGTAAAGAAGCATGGACAAATTCAAAAACAAGCGTGACTTACAAGCAGACCAGCAAAATGCTGACCGAGTTAAAATGTGAGCCGGACTATGTATGGCTGAATATGGTGGATAGTACCTCGCTGCAGCAGGCGTTAAAGGATTTGGATAAGGGGTTCAAAAACTTTTTTGCCAAAAAAGCAGGCTATCCGAGATATAAATCAAAGCACAATCATTGTCTCAGCTATCGTTCCCAGTGCGTTAATAACAATATTGCAATCAAGAATGGCAAGCTGAAGCTTCCTAAAATAGGCCTGGTAAAAATAAAGCTTTCCAGGAATTTCACAGGCAGAATTTTGAATGTCACTGTGTCACGCAAGGCTACAGGCAAGTATTTTGTTTCCCTGTGTGTTGAGGAAGAAGTAGAAATTTTTCCTAATAATGGCGGAGAAATAGGTATAGATGTGGGCATTAAGGATTTCTACTCCGATTCTAATGGTGATGTTGCTGCTAATCCGAAAACCTTGAAGAAATACAGTAAAAAACTGGCAAGGGAGCAGCGAAAGCTTTCTCGCAAGGTCAAAGGCAGTAATAATCGCAATAAGCAGAGAATAATCGTTGCCAGGATACACGAAAAGATAGCAAATATCCGCAAGGATCATCTGAACAAAGTCTCCACTAAACTGGTCAAGGAAAACCAACTGATCGGTATAGAGGACTTGCAGGTCAGGAATATGCTGAAAAACCATCAATTGGCACAAGCCATTTCTGATATATCATGGTCGGAGTTTTTCAGGATGCTTGAATACAAGGCAGTGCCCCATGGTTGCAGAGTGGTAAGGGTTCCTAGATTCTACCCAAGTTCTCAAACTTGCTGTAAATGCGGCTATCAGAATAAAGATACAAAAAATCTTGCTATTCGTGCATGGGATTGTCCGGTATGCGGTCATCATCACGATAGAGATGTGAATGCAGCCAGGAATATTCTGGCTAAAGCAAAAGAAATAATATCTGCATAAGCTTCAAAGCGTAAAAATACCGTAGGAATTACGGAAATTAACGCCCACGGAGAGTGTGTAAGTCCTTTTGCCAAGGCAGAAGGCTGTTCTCGTAGAAGTGGGAATCTCCCTCCTCAAACGCCTAGGCGTTAGGAGGGAGTAATTCAACAAAATCTGTTTGTGTGCTATTTAGATTATTTTTTGTTTCACTCAGGCTCATGGCAATTCCTCCTTGCAGCTGATTGAGATTTTATGGAATAAAGATTATTTTATGAAATAAAGCTTAATGAGATTTACAGGATTTTCCAGTTTTACAGATATAAATGTATACTCGATTTTACTGGAATGCCTGCTGCAAATCGGCAATCAAATCCTCCGTTGCCTCAATGCCTACGGACAGGCGCAGCAGCCTGTCATCCAGCCCGGTGCGCTCCAGCAGGTATTTTGGCATGCATTCGTGTGTCTGGTAGAGAGGGTAGGTAATCAGGCTTTCTACGCCCCCCAGGCTTTCCGCAAAGGCAATCAGCTTCACCTTGCCCAGAATGCTCCTGGCGAGGTCGCTATCCCTGACCTTGAAGGAAATCATGGTGCCGCTGTGCACCACGATATCCGCCCCCAGTGTCAGGGGTTTCTGAAAATGAGGTGTCAGGAAGGTATTATCAACGACCAGCAGGGCAGCATGGATATGTGCCAGTTCAGCCAACGCCTTTATATCAGTAATCAGCATCATAGGATTGGAAGGTGTTTCGATGAAAATTGCCCTGGTGGCAGGGCGGAGGCTGCGCTGCACAAGCTCTAAATTGGTGGTGTCGATGTATTCAAACTCAATGCCGTACTTGGCGAAAATTTCTCCCAGGCGGACAGTGCCGCCGTACAAATCCTCCGTCAGCAGGATGTGGTCTCCCGGCTTGAACAGCTGGAACACTGTATTGATGGCAGCCATGCCGGAGCTGAAGGCCCATGCCTTTTGGCCCTTTTCCAGGGCGGCGATGGTTTCCTCCAGGTTGTCCCGGGTAGGGTTGCCGCAGCGGCTATAGTCATAACCTGTACTCTGCTGAAAGCCTGGATGCCTGAAGGTGGCAGACTGATAAATCGGCTGGCTCAAGGCGCCGGTATAGTCTGCCTGCCTACAGCCATGAACCTCAATAGTAAAATCTTTCATAAACATCTTCCTTCCTGTAAACTATAGCTGATACGATAAAGCATATAATACATATTTGGTAAATATGTTATGAATATTATAATAGCAGAAAGTGCTTCTGTCAATACAGTAGTGGAGAGGCTGGGAATATTTTTGTGCAATGGTTGTCTGTTCATCTGCCAATCAATGTATTACGCAATGTATTTTTGGGACAATAGAAAAGAGATGCCTTATTGCGTACCGCATGAGCTGTATGAAATGAGGCATCTCTTTAGTGCTATAAAAGTGCAGCTGTCGGAGAGTAATTAACTCTGGCAGCTGTGCTTATTTTTATGGATTAATACTGAGTTATTTTGGCAGCTGCGGTCAAGTCCTCCGGGGTGAGGCTGTGAATGCTGTCCATCAGGTGCAGGTGGAAGCTGCCGGGGCCTTTTTCCGTATAGATGTGATGGATTTTCTCGGCGGCAATACCCAGAAGCAGGCAGGACAGCATGGCCGCCTCAAGGTCTGTTCTATTCGTGTGGCTGGCGGCAGCCAGGCAGGCACCTGCCAGCACGTTGGTCATGCAGCCGGTGCCGGTAATGGAAGCCAGTGCCTCCGTACCGTTCTGTATGGTGCAGGCGGCATGCTCCGACACCACCAGGTCCATAGGCCCCGTAGCCAGGAGAGTAGTATGGTACTCCCTGGCTTTTTCCTTGAACAGTCTGATGTACTCAGGTGCATTCTCGGCTGTGGCCATTTCCCTGGCACCTGCCTCTACACCCATGCCGGGGGTAACCGGCAGCCCCAGCAGGGTGCGCAGCTCCGAGATATTTCCCTTGATGATGGCCGGGGGATATTGGCTGATCAGCTTACGGGCGTAGTCAAGGCGCAGGCTGCTGCAGGCGATGCCCACCAGGTCGATGACGGCCGGAATGTGCAGCCGGTGTGCCGCCTGGCTGGCAATCCGCATGGACTCCATGCGGGCATCGGTGATATTGCCCAGGTTCAGTGCCAATGCTTTGGCTATGGCAGTTATTTCAGCCACCTCCTTTGGGTGCTCGGCCATGATGGGACGGGCACCGATTGCCAGCAGGATGTTGGCGCAGTCATTGATGGAGATGGGGTTGGTTATGCAGTGAATGAGGGGTGCCTGCTGCCGGATATAGCCCAGCAGCAGGGGGATTGCCTCCGTCAGCCTGCTTACATTTCTGTCCTTATTTGAGCCGTCCATGTATATTTACTCCTAACTTTTGCTGGATATTTTTCAGGGCGCCGTTTTTCTGCAGCACTGTCAGCAGGATAAAGGCGATGGAGCCGCCGATGAGGGTTCCGGCAATAAAGGACGGCACATAGAACATCCAGGTGAGGCCGCTGCGCCCCCAGAGCAGTGCCATGACAGGATAGGAGACGATGGCGCCGATGATGCCGGTACCGATGATTTCCCCCAGGCAGGCAAAGGCAATCTTTCCCTTGCTGGCGCGGTAAAGGATGCCGGACAGGGCGGCGCCGAAGATGGCACCTGTCAGTGCCAGAGGCGGTATGCCCATCAAGGCCATGCGGATGATGCCGATGAGGAAGGCGCAGATAAAGGCTTCCAGAGGTCCCAGCATGACAGCGCAGGTGATGTTGATGAGATGAGCCATAGGGCACATGCCCTCCACCCTGAGAATAGGGGAAATGACAACGCCCAGGGCTATCATCATGCCCATGAAGACCATGCGTAAAAGCTTTGTGTGTGAATTCATAAATAGCACTCCTTTTCTGTTTTTACAGTACTTGCAGCACTTGTGGCAGTGCTAAAGTCAATATAGAGGATATGGCGCGGCTTGTCAAGCCTATTGGCAGGTAACAAGGTACGACAACCGGGTTATGGGGAGCTTTCACAGCTGCTGAAAAGGCACTGCATAGCCAATTTAGAAATATTTTGTATACATAGCGAAAATAAAGAAAAAATATAGCCAAATCGTCTACAGTATGTTATAGTAGTAACTGTGAAAAACAGATATGCCTTAGAATTTTGCTTATGAGGTGATTGTATGTTTAAAGAATTAGCTTACTACGATGGAAAGATTGGTACCCCTGACGAGGTGATGATTCCATTCAATGACCGTTCACATTTCTTTGGCGATGGCGTTTATGATGCCACTATCGGCGGCAATCATGTGGTGTACCTGCTGGAAGACCATCTGGACAGGTTCTATACCAGTGCCAATTATTTCGATATCAAGATTCCTATGGGCAAGCGGGAGCTGGGTGAGCTGCTCACCGACCTGTTGCGCCAGGTGGAGGGGGAAACCCATTTCGTCTATTGGCAGGTAACCCGTGGCGTGGCATCTCGTAACCATGCTTATGGCAATGACATGCCGGGCAAGCTGTGGGTGTGGATTAAGCCGTCCAAGGCTGGCGATCCGAATGAAGAGCTGAAGCTGATCGTCCGTCCTGATACTCGCTTCCAGCATGGCAATGCCAAGACGCTGAACCTGCTGCCTGCTGTTATGGGCACTGAGCTGGCTGTCCGTGCCGGTGCCGACGAGTGCGTGCTGCATCGTGACGGCCTTGTGACCGAGTGCTGCCACAGCAACATCCAGATTTTGAAGGATGGCATGCTGATTGCTCATCCTGATGACCAGTTTATTCTCCGGGGCATTGCCAAGACCCACATGATTGAGGCATGCCGCAGGCTGGGCATCACTGTAATGGAGCGTCCTTTCAGCCTGGAGGAGATGTATGATGCAGACGAGGTTATCGTGACCGCTTCTTCCAGGATGTGCCAGCATGCCTGTGAGATTGAGGGCAGGAAGGTCGGCGGCAAGGACCCTGAGACATTGCACCGCATTGAGAAGGAAGTCATTCAGGAGTATCTTGACTATACCGGCAAGGCAACCCTGCTGGACTAAAAAGTAAATATTTTGGATTGGAATGGGCCAATCAGCTGATATGAATAGCTTTCTGTCAGTTGATGGCCCTTTGTTGTTTTTTCGGGCAAAGTTTTTCACAATGTATACAAAAAAATAAATGAATATATTTTTGATAAACTTCATAAATTTTGGAGGAAAATCATGAGCTGTGTAAATTTTAGCTGTGTGGATTTGAACTGCGATTTGGGGGAGAGCTTCGGTGCCTATACCATGGGCATGGATGAGGCGGTGGTGCCTCATGTTACATCTATTAATGTGGCATGCGGCTATCATGCCGGTGACCCGCTGATTATGGAAAAGACCATGGCACTGGCAGCAAAATATGGCGTGGCTGTGGGAGCTCATCCCGGTTTTCCTGACTTGCTGGGCTTCGGGCGGCGGCCTATGACGGTGACGCCGGAGGAGGCCGGTGCCTATGTGAAATACCAGCTGGGAGCGTTGATGGCTTTTGCCAAAAGCCACGGCCTGAAGCTGCAGCATGTAAAGCCCCACGGGGCACTGTACAACATGGCAGCCAAGGATGCAAAGCTGGCAAGGGGCATTGCCGAGGCGGTGGCCAGCGTGGATACGGGGATTTATCTCATGGGGCTGGCCGGTTCCGTGATGCTAGAGGAAGCGGAGAAGGCAGGGCTGCCCGTCATCAGCGAGGTCTTTGCTGACCGGGCCTACAATGACGATGGCTCCCTGGTAAACCGCAAGATTCTGGGCGCAGTTATCCACGATGGGGACGAGGCTGCGGCAAGGGCAGTAAAAATGGCCAAGGAAAACAAGGTGGTCAGCATTAATGGCAAGACCATAGATATCAAGGCAGACAGTATCTGCGTGCACGGGGACAATGGAGCGGCTATTGAGCTGGTGAAGAAAATCCGTGCTTCACTGGCGGCAGAAGGGATTGCCGTGCAAAACTTTCAGGCACAATAAGGCGGAATATGAGGTGGCAAGGCGCAATGCGATATAATATGGTGCGATGCCATAAAGTGCTATAACTGCAATATTGCGCAGGCTGTTGTTTGAGGTAAATAGTGTTTGAGATAAAGAGGAAATGGGGTGACATGCTTGGCAGAGTCAGCTGTTCCTGCCGGGGTGCGCTTTCTGGTGCTGGGTGACAGCGCGGTTTCCGTGGAGTTCGGGCAGGAAATAAATATTGAAATCAATCGCAAGGTCATGGCACTGCAGAGCTGTGTGGAAATGGCAGCGGCAGAAGGGGAGCTTGAGGGAATTGTGGAGACGGTTCCTACATATTGTGCCCTGATGATCGTGTACAATCCGCTGGTGCTGGGCTATGATGAGCTGGTGGAGAAGCTCTCGGCTGTCATTGGCAGCATGAAGCTGGCGGATGCAGGGGAAAGGCAGGTCGTGGAAATCCCCGTGGTGTACGGTGGCGAGTACGGCCCTGACCTGGATGAGGTGGCAACGCAACACGGCATGACGGCAGAGGAAGTCATCCGGCTGCATGCTGCCCCCGAGTACCCTGTGTATATGCTGGGGTTTGTGGCCGGTTTCCCCTATCTGGGCGGTATGGATGAAAGGCTGGCTACGCCTCGGAAGAAGTCGCCACGGCTGAAGATTGCCGCCGGCAGCGTGGGCATTGCCGGAGGGCAGACGGGGATTTATTCCGTGGAGTCACCGGGGGGCTGGCAGATTATTGGCCGCACGCCTTTGAAGCTATATGATGCGGCAAGTGAAAATCCCGTGCTGCTGTCAGCTGGCAGCTATGTGAAATTCAAGCCGATTTCTGAGGCTGAATACAAGGCGATAGCCAATGATAGTGAATAGTGTTGGTGAATTTTGGCGGATATTTTTATGTGTTAGTGAGCATTAATGTACGTCAATGAGTTTTGATGAATGTTTTTTGTGGAATTTCGGTGGGTGAGACGATGGCAGGTATCATGGTGATAAATGGCGGCATGCTGACTACGGTGCAGGATGAGGGCAGGTATGGCTATCAGGCCAGCGGCGTGCAGGTCTCAGGGGTAATGGACAGGACTGCCGCCCTGCTGGCCAATGCCCTGGTAGGCAACGATGAGCTTTCTGAGGATGCTGCCCTGCTGGAGGCGACCTATCTGGGGCCTGAGCTGGAATTTGGGCAGGATGCGCTGGCAGCTGTTGCCGGAGGCATGCCTGATGTGCAACTGGGTGGTATGCCTGTGCAGCCCTATAGGGCGATAGCTGTCAAGGCAGGGCAGCGGCTGAAGGTGGCGGCGCAAAAATCAGGCCTTCGGGCGTATATTGCCGTGTCAGGGGGATTTGCCACAGACAGGGCGCTGGGCAGCAGGTCCACTAATCTCAAGCTGGGGCTGGGTGGCTATCATGGGCGCAAGCTGGCAGCAGGTGATGTGCTGCCGGTGGGAGCTCCGGGGGCGTATGCGGCAAAGGCCTTGTCAGGCAAAGCAGGGCTTCGGAAACTGCCGTCAAGCTATGTGGATGCAATGGCAAAGAGAGGCATTGTGTCAGGTGCTGACGGTGGCTCAAGCAGGCAGATACGGGTGATATTGGGGCCCCAGGAGGATTATTTTTCCCGGCAGTCCATTGCTGCCTTTGCAGAAGCTGCCTATACAGTATCAAATAATTCTGACCGCATGGGCTACAGGCTGCAGGGGCCGGCGGTGGAAAAGGCAAAGCAGCAGGATTTGATTACGGATGGCATAGCCTTCGGCTCAATTCAGATTCCCCCGGACGGCCAGCCTATTATTATGCTGGCAGACCATCAGACCACAGGTGGGTATCCGAAGCTGGCTACGGTGGCAACGGTGGATTTGCCCCTTCTGGCTCAGTCCATGCCCGGGGACAGGCTGCAGTTCAGGCTGATTTCCGTGCAGGAGGCACAGCAGCTTTTGCGGCAGCAGCATGAGGCTATGGTAGAGGTTATCAATCAGATGAAGGAACAGGCTGTACTGGCGGTGCCCGGTGCAGTGGCAAAACAGTTCAGGCTGACGATAAATGGCGAAGCTTTTGATGTGGCTATTAGGCAGATGTGAATATGAGCCTGATGTGACTAGAAAGATGATATGATGGCAGGCTCTATATGACTATAAGGCAGGAGTGATTTTCATGGCAGATTATAGCAATGCGAGGCCGGAGGATGTATGGCTGAAAATCAGGAGCGGTGAAATCACCGGGCAGACATCCGGCATGTGCAACGGTTATGCCCAGGCAAATCTGGTGATTATGCCTGAAAAATACGCCGGGGACTTTGAGCAGTTTGCCCGGCAGAATCCCAAGCCATGCCCTCTTTTGGAGGTTATGCATGGCAGCAGATATGTGCAGGATATGGGCAAGGGGGCAGATATCCTGACGGATATTCCCAAGTACCGCATCTTTGAAAATGGCGTGCTGGTAAAGGAAGTGACGGATGCTACGCCTTACTGGCAGGATGATATGGCAGTGTTTTTGATTGGCTGCAGCTTTTCCTTTGAGGAAGCATTGATGGAGGCCGGTATAGATGTGCGGCACATTTCCATGGGGCGCAATGTGCCTATGTTCCGCACCAAGGTGATGACTGAGCCTGCCGGGCCTTTCAAGGGGGAGCTGGTGGTCAGCATGCGGCCGATGACGCCGGAGGATGCAGGCAGGGCTAATGAGATTACGGGGCGTTTCCCCAACGTGCATGGTGCGCCTGTGAATATCGGGGAGCCTGAGAAACTGGGGATTACGGACTTGATGAAGCCGGACTACGGTGACCCGGTGGATATACTGCCTGGGGAGATTCCTGTTTTCTGGGGCTGTGGCGTTACGCCACAGTCGGTGATTGAGCATGCGAAGCTGCCGCTGGTGATTACCCATGCACCTGGGCATATGTTTATTACCAACATGAAAAATGATGCAGTCAATGATTTTTTGGAGCAGAAGAAAAAATAAAATAATTAAATAAAGTAGTAAATTATATTACAATTGTATTGTGTGAATGGATTGAATTGTGAGGTGTGTTTGCTGTGGGCTTTTTTAAGAAATTAGATGAGGCAATGCGATATGATCCGGGCAACAGGGGGCTTTTAGCCAATGCACCTGCCAACCCGTTGGACAGGCTGCAGGAGGCGTTGCAGGAGATTACCGGCGTGGTTATCCTGACGGGCTTTCCGGTGCGGCTGGGGCTCCACAATTTTACCGGGGAGACGGATGGCCCCCTGGGGGCTGCCAATCTTGCCTTTGCCTTTGAGTCCATAGGCGTGCCTGTGTGGCTGCTGACGGATGAGGAAGCCTACTGGGTGGTGAATGCGGCAGTGACCAGGCGTGGCTGCAAATGCCGTCCTCTCATGCTGCCTAAGTATGAGGCGGATGAGTTTATTGCCGCCCAGCTGGATGCCATTAAACCTAGCCATGTGCTGACTATTGAGCGTCCAGGCAAGGCACGGGACGGGCATTATCACAACATGCGGGGGGGCATTATTGATGCCATGTTCGTGGATGCTTCCAGCATTATTGAGGCCGCCCGGGAACGGGGGATAACTACTATCTCTATCGGTGATGGTGGTAACGAAATCGGCATGGGTGCCCTGGCGGAGACCATCGAAAAGTATGTCCCTCACGGGGAGGCTATCTGCGCCAGGGAGGTGGCGGACATTGCCCTCATCAGCGGTGTTTCCAACTGGTGGGGCTGGGGCGTCAGCGCCCTGCTGTCCAGAATGTACGGCATCAGCCTGCTGCCCTCCGACGATATGGAGCGGGGCATGCTGCATGAGATGGTGCTGGCAGGCAGCGTGGACGGCTGCACGAAGAAGCCGGAGGAAACGGTGGATAACCTGCCGATGGAGGTGCATCTGGGGGTTTTGAGCAATGTCAGGTCAGCCATGCAGGAAAAATAGCCATGCAGGCAATTAGCCGGTAATATGGTGCAGCAGTCTGGCTGTTTATGTAGTGATGTAATAAATTCGTGGCAGCATTAATAAAGATAATAGAAAAAACTTAAAAAACTGCAAAAAAACGGTGCAGGGGACGTTTCTCTGACCGCTTTTTTTGTGGGAGATTTTTTGGCTTTTGATTATTTTTTGTCTGTCGGGTGTGGAACTGGAATTTTAAAGTATTTGTGCAGTGGACGGGTTTGACGGTCGTGCGCAAAGGCTATAAAATATGTTCACTGCGCTTGTATATGGATTTATATTTGCATATTGGCATTTTGGGTAGCGTGATAATTTAAAGAAATGTGTTAGGGGTTGTTATTGTATGGAAAATTTTTCAGTTCTGGTGAATGAGCTGGATGCTTTGATTTGGAGCATGGCACTGGTCAGCCTCTGCCTGGGAGCAGGGCTGTACCTGTCTGTCCGCCTGGGATTTCCCCAGGTGCGGCTGATTGGGGAGATGGTGCGGCTGCTCTTTGGCGACAAGAAAAGCGAGCATGGCATTTCCTCCTTTCAGTCCTTTGCCACCACGGTAGGGGCAAGGGTTGGCATGGGCAATATTGCCGGTGTGGCCACGGCCATTTTTATCGGCGGCCCCGGCTCTATCTTCTGGATGTGGATGATTACCTTTATCGGGGCGGCTTCCGCCTTTACGGAGTCGGTGCTGGGACAGGCCTACAAGATAAAGAATTCCAGCGGCGTGTTCATGGGAGGCCCTGCCTATTATCTGGAGCATGGCCTGAAGTGCAAAAATTATGCCAGGCTTTTTGCGGTGCTGGCGGTGATGGGGCCGGGGCTTTTGCTGCCGGGAGTGCAGATAAACTCTCTTGTGCTGGTTTTTGAGGAAGCCTTTGCGGTGGATCGCACCATCGTGGGCTTTATCTGCTGTGCCCTGCTGGCTTTTATTATCTTCGGCAGCATCAAGCGCATTTCCAAGGTGGCAGAAATCCTGACGCCTTTTATGTGCCTGATTTACATGGGCTTTGCAGTCATTATCCTGGGCATGAATTTTGACAAGATTCCGGGGATGCTGCAGATGATTGTCACCTCTGCCATAGGTGCTGAGCCGCTGTTTGCCGGGATTATCGGTTCGGCTGTTTCCTGGGGCGTCAAGCGGGGCATTTACTCCAACGAGGCAGGCATGGGCTGCGGTGCCATCGTGTCGGCAGCGGCTGAGACCTCACATCCTGCCAAGCAGGGGTTGATACAGGCCTGCTCCATATACGTGGACACCCTGCTGATTGGCACGGCTACGGCCTTGATTATCATGCTGACCGGCACCTACAATGTATCAGACGGGCAGGGGGGATTGCTGTTCAGCAGCATCGGTGATATTGAGTCCGGCATCAAGTGGGCCCAGTACGCTTTGATGAATACCTTCGGGGCATGGAGCGGCAAGGTGCTGGCGGTGATTATCGTGCTGTTCGTGTTTACCTCCCTGACCGGCTACTGCTATCAGGCGGAGGCAAATATCCGCTACCTGTTCAAGCGCAACAAGCTGGCACTGAATACCGTGCGGATTATCTTCGTGCTGGCTTCCTTCTTTGGCTGCCTGGTGAATGCGGATGCTATATGGGCTTTGGGCGATATTGGCTACGGCCTTCTGGGCTGGGCAAATATCATTGCCATTATCCTGATGGCGCCTAAGGCGGTGGCAATTCTCAGGGACTATGAACAGCAGAAAAAAGCCGGGCGGGACCCTGTCTTTGCCCCTGAGAAATTCGGCATTGACGATTATACCGGGGCATGGGATAAATACAAAAATCAATAGTTAATAGTTATCATAGTTGATCGATAAAAAACGGGCTGCTCCCATCTTATAGGAACAGCCCGTTTAATATTATTGCAGATGTTTTTTTAGCGTGCGGTACTGCTTAGAAAAGTGGCAGCATCTCGGCACTCAGCTCCTTCATGCACTTCTTGAAGGCACCCCGCTTGGCACGCAGGTCGCTGGAGAAGGAATCATCTTCGTTGTTGGAAACCTTGCTCTTGAGGATTTTTTCTTTGTCAATCAGGAAAGCGTTAATCTGGATGGAGGCACGGGATTTTTCGCCGGACTCCATGAGGGTAAAGGCAAAATGCTTTTCCACTACCGGGTCCTTGACAATCAGCACCAGCACCTTGTCAACGCCAAGGTATTCCGGCATGGCCAGCAGGTCATCCTTGGTTGGCTGCTGTTCCTCCAGGAAGCCCTTGTCCAGCCAGTATTCCTGGTATTTGCTCTGAATGTCGGTACCCAGGACAATCTGGCTGGCATGAGGATTATTCTTTAAAAAGTGGTTTTCAATCATGGTGAAATACTGGGTGGACTTGAAGTCGTTGCTGCCCATCAGCAGGATGGCTACCTTGTCCTTGCCGTTGCTGCCCTGGCTGGCGGCGGCACTGCACACACCTGCCAGCAGCATGATGCTCATGGCAAGGGCGGAGATAAAAACTAATAATTTCTTCATATTCATTTTCATTCTGCATTCCTCATTTCTTATTTTCATTTGCTGTTCGCCCTGTAGACATTTACATGCGATTATATTCGACTATATTCGACAAATTTTGTGAAATTCCTGCTTTTTGCTTGCTGCCAAGGAGATTTTCCTCAATTTGCCTCACTTTTGTATCTTATACGCAAAAAGGCGATGATGATTACAGCCGGTATAAAGAAATTTTTACGAATTTATGAATTTATGGCGTTTATGGCGTTTATGGCGTTTATGGTGGTTATGGACATTTCCGACTTTTTTTGTTAAAATTAAGAGTCAATAAATGAGTGAAATCTATGGAAAAATATTAAAAGGATGATAGAAAAGGTGTCAGAAAACAAAAAATATGTAAAATTTTTAACCTATGGCTGCCAGATGAATTTCAGCGATGCGGAGCGCATGGAAGGGGAGCTGGCAAAAATCGGCTATGAGCCGACGGAAAGCATGGAGCAGGCTGACCTCATCATGATTAATACCTGCTGTGTGCGGGAGACGGCAGAGGACAAGGTGTATGGCAAGATTGGCGAAATCAAGGGCCTGAAGCGGAAAAATCCTGATTTGCTGCTGGGCATCACCGGCTGCATGGCTCAGAAGGAAGGGGAAAAGCTCATTAAGAGGGCGCCTCATATTGATTTTGTGCTGGGCACCAACAAGATTCACGAGGTTGTCAGCACCGTGCAGAAGCTGGAGGCTGCCAGCGTCAAGCATGTGGTGGACACGGAAATCAGGGAAAGCGAAATGCCGGAAGATGTGGCAATCCACAGGAAGACTGCCCTGTCAGCCTGGATTCCTATCATGTACGGCTGCAATAATTTCTGCACCTACTGCATCGTGCCTTATGTAAGGGGCAGGGAGCGGAGCCGCCTGCCGGAGGATATAGTGAAAGAGGTACAGGAAGCGGCAGCCCAGGGCTTCAAGGAGATTACCTTGCTTGGCCAGAATGTGAATTCCTACGGCAAGGACCACGGCAAGGCCAGCTTTGCGGAGCTTCTGGCTATGGTGGACAAGGTGGAGGGCATAGAAAGGATTCGCTATATGACCTCCCATCCCAAGGATTTAAGTGACGAGGTGATTGAGGTCATCAAGAACAGCCGCCATATCTGCAAGCATTTCCATCTGCCTGTGCAGTACGGCAGCAACAGGATTCTCAAGGCCATGAACCGGGTATATACGGTGGAGGGCTATCGGGAGCTGGTGAGGAAGATAAGGGCGGCTGTGCCGGAGGCCAGCCTGACTACCGACCTGATTGTAGGCTTTCCGGGGGAAACCGAGGAGGACTTCCAGCAGCTGATGGAGTTTTTGGCTGAGATACGCTATGACCAGGCATATACCTTTATTTACTCCAAGCGTTCCGGCACCCCGGCGGCGGAGATGGAAAATCAGGTGGATGACCGCTGCAAGCATGAGCGGCTGAACAGGCTGATGGAGCTGCAGAACAGCATCAGCCTGGAAATCAATCAGCAGCTGACAGGCAAGACAGTTGAGGTCATGGTGGAAGGTCCAAGCCAGACGGATGATACGGTCTGGACGGGACGTACCGATACCAACAAGATTGTGCTCTGGAAGCACTCTGGCAGCGAAAAGCCGGGGGATTTGGTGCAGGTGAAGATACACACAGCCCAGACCTGGCTGCTCAAGGGAGAACTGGCTTGAGGGAGATTTGCCCCTGAGTTAAAGGCGAACTAGATTAAGGGAGATTGGCATTGATTAAAGGAGATTGGCACTAATGGAACTTACCCCGATGCAGCAGCAGTATATGGAAATCAAAGAGGCTCATCCCAAGGAGATTTTGTTCTTCCGTTTGGGGGACTTTTATGAGATGTTCTTTAAGGATGCGGAGATTGTGTCCAAGGAACTGGGGCTTACTTTGACCAGCCGCAGCGGGGACGTGGCCAAAAATCCCATGTGCGGCATCCCTTATCATGCCGTGGACAATTATCTGGGCAAGCTGGTTACCAAGGGCTACCGGGTGGCGATTGCCGAGCAGATTGGTGACCCCAAGGCCAAGGGGCTGACCAAGCGTGAGGTGGTGAAGGTAGTCACCCCCGGCACCATCCTGGAGGAAAGCGTGCTGAAATCTGCCCAGAATAATTATATCGCCCTGGTGTATGAACAGGAGAGCCAGCTGGTGCTGGCAGGGGCGGATATTTCCACCGGTGAGTGCTTTTACTGCATCTACAAGGGGGCTGACCGCCAGCAGGGGCTGTATGATGAGCTGTACCGCATCATGATGCCGGAGCTTTTGGTGCTGGGGGAGCTGTCCTGCCGTCAGGATCTGGAGGAGTTTGTCTCCCTCAGGATGGCAAGTTGCCTCTTTACGGATATTGAGGTGCCGGTAAAGAATGTGCAGGAGCTGCTGGTGCAGCATTTTGATGTGAATAACCGCCCGGCAGAGCCCCTGGCGGAGGTGGCGGTGGCTACCCTTTTGGGGTATCTCCATGATACGGTGCGGACGGATTTGACTCACCTTTCCCAGCTGACCCGGCTGGATTATTCGGAAAATCTGGTGGTGGATACCTGCACCCTGCGCAATCTGGAGATTACCAGGAACCTCCGGGACGGCGGCAAGAAGGATACCCTGCTGGATGTGCTGGATTTTACCCATACGGCTATGGGCACAAGGCTTTTGAAGAAGTGGCTGGAATATCCCCTGATGAATATTGGCAAAATTAATCAGCGGCTGGACAGCGTGGAGGAGCTGGCAGGGGATTTTCTCATGCGGCAGCAGCTGCAGGCAGCCTGCAAGAGCATCTATGATTTTGAGCGGCTTTTAACCCGCATTGAGGTGGGCAGTGCCAATGCCAGGGATCTGGCGGCACTGCGTACCTCTTTTATGGCACTGCCGGGTATTCATGCCGCCCTGACCGGGGCGAAGTCAAGGCTTTTGCAGAAGTGCCGGGAGGGCATCCATCTCTATGAGGATTTTGTGGACTTGCTGCAGCGTGCTATCGTGGATGAGCCGGGGCTGACCATCCGTGACGGGGGGATTATCCGTGACGGTTACAACGAGGAACTGGACCAGTACCGGCTGATTTCCCGTGACAGCAGGCAGCTTTTGCAGCAGATGGAGGAGCAGGAGAAGGAAAAGACCGGCATCCGCTTCTTGAAAATCGGCTACAACAAGGTTTTCGGCTACTATATCGAGGTGCGCAACAGCGGTGCGGACAAGGTGCCGCCTCATTATGTCCGCAAGCAGACTCTTGCCAATGCAGAGCGGTATATCACAGAGGAATTGAAGGAGTTTGAGACGAAAATCCTGGGAGCCCAGGAGAAGATTGTTTCTATTGAGTATAACCTCTTTGTGGAAATCCGGGATGCCATCAAGGAAAAGCTGGGGGATATTCAGGCTACGGCCCGGGAGATTGCCCGGCTGGATGTGCTGACGGGGCTGGCGGAGGCGGCAGCCAGCTACAACTATGTGCGGCCACGGCTGGCCAATAACGGACAGCTCGACATCAAGGATGGCAGGCATCCTCTGGTGGAGAGGATTCTCCAGCGGGATTTGTTTGTGCCTAACGACACCAGGCTGAACCATGATGAATGCGAGATTATGCTGATCACCGGGCCAAATATGGCAGGCAAGTCCACCTATATGCGGCAGACGGCGCTGCTGGTGCTGATGGCGCAGATTGGCAGCTTTATCCCCGCACGGGAGGCGGTGATTGCGCCGGTGGACAGGATTTTTACCCGTATCGGTGCCAGTGATGATCTGGTCAGCGGCCAGAGCACCTTTATGGTGGAGATGAACGAGGTGGCGCAGATTTTGAAGTATGCCACCAGTGACAGCCTGGTGATTTTGGATGAGATAGGCAGGGGAACCAGCACCTTTGACGGCATGAGCATTGCCCGGGCGGTGATTGAGCACATCAGGGAGAAGGTGCATGCCAAGACCTTGTTTGCCACCCACTACCATGAGCTGACGGATTTGGAGGATGACAAAATCAGGAATTTCTGTATTGCTGTCAAGGAAAAGGGCAGGGATATTACCTTCTTGCGGCGGATTATTGCCGGGGCGGCGGATAAGTCCTACGGCATCCATGTGGCAAGGCTGGCAGGCCTGCCCAAGGCTGTGACAGGCAGGGCGGAAAAGATTCTGGCAACCCTGGAAAAAGGGGCAGCTGCGCCGCAGATGGCGGAGGCTGCGCCTGATGTGAGAGCTGTAAGAGATATGGGAGCAGGTAGTGCTGAGAATGTTAAGCCTGCAAAAACTGTTAAGCCTGTTAAGCCTGTTAAGGAAAGTGCTGATATGGGCTCCCTGTTTGCCAGCAGCCTCAGTGATGATTTGCTGAAGCTGGATGTGATGACCATGACGCCGCTGGAGGCAATGAATGAGCTGTACCGCTTGCAGCAGCAGGCGAAAAAGGAGGCTGGCCTGGGATGAGCTTTGTGCATGTGCTGGATGACAATACCATTAACAAGATTGCTGCCGGTGAGGTGGTGGAGCGTCCGGCTTCCGTTATCAAGGAGCTGGTGGAAAATGCCATTGATGCCCATGCTGACCGCATCGAGGTGGAGATTGCCGCCGGCGGCACCAGCTTTATGCGGGTGTCGGACAACGGCATCGGCATGAGCCGTCAGGATGCGGAGCTGGCTATCCTCCGCCATGCCACCAGCAAGATTGTGAAGGTGGATGATCTGCTGACCATCGGTACACTGGGCTTTAGGGGAGAGGCACTGCCCAGCATTGCCTCTGTGTCACGTTTTACCCTGACTACCCGTCAGGCCGGTGACGAGCTGGGGACGGAGATTAAAATCAGCGGCGGCAGCCTGCCGGAGATTGGGGAAACAGGCTGTGGCATCGGCACCACCATCCGGGTGGAGGATTTGTTTTTCAATACCCCTGCCCGGAAAAAGTTTTTGAAGACCAACAATACCGAGGGCGGCAAAATCAATGAGTTTATCGTCAAGCTGGCGATTTCCAATCCGCAGATTGCCTTTAAGCTGATAAATAATAATAAGATGGCGGTGTCTACCCCGGGCAATGGTGATTTGAAGGATACCCTGCAAAGCATTTATGGCGGTACGGTGGGGAGTGCCCTGCTGCCGCTGGAATTTGAGGACGAGGATATCAGGCTTTCGGGCTTTGTTACCAAGCCGTCAGCTATCAGGAGCAGCCGCAGCTGGCAGACCTTTATTGTCAACGGCAGGATTATTGCCAATCGGGCTATTGCCAGGGCAATTGATAATGCCTACCATGCTTTGATACCCAAGACCGGCTATCCCCTGGTGGCACTGAATATTCAGGTGCCTCAGAATACTGTTGATGTGAATGTGCATCCTCAGAAAAGCGAGATGAAGTTTGAGGATGAGAGCCGGGTGTTCAAGGCTGTCTACAAGGCTGTGCTGGATGCCATCAGGCCAAAGGATGAGGTGCGGCAGCTGGGACAGCTGGGGAATATGGCTGCCGGGGTGGAGCAGGCGGAGATAGACAGGCATGTGGCTCATGGAATGCAGGAAATTTTGCTGGAGGCAAAGGATGTGGAACGTGCTTCGGCGGCTCCTGCCAGGTATGTGCCTGTGTATGAGGAACGGAGGCAGGCGGCTATGCAATGGCGTGAGGCGGCAGCCAGGATGGAAGTGCCCAAAACTGCTGAGCCTCCTGAGCCTGAGCCTCAGCCGGTGTTTGTGCCTGAGGCTGAGGCTGAAACGGTGCATGAGATGGTATCTGTGCCTGTGCCTGAGATGAAGCATGTACCTGAGTCTGTGTCTGTGCCTGAGCCTATGCCTGTGGAAAATGACAGGGAACAATCCTGCCGGATGGTGCCTATCGGGCAGGTGGACAATACATATATTATTGCCCAGGATGCAGATGGGCTGTATATTGTGGACCAGCACGCCGCTCATGAGCGCATTTTGTTTGACAGGTTTTCGGCACGGGCAGGAGAGATTCCTGTGCAGCAGCTTTTGGTGCACCTGATGCTGGATTTCAGCAGCCATGAAGCGGAGATTATCGAAAATAATCTGGCTATGCTGAAGGAGCTGGGCTTCGGGCTGGAGCCTGCGGGGCCGAACCAGTTCCGGCTGACGGAAGTGCCTGCGGATGTGCCCTCCGGGGAAGCGGAGGATTTTATCCGGGAAATACTGGCATCTTTGGAGGAGCTGCACAAGCCATCGGCAGCGGAGCTTCGCCAGGCAGCTATTGCCACTGCTTCCTGCAAGGCAGCCATCAAGGCCGGGTTCAAGCTGAATTTCCGGCAGATGGAGATTTTGCTGGCAGAGCTTAATGATACGGCAATGCCTTATACCTGCCCTCATGGACGGCCGACAATTATTAAATTCAGCACCGATGAGCTGGCGAAGATGTTTAAGAGGACAGGATTTTGAATATGCGTAATAATATCACGCAATGATATCGCGAACGGCATGGCTGTACCATTCTTGGGCACGCTCGCGCTACTATCCACGCCTAGCGGTACTAAACTCACACTGCGCCTGCGGCTTGTGTATCGTTAAGTACCGAGGCGCGTCTCAGTGCCCTATGAATGGTACATGCCATGCCGTTCTTCGTTCCTGCTGAAATGTACATAATTGTCATACTGTCTTTCGTTATTGTTAGGAAAGTTCGATAAATAAATCTAGTCTGGTGGTGAAGTTGTATTTATGGTTGCAGTAGTGACTACGGATAGAAAATGTCATAAGGAGAGCCTTGAGCTGGCGGCTGAGATGGCGAAAAGGCTGGGGCTGCAGCAGGTTCCCCGGCAGAAGGAGTCGGTGGCAGAGCTGATGGAACGCTATCAGGCTGATGCGGTGCTGGTAGCCTTGCAGAAGGAGCTGCGGCTGCATACGGAGGCAGGGGAGCTGTTCTTTCATCCCAATATGTCCCAGCTGCGGCTGAAAAACCTGCGGTTAGGCGAAAAAGACCACATGACAGAGGCAATGGGCTTGCAGGAAGGCATGTCTGTGCTGGACTGTACCCTGGGCTTTGGGGCGGATGCTATCGTGGCAAGCTTTGGCGTCGGGGAGAGTGGCAGCGTTACCGGCCTGGAGGTCAGTCCCTTGATTGCGGCGGTGACAGGCTACGGCTTGCAGCATTTCCTGCCGGGCAACTATCCTCTGTATGCCGCCATGCGGCGCATCAATGTGGTCAATGAGGATTATTTGGACTATCTTCGCCAGCAGCCGGATAACTCCGTGGATGTGGTGTATTTTGATCCCATGTTCAGAAAGCCCCTGACTGCCAGCAGCAGTATTTCCCCCCTGCGTGGCGTGGCTGACCATCGTCCTTTGTCCGAGGAAGCTGTGGCTGAAGCTTGCCGTGTGGCAAGGCTGCGTGTTGTCATGAAGGAAGCCAGCGGCAGCGGCGAATTTGCCCGGCTGGGTTTTCATCGGATGGCAGGGGGAAAGTATTCCAAGGTGCATTATGGCGTGATAGAGCTGTAAGCGTGAACAAAAAATAAAGCAAATTGTCTAGTTGTTTGAACAAAAATCGTTTGACTATGTATCCATTTTTTAAGTATAATTGTCCTGTGGTTTTATACAGATAGTTATAATGGGGGAATGGATATGTTAAACATGATGCCGGAAAGAGCAAAAAGCTCTTTGGCAAAAGTAATGACGGCACTGACTGTAGTGGCAGGTGCCCAGGGTGTGGCGGCAGTTGCCATGCCGGAGCCGGAAGTAAATGTGGATGAGCATGCGAGCTTTGATGGGTATGCTTTGTTTGTACCGGGAGTTGCCAATGCAGCACTTGGATGGACAACAATTCAGACAAATACTTACACAGATATAGGTAGTGGTGTTCTTAGTGTTAATGGTCAGACATGGACTACCATACAAACTGAAATAGGCCCAACTGAAGAAGAAATACGGGCGGCTGAGCAGGCGGAAATGAAAGCAGAGATGGAAGCTGTTACCAAGGTTGTCTGCAATACTCAGAGGGTGTTCTTCTTCTTGTCGCGTATTGCCAACAACGATATTCATAAGCGTATGGGTGACCTGCGGGACAACACTGCCGAGGAAGGCGTTTGGCTCCGCAGCTATGGCGGTGATGGCGACATGGAAGGCGGCATGGACTACAAGATGCTGGGTATTCAGGGCGGTTACGACAGGACTTATGAAAGAAATGACGGCAAGGTGATTGCCGGTCTTAGCTATCTGCATACCAAGGCTGATTTTAGCGGTATGGGAGCTGATGGCAGCGGTAATGGTAATTTCCTGGGAGTGTATGGCAGCTTTATTGGCAACAAGGGGCATTATATTGATGCCATCATGAAATATGGGCGCATGTCCAATGAAATCACTGCTACTGATGACAATACCCGCAAGACATATAGTGGTGATACCAGCTCCAATGGTCTTAATACCTCACTGGAGTATGGCTATCGGCAGCAGCTCAAGAGCGGTTATTATATAGAACCGCAAGTGGAGTTGAATTATAGCCGTATGGATGGCGATACCTTCTATATGAGCAACGGCTCCAGGATTGACATGCAGGGCTCGGATTCCCTTGTGGGCAGGGCAGGTTTTAACTTCGGCAGAAAGGTAGACAAGGGGAATTTTTATCTGACCTGCTCGTTGCTCAGGGAATTTATAGGTGAGAATACGACCTATATGACTTATAAGACCTTGCATGACAAGGCAACGGCAGATTTTAAGGACACATGGATGGAGTACGGCATCGGTTTCAATTTCCAGACTGCACCGCAGCAGAACCTTTATGCCGAGCTGACACGCACGGCTTTGGCAGATAAGCTGTCAGAGAACTGGCGCGTAAATCTGGGTTATAGATGGAGCTTCTAACAACAGGATAAAGAGCAGAGGAGGCTTTCTCATGGGAGGATTAGGGATAATTCTGCGTGGGAAGGCCTCGGTTTGTATGGGGAGTAATAGATATGCAGGAAAAATTTCACTGTGCCTTTGGCGTAGATGCCAATTACGTTAAATATGCCGGAATTGTCATGACCTCCATTGTGCTGAAAAATCCGGGGCATCCCGTGGCATTTCATCTTTTTGCCAAGGGAATCAATGACGAGGATGTGGAAAAGCTGGAGGAAATGGGCAATCTCTATAGCAACGTGGAGATATGTGTCTATGAGGTGTCCAATGAACTGGCGGAAATGGATGAGGCACTGGGCAATATCGGCATCGGCAGGCTGAATAATACGGTGCTAATCAGGCTGATGGTGCCGCTGGTGGTTCCTGATGATGTGGAGCGTGTGCTGTATCTTGATGCGGACATGCTGTGCGTCAGCAAGCTGGATAGCCTGTGGCAGACGGATTTGGATGGCCATCCCATGGCGGCTGTCAACGAGGGCAATCACCAGCGAAGTGCCAAAAGGCTGAATCTCAGGTCAGAAAACTATCTGAATGCCGGCTGTATGCTGATTGATGTGGCAAAATGGCGGGAGATGAACCTGACACAGGAAATACTGATGGACTTCAAGCAGAACAAGCCACGGTATGCAATATTGGAGCAGGATGCTATCAACCATGTATTGCAGGGTGATTTTAAGGTATGGGAAAGCGGTACCATACTGCTGATGGATGCCTTTAACCATTATAAAATCCATTGTGACGAAAGCCAGAATGTTTTTTGGCATTTTCTCAATGAGGGCAAGCCATGGTTTGAGTATGCGGATGAGCAGATAGCGGAGCCTTACTGGCAGGTTGTGCGCCGTTCTCCCTGGTATGACATGGAAAAGCAGGTCAGCAAGAATGTCAGGATATGCTATCTGGCAGGGAAAAATGCAGAAAAGCAGGGGGATTATAAGGCAGCGGCAAAGTATATGGGAGCTGTGGGTGACAAGCTCATGGAGGATTATCTCAAAAAGCACAAGACTGGCAGATTCACAGAGTTTAAGGAATACTATACCTATGACAAGGACAGCCCGCTGGTGTCGGTGATTATTCCTGTGTACAATGTGGAGAAATATCTGGCAGGGGCACTGGAAAGTGCCATGGAGCAGACACTGAAGGAAATTGAGATTATTGCGGTGGATGATGGCTCTACAGACGGCTCAGCAGATATTTTGCAGGCTTATGCTGACCGGGATGACAGGATAAGGATTATCAGCAAGGCAAATACCGGCTACGGCCATACAGTCAATACCGGCATGGATGCTGCCCGTGGAAAGTATATCCAGATTTTGGAAGCTGATGATGCCCTGGGGGCGGATATGCTGTTTACTTTGGTGGAGACCGCTGAAAAGTATCAGACGGAAATCACTAAGGCGGATTATTATCATTTTACGGGCGATTGGCGCGAGGGCAAGAAGGAATATCAGCATGCCGCCCCTGATGGAGTGTATAATGTTGTAAAAAATCCTCAGGAAGATATGGATATTTTTTTCTGTGCCATGATGAGCTGGTGCGGCATTATCCGCCGTGATTATTTGCAGGAGCATCATATCCGCCACAATGAAACGCCTGGGGCATCCTATCAGGACAACGGCTTCTGGTTCCAGCTTATGTGCTATGCTCAAAGGGTGATTTTCATTGACAAGCCGGGGTATTATTATCGCCGTGACAATCCTGATTCCTCGGTACGCTCGGACAAGCTTTTTGCCATCAACGAGGAATGCGGCTTTATTTACGGCTTTTTGTCCAGCAGCAAGGATTTTGTTAAGTTCAAGGGAATCTATTGGAGCAAGAAATACACCAATGCTGTGTTTACCCTGCACCGCATTGGCAGGGAATATCGCCAGCTTTATGTGCAGCACATGCTGGAGGAGTTCCGGGGAGCTGAGAACAAGCAGGAGCTGTATGAAGCTTGTTTTAGCCAGCAGGACTGGCAGGATTTGCAGCTATTGTTGTCAGACAGCGAGGCATATTTGCAGAAAATGGTGCCAGGCAAGAGATAGTAACGGGATTATCTAATAATTTCATAGGTGTTTTTTAGGCTGCTCTTTAGTCTTATAAAAGTGTAGTTGTCAGAGTGTAGTGGGCTCTGATGACTACACTTATTTTTTGTGTAAAGAAACAGGGAGAATACTGTCATTTTTTTAAAAAAAACGTTACGTGTCTTGCTCGGGGGGGCGGATGTGTTATCATAGTGAACGAAGACAAAAAATTGTGGATAACTTTTGCTTGTAGCAGTAGTACTTTTGACGGGGGAGTTTTGCTTTGAAAATAACCACAAATCGTTTGGGGACAATATATAGCAGAAGGTTGATTGTACTGCTGTACATTTTGTTTGATTACATCGCCTTGGTATTGGCGGAGAAAACTGCCCTGATATTGCAGGGAATGTTCAGGATAGATGCAAGCCGGATGATGGTGTTGCCATGGGATTATCAGTATGTTTACATACCAATAATGTTTATCTTGTTGATGTTTTTGAGTGATGGGTACAAGTTCAACCGGCCATCATTAGAAATGGCAAAGGATATTTTCAAGGGCATTTGCTTCAGCTTGCTCATGTATACGCTGTTTATCTTTTTGGTAAGAAATAATATGCACATATCAAGGTATTATGCAGGCTGCTTTTTCAGTTTTTCCCTTGTATATATGGTGTTGTTCCGCTGCATGGCAGGAAAATGGATGCAGGGGCGTGATTTTCTGAAAGAGCCGGTTTTGCTGGTGGGGGCGGGGAAGACAGCCGAACTCTTGGTAAACAGCCTGCAGCATGACTGCTGTTACTTTTACAAGGTAGTTGGAATTTTGGATGACCATCCGATATCAAGCTATTTGCCGGAACAATACAAGGTGCTGGGAGATTTTGGCGATACTGCCAGGGTTCTTCAAAATTCCTCCGTAAGGACGTTGATAATTGCTGCCCCAGGCTTGGAGCCTGGCAGGATGCGTAGCTTGTTATATAGTGTACAGCACTTGACAGATACTATTTTATTTACGCCGAATCTTGTGGGCTCACCTTTGGGGAGCGTGGAGATTAGCACTCTTTTTGTGGAGCAGCTGACGATTATCAAAAGCAAGAATAATCTGTCGCGTTGGTATAACCGTGTGTTTAAGTTTGCCTTTGATATGGCTGTGACTGCTATTGGAACTTTGCTTATATCGCCAATTTTATTATTTTTAGCTATAGCGGTGGGGATAGATAATCGCGGAGGCATTATTTTTGCCCACAAGCGTGTGGGCAGAAATGGCGAGGAATTTCCGTGTTATAAGTTTCAGACTATGGTAAAGAATGCTGATGAAGTTTTGGCACAGTATTTATCAGCAAATGAGGAAGCCCGAAAAGAGTGGGAAGCCAATTTCAAGCTGACTGACGATCCGCGGGTTACCAGGCTGGGGGCATTTTTGCGTAAAACAAGTCTGGATGAACTGCCTCAGATTTTTAATGTTCTTAAAGGCGAGATGAGTCTGGTCGGACCTCGTCCAATCGTGAGAGAAGAAGTCAAAAAGTATGGCAATCATATCAGGGAATATTACATGGTGCGTCCTGGTATTACCGGTATGTGGCAGGCCAGCGGGCGCAGCGATACCACGTATGATGAGAGGGTAGCCATGGATACGTGGTATGTGAAGAACTGGTCTATCTGGCTGGATTTAAAATATTTGTTACAGACTTTTTCGGCGGTGCTGCATAAAAAAGGTGCATATTAAAGGTGAATATTAAAGGTGGAGAGGGAGCTAGGTATCTTGGATATAAAGATTATAGTTGCGACGCATAAGAAATATTGGATGCCTGAGGAAGATGTGTATGTTCCCTTGCATGTAGGCAGAGCAGGAAAGTCAGGCCTGGGCTATATAGGAGATAACACAGGGGATAATATCTCCGGCAGGAATGCTAACTATTGCGAGCTGACAGGGCTGTATTGGGCGTGGAAAAATATGTCGTGTGCATATCTGGGGTTATGCCATTATAGACGGTATTTTTCAGATGGCAGCTTCCATAGCACCCTGGCAGGGAAGCGAAAGTCAATCCTGCACAGGACTGATTATGAACACTTATTAGCAAAATATGATGTTATACTGCCTAAAAAGCGGAATTATTATATTGAAACTGTAAGAAGCCAATATGCGCATGCTCATAATGAGCGGGACTTGAAGGCTGTTGAGATGATTTTGGCAGCCAAGTATCCTGAGTACCATGAAGCTTTTTGCAGGGTTATGAATCGCACCAGCCTGCATATTCTTAATATGTTTGTGATGAAAAAGGAGCTGTTTGATGAATATTGCAGATGGCTGTTTGATATTCTTTTTGAGCTGGAGAAGCAGATTGATATTACGGATTATGACAAATATGAAGCAAGGGTATATGGTTTCTTGAGCGAGCGGTTATTCAATGTTTGGCTGGAATATAATCAGCTGAGGTGCGTAGAGATGCCAGTGGTGTTTTTGGAGAAGCAAAACTGGGGGAAAAAGGTTTATAAGTTTTTAAAAAGGAAGTTTGGGAATCACGGGAAGGGTTTTGTGTAAAAATGAATATTTCTATGCAAATTTTTTTGCTGTGAGGGATGGGTGTTATGAGAAAACAGGTTGATAATTTAGCGGTATTTGATTTGGATGATACTATTTATGATGGTAATTCTCATTTTGCTTTACTTAATTATTATTATCACACAAAAATATTTACTTCTTTTGTTATGCGAGCCTTTGGTAAAATATTTCCCTCTCTATATATGAAGCTTTGTTATTGGGCATATAATAAGATACCTCAAAGTGATCGCTATGGTTTTGTTCTGCCATATCGTCAGGAGGTTATTAAGCTTATGCATGAGAAACTGAATGCTGGATATGCATTGGTTATTGTATCCAACGCTCCTGCTGATTTGTTGCAAACTGCTGGTGATATGCTAAATGTGTTAGCTATTAGAGCCGAATTTGGAGGAAAAGCAGAAGTGGTTGCAGAAAGATTTTGCTATAAAAGAATATTTGTTTGTACAGATAATAAAACAGATATAGATTTGTTGAAAATAGCTGATGAGGCGGTAATAACTTGTAAAAAAGAGGATAGAAGGTATTTTGAAAAAAGATTAAATGGTAAAAAATATCAATTTATTGATGAAGGAGCTGAAAGGTAATATGAAAAATCCCCTTGAAAATGTGTCAAAGTTAAATTGGGGATGCTACTACTTACCATTACGCTGGACTTTTGCTACCAGATATACAAATCCAATAAATATAATATCCTTTTTCTTGATAGATGCCTTACCAAGTCTCTATTTAGTATTCGCCCTGTCAGACTTTAGGCTTGAACTTGCAGTAAATTGGTTTATTGCTTTCGTTACAATGTTTTGTTTTTACGAATGTGGCTATATTTTTAATGAAATTGTTAGTGTTCGTTATGAAAAAAATCCCACTATTAGAATACCAGAGCCATATTTTTTTCTCATACTCAGACATTTGGAGAATTTGATTACTGTCAGGGTTGTGCTGGGAGTGTTGGGTAGTTGGTTTCTAATGAGTATGTTTCCCGATAATAGAGGATTATATGTTTTTTGTGTTTTGTTGTTATTGGTTACTTATAGTGTGCATAACTTTTATCGAGGAAAAATTAATGCCTTAACCATGGCAATAGAAGTTACTTTAAAATATATGATTCCTATAGTTATTTTTATACCTGATGATAGGTTGATTACATCTTTGAGCGTTGTATTATTGACTATTGTATTGGTGCGTTTTATTGAGTATATCTCAAAGAAAGAATTTTTTCCTCGCATCAGGGTTACACGTGATGTGGATAGCTTTCGTATTAAGTACTATATTTTAATATGTGCTATTTCAATAGTACTAGTAGGAATTGGTATATGGAGTCCAATTCTTTGCGGGTTGCCATTTTTGTTTTTGGTTTATCGTTTATTATCTTGGTATGTTATGAACCATGTAAAACATGTAGCTGGAATTATTCATGAGGGGCGCAAACATCATGGTACAGATAAATAAATTTAAGGTACTGCATTTTAGCAGATTAAGAAACTGTATAGGTGAAATATAATATGAGAAAATTATCGGTGGAAGAAATAAAGAAAGAAGAACTGAAAATGTTAGATGTATTAATGGAGTTTTGCAATAACCATAATCTTAGATGCTTATTGGTCGGTGGAACTTTATTGGGGGCTATACGGCACAAGGGATTTATACCTTGGGATGATGATATTGATGTATGCATGCCTAGAAGTGATTACGAAAAGCTAATAAAATTGTATGAAAATGAAGGTCAAAAATATCAAATATATTCAGGGGAACGAAATGGTATTTTTTATCCATATGCGCAATTAGTGAATATTAATACGAGTATGGATATAAGATATTCTGAAAATGCAGAGAAAAAATTGTGGGTGGACATTCTTCCTGTAGATGGCTTACCCGAAGATATGGAAATGGTAAAGAATGTTTATCGGAGATGTAGTTTTTATAGAAAAATGTATTTTTTAATAGATGCAAAATTAGGGGAAGGTAGAACAGAATTCAAGAAGTATCTTAAATACTTACTAAAACCTGTGGCTAAATTAATAGGCAAAAGATATTGCGTTAATAAAATTATTGATATAGCCAGCGAGAATTGTTATGAAGGCAGTAAATATGTAGGTGTAGTTACTGCAGGTATATATGGTGTAGGAGAACGTATGCTAAAAGCAGATTTTGAAAAAACAGTTTATGTTGAATTTGAAGGAAAAAAATACCCTACTTTTTCTTGCTGGGATTCATATTTAACTGGGATATATCAGGATTATATGGTGTTGCCTCCAGAACAAAAACGGCAGACACATGGTATGGAAGTTTATTTAGATGATTGATTATATATTTATGGCTTAATGATATCAGGAGGTTGTTATGGCTAACATTGCGTTAATAATTGCTGGTGGCTCCGGAGAGCGAATGAACCAAGATATACCTAAACAGTTTTTAACAGTAAATGAAAGACCTGTTATTGTATATACGTTAGAGGCATTTCAAAATCATCCTGAAATTGATGGGATTGCGGTTGTTTGTATTGAAGGCTGGGAGTCCGTTTTACAAGCATATGCTAAACAATTTAATATTTCAAAACTAACTACTATTGTGCCAGGGGGACAAAATGGGCAGGCTTCTATACGTAATGGAGTATATGCATTGCGTAAACAGTACCGAAATGATGATATAGTGCTAGTTCATGATGCTATACGTCCCATGGTTTCAGCAGAAATCATTTCAGATTGCATACGTGTTACTAAAAAGAAAGGAAATGCTATCACGGTAATACCTTGTGCGGAAGCTATGATAGAAACTGATAATGGATTTCAGTCTATAGGAAGTTATCCACGAGATAGATTAAAGAGAACCCAAACTCCTCAAGGATTTTATTTGGGAGATATATGCAATTTGCACGAGAAAGCTTTGGAGGCTGGAATAACCAACTCGGTTGCATCCTGCACGCTTATGATAGAGATGGGACAGCAAGTATTTTTTTCTGCTGGTTCAGAAAAGAATATTAAGCTCACGACGGTTGATGATATTGATATTTTCAAAGCATTGCTTAGTGCGAAACGCTCTGATTGGCTGAAGTAGATGGTCGTAGAAAGGTACATTTATGGGGATTATGGGTAATAATTTGCACAATAGCAAAACGTATATAAATGACTTGGATGTTGCACTAAATCATACTTTGGATGTAGAAAAGTTATGTAATGCTAAATTTTTAATCACTGGTGCAACGGGAACTATTGGCTCTTTTTTAACGGATATGTTGATACGATACAATCGTAAAATAAGTGGTAGTATATGTATTTTTGTTGCAGGACGTGATGTCAATAAAATTAAAAATGAATATGCAGGATTTAATGAAGTTATTCCTGTGTATTATGATTTAAAGGAGAATATTAAATTCAATTTTCCAGTTGATTATATTATACATGCTGCTGGAAATGCACATCCTTCTGCGTTTATTAGTGATTCCGTCGGTACTATAGTAGGAAATATCGTTAGTACATATAATTTGCTACAGTATGCTCAGAAATATTCAGTTAAGAGGTTTTTATACGTTTCCTCTGGTGAAGTTTACGGTCAAGGAGATTTGAAACTCAGTTCATTTGAAGAAGATTATTTGGGTTATTTAGATATTCAATCTATGCGTTCTTGTTATCCGTCTAGTAAAAGAGCTACGGAAAATCTGTGTTGTTCGTATATGGAGCAATATGGCGTTGAGAGTGTAGTTGTACGCCCATCTCATACATATGGACCGTATATTACTAATAGTGATAATAGGGCACATGCTCAGTTCTTTAAGAATGTTATTTCTGGTGAGGATATAATTCTAAAAAGTTATGGCAAACAAATAAGAAGTTACAATTATATTGGGGATTGTGCTTCAGCATTGTTTTCAGTACTTACTAAGGGGAATAGTGGAGAGGCATATAATTTAGCAAATCCAGATTCTGTAGTAACAATTGCTGATTTAGCGAAAGTTATTGGCAATGCAGGGGAGAAAAGCGTACATTTTTTACTGTCTGATGAAATTCCAAATAAAAATACGTCACCTATTGTAAAGCAAGTTTTAAGTACTAGAAAGATTGAGAGCATGGGATGGAAGCCTGCTTTTAGTTTGGAGGATGGGATTAGGCATACACTGAATATATTGAAGGAAGTGCACAATGTTTAGTGTATCGTATGGCGATTGGGTGGTGCAAATATATGTTGGATTTATTAAAGAGAGAGGTTTGTGAAGCTAATTTAGAGTTAGTTAAAAAAGGTGTTGTCATTTATACTTGGGGAAATGTCAGCGGCATATCTTCAGATAGAGAATTTATGGTAATAAAGCCATCTGGTGTACCTTATGATGGCATGAAACCTGAGGATATGGTGGTTTTGTCTATTGGAACAGGTAAAGTTGTTGAGGGGAAGTGGAAACCGTCATCAGATACTGCAACACATTTAGAATTGTATCGGCATTTTGATAGTATAAATGCGGTAGTCCATACTCATTCGGTTAATGCAGTGGCTTTTTCGCAAGCAGGAATTAATATACCTGCTGTAGGGACTACTCATGCTGATTACTTTTATGGGGATATTCCATGTACTAGAGAATTGTTGGTACATGAAGTGATGGATAATTATGAGGCTAATACAGGAAAGGTTATTATAGAAACTATAGAAAAACTAGGATATGATCCCATGAGTATCCCAGGTATTGTCGTAAGAAACCATGGTCCGTTTACATGGGGGAGTGATGCTGCGAATGCTGTGCATAATGCGGTTGTTTTAGAGAAAATTGCTGAAATGGATTATAAAACGTTGATGTTAAACCCATCGTCTGAGATGAAGCAATATATTTTAGATAAACATTACATGAGAAAGCATGGGAAAAATGCATATTATGGGCAATAATTGATATTTTCATAGAAGGAGAGAATATTTTGCATTCTAATGATGTTACTTTATGGGGCAAGAAAGATGCTTTGATAGGATGTATTATTGTTACATATAATCGTTTAGAAAAGTTGAAAAAAGCTTTAAAATGTTATTCAGAACAAATACAAGCCCCCCAATATGTAATAGTGGTAAATAATGGCTCAACGGATGGAACAGAAAAGTTTTTGAATGAATGGAAAACTCACGCAGAAAAGTTTGAAAAATACACAATATATTCTGAAGTAAATACAGGGGGAAGTGGTGGTTTTTATTTAGGAGAAAAAAAAGCTTTGGAACTGGACGCTGATTGGATTATGATATCAGATGATGATGCATACCCGGAATCCGATTATTTGCAGGGAATGCAGGCATATATCGAATCACATTTGGATGAAAATTTATCAATAGTGTGTGGCAAGGTCGTGGAACAAGATAGTTATAACAATTTTCATAGAGGATATTTAGTATCAAAATGGTCAAGAAGGATACAACTAAATGTTCCAGAGGATGACTTTAAGAATGAATATTTTTATCCAGATTTTACTTCTTATGTAGGCATTGTTGTAAATAAATTAAAAATGGAACAGGTTGGCTTGGTTCGTAGAGATTATTTTATTTGGCAAGATGATGTGGAGCATTCATATCGGTTGAGTAAAGTTGGAAAGATAGTAGGTATTTCTAAATATCAGATGGTTCATGATACTATGATGAATTACAATGAACTATCATGGAAAAGTTACTATGGATGGCGTAATTTTATTGCATTTAGAAAAACACATTTTAAAAAGTATTTTATATTATCCTTATTTGTGTCAATATTAAAAGCTATTTTGTGTCCGTTGCGTGGGAAATCAAAAGTGGAAGTGATTTTACGCATGAGAGCTATCAGGGATGGTTTATTAGGAAATATGGGTATGAATGAAATTTATAAACCAGGATGGAAACCGTAATTTATGAAAAAGGCAAATTTAAAATTAGCAGAAAATATTTGCTCTCTTGGTATCATCAAAGGCTTGCAGTATGTTCTTGCTTTCATTACTTTTCCGTATTTAGTGCGTGTATTGGAAGTGGACGGTTATGGCATGCTTGTGTTCGCACAAGGGATAATACAGTATTTTGTATTGTTCACAGATTATGGGTTCAATTTGCTGGCACCCAGGGAAATTGCGAGGCATGATTCTCCTAGAAGGCGTGGGAAAGTATTTGCTGGAATTTTTGGCGGGAAGGTGCTTTTGTTATTGCTGAGTACCATCGTATTTGTGGTATGGCTTTTAGTGGGAAGCGCATATACAAATTTGGATGCCTGCTTGTATTCTGTTTTATACATTACTGTAGTTGGGAATGTATTGTTTCCAGTTTGGTTTTTCCAAGGAATTCAGCAGATGCGTTACATAACACTGGTGAATGTTCTTGCCAGATTTTTTAGTGTCATAGGTATTTTTGTTTCGGTGAATGATTCAGATGATTATATTATAGCAGCTCTTTGCCAGTCAGCAGTGCCATTGCTGGCTGCGCTGTTTTCCTGGCTGATATTGCTGAGAAAATACCCGGAGGTGTTTGTAGTTCCAACTTATAATGATGTTAAGGGGGGACTGGCAGATGGCTGGCCGATATTTACTTCTACAGTAGCGATAAATTTGTATACTGCCAGTAATGTGGTTTTTCTTGGGATGCTGACAAATAATACGGTGGTGGGGTACTTTAGTGGTGCGAAAAAAATAATTGATAATGTTGTGCAACTTCTATCTCCTGTAACTCAGGCAATTTATCCTCATGTAAGCAAAAAGGTAGCTGAATCAAAAACAGATGCCTTGGTATTTTTAAGAAAGGTGTTGCTGCTGTTGGGTGGGAGTAATTTTGTTCTTTCGATAGTTATTTTTATCTTTGCTGAGCGGGTAATAAATATTTTGCTGGGAAATGGGTATGACCAATCTGTTCTATTGCTGCGGATTATGGCCTTTTGTCCTTTCATGATATCACTGAGTAATATTTTTGGTATACAGACAATGCTGACATTTGGTATGCAGCGTGCATTCAATATGATTTTAATAGCAGCGGCAATTTTTAATACATGCCTGGTATTGCCAATGATTTATTTTTTTGCGGCAGAGGGAGTAAGTGTAACAGTAATGTTGACTGAGACAATGGTTACATTGGTTATGTGGATTGTTTTGAGGAAAAATAAAGTTGAGCTATCATAAAGGTTAGGAAAGTGAAGATATATGATTCAAAGATTGATTCAGTATGTAAATATAAATGATATTAAATTACGCAATATTGTCATGAGGGAGATTTTGGTTCAAGCATGGCAACAAAGGAAGAAAATAGGTGTATGGATTATTTTATGTGCAATTGGTTGCAGTGTATTAGGTTTTTGTTTGGCTATGTATAATACACGCATTGACAAAGGGGCAGAGGGAAAAATTCATTCGGAACAGATTGCTCTGTTAGAGAACCAAATAGCACAATATACAGAGAGTATGGATGAAGCAAAAGCACGCTTGGTGGAATCTGAGAAATTTAAAACGAAATCTATGATAATGCAATTAGATCCGTATAAAGTTCCAGAATGTGAAATGGTCTTTGAGGTAAAAACCAAGGTAAATCCTCATTTGTTGGTAAATAAGTATGTTGCGTATATAAAGAGCACGGCTTTTAGAGAAGAAATCACAAAGTTATATCAAGATATTTCCAGTGAGGATTTGGAAAGTGCAGTCAAGGTATTTTCTTATGGTAATTTATTCAATGTAACAGTTATGCATAAGGATATGGATACGGTGGTTCCATTAGCTGAATGCATAAAGGCAAACATATTAAAGACAGAATGGGCTGATGAAGCTCAAACTGTTTTGGTGAAGCAGGGAAGTGGATATGCTGTTGAGTATGATATTTTAAATAAGCAAAATAACATAAGGAATATTGTACAAAATGATAAGTTAAATATTGCTAATATGGAAAAGGCTGTGGCATTTCAAGAGCGTGAAAAATTTGAATTCATTAAGCGAAATGAGCCAACATCTGTAATTCATAAAAGTCCGATAAAGGCAGCACTAAAGTTTTTACTGTTTGGTCTTGCGTTGGGGGTGAGTGTACCAATTTTTTGGTACATTGTTAAGTATATGTTTAATGACAAAATCAAGTCAGAAACAGAATTGGAAGCTGCCGGGATAACGGTATTAAATTCATTTGCAGATGGGAATTTTAGATATGATATGTCTGAAACCAGTTTGGAGTTAGAATTATTGTCAAGGCGATATAGTGCTCAAAAGGTAACTGTTTGTGATATGTCAGATAATATGATTGAATTTAACAAGTTTAATAATTCCTTACAGATAAAAGACGTGTGTTTTGAATATATTAATACAGCCTGTGTTGACAGTGATAAATTGAAAGCTTTATCAGATTTTGGGCAAGTAATTTTTATTATTAGACCTGGAGTAGATCTATATTGCAAGATAGAAGAATTATTAAGGTATTGCAAAACTCTTGGCATAAATATCTGGGGGGCATTGGTGGTGTATTGATTTGGTGAGAGTTGGCAGTTTTATGGCAAGCGTGTTGTATGGCATAACCAGGGAAAAATTATATTTAACGGGATACGGGATAGTGTTACTAGGAAGCTTGTTGACAACAACAATGTTTAAGATACCTTATGCGCCAAAGTTGCTCATATTATTAGGTTTGTTGCTTATAATTAGCAAGATGCTGTGGTTTGATAGCTATATTTATCGAGAAGTATTTTTGGGAAGTGTTGTTTGCCTATTAGGGGCACTTATTTTCTTTTTTACCCGTGAAATAGATTTTTTACTATATGTGCTAGTTTTACTGGGAGCTAAAGGGATAAGCTTTAGAAAAATAATCAAGGTGTTTGTGCTTATGAATTGCATGACTTTGTTTTTGTCGTTTGTTGCTTCCAGATTGGATGTTATAGAGGATTTAGTATATGTGGATAGAGCTGGATATGTATTCGAGAGAAATTCTTTTGGAATGGTATATCCAACGAATTTTGCAGCTCATATTTGTTTCCTGATGCTTGGAATATTGTATTTGTTAGGTGATAAAATAAAAAAATTCCATTTGCTATGTTGTTTTATACTAATGATTTTTGTATACGCTTTTTGCCATACAAGACTTGACTGTGGGTGTATGCTGATTGCTATATTGGCTTTTTCTGTTTGCAGGGGATGGTTAAAAACAAATGGATTTAAGTGTAGCAATGGAGTTATGATAGCATTTTTCAAAAAATATGGTATGTATATTATGCCTTTATTTGCATTTGTTATCATGGGGTTGGCATATATTTACACACCTGACAATTTTATTTTGAAAGAACTAAATAATATTTTATCACAGCGTTTGAATTTGGGACACAAAGGCTTGTTGGATTATCCTGTTACTTTATTTGGGCAACATATTAAGTTTTTAGGGAATGGTGGTACGTTGGCACCTTTTTCACAAGTGTATTTCTTTATAGATTGCTCCTATCAAAATATTTTGATGAGGTATGGTGTGTTAGGATTACTGGCAGTGTTTTTATTTAATCGTTCTGCTTGGAAAAAGTGTACAGATAATAAGTATATGCTGGTTGTATTGGTTGTAGTTGCAATTAACGGTGTAGTGGCACATCATATATGGGAAATTGCTTATAATCCTTTTTTTCTAGCCTCTACAGCATTTTTGGATAGAGAAAATGCAAGTTTTACTTGTAATTATAGAGAATTTTTTGTAAAGTGATATTGATAGAATGCGAGGAGGAGAGATAGCTGTGTACGATTATCTGATAGTGGGCAGTGGGCTGTATGGTGCAGTGTTTGCCCATGAAATGAAGAAGGCTGGCAGGTCTGTGCTGGTGCTGGAAAAGCGTGAGCATACCGGAGGCAATGTTTATTGTCAGGAAAAGGAAGGTATCAATATTCATGTATATGGTGCCCATATTTTTCATACAGATGATAGGGAAGTGTGGGAGTATGTGCAGCAGTTTGCGGAGTTTAATAATTATGTGAATTCCCCGGTGGCGAATTATAAGGGGGAGCTGTACAATCTGCCCTTTAACATGAACACCTTCAGCAAGATGTGGGGGGTAGCAACGCCAAAGGAAGCAGCGGAGAAAATTGCGGAGCAGCGCAAGGCGGTCAGCGGTGAGCCGCGTAATTTGGAGGAGCAGGCAATTTCCCTGATTGGCACGGATATTTACACGAAGCTGATTAAGGGCTATACGGAAAAGCAGTGGGGCAGAAGCTGCAGGGAGCTGCCAGCGTTTATTATCAAGCGGTTGCCGGTGCGGTATACCTTTGACAATAATTATTTCAATGACAGATATCAGGGGATTCCGATTGGCGGCTACAATAAGCTGATTGCAGGTCTGCTGGATGGCATAGAGGTGCGCACTGGCGTGGATTATAATGCCTGCCGTCAGGAGTATGCTGGCATGGCAAGGCATGTGGTATATACGGGTGCCATTGATGCTTATTTTGATTATCAGCTGGGCCAGCTGGAGTATCGCGGGCTGCGCTTTGAGACAGAGCGACTGGAGAAAGTCAATCATCAGGGCGTGGCAGTGATGAATTATACGGAGCGTCAGGTGCCATATACAAGGGTGATTGAGCATAAGCATTTTGAGTTCGGCACTCAGCCTGTGACCTATATAACAAGAGAATATCCTGCTGACTGGCAGCCGGGGCAGACAGCCTATTATCCTGTCAATAATGACAAGAATCAGGCTCTGTATGAGAGATATGCCCGGCTGGCAGCAGGAGAGAAGCATGTCATTTTTGGTGGCAGGCTGGCAGAGTATAAATATTATGATATGGATGATGTGATAAGAAGTGCCTTGAACAGGGTAAGAGAAATTTTATCTTAATGTGGCAGAAGACTCCATGCCTCTATAGGCGGGAGATGAATGCCACGTCCACCAAATTTACGCAAGTAATTGAGGTGGACAATAGAACATAGTGGTGATATAATAGTAAGTGACAGGAGGTGAACGATATGTTACAGCAAAAAGGCTATCAGTATAGAATATATCCCACTAAACAACAGCA
>NZ_VUNR01000010.1 GCF_009695585.1 Anaerovibrio slackiae
AACTGTTTGTCATGTTGTTTAGCCATTCTGAAATCCTCCTCAAGATAGGTACATATATTGTACCATGTCATGAACTTATTTAGGATTTCTCATTTTGACTTGTACTATTTATATTCTAACTCCAAGTTATTTCTCAAATTTCTAATAGCAATCTCATAATAATTTGGTGCTACATATTTTGCTCCTTTTATAAAGCCGACTTCTTTTATTTCATCTATGATAGCATCAAAATCTTTAGATGCAAAGACATTATTATCCAACAATAACAAATGTCTTTTTTCTCCGAAACGCTCCCTTGTATCTTGTATTCGATTCAATAAAGGAATGTGAGATTTATATTCAGGTTCAAGTTTTGGCACAACACAGAATGCACAGTGATTAACACAGCCTCTTGTCATGTAACCATAGTATCCATCATGTTCAGGATAAACATAATCTATCTCTTCCAATATAGAATAGTCTAATGGTAATTGCTCTATGATGATATCGTTGTCATCAAGCTCTCCACCTTTGTCCAATAATCCTACGATAGGTTTGATGCCTGTTTCTTTTTCAATCTCTTCTGGGACAACAGAAGCGGCAATACCACCAACAAAAACTTGACTTTCATCTTTACAAAACTGTTTGTAGTAATTTATCGCATCTACGGTTTTCTGCCAATAGAAGGTAAACAAAGTTGTTATGCAAACTCTATCCCACTGTGGGTATTGCAAATACTTTTTCTGATGAAAATATTTTCTATATGCTTCCAGTGTTCTTTTTACTAGAGGATATTGAGAATATTTTAATAAACTGTCTAATTTCTGCTGCCCACCTTTTGTAATGTATTCTACAAGTTCGTCCCAAAGAGTGTTCCACCTTACTGTTGGCTCATTGTTGTTTAAATTTTCCAACAGTAACTTCATGGTTTCATTAATGGCAAAATCTTTATCTGTACCCTTGTAAAAAACTACTTCGTCCCCAAGCATTCTGTGATAAGTCGCCAATTTCATAAGACTTAATGGTGGATATTTATTTTTATAGTTTGGTTCTATAAGTAGTATTTTACGTTTCATCTGTTGTTCTTTAGCTCCTCATGTATTTTTCTTACCAAATCTGTTGCTTCTTCCGCAATCATATTTTTGTAAATTACATCATAAATTCTTGAAATGATTTTTCTTGTCTTTTTATCATAACAAGAAAGTTCTTCTGTTAAATATTTAGTTTTTTCTTTTTTATCTGTTGGTTGTGTAGTTGTGTATTTTTTTGAAGGATGTGTAGCTTTTGTAGCATTAGTAGTTGTGGTAGGATTTTCAGTTTCAGTAGAAGTATTTGTTTCATTGATAGTCTTGTAGGAACCAAAAGCTTCTTCAACTTTATCCATATCTACATTTTTGTCGCTCTTTATGGCATTGACAATTTTGGCTACGGCAGAGTTCTTATCTTTATTAGCTTTCGTGTTATACTTTTTTATTGTAGCTAACCCTTCCTTGGCTTTTTCTTTTGCTTTAGCCAATTCAGCTTCCATTTGGTTTTTGTTTTCAGGTGAAATAAATCTGGTTTGTAAACTTTCATTATACTTTTCTTGTAACTTTTCAGCTTTATCAATGTTGTTATAGCTACTATTGATTTCACTACCGGCTTTATAAAGTTTTGACAAGCCTTTAAAATACTCTCTTAACGCATCTTCCAATTCTCTAACTTCTATTGTTTCATTAAAATAATCTCTGCGGGCATTAGGACGCAACTTTGGCGAAATCGTATGAATTTCTCCCATAAAGTAACTGTTGCCTCTAGTTTCTTTAAAAAATTTTACCAAAGTAGTTTTATCGCCAATCTGAATATTAAACTGTCTTAATCTCAACCCTTTGTAAGGATTGCCCATATCGTTTATTGCCCCCTTGAAGGAAGAAATAGCATACCAAATCCAAGCAATGGGGTTTCCTTTAGTGTCATATATGATATCGGTCTGTACGCCTTTTATGTCATCTAATCTCTTTTTTTCTTTGCCTGCCATCTTGTAAATGGCATTAGGATATTCTTTGGAAATATAGTTCAATTCACCATCTTGTCTTCTGATGCCTATATCATAACAATGAATAGGTGGAACTTCTTCATTGTTTTTTACAAAATTGTAAATTTCACTTCTGAATAGAAATGTTTTCTTAAAATCAACAGGGGCAACTTCTGAAATATACTGCTTTATATCCTTATAGTCAAGTAATTTATCATTTCCTTCTGTAATTCCAAGCATTTGAACTTCAAAGTAATGAGCATCTTCATCTGCTTCTTTTGCTTCATAAGTAATAATTTCGTCTAAAATAGCTTCTGCTGACATATGATTTTTAGAATCCCAAAAGATTTCCTGTAGCCTTTTTGCGTTCCAAATCATTGTGGTTTCTACTTTTTCTCCACGGAAACTTGTAATAAATCTAAGTTCATTACAATAACCAATGCCACCTAATCTGCCAATACCTCTAAAACCTTTATTTTGTCCCTGTACTTTTTCAGAATCAGCAACGTCACCCAGGCGTTTTTCTACTTCTTTTACAGAAATACCATTAGCGTTATCTCTTATAAAAATATTACGTTTTTTTTCATCTATGGTAATGATAACTTCTAATTTTTCATCAGGAAAAGAGTTCTTCTCTTTAGCAACATCTATTTGGTCACAACTATTTTGCAAATACTCTCTGTAAACAATTCGTGAATCATCATACATTGCCTGTGTCAGATTTTCCAAGACACCTTTGCCAATCTTGCTCATAAATATCTCTCCATCTTTTATTTAAACTGCTTGTAAATAGGTTCAGGGAATCGTATTTTTAATAAAGAGTTAAAACAGAAACTTTGAATCATATATTGTCCTGGCTCTAAACGTGTCATCATGTTTTGATAAACCTTTGGTATATACTTGTAGTTTGACTTGGAAACTTCAATAGCGTTTGTCCTTCCATAAGCGAAAGAACCGCAGTTGCCTGAAACCCTATTGTGGATAGCACTCATAAACTGCTCTGCTCCGAACAAAACTACGCCTAAAGAACGGCCACGTTCTGCTACCTCTAAAATCTGGCGGCAAATAGGTGAATTTTTAGCACCTTCGGAAGGTGCATATTTGTTAAGCTCGTCCATAAAGATTATGATTCGAGAAGGTGGCTTTTTGCCATCCTTTGGTTCAGGTTTTACGCTAAGCTGATAATCCATAATTTCTCTAACTGTTGTACCGAAGACGAATGCTTGCATATCAGAATCGAGTTTTGCTATGTCAATTACATAAACATCATTAGCGTTAATGTTTTTTATCATATCGCCAATACGAGCTTCTCCATCTTGGGTTGAACCAAACAGAACATTATTAGAGATAGATTTTTTTATTAAACGATAGAATTTACGCCATGATAATACCGGAATTTCTTTATCCTTCTTGCTTGAACCTCCACCTGCTTCCTGCATGGATTCAACTTCATTTATGAAGCGGTGCCATTCTTGAATGTTTTTAAAACCACCCTGACCACTAATAATGTAGTTAATAATGGAATCAATTGTCTGATTTGGGTCATCAATGTTAGAAAACATCATATCTAAGTTTTGTTTGTCTTTGTTGTAATCAAACTTGTACTCAAATGCCTTTTTCTGTGATTTTTGCCTTTTCAATCTTTCAGGTGGTACAAAGCTGTTTTTATGGTTATGGTCAGATGCAGGATAGAGGTAAGTTACGTTTTTAAATGCCTCTTGCGTTAAACCAAGATTTTCATACTTTTTCAAAACAGTTTTTCTGTCGCACATGCTTTGCTTAAAGTCATTCATTTCATCTATTGCCAAAAGGTCATTTCCTTTTACGTTAAAAGCAACAATTGCTACGCCGTTACTATCTTCATCTTCATCATCAATAGTATTTTCTGCATCAGCAATATATTTGTCCTGGATAGCTTTTAACAGAAACATAGCATAGGATGTTTTGGCAGCTAAGCCTGAAATGCCGCTAATATTCAAATGAGCCCCTTCTGGTCCAATCAAGAAGTCGGCACTCAAATGAACAGGTAAAATCTCTTTTTTGCCATGATTATCTTTATCGTGTACTTCCAAATAACCACATACAATAGGATTCTTTACTTTATTTAAGCCTAAAGCGGTGATAATTTCATCCTTGTTAGCCAAATATACCTTTGAGTTACTGATGACAGGAGAATCTATATTATGTGAATTTCCTACAACTTTTACTTTGACATAGTTCATACCAATTCGATAAGTAGAATCTTCAATTTCTGTATCACCAAAGTCATTGGAAATAAAACTGCTCAAAAAGCTTGCGGAGTCAGTAATATGAGAAATTTCTTCAATAACACCATAAGTTGTACTGTCATTTAAATGTTTAACTTTCACAACATCAAATGGGCGTAAAATGGTTTCAGGTTGTGTCCAAAAGTGAAAACTATCTATTGTAGTAGGAACTTTTTCTGTGGCAATAACTTTACCGATTGGTTTGTTTGGCATAACTATTCTCTCCCCTTAAAACAGTTTTAAAAAAGTATCATTAAAAATGTATTTACTTTTAGCAAATAATTCTGTCACATATACAGGATACAAGTGATTTGCCCATCTGCCATCTTTGCCATAAGCAACAGGGTTTCTTTCCAACAAAAGCCATGCAGAAATTCTGTCTATAATCTCTGAATCTATGCCATCTTGTTTTTCATCTTCCTGAATAAGTTTTTCGATTTTTACAATACCATCGAAAACATTTTTTGTATATTTGCTATCTCTAAGTCTTAAATACCAAACACAGAAAGATACTCCTTCACCTGAAATTTTAGAGCGGTAACAATAAGCAGGTGTTCTTTCGTTCTTTTTCAATCCTGCAACAATGCTGGAATTTGTACCTCCGCCCTTCACTTGACACATAGTTGGATTAAACGATTTAGAAACTCCAATAACATATTGGTACGCATTTTTCATTTTGGCATCCGTCAAATCCATACTTCTGTTATTGGTTGCCTTATATTCCAAGGAGCCATCTTTGATTAAATACGCATCATCTCTTATTTTTCCCTCTTTTACTAATTTTAAAACTGCTTTTTTCTCTTGTTCAATCATATAATCTTGAATTTTTGCAATTCCTTTATTTTCAAACTTTTCGCCCCTATCAAGATTATAGAGAAGGATATCGTCTAATTTTAAATTTCTCTTTGTTAAGTTTGTACTTTGGTTCAGTTTTCCTAAAAGTTTGGTTGCTTCGATATCTTTGTTAAACTCACTCGTATAATAAGTTTTGTAAGCAAGATATCCGCCTTGTATGCAAAACTTATTTTTCTTTTTACAACTAAATATTTTTCTATGAAATTGGATTTCCTGATGCTACAATAATCAAAGAGATTATGCGGCAAAGGCAACGTCTTTCACTCCTCGCAGCATCTTTGTATGACTGCTTAATTAGCTTGACGCCTGCCTTAATCGTCAAATACTGCTTACACAGGTGTTGCAGCCCTGGGCGAGAGCACTACCAGCAAGCATTACTCTCACAGGTGACTGCTTATTAGCGAGGGTGCAGTCAGCGATTAAGATCAGGATAATCCTTGCCCATCATCCATCACTAGCCGGAAAGGTGGTGTTTACTTTGAAGAAGGCGGATCTTCTTTCTACTCTATTTGTCGGTATTGACATCAGCTCAAGGGAAAATGTTGTGGCCCTCATGGACTTTGAATCCACTAAGCCAATTGCATCTTTTGCAGTGCCCAATAATGAGCCAGGTGCCGAGAAAATGGCTAAGAAAATATCAGAGTTTTTTACACCTGAAAGTGGTCTTCGTAGACTTGTAATCAGCTTGGAATCTACATCCTTTTATGGAGTGCATATCGCCAATTACTTGTCTACATGCCGCATCCTTATGCCATTTCACACCGAAGTGTACTGTTTAAATCCTAAAAGTATTGCCAACTACAAGAAGTCCTATATTGGGCTTGGCAAAAACGACTACGTTGATGCATTCATCATTGCCGACTTTGCCCGTGTTGGCAGGATTACTACTAAACCATGGCGCGGTTGCCAGTATCTCGCTTTGCAAAGGCTGACACGCCATCGCCTTCATCTGGTCAAAGCCCTTACAAGGGAAAAGACCTACATGCTCTCTAATATATTCCTCAAGTTCAGCGAATTTACCATGCTGGATGCAGAGGAGCAGCCATTCTCCAATGAGTTCGGAGCTACAGCATCTGCGGTTCTTACCGAATTCCTCTCTACTGAAGAGATTGTTGACATGCCTATGGAAAAGCTTGTTGAATTCATCTGCGAGAAAGGCCGCAATAGATTTACAGATCCTCAGAAAACAGCCAATCTCTTGCAGGCAGCTGCAAGAAATTCCTATCGTCTGGATAAGTGTCTGTATGAGCCTCTTACAGTCGCAATCGCCTCATCCTTCACCATGATCTCTACATACAATGCGGAAATCAAGAAGGTTAATAAGGCTATCGAAACAACCATTAAAGGGCTCAATCCAAATGCTTTCCTGTCGCTCCAGTCTATCCCTGGCGTTGGCCCGGTTATGGCTGCAGGAATCATGGCTGAAATCGGAGACATACACATTTTTAAATCTCAGGAATCGTTAGCCAAGTATGCTGGCCTGGTATGGCGTGAAAACCAATCCGGTCAGTTCAAAGCTGATGATACACCCATGAGCAAGGCCGGTAACTCCTATCTTAGATATTATCTACTGGAAGCGACCAGCCATATTAGAATCCATTGCCCCGAATACGGGGAATATTACTCCAAGAAATACGCTGAGGTGAAAACCCATCAGCATAAACGTGCACTCGCTCTCACAGCTCGTAAAGCCATAAAGTTGATTTTTGGATTGCTGGCCAGGAATCAGCTCTACTCCAGAAACAGAGTAGGCCAAGCATAATATTTACAAACATGCCTTTGGGATTTTTGCTTATAATCCTGAAGGTTTGTTAAGTGCACTTTATTTCAAGAATTTGCTTCAAAAACTTTTGAGAAAACCTGTTGACATATTACCAGGTTGCTAACAATGGCACCGGTCGGAATACAAATAACAAGTTTTCGTTCAAAAAACTCTGTCATCATTTTTTTATTAACACGTTTGCAACAGCTAATACCTACTTGTCCTGCCAATATTGGATAGACATTTTCTCTTAAAGCTATATCATCAATTTTGTAAGTGTGCCTTGACCCATCTAAAAAGTATTTGAACCATGACTCTTCTTGAGAATTCCGAAGTATTTCTACCAACCCTGTCAAATCTTTTGCCTTTTTTATATGCTCTGATTCGCCATATTCTTCCCATTCTACTTCCTGGTCAGAATCATATTCTACTACTGAATTATTTTGAGTATCATAACAAAACTTGTGTGATTGATACCTCTTGCTATGAAGCTTTTTGGTGGCTTCTATAAATGTGTCCATAACTCCATTCATGTTCTGTGCCCCTTATATCCTATATATGTTCTTAGGTAAAAAGCTATAATAGACTTTTTTATTGTACTAACTCAATGATAATTTTAACACGATTGCTTTGTAAGGTCACTTAATTTTTATTCTATGAAAAAATTTTTTCAGTAAAACTATGGGAAGTGTCAGTTTTTCTGTTGATGGCTTTACAGAAGTTACGACATAAAAAGATTATAATTCGCCATCGACAGTTATCTTTATCTTATTAGTAGTACGTAGCAGTCAGATAGCATTTAGTGCTACGTGAGAGAGTATTTTTTAGCCTATAATAAGTTTATTATCTGGGTGATTTGGTTTATAATATTGACGTGAGAGCTTTGGAACGGTGCGGATTAGCTTACTGCAAAGAATATAGATGAGGACATCGACTGTTGCAGGAAATAAGGAATTATTAGCTGTTAAAGAATGGGAATGAATAATGAGAAAACATACAATACGCATTAAATGGAGTTATCCAGTGCTTTTGGAGAATATCGATAATGCAAAGTTTAAGGAATATAATGGTGTATATGCGATTTCTCGTGTCTGGGGCGAGAAAACTTCTGAACCGCAGAAGGAGAAGCTTTTGTATATAGGCAAGACTGAGAGAAGCTTCGAACAGCGTATTTTTGAACATACCCAGTATAAACTGGCTGACAAGCGTGGAAATATGTATGTGCGTTTTGGTATTATACAGAATGAATTTCCCCCGGAGGTTTTGGATGACATTGAAAGTGCTTTGATATGTAGCTTACAGCCGGAATTGAATCGCTCCAAGATAAAAGAGTACACATATAAGAGCGATTATTTTGTTTATATAATCAATGAAGGGTATAGAGGTGTCGATGTTATTGCCAAAGAGATTGATGCAAAGCTTCAATTTTATGAATAGAGGTAAAATTCTGCGTAGATTTTAAGAATGCCTGTGATATGGATGGTGCACAGATGCTCCGGCATCGTATTAATAAAAGAAAAGGGGTGGCAATGTGCTGAAAATAGCCATTGTGGAGGATGAGGAAATCATCCGCATGGGGCTGGCGTATACGGTAGACTGGCAGTCCATGGGGGCGCAGGTGGTTGGCGAGGCGGCAGATGGCCTGGAAGGGCTGGAGATAGTGGCGGCAGCCCGGCCTGATGTGGTGCTGACGGATATCAGGATGCCCCGCATGAACGGGCTGGATATGGCAAAGGTGCTGGCGGAGAAGCATCCGGCAGTCAAGGTGGTGTTCCTCACCAGCTATGCGGATTTTGAGTATGCCAGGCAGGCGGTGCGGCTGAATGCCTGTGATTATCTCCTGAAGCCGGTGGATGAGGGGGAGCTGGCAAAGGTTTTGGCCAGGCTCCATGAGGAAATGGCACCCCGGGAGGCCGGGGGGCATGGCGGCGGCGCAGATGATGCCGGGGCGGAGACGCTGGTGGACTGGCAGGAGCTTTTGGCACAGGAGGGGCTGAATGCCTATGTGCGGCAGGTGCTGGAGAAAATCCAGGTGGAATATGCCTCAAGGCTCAGCATAGAGGATTGTGCTGAGGCCATGCAGGTCAGTACCAGCTATCTGAGCCGCAAGCTGAAGGAGGTCACCGGCCATACCTTTGGCACCCTTCTGGCAAGGTACAGGCTGCAGGAGGCGTTGAAGCTTCTGGATGATGGCAGGTACAAGGTCTACGAGGTGGCGGAGTACACGGGCTTCGGGGAGTACAAGAATTTCTGCCAGGTGTTCAAGAAGTATTTGCAGGTATCTCCCAAGCGGTATATGCAGGAACGGGAGCTGAAATTGTCGAAATGAAAAGGGGCACCGGCATTGACTTGTGAAACAGTGTTGTATGATGGTAAAATAGTGGTATATATTTGTGGAATAGTGTACAATTGTGTACGCTTGTGAGAAAGTATGCTGTGGTCAAGCGAGCAGTTTGAGATTTAGTTTTTAGGAGGCAGTTTGATGGGTAAATATAGTGATTATGTGCTGATTTCGGATATGGATGGGACACTGCTCAACTCTAAGCGCGAGGTTTCCCAGGAGAATCGGGAGGCTTTGCGGCGCTTTACGGAGGGGGGCGGCAATTTCTGCGTTGCCACAGGCAGGACGCCGGAGGACACCCGTAAGTTTTTGCAGGGGATTGAGATAAATACCTCCTGCGTGTTTTTTAACGGAGCCATGCTCTATGACTACAGGCAGGATAAAATTACAAAGGCTGTGACCTTGCAGGGGCAGAAATGGCGTGATTTTGCGGCCTTTGTGGTGGAGAATTTCCCGGATTTGTGCACTCAGGTGTTTACGGCAGAGGTCTGCTATGTGGTCAGCCAGATTAATCTGGAAGACCCTTTGTGGGAGAAGGCTACTTATGAGCATATTTTCTGCCCATTGTCTGAGGTGACGGACAAGGAATGGCTGAAAATCATGGTGCACGGTGAGCTGTCACTTATCCGCCAGATGGTGGCAGAGGCCAGGAAGATGGGCATGGACGAGATTTCCAACAACTTTTTTGCGGCGGATGTCTGCTATGAGTTTGTGGACAAGGAGGCTTCCAAGGGGCACATGCTGAAATACCTGCGCCAGCTGCCTGAGAACAGGGGCAGGAAGATTATTGCCCAGGGGGATTATGGCAACGATACCTACATGCTGCAGATGGCAGATACAGGCGTGGCCTCCGGCAACGCCCACGAGGATACCAAGGCAGCGGCAGATATTGTGGGGGTTACCTGTGATGAGCATCTGGCGGCATATGTTATCGGGCTGATAGACAGGGGCGAAATTTAAGTATTGGCTGCGGTGGAGCAGCTACAGAAAAAGTCTTTGCATGGTTCAATCTGAAAAAATTGGTGATAATCTGAAAACAATTTGAAAACAATTCTTGAATCATACGAAATCATAAGATATAATATAAGGTGCCTTAGTGCCAGTATCTTTTCGGGATGGCTGGCGGCAATAGCGCAGTAGTGTGTATGGGAGACATGTCAGATGAGCAAGATGGGATTTTTGGGGCCTCCGGGCACCCACAGCGAAGCGGCGGCTATTTATTTGAACAGCCTGCTGCCGGTGCGTTATGAGCTGGTACCCTGCGGCAATATTTACGAGGCGATTCATGCCGTGGAGCAGGGGGTACTGGATTCCTGCCTGGTGCCTGTGGAAAATTCCATTGAGGGCTCTATCAACATTACCCTGGATACCCTGGCTGGCAGCGACCATCTCTGCGTGGTGCGGGAGCTTATCTGGGGTGTGCACAACAACCTCATGGTGAAAAAAACAGAGGTTGAGGGGGTGCCTATCAGAAAGATTTTATCCCATTCCCAGCCCTTGTCCCAGTGCAGGGATTTTATCCGCTGCAATTATCCTTTGGCAGAGCTGGAGGCAGTGGCAAGCACGGCAATGGCGGCAAAGCTGGTGGCCGAATCTGAGCCTTTGGATGGCTGGGCGGCTATCTGCACCAGGCGGGGCGGTGAACTGAACGGCCTGGTGCTGGTGGCAGCCAATATTGAGGACAAGGACAACAACTGTACCCGGTTTTATCAGCTGGTCAGCAAGGACAAGCGGTCAAGGCTGGAGGATGATTATGGCAGGGCGGAGAAGTCACTGCTGATTTGCCAGATTGACGGCAAGGATGCCGGGCGGCTCTGTGAGATACTGATGGAGCTTGCCACCCGGGATGTGAACCTGACGAGGATTGAGTCCAGGCCTGCCCGGACCGGGCTGGGGGAGTATATCTTCTTTTTGGATGTGGAGATACCGAAGCGGCTGGAAAATCTGGAGGGAGCCCTGCAGGGCATCCGCCGCAAGAGCATCTGGCTCCGGCAGCCGGGAGAGTTTCCTGTGTTCAGGGCCGCCAATTAAGAGGCATGTATATTTTGTTCCAAGGAACGGAGCCTGCTGCGGGCAGGCTGTGATAGAAAGGGGATTTTTATGGTTGTTATTATGCATCCTGATGCAAGTGCAGAGAGTATCAAGGAAGTTATTGAGGCAGTGCAGGATTTGGGCCTGACTGCCAAGGTTATGGAGGGCGAGTCGCAGAAGATTGTAGGCGTTATCGGTGACAAGGCCAAGATGTGCTGCCTGAACGTGGAGTCCTTCAAGGGCGTGGAGAAGACGGTGAACATCTCCAAGAGCTACAAGCTGGTAAGCCGTGAGTTCCATCCGCAGCCTACCGTAATTGATGTGGACGGCATCAAAATAGGTGATGGCAGCCTGGTGGTTATGGCAGGTCCTTGTGCTGTTGAGTCCAAGGAGCAGCTCCTGGAGGCGGCTCAGATTGCCAAGGCCGGCGGTGCCCAGTTTATCCGCGGCGGTGCCTACAAGCCTAGGACTTCCCCTTATTCCTTCCAGGGACTGGAGGAGCTGGGATTGAAGTATCTGGCAGCTGCCCGTGAAGCAACCGGACTGAAGGTTGTTACCGAGGTTACCGAGGTGGAGGCAGTGCCGGTAGTTGCCGAGTATGCAGACGTGCTGCAGATTGGTGCCCGCAACATGCAGAACTTCCGCCTTTTGAAGGAAGTTGGCCGCATTGACAAGCCTGTTATGCTGAAGCGGGGCCTGTCCGCTACCCTGGATGAGTGGCTGAATGCAGCGGAGTACATCATGAGCGAGGGCAACAGCAAGGTTATTTTCTGCGAGCGTGGTATCCGTACCTATGAGACCTATACCAGAAATACCCTTGACCTGAGTGCTGTAGCTGCTATCAAGCATCTTTCCCATCTGCCGATTGTGGTGGATCCGAGCCATGGTACAGGCAAGTGGCGCATGGTGAAGCCTATGAGCATTGCAGCTGTGGCTGCCGGTGCAGACGGCCTGATTATTGAGATGCATCCAAATCCTGCCAAGGCATTGTCTGACGGGCCTCAGTCCCTGACGCCTGAGAGCTACAAGGATTTGATGCAGGATGTGCTGAAGCTGTCCAATTTCATGCATGAGTCCGGCATCAAGCCGCAGGAAATCTGATATTCTGATATATTGATATTTTTGTAAGGTGGCCTCATATCATGGAAGATAGAAATCCCAAGGTAAAGAACCAACTGAATACAGCGGCTGATGAAAAAAAGCGCATAGAGGAGCTGTGGCAGAATATTGATTGCCGCAAGCTGCTGGCACATATGAGTCATGACCTGCGCTCTCCCCTCAGCAACGTGCTGGGACTGACGGAGCTGGCACGAAACAAGTCTGATGACAGGGAATATGTGGAGTATTGCCTGGAGAAAATTGATGCCTCTGCGCATTTTCTGATGGATATGCTGACGGATGTGCTGTATATTATCCGGCTGGAGGCAGGGGAGAATAACCTGCGCAAGAGCAGCGTTGATTTGAAGGAGTTTTTTAATTCCCTGAGCGATACTGCCAGGGCAATGGCATACGAAAAGCGGCTGAACTTTTTTGCTCATTTTGATGAGCAGATTGTGCCGCTGGTGCGGACTGATGGCAGCCGTGTCCGTCAGGTGCTGCAAAATCTCCTGTCCAATGCGGTGAAATTCACGCCGCGCTTCGGCAGGGTGGATTTTTCGGCGAAGCTGCTGGAAGCTGATAATGACAGGGTGCGCATCAGGTTTACAGTGAAGGATACGGGTGTAGGGATTGCTGATGAGCTGAAGGATATTATCTTCCTGCCCCTGACTAAGGAATATCGCGGCAGTACCAACGTGTATGGCGGCTCCGGGCTGGGGCTGGCAATCTGCAAGCAGCTGGTTGACCGGCTGGGTGGTACGCTGGACTTTACCAGCAGCAAGGGAGACGGCTCAGAGTTCTGGGTGGTGCTGGATTTTGAGCTGGACAAGGCTGCCCTGCAAAGACAGTCCGAGGCTCCGGCGCAGGCGGTTGATTTTTCCGGGAAGTATGTGCTTTTGGCAGAGGATAACCACATCAACTGCGAGATTGTCAAAAGGCTGCTTACCCGTCGCGGCCTGACGGTGGAAACGGCTGAGAACGGTCAGGTGGCACTGAACAAGTACATGATGAATGCGCCCCGGACCTATGATTTGATCCTTATGGATGTGCGGATGCCCTACATGGACGGCTTGAAGGCTGCCCGCATGATCAGGGCCTCCGGCAAGTCTGATGCTAAGACTATCCCGATTATGGCCATGACTGCCAATGCCTATGAGGAGGATATTCAGCAGTCTATGGAGGCCGGTATGAATGCCCACCTGGTGAAGCCGGTGGAGCCTAGCGAGCTGTACCGGGCGGTGCAGAGGGCATTGAACGGCGAGCTGTAGTATCTCCTGTGGTATGGGTGGTGTAATCAATCTGCCTGATTGGCAGCAGAGAAACAAATAAAATACGCGTGATAAGCAGGTATGAGACTGAGTATACTGAGTATATATCAGGCTTTGTACCTGCTTTTTTTGCATGTTTACATGAAAACATTATATGTGTCTTGTCACATGCAGGTTAAAGTGCTATACTGTTCATTGTATTTTGTGCATGTATCTGATGCATATATCTTATATGTATTGTATGTGCTATTGATGTGATGTGTGTTATATGTATTTTATATGCTGCCTGAGGGCAGCGGAAATGGGGACGAGATGACAATTCAGGAAGAAATAAGGGCTTTGAAGGAGTCCAGGGATGCGGTTATCCTGGCGCACTACTATGTGGAGCCGGAGGTGCAGGAGCTGGCGGATTATGTAGGTGATTCCTTTTATCTGAGCAAGGTGGCGGCAGGGCTTCAGTGCAAGGTGCTGGTATTCTGCGGTGTTTCTTTTATGGGGGAGAGTGCCTGCCTTTTGAGCCCGGAGAAAGAGGTGCTGATGCCTGACCCGGCGGCGGACTGCCCTATGGCGCACATGGTGACTGAGGATGAGGTGCTGAAATACCGGGGCTATTATGATGACCTGGCCGTGGTGTGCTATATTAACTCCACTGCGGAAATCAAATCCTGGTCCGATGTATGCGTCACCTCCGCCAATGCGGTGGATATTGTGCGCAGGCTGCCTCAGAAGAATATCTTGTTTATTCCTGACAAGAACCTGGGACGCTATGTGGCAGCCCAGGTGCCGGAGAAAAATGTCCTGCTGGTGAACGGCTGCTGCCCGGTGCATCAGGAAATGCAGCTGGCAGAATTGCAGGCTCTGAAGGAGGCGCATCCGGAGGCGGCTGTCTGCGTGCATCCTGAGTGCAATGAGGAGGTTACGGCATTGGCTGACTATGTGGGCTCAACCTCCGGGATTATTAAATTTGCTTCGGCAAGCAAGGGGCAGGAGTTTATTATCGGCACGGAGGTTGGCGTCCTCTATAAGCTGCAGGCAGAAAATCCTGACAAGCGGTTTTATTTTGTTGAGACCACTCCTATCTGCCGTGATATGAAGCTGGTTACCCTGGAAAAGGTGCTGGCGGTGCTGAAGGATGGCGGCAGCAGGGTGACAGTACCGGCGGAGCTGGCGGAAAAGGCGAAAAAGCCTCTGGAGCGGATGCTGGCACTGGCAAAATAATGAAAACCTAAAATAGTATGCAGTCAAAGGATATGCACAAGGATATGGCACAAGGAGACGGATTGTTCATGGCAAAGGATATAAATGTTGATGTGGTAATTGCCGGTACAGGGGTGGCAGGGCTCTTTACAGCCCTGCACCTGCCTGCTGACAAAAGGGTGCTGATGATTTGCAAGGAGGACATGGAAAGCTGCGATTCCATGCTGGCACAGGGAGGCATCTGCGTTCTGAAGGATGCTGAAGACTATGATGCCTTTTTTGAGGATACCATGCGGGCAGGGCATTATGAGAACCGCAAGGAGAGCGTGGACATCATGATACGTTCCAGCCGAAATGTGATTGACCAGCTGCTGGAACTGGGTGTAAGATTTAATAAGAATGAAGACGGCAGCCTGATGTATACCCGGGAGGGGGCCCACTCAAAGCCGCGCATCTGCTTTCACGAGGATGTGACTGGCAAGGAGATTACGGAAACCTTGCAGCGCCGGGTGCAGGAGCTGCCCAATGTGGAAATCATGGAGTACACAGTCATGGAGGATATCCTGCTGCAGGATGGCTGCTGCGCAGGCCTGGTGGCAAGGGACAGCTCCGGCGATACCCTGCATATCCATGCCGGGGACACGGTGCTGGCCACTGGCGGCATCGGCGGCCTCTATGAGCACTCCACCAATTTCCCTAGCCTGACGGGGGATGCCCTGGAGGTGGCCAAGGAGCATGATGTGGCACTGGAGCATCTTGACTATGTGCAGATTCATCCCACCAGCCTCTATACGGAGCATGATGGCAGGAGCTTTTTGATTTCCGAGTCTGCCCGGGGGGAAGGGGCGATTCTGCTGAATGGCAAGGGGGAGCGTTTTACGGACGAGCTGCAGCCAAGGGATGTGGTGTCCAAGGCCATTCAGGCGGAGATGGACAAGGAGGGCAGCCGCCATGTGTGGCTTTCCTTTGAGAATGTGCCGCAGGATGTTATCCTTGAGCATTTTCCCAATATCTACCGCACCTGCCTGGAGGAAGGCTATGATATTACCAAGGAGCCTATCCCGGTAGTGCCTGCCCAGCATTACTTTATGGGGGGCATCCATGTGGACTCCGACTCCCGGACTACCATGGAGCATCTCTATGCGGTAGGGGAAACCAGCTGCAACGGCGTTCATGGCAGGAACCGCCTGGCCAGCAACAGCCTGCTGGAGAGTTTGGTTTTTGCCCAGCGGGCTGCAACAAAAATTGCTAGTGAAGGAAAGGATAGAAGATGAACGATATAACTATGCTTTTGGCAGCTGACAGGTTTATTCGGCTGGCGCTGGAAGAAGATATAAACAGCGAGGATGTGACCACCAATGCTGTAATGCCTGAGTACAGGAAGGGGCAGGTGGAGCTGATTTGCAAGGAAGACGGCATTATTGCCGGGCTGCGGGTTTTTGAGCGTGTATTTAAGCTGCTGGATGGGAATACCGAAGTACGCTTTGATGTGCAGGATGGCGACCGGGTAACCAAGGGGCAGCACATGGCAACTGTAGTGGGGGATATCCGCGTGCTGCTGTCCGGGGAGCGCACAGCCCTGAACTACCTGCAGCGCATGAGCGGCATCGCCACCTACACCAGCAAGGTGGCAAAGCTTTTGGAAGGTACAAAGACCACTTTGCTGGATACCAGGAAAACCACCCCTTGCATGAGAATTTTTGAAAAATATGCCGTAACAGTTGGCGGCGGGGCAAATCATCGCTATAATTTATCTGACGGGGTTCTTTTGAAGGACAACCATATTGATGCTGCCGGTGGCGTGAAGGCGGCTGTGCTGGCTGCCAAGGCATACGCCCCATTTGTCCGCAAGATTGAGGTGGAGACCGAGACCTTGGCGCAGGTGCAGGAGGCACTGGAAGCCGGGGCGGACATCATCATGCTGGACAACATGACCCCTGAGCTGATGGCAGAGGCGGTAAAGCTGATTGATGGCAGGGCAAAGACGGAGTGCTCCGGCAATATTACCAGGGAAAACATTGAGAAGATTACTGCTATAGGCGTGGACTACGTGTCCAGCGGCGCCCTGACCCATTCGGCACCAATTCTGGACATCAGCCTGAAGCATCTGAAAGCATTGGAGGAATAAGCTATGATGAGCGGAGCAGAACGCAGAAAGAAAATATTGGAGATGATGCGCGAGGCCTCTGCTCCGCTTTCCGGCGGAGCCTTGGGGAAGGCCACCGGCGTCAGCCGTCAGGTGGTGGTGCAGGATATTGCCCTGCTGCGCACTGAGGGGCATCCTATCCTGGCTACGGCCAGGGGCTACATCCTTGACCAGCCCAAGCATGCGGTGCGCCGGTTCAAGACCCATCATGCCACGGAGCGGACGGAGGAGGAGCTTACCCTGATTGTGGATCTGGGGGGCTGCGTGCTGGATGTGATGGTCAACCATCGTGTCTACGGCAAGATTTCTGCGCCCCTGAATATCAAGAACCGCCGGGATGTGCAGCATTTTATGGAAAACCTGCGCACCGGCAAGTCCACGCCTTTGCTGAATGTGACCTCCGGGTATCATTTTCACAATGTGTCTGCTGACAGCGAGGAAATCCTGGATGAGATTGAGGCGGCACTGAAGGAGCATAATTTTCTCAGCGAAATCTTCCCATACGAAATAGAAGCCATCTAAGGCATTGTTCATTGCCCTGGATAGCTTCTTGATAGTATTGATAATCTATATAGTTTTTGTATAATACTCCTTAGCAAGAGGTGTACCTATACGGTAGGCGGCAAATCCTGCCCCTGAAAGGGGGGCGCTATGTATGACTCTGTATGATTTTTTGTCACTGGTCTTTCTGGTGACGATTTGTATTGCAGCCATCAAAGCATAAGAAAACCGCCTAAATGCTTGCAGGCGTAGGCGGTTTCGTTGAAATAACCTATAGTCTTGGGGCTGCCGTCTATCGGTATGCCTCTTGTCTTTATTATATACTAGCAAGTGTTTTTTTTGCAAGATTTAATCCTGCCGGTCTTGTCAGGCATGGTATAATGGTTATACAAATAAATGCAAGTATAGGTTCAGGTGATGATATGTTTTTAGATGAATTGAAGGCCGGGGAGCGGGGACGGATTTTGGCCGTGGGGGGCGAGGGAGCCCTCCGCCAGCATTTTCTTGATATGGGCGTGGTGCCGGGTTCCAGGATTACGCTGGTGAAGTTTGCCCCTCTGGGGGACCCTATTGAGTTCCGCATCCATGACTACGAGCTGACACTCAGGGTGGATGATGCGAAGAAGATAACCATTGAGAAGATAGAGCCGGAGCAGGAGCAGGCGGAAAAGCCAAGGGCTCACAAGTCTAGAAGCCACCATCCAGGCCTTGGTGAAGGTGGCAAATATCATGTGAAGCAGGGGGAAAATCCTCTGCCGGATGACCAGGTGCTGACCTTTGCCTTGGCGGGGAATCAGAACTGTGGCAAGACTACCCTTTTTAACCAGCTGACCGGCTCAAACCAGCATGTGGGCAATTTCCCGGGGGTGACGGTGGATCAGAAAAGCGGCAGCATCCGGGGCCACAAGCTGACGAAGATTACGGATTTGCCGGGGATTTATTCCATGTCCCCCTACACCGAGGAGGAGATTGTGTCCCGGCAGTTTATCCTGAGGGAGCAGCCTACAGGCATTATCAATATTGTGGATGCCACCAATATTGAGCGCAATCTGTACCTGACCTTGCAGCTGATTGAGCTGAACCGGCCCATGGTGCTGGCACTGAACATGATGGACGAGCTGACGGAAAACGGCGGCTCCGTGGATATTAACGCCATGGAGTCCATCCTGGGGATTCCCGTGGTGCCGATTTCCGCTGTCAGGGGAGAGGGCATTGAGGAGCTGGTGCAGCATGCACTCCATGTGGCTCATTATCAGGAAACGCCGGGGCGCATGGACTTCTGCGATGCGGAGAGCCGGGGGGGCGCATTGCACCGCTGCCTGCACGGCATCATGCACCTGATTGAGGACCATGCCGCCAAGGCGGAAATCCCGGTGCGCTTTGCGGCTACCAAAATCGTGGAGGGCGACAAGAGGATTATGGATGCCCTGCAGCTGGATTTGAATGAGCGGGATATGATTGAGCATATCATCTGCCAGATGGAGATGGAGGGGGGCCTGGACAGGGCGGCGGCTATTGCGGATATGCGGTTTTCCTTTATCAAGCAGCTGGCAAGGCGTTCTGTCAGGAAGGCCAAGGAAAGCCGCCAGCACGAAAGGAGCCGCCGCATTGACAAGGTGCTGACGGACAAGTACCTGGCCATACCTTCTTTTGTGGCCATTATGAGCCTGGTGTTTTTCCTGACCTTCAATGTCATCGGAGCCTTTTTGCAGGATTTGCTGGCGGCTGGCATCGAAGCCTTGCAGGGGCAGGCGGATGAGCTGCTGGGGGTGCTGGAGGTCAATGCAGCCCTTAGGTCACTGGTGATTGACGGCATCTTTACCGGGGTGGGGACAGTGCTTTCCTTTTTGCCTATTGTGGTGACGCTGTTTTTCTTCCTATCCCTGCTGGAGGATACGGGCTATATGGCCAGGATTGCCTTTGTGATGGACAAGTGGCTGAGGAAAATCGGCCTGTCCGGGCGGAGCATCGTGCCTCTTTTGATTGGCTTTGGCTGCAGCGTGCCGGCCATCATGGCTACCCGTACCCTGCCATCCAAGCGGGACAGGCGCATGACGATTTTGCTGACGCCTTTTATGAGCTGTTCTGCCAAGCTGCCGATTTATGCTTTCTTTATTGCGGCATTTTTCGGGGAGTATGGTGCTATTCCCATGATTTTGCTGTATTTCGGGGGCATCCTGATGGGTATTTTGGCGGCATATCTGGGCAAGGTGACGAAGTTCAAGGGGGAGGCGGTGCCTTTCGTGATGGAGCTGCCAAACTATCGCATGCCCGGGATGCGGAATGTCATGCAGCTGCTGTGGGAAAAGGCCAGGGATTTTCTGGAACGTGCCTTTACGGTTATCTTTGTGGCCTGCGTCATTATCTGGTTCTTGCAGACCTTTGATTTCCGCCTGGACATGGTGGAAAATTCTGCTGACAGCATGCTGGCGGCCATTGCCGGGGTGATTGCCCCTGTATTTGCGCCGTTAGGCTTCGGGGACTGGCGGATTTCCACTGCGCTGATTTCCGGCTTTATGGCCAAGGAAAGCGTGGTATCCACCCTGGGAGTGCTGTTCGGCACAAATTCGCTGGCGGAGAGCGTGCTGACGCCTCTGGCCGCGGCATCTCTTTTGACCTTCTGCCTGCTGTATACCCCCTGCGTGGCGGCCATCAGCGCGGTGAAGCGTGAGCTGGGGGCAGGCTGGGCCCTGTGGGTGGTGGCCTTCCAGTGCCTGGTGGCATGGCTGGCGGCCTTTGTGGTGCATGGTATCGGCACGTTGCTGCTGTAAAATATAAAAGCCGAAAATATATGTAAAAATAAAAGCGTACAATAAAAGCATACAATAAAAGGCTGGTGCCCTCGTTGAAGGGGCATCAGCCTTTTGCTGTTTCATTTATTTTTTTTATCGCCCGGCAGGGAAAATCAGATTTCCTCAACAGCAGGTGCTGTATGGTTGTTGATGCAGTCCTCGGTGATGGTCACCCGGCGCGGTGCATCGGAGCGTGGAATATCAAACATGATATCCAGCATGGTGTCCTCGATGATGCCCTTCAGGGAACGGGCGCCGGTCTTTCTTTCAATGGCTTTCTTGGCCACGGCCCGGAGTGCCGCCTCATCAAACTCCAAATCAACCTTGTCCATCTCCATCAGCTTCTTGTACTGCTTGACAGGGGCGTTGCGCGGCTCCGTGAGGATGCGCAGCAGGGCGTCCTCATCCAGGGTTTCCAGGGTGCAGATAACTGGCAGGCGGCCGATGATTTCCGGGATGATGCCGAACTTCATCAAATCCTCCGGCGTTACCTGATGGATGAGCTGGTTGTACTCAGGCTTTTCGCTTTGTCCCTCAATCTTGGCGCCGAAGCCGATATTGGAGTCGGTTTTCTTTAGCCTCTTGGCGATGATTTTTTCGATGCCCACAAAGGCACCGCCTACGATAAAGAGGATGTTCTTGGTGTTGACCTTGATGGTAGGCGCCTCCGGGTGCTTGCGCTGGCCCCGGGCGGTGAATTCTACCTCGTTGCCCTCCAGCATCTTCAGCAGGGCCTGCTGCACGCCCTCATGGCCCGGGTCTGCCGTGATGGTGTTGTTCTCACCGGACTTGCGGGCAATTTTGTCGAACTCGTCCAGGTAGATGATGCCGTGCTCGCAGCGGCTTACATCCTTGTTGGCGGCGTAGTAGAGGTTGCGGACTGCCACCTCCACATCGGAGCCTACAAAGCCTGCCTCGGTCAGGCTGGAAGCATCAGTAACGGCAAATGGGATATCCAGCCTCTTGGCCAGATGGGACAGGAGGGCGGTCTTGCCGCAGCCGGAAGGCCCCATGATGATGACGTTGGACTTCTCGATTTCGTCCAGCTCGTCATCCTTGTGGTCAAAGCCGTACTTCATGCGCTTGTAGTGGTTGTAGATAGCCACGGACAGGATTTTCTTTGCCCTGTCCTGGTTGATGATGTACTGGTCCAGGTAATCCTTTACCAGATGTGGCTTGATGTTGGCCATTTCCTGGTCGATGCTGGCGGCTGCCTCTACCTTCTGCTGGTCCTGCTGGTCAGCCTCATGTGCCTCGATGGCGTGATAGATATCCTTGATGCAGTGGGCGCAGATGGCGAAATCAGAGCGCGGGTCGTAAATCGGCAAATCGTACTGTGACTTTGGCACAATGCGGCGCTTGCAGAAGCTGCACTGGATTGCTGGTTCGTTGTTTGACATAATCTGTTCCTCTCTATAAAAATTTGTTTTTCAGCTAATGGATGTGGTCATATCCCCACCTTATATATTATGGTGTATATGGGCTAAATTTTCAAGATATTTTTCTAATAATCTGTTGCACCTGCGTGGCGGCTATGATATAATATCACAAGTCGGATTTTTCGATCCGCGAAGTTGATTATTTCGGCTTTGCCCCATTGAGGGAAGCTAAGTCGGACCAAGTCTTCGCAGAGAGGACTTGTAATACTCCCAAGAATGGGGAAAAGCGAGGTGTATAGATAATGCAGAACGGTATTCATCCAGAGTATTTCGAGGCAAAGGTTGTCTGCGGCTGCGGCAATACTTTTACTACCGGCTCCACCAAGGCTGAGCTGAGAGTTGATGTTTGCTCCAAGTGCCATCCTTTCTTCACCGGCCGTCAGCGTGATATTGCAGCTGGTGGACGTATTGAGAAGTTCAACAAGCGTTACGCAAAATAAGAACTGGGGAGCAGGGCAGATGTCCTGCTCTTTTTTACTATGTGGATTTACCCTTTTTCGATAGAGATTTTTCCTTTTTATGATTTTGACAGGCTAAGATACGATATAGATTAGTATAGGGCTGTGTTCTTTTTTGTTTAGTGACGAGCTATAAAAGGTTTATTGCGAAAGGTTTATATAGATTATGGAAGAAAAGAAGATTACGATTGGCGGCCAGGCGGTTATTGAGGGCGTCATGATGCGGGGACCGGAGCTGGTGGCTACGGCAGTGAGAAATCCCCAGGGGCGCATTGAGCTGGAGGTAAAGCCGGTGAACTCCATTGCAGACCGGTACCCGATTTTTAAGAAGCCCATGCTGAGGGGCTGCGTGTCATTGTTTGAGTCACTGGTGATGGGCATCCGCTCCCTGGGATACTCGGCCCAGATGGCAGGGGAGGAGGATGAGCAGCTGACGGACAAGGAGCTGGCAGGCACCATGATTTTCGCCTTTGCCCTGGCGGCAGTGCTGTTTATCGCCATTCCTACGGGGGCGGCAAAGCTGTTTCATGTGATTACGGAGGACCCGGTGTTCCTGAATCTGATGGAAGGTTTTTTGCGGCTGTTTATTTTTATGGCATATATTTTTGCTATTTCCCGCATGAAGGATATTCAGAGGGTGTTCCAGTATCACGGGGCGGAGCACAAGACTATCGCCTGCTTTGAGGCCGGGGAGGCATTGACCGTGGAGAATGTGGCAAGGCATACCAGGCTTCATAAAAGGTGCGGCACTTCCTTTTTGCTGATTGTCATGCTGGTGAGCATTTTTGTCTTTGCCTTTTTGGGCTGGCCGGACCTGGCGGAGAGGATTGCCAGCAGGATTATCCTCCTGCCGGTGGTGGCAGGGATTTCCTACGAGATAATCCGCTTTTCAGCCAATTCGGATAACTGCCTGCTGGGCTGGGCGGTGAAGCCGGGGCTGTGGCTGCAGAAGCTGACCACCAGGGAGCCGGAGCCGGAGATGATTGAGGTGGCTATCGAGTCTGCCAAGGCGGTGCTGCCGGAGGACAAAATACCGGCTGGGACGGGCTCCTACAGATAGCAGCCCTAGATGATATTTGTGTGATTGTTTTGAGCAGTATTTTTGCGCAGGAGATTGTGATTTCATCAGCCGGATAGCTGGTGGGCAAGGGGAACAGATATGAACATGATTGATAAATTGCAGGCGGTGGAGGACAAGTTCCTGGAGCTGGAATCTTTGATAAGCGACCCCTCCGTGCTGGCGGATATGCCAAGGTGGCAGAGGTTCAACAGGGAGCATGCCGGGCTGGAGCCTATAGTGGCGGCATACCGGGAATACAAGGCTGTATGCAAGGCTATTGAGGACAGCAGGGCAATGCTGGATGAGGGCATCGAAGAAGATGATTTTCGCCACATGGTGGAGGAGGAGCTGGCAGAGCAGCGCAGCCGCAAGGAGCAGCTGGATAATGAGCTGCCGGTCTTGCTTTTGCCACGGGACCCTAACGATGACAAGAACGTAATCGTGGAAATCCGCGGCGGCGTAGGTGGCGAGGAAGCAGCACTTTTTGCGGGAGACCTTTTCCGCATGTACAGCCGTTATGCAGAGGCTCAGGGCTGGCGCGTCAGCATTCTTGACTCCAATCCTACGGAGATTGGCGGCTTCAAGGAGATTTCCTTTGCGGTGGAGGGAAATGGCGCCTATAGCAAGCTGAAATATGAGAGCGGCACTCACCGTGTTCAGCGTGTGCCTGTGACTGAGTCAGGGGGGCGCATCCATACCTCGGCGGTGACGGTGGCTGTCCTGCCGGAGGCTGACGAGGTGGATGTGGATATCAAGGCGGAGGAGCTGCGCATTGACACCTATCGTGCCGGCGGTGCAGGCGGACAGTATGTCAACAAGACGGAGTCCGCCATCCGCATTACCCATCTGCCTACAGGCATTGTGGTGCAGTGCCAGGATGAAAAGTCCCAGCTGAAAAACAAGGAAAAGGCCATGCGGGTGCTCCGTGCCAGGGTTCTAGAGCAGGCGCAGCAGCAGCAGGCGGATGCCATTGCCGCTGACAGGAAGAGCCAGGTGGGCTCCGGCGACCGCAGCGAGCGCATCCGTACCTACAATTTTCCTCAGGGCAGGGTAACGGACCATCGTATCGGGCTGACCCTGCACAAGCTGGATTTTGTGCTGAACGGGCAGCTGGATGAGCTTTTGAACGGGCTGATTACTGCCGACCAGGCAGAGAGATTGAAAAAGGTGCAGTAAGATGGCTAATATGGCAGAGCGGAATGAAATTAAAGGTGACGGTGGGCAGCAGGAGGTCTGGACCATCGGCAGGATATTGAAGTGGACAGAGGGCTACTTTCAGAAGGCGGGGCTGGACTCCCCACGGCTGGATGCGGAGGTGCTGCTTTCCCATGTGCTGAAGAAGGAGCGCATCTTTCTCTATGTGCATTTTGACCAGCCTATGGAGGCGGCAGAGCTGGCAGTCTACAAGGACTGCATCAAGCGCAGGGTGCAGCATCAGCCTGTGGCGTATATTACGGGGCACAAGGAGTTTATGGGGCTGGATTTCCGGGTGACACCGGCAACCCTGATACCTCGCCCTGATACGGAAATTCTGGTGGAGGCAGTTCTCCAGCGGCTAAAGGCAGGCACGGAGGCAGAGGGGAGCATGATTGCAGATATCGGCACCGGCAGCGGTGCTATCTGCCTGTCCCTTTTGAATTATCTGCCCCGGCTGCAGGCTGTGACGGTGGATATTTCCCCGGAGGCTCTGGCAGTGGCAGAGGAAAATGCCAGGGAGCTGGGGCTTTCGGAGCGGGCTGAGTTTTTGCAGGGAGATATGCTGGTACCATTGAAGGAGCAGTCAGCAAGGTTCTCTGGCAGGCTGGCGGCGATAGTTTCCAATCCGCCTTATATTCCACGGGGGGATATTGCCGGGCTGGCGCCTGATGTGAGGGCTTTTGAGCCTATAGGGGCGCTGGATGGCGGTGAGGACGGGCTGGATTTTTATCGCAGGCTGCTGGCTGAGGGAGCAGAGTTTTTGCAGGGGGATGGCTTTTTGGCTATGGAAGCAGGTATTCATCAGGCGCAGCAGCTGAAGGCTCTGGCAGAGTCCCTTCCCCAGTGGGGCAGGTGCGAAATCATCAGGGATTTGGCCGGGATTGAAAGGGTTGTGGTGCTGTGGAAGAAGTAGCTGGCATATGGGCTGTTTTTTCAGAGGTGCACAGTTGGCGGTTATCGGTTGGCTGCTACGAGGTGATTTAGGTTATGGAAACGGAAATATTGCGGATAAGTGATGTAGTTAGGCAGCAGAGGGAGATAGCCCGGGCGGCGGAGCTTTTGCGGCAGGGGCAGCTGGTGGCATTTCCTACGGAAACGGTGTATGGCATCGGAGCCCTGGGGCTGGACATGGCAGCTGTGGAAGCCCTGTATGAGGCGAAAAACCGCCCTGCCAGCAAGGCATTTTCCCTGCAGGTGGCGGATGTGAGCATGGTGCCGCAGGTGGCGGCCTATGTGCCCAGGTCTGCCAGGCTGCTGATGGAGAAATTCTGCCCGGGGCCCATCACGGTGGTACTGCCCAAGGCTGCCGCTGTACCCTATAAGGTGACAGGCGCCCGTGATACGGTGGGAGTCCGCATACCGGCCCACCCGGTGGCACTGGCATTATTGCAGGCTGTGGGGAAGCCTCTGGCTGTGCCCAGTGCCAATATTTCCGGCCATACCAGCCCATTATCTGCTAACGATGTGTATGCTGATATGGCTGGCAGGCTGCCCTTGATACTGGACGGTGGTACATGTCCTGTAGGTGTTGAGTCCACCATCGTGGACTGCACCGGCAGCAAAATAAAAATCCTGCGGCATGGCGCCATCAGCGAGGCTGAAATCAGGGCAGCAATAGAGGAAGTATAGGCAATATAGGCAGTATAGTTCGATATCATTCTGGCCAAAAGAAAAAGAGGGCGGCTATCACAGACTTCTGGCTTTGCGAAGCCTGTGATAATGCCGCTCTCTTTTCATGTTAGGTTGATTGGAATCAATATTATAAAATTCATTTGCCTTTGCGGGTTGCTTAGCTTAGCGTTGTTCAATTCAACTTAATTTAAGTTAATGTAATTCAATTCATCCAGATAACATCCATCTGAGGATTTCTTTCTTTTCTCCTGGCAATAACGGCATCTACCTTCTCTGCCGGGACACCGCTCATCTTGCCGGTGCAGATAGAAACGCTCATGGAGGAAACAGAACCGCCTGCCAGCAGTTTTTTGAAGGCATCGATATTTCCTTGGCCGGAAACGTAGAACATATCAACCTTACCATCCTCGCGCTTCTTCAGAAAGGTAGCAGCGGCACCGCCTGTTACCATGTCCAGCTCATCATCGTTCAGCATAGCATCTTTCTTTTCCATAGTCATTGTCATCGCCTCTTTCTTTGTTTTTTAGCTATTGTCATTTTTGCAAGGAGATCTGTACTCTTTTTGCGTTGCAAAACTTTGGGTATTAGGAAATCCATTCAAAGGTTACATTCGGGTTGCGCATCCTCATATTGCACATCATAGTATCGACCATATCGGCATCGATGCTGAGCTGACTAGTGGTGCTTATTAAAAAAACATCGCTGGGGTAATTAGAATTGCCATTGAGGCCTTTACTGCTTAGTATTTTCTTAAGGGTATTGGTATTGTGGCTGCCGCGAACGATGAACATGTCTACTGTGCCGTTCGCGTTCTTCTTCAACAATGCGGTGTCAGCACCGCCTGTTACCATATCCAGCTCATCGTCAGTCAGCATAGCATTTTTCTTATCCATAGTCATTGTCATCGCCTCTTTTCCTGGTTAGTAGCTATCTATCTACTCATTTGTTGTTTTCTGGTCTTTGTCCTTTATACGCGGTAATGGGGGCTTCATTACAAAAAACGCAAAAAATTATAAACCTAAATTGCAATAAGAAAGTGAACATTGCGGTGTGTGACTGAGAAAGAGAGCCTTTAGTCCGGATGGCGTATTTTGCCATCTTGACTAAGGGCTTTTGGTTTATGAAAAATTACTCGGTGCAGCTGGTGGCTGGGGGGAGCTTATTGAGCGTGCAGATGCGTGGTGCAGTCTCCTTGTGTGCTTCTGCAAGGCGCAGCTGTTCCCTGTATCCGGCAGCCAGCATCAGGGTTTTGCCCGGGCGGTCAAGGGAGTCAAAAAGCTCCGTAAGCTCCCGATGAGCTTCGTCCTTATCCGGCACAGCCTGATAAGGTGTGGTGCTGTTAATGATGTCGTGGTTATCGGATTTTTGGCCGGAGACTGTTTCATTTTCGCCAGTCAGCAGCCATATCGGTGACACGCCTAAAAAAGCCGCAATTGCGACTATATACTTTGCAGGAGGATCACTGCCACGGGATTTCCAGGAGGTAACGGTGCTGGGAGCAACATTTATACTGGCAGCAAGTGCCCGAAGCCGTGCGTTATCCTGTCCCATACGTTTAAAAATGCGTTGACATATACTCATAATTGGTCACATCCTTGTAAAAAGCATGGAAAAACGCTGAATTTTCAATTATTTTTCATGTAGGGTATTGAAAATATACGCAATTGAGAGTATAATAAACGCATAGTTGTTTAAAAGTTAAAATTTCATACGAAAATGCAAAAGGGATTGCGTTCATAACCCATCAAATTGCGTATTTATTATTATATCACAAAATGATTGGGTAAGTCCGCGTTACCGGAAAATAAGGTATGGGAGGATATTCAATATGAGGATGAAAAAGAGCAATAAGAAGCTGGCGGCTTTAGTTGGCTTGACATTAGGGTTTTATGCAGCTCATAGTGTTACCTTGTATGATGCGCCGTTAAATGATGGTTGGGGCATAAGTGTTGCTTGTGCAGAAGAAAGCGGTGGCGAAGGCAGCGGCGGTGAAGGCAGCGGCGGCGAAGGCAGCGGCGGCGAAGGCAGCGGCGGCGAAGGCAGCGGCGGTGAAGGCAGCGGCGGTGAAGGCAGCGGCGGTGAAGGCAGCGGCGGTGAAGGCAGCGGCGGTGAAGGCAGCGGCGGCGAAGGCAGCGGCGGTGAAGGCAGCGGCGGCGAAGGCAGCGGCGGTGAAGGCAGCGGCGGCGAAGGCAGCGGCGGTGAAGGCAGCGGCGGCGAAGGCAGCGGCGGTGAAGGCAGCGGCGGTGAAGGCAGCGGCGGCGAAGGCAGCGGCGGTGAAGGCAGCGGCGGTGAAGGCAGCGGCGGCGAAGGCAGCGGCGGCGAAGGCAGCGGCGGTGAAGGCAGCGGCGGCGAAGGCAGCGGCGGCGAAGGCAGCGGCGGCGAAGGCAGCGGCGGTGAAGGCAGCGGCGGCGAAGGCAGCGGCGGCGAAGGCAGCGGCGGTGAAGGCAGCGGCGGCGAAGGCAGCGGCGGTGAAGGCAGCGGCGGCGAAGGCAGCGGCGGCGAAGGCAGCGGCGGTGAAGGCAGCGGCGGTGAAGGCAGCGGCGGCGAAGGCAGCGGCGGCGAAGGCAGCGGCGGTGAAGGCAGCGGCGGTGAAGGCAGCGGCGGTGAAGGCAGCGGCGGCGAAGGCAGCGGCGGCGAAGGCAGCGGCGGTGAAGGCAGCGGCGGTGAAGGCAGCGGCGGTGAAGGCAGCGGCGGTGAAGGCAGCGAAAGCGGCATAGAGAGCGCAATTGCCGCAGCAGATGAGGTATTGCAGTCTGTGAGTGAAGCTGTTGGTGGTATAGTTGAGCTTGATGCAGTAAAAGTAGCTTCAGTTGATCCATTCAAGTCTGTTTTGCCAAATGCAAATGATATAGCAAAACTGCTAAACCCTAGCGCAGAGCAAATTGCAGAAATAAGCGCAGCACGGTCGGCATTGTTGGAAGCTCGTGCAGAGCTTGTGGCTTTTGTCAACAATAGCCGGGTAAGGATTTCTACGGAGGAAGCAGTACAGCAGATTGCTGAAATAGATGAAAGGCTGGATGCTCTTGATTTAGAAAAACAGGCAGCTAGAATAACTGCTGCTGTCCAGCAGGCAGGTAAAACTGCAGCTGCCCCTGGCGTAACTTCTGCCCGTGCCGCAACTGCCATCACCAACGTGCTGACAAACAACGTGGTGAACCGTACTGCGGAAATCCGTGGCTTTGCTTCCGCAGTTGATGAGGGACGCCCTGCTCCTGACAAGATGTGGTTCCAGTACAAGCATACCAACATGGATGTAGATGGCGGCGATGTTTATAACAAGTCCACCATTAACACCAACAACTTCCAGCTGGGTTATGATACCCAGATTGGCGAGAACGATTACCTGGGTGCTTATATCGGCACTACTACTGGCAATGCAGATTTCAATGGCCCGGCTCAGAGTGGGCGCATTGATATTGACAACTCCTTTGACTTTGGTGTGTACGGTACTCATATGCTGCCGAATGACCAGTATATTGACTACATGATTCATACCGGCAAGTTTGACAGTGAGTATGACAGCAGCAAGTGGGGAACTACGGACACAGGTGCTATGCTGGGCTACGGCGCAAAGATTTCCCAGAGCGACCGCCTGACTCTGAACCCTTACATCCAGCTGGCTTATGATAAGATTAGCGTGGATAGCTATACCACCAGGGTTGGCAACGTAATCAAGAGCGATGACAGCAACAACTGGACTGCTAAGCTGGGTGTAAACCTGATTGATGCCAGCGGATTGTATGGCGGTGTTGCTTATAGCAGGGGACTTTCCGGCAGCTACAATGCCTACATCAATGGCGTGGCTATGCCTACTAATGATTACAATGCCAACGTGCTGTACCTGAGTCTTGGCTACCGTGCAAGCATGGCAAAGAATGCAGTGCTTGACCTTTCCATGGAGAAAACATTCATGGATTACAAGGGATGGACTGCGGCAGGCAAGGTGAATTTCTACTTCTGATAAGTGGTGTCCCAACTCCAAAAGGTAAGATGATTTTAGCAGAAAGCTTCTGTTTCCGTTTTGCGGAGGCAGGGGCTTTTTGCATTAGCATAACCGTGCATTATAGGATAAAAAATTACACAAAAAATCCTGCAATATCACATTGCAGGACACAAACGTATTTGCTATAATAAAAATGGTGCTACCATAACGGTAGGCGGTTAGCCATCCTGAACACGATAATGATAGGCAAAGATATTAACGATAGACAGAAATAACCGCCGGACGCCAAACGAGTGGTTATTTTGACTAACATCGGGGGCTAACCGTCTACTGGTAGCACTTTCTCTATATCTATTATAAAGACGGGGGTTATTTTTGCAAGGGGATTTTGAGGTGGTTGGCATGAGGGGTATGATATTGCTGAACAGGGTGCTGGCAGGGCTGATAATTTGCGTATTTTTGCTGCCTGTTGCGTATTGCCGGGCAGGGGAAAGGGAAGAAGCGGCTATCAGGTATTTTACGGCGGAGCCTGCCGGGCGGTACTATATGTATTCCTTTCTGCGTGAGAAGCTGAAGGGTGAGGAAGCTTTGCCGGAGGAGGAAGACAGGGTACGGCGGTTGCTGGAGAAGCTGATAACAGCGGCAATTAGCGTACATGAAATTTCAGGGAATGGGGAGAGCTGGCAAGGGGACAGTGAACCCTGGGTGCTGGTGACGCCCAACGAGAAGTTTAATGCCTACGCTTTGCCGGGGGGAATTTTTGTGGTGAACCGTGGCGTGCTGAATATTTTATCAGATGATGAGCTGGCAGTTATTCTGGCTCATGAGCTGGGGCATCAGGTGCTGGGGCATCCTGTGGCGGCCATGAAGCGTTCACCGCTGGCCTGCCGTTACCTGCGCCGGGCGGCAAAGGAGCTGGCAAAGGAACTGGCGGCAGAAGGGCAGGCAGGTGATGCGGAACCTGAAAATACGGAGCTGGCTAGAAAATCCGTAGAAGCCTTCTGGGAAGCGGTGCAGCTTTCTCATGTGCTGAAACGAGAGGAAAGGGAAGCAGATGAATGGGCGGCGCAGCTGATTGCCACCAGCGGCTTTGATGTATATGCGGCTGTCAATCTCTGGCCCTGGCTGGAGGAATTGTATGGCCCTGTGCCCAATGCCAGCAACCACCTGAGCTACAAGGAGCGCAGTAAAATATATGAAGCGGCAGGCCGGTATGTAGAGCAGTAAGTGGTTTGCAATGATTTTTAGCTTATAAGCAAAATATTTCTGCACGCTTTCATTTTCTATGGTAAAATGGTATAGCATTTGTTGGAAGCACAATTGTATTTTGACGGTTGCGTGGCAATATGCACATATTTCTTGTTTATTTTGCGATTTTGCCTGCCTATGCCTTTGACTATGCTTATGCTGGCTGGCAGGCTGGAAAGGGGATACTGTAGTGAAATTAGTGATTGGCTGCGACCACGGCGCGGTAGAGCTGAAGGATTCCGTGAAGAAGGTTCTGGCTGAGTTTGAGGATATTAAGGTGGAGGATGTAGGCACATTTGACGGCAATTCCGTGGATTATCCTGATATTGCGGAGAAGGTCTGCGGCAAGGTTGCCAGCGGCGAGGCTGACAGGGGCATTGTGCTCTGCGGCACCGGCCTGGGGATTTCTATTGCTGCCAACAAGGTCAAGGGCATCAGGGCGGCTCTCTGCCATGATGTGTTCTCTGCCCGCATGTCCCGTGAGCACAACGATGCCAACGTGCTGGCTATGGGGGGCAGGGTAATCGGCTTCGGGCCTGCCGGTGAGATTGTCCGCGTCTGGGTAACTACCGATTTTTCCCATGAGGAACGCCATCAGCGCCGTATTGACAAGATGATGGCTTTGGAGAATAAGTGATGTATTTTTTATGATATATTTAAGAGTGTATTTTAGGAGGATTTATTTAGATGGCTTTGATGAATGATTTGAAAACCGTAGATCCTGAGGTGGCAGCAGCGATTGATGCGGAGCTGAACCGCCAGCGCAACAAGCTGGAGCTGATTGCTTCTGAGAATATTGTCAGCACGGCAGTAATGACTGCCCAGGGCAGCGTGCTGACCAACAAGTATGCCGAGGGTTATCCTGGCAAGCGTTATTATGGCGGCTGCGAGCATGTGGATGTGGTTGAGCAGCTGGCTATCGACCGGGCCAAGGAGCTGTTCGGTGCCGGGTATGCCAACGTGCAGCCTCATTCCGGTGCCCAGGCCAATATGGCAGTTTTCTTTGCCCTGCTGACCCCTGGCGATACCGTTATGGGCATGAACCTGACTGATGGCGGCCATCTTACCCATGGTTCTCCTGTCAATATGTCCGGCAAGTATTTCAACATCGTGCCTTATGGCGTAAGTGCTGAGACTGAAGCCCTGGACTATGACGAGGTGCAGAGGATTGCGGAGGAGTGCAAGCCGAAGCTGATTGTGGCCGGTGCTTCTGCCTACGCCCGTACCATTGATTTCCCTCGCATGGCGGAAATCGCCCACAGTGTAGGCGCATACCTCATGGTGGATATGGCGCATATTGCCGGCCTTGTGGCAGCTGGCTATCATCCGAGCCCTGTGCCTTATGCTGATGTGGTAACTACCACTACCCACAAGACTCTCCGTGGCCCTCGCGGCGGCCTCATCCTCTGCAAGGATGCTGAGTTTGGCCAGCAGTTCAACAAGGCTATCTTCCCTGGCATCCAGGGCGGCCCTCTCATGCACGTTATTGCAGGCAAGGCAGTAGCCTTGAAGGAAGCCCTCTCCCCTGAGTTCAAGGAGTATGCGGCCCAGATTATCAAGAATGCCAAGGCTTTGGCTGATACCCTGGCGGCAGACGGCTTCCGCATTGTTTCCGGCGGCACTGACAACCACCTGATGCTGGTTGACCTGACCAGCAAGAACATCACCGGCAAGGTGGCTCAGAACCTTTTGGATGAGGTGGGCATTACTGCCAACAAGAACACCATTCCATTTGAGAAGCTGAGCCCGTTCGTAACTAGCGGCATCCGTCTGGGCTCTCCTGCTTTGACCACCCGCGGCTTCAAAGAGGATGACATGGTAGAGGTTGCCAATATTATTGCCCTGGTGCTGGACAATCCTGAGGATGAGTCCGCCCGTGAGCAGGCACGTCAGCGTGTAGCGGCTCTCTGCGCCAAGTATCCTCTGTATGAGTAAACAATCATAGTCGTTTGACATTAATATTTTGCATAAATACCAGGCTGGGGGCGTGGAGATTTAGCCCCCGGCTTTGTAGTATGGTATGAAATTTTGACTTTGAAGGAGTGGTTGAAATGGCAGATTTGAAGGTAACTGTGATTGATCATCCGCTGATTCAGCACAAGCTGACTATCATGCGCATGAAGGAGACCGGCACCAAGGATTTCCGCCAGCTGCTGGAGGAAATCAGCATGCTGATGACTTATGAAATCACCCGGGATTTTCCTTTGAAGGATGTGGAAATCGAGACTCCGATGGGCAAGTGCACAGGCAAGCAGCTGGCTGCCTCCCGAAAGGTGTGCGTGGTGCCTATCCTGCGTGCAGGGCTGGGGCTGCAGAGTGGCGTGGTAAACATGATTCCTACCGCCAAGGTAGGCCATATTGGCCTGTACCGTGACCCGGAGACACTGAAGCCGGTGGAGTATTACTGCAAGATGCCTAGCGATATTGCGGAGCGCACCATGCTGGTGGTGGACCCGATGCTGGCAACTGGCGGCTCCGCCTCGGCAGCTATTACCATGCTGAAGGAGAAGGGGGCGAAGAACCTTATTCTCATGTGCCTGGTGGCAGCACCGGAGGGTGTGCAGGTCATCAATGAGGATCATCCTGATGTGCCTGTCTATGTGGCTGCGGTGGATGACCATCTGAATGACCATGGATATATCGTGCCGGGACTTGGTGATGCCGGTGATAGAATCTTTGGAACAATCTAGGTGAATTTCAGTTTATACAGCGGTTGGCAGTTGCAAGTTTCGTCAGCCACTTCGCCCCCCTATTTCAGGCTTATTCGTAAAGCTGTATGGGGCACTATGGTAACAAATAATGTATGTGGTTCTGTCATTTTGTTTATATCTGTTCAGACAAAGAAAGGGATGAGTGAGGACAGTACCCATAGAAAACCTTTGTTGTACCTCGGTGCGCGGCGGGTGATATGCCGGTGGCATATCACCCAGCACAAGACAACTGCAATGCGTTGTCTTGTGCTGCGACTACGCAAGCCGTAGGCGTAGCAAGAGCTTAGCATCCGCTAGGTACAACTAGGAGCGCGAGCGTGTTTTCTATGGGTAGCTGTCCCGCTCAGCCCATTTTTAGTCTGAACAGAATCCACAAACTAACAAAACTTATCCGTTAATGTTCCAAAAGTCTCGTACCTTCACGACGATAAACTGAAATTTATATACTAATAACTATTCATTTACGTCAATTTGTGTTAAAATGGGACATAAGAATAAAAAGCAATGCTTTTCAAGCAGGTTTTTGATAAGGGTTCAAAACAGGAGGGGTAAATTTATGCAGAGCTTTGAGTATTATAGCCCGACAGAAATCATCTTTGGCAAGGGGGCCGAGGAAAAGACGGCAGAGAAGGTAAAGAAGCATGGCGGCAGCCGTGTGTTCATAGTATATGGCGGCGGCAGCGTGGTCAAGAGCGGCCTTCTGGCAAGGCTCCAGAATCAGCTGGAAGCAGCCGGCATCCCTTATGACTCCATTGGCGGCGTGCAGCCGAATCCGCTGATGTCCCTGGCGAGAAAGGGCATACAGCAGGCACTGGAGTTCAAGGCTGATTTCATTCTGGCAGTAGGCGGCGGCAGCGTAATCGACACATCCAAGGCTATTGCCCACGGCATTGCCGATCCTGAGGTGGATATCTGGGAGTATTGGAGCGGCAAGCGTCCTATTACCAAGACCACCCCTGTAGGCGTGGTGCTGACCATCTCCGCGGCAGGCAGCGAGACCAGCAACTCAGCTGTGCTGACCAATGACGAAATCGGCAAGAAGTGTGGTACCAACACGGATTTGAACCGCCCGCGCTTTGCCATCATGAATCCGGAGCTGACCTATACCCTGCCACCTTATCAGATTGCCTGCGGCACTGCCGATATTATCATGCACACCCTGGAGCGCTACATGACCCACACCGAGGGCAACAACTTTACTGACCGGGTGGCAGAGGAGCTCATCAAGAACGTGATGAAGTTCGGCAAAAAGGCACTGGCAAACCGCAAGGACTACGAGGCCATGAGCGAGCTGATGTGGTGCGGCAGCGTGTCCCATACTGGCTTTACCGGCCTGGGGCGTGTCATGGATTTCGCAGCCCACAAGCTGGGCCATGAGCTGGGCGGCAAGTTCAACATCACCCACGGTGCTTCCCTGACCATTATGTGGCCTGCCTGGGCAAGGCATGTGTACATGGACAAGCCGGAGCGCTTCGCCCAGTTTGCAGAAAGGGTATGCGGCGTCAACTCCGGCACCGTGGAGGAACGTGCCCGTGCCGGTATCCGCACCATGGAGGAGTTCTTTAAGAACGACCTGGGGCTGCCGACCTGCTTCTCCGAGTCCGAAATCGGCGTGCAGGATGAGTCCGTGCTGGAATACCTGGCAGATATGTGCACTGGCGGCGGCAAGAACAAGGTTGCTAACTTCCGTCCTCTGGACAGGGAAAACTGCCTGGCTATCTACAGGGCTGCCAACCATTAAGCCATTTCCTTGCCTGAGAGGCAAATCTGACTGGCAGGGAGACTTGCCGATGATGCAAATTTGTCTGTGATGTGAAGGCTCAGTCTGGGCTTCTAATTTCTGGCAATAAAAAACTCCGTTGTTTACCACAATCCTGAGGGAGGCAGGTAAATAGCGGAGTTTTTATTTTTTATTTTACAGCATCATAGCCCAGCTGCAATGCCTTCATGTTTGCCTCGATGGTATGAGGCGGTACCCGGTGGGAAACGGCAGTCTTGACGGTTTCCAAATCTACCAGGCCGATGATTTTGGTCAGTACCCCCAGAGCCACGATGTTGGCAAAAAGGGACTTGCCAACCTGCTCAATGGCAATCTTGGTAATCGGCACCCGTACAATGTTCTTGAAGGCTGGCGGCTCAGGTACCAGGTCGGTGTCCAGCACCAGGATGCCGTCCTCATGCAGGTCGCCATAATACTTGTCAGCAGCCTTCTGAGTCATGGCAAGCACCACATCAGGAGTCTTGACATGAGGATGATAGATAGGGCCGTCATCGATGATGACCTCGGACTTGGAGGCACCGCCGCGAGCCTCCGGGCCGTAGGACTGGGACTGAACTGCTTCCTTGCCCTCTGCTACAGCAGCCTCGGCATAAATAATGGCAGCGGTGATAACACCCTGACCGCCGGAACCGGACAATCTAATCTGCTTTCTCATTACTTTGCACCTCCAGCTACTTCAATTACATGGTCATAGGCAGTAGCGTAGTCCACGCCCTCCTCCTGATACAGGAGGCCGATAGGGAACTTGTCGCCGGTCTTCTTGTCCTCAGGCAGCTTGTCCCAGGCAGCCTTCATTACGGCATTGTCCCGCATCCACATCATCAGCTTGGCAGGGTCTGCCATCTTGTTCTTGCGGCCGAAGGCAGTAGGGCACTGCACCATAGCCTCGATGAAGGAGAAGCCCTTGTTATCAAGGCCCCCGGCAATCATGTCGGTGAGATGCGGTACATGGTAGGCAGTGGAGCGTGCCACATAGGTAGCACCGGCAGCCTCTGCCAGCTTGCAGGCATCAAAGGTCGGATCCACGGCACCATAAGGGGCGGTGGTGGCTTTCTTGCCGGTCGGGGTCATCGGGGATGCCTGGCCGCCGGTCATACCGTAGATGTTGTTGTTGAACAGGACTACGGTCAGGTCCACGTTGCGGCGGCAGCCGTGGATGAAGTGATTGCCGCCAATGGCGGTGCAGTCGCCGTCACCGGTGATGACGATGACGTTCAGCTCAGGGTTGGCCAGCTTGATGCCGGTGGCAAAAGGAATGGCACGGCCATGAGCGGTGTGCAGCGTATCAAAATCCATGTAGCCGGAAGCTCTGGAGGAGCAGCCGATACCGGAAACGATGATGGTCTTATCGCGGTCCAGCCCCTTTTTCTCAATGGCCTGGACGATAGCTTTTGTGGCAATACCGTTACCACAGCCTGGACACCAGAGGTGTGGCAGGCGGTTCTGGCGAAAATACTGTTCAAAGGATCTTTCCATTATTTATTACCTCCTGCAACAAGGTCTTCAATACCCTCAAGGATTTCCTCAGGCTCGAAGATAGTCATATCATACTTAGCGCAAAGCTCAACAGGGCACTGGCCGGCAGCGGCGCGCTCAACCTCGCCTACAATCTGGCCGTAGTTCAGCTCTGCCACCAGGATGCCCTTTACCTTTGCAGCCAGAGCCTTGATTGCCTTGTCAGCAAAAGGCCAGATGGTTACAAGGCGCACCATGCCCACCTTGATGCCCTTCTCACGGGCAGCCAGCACGGCCTCATAGGCGGTACGGGCGGTGCCACCGAAGGCAACAACTGCATACTCGGCATCTTCCATGCAGTATTCCTCTACATGGGTGATTTCGTCACGGGCGATATCAATCTTCTTGTGCATGCGGTCGATGGCCTCACGGGTAACCTTCGGGCTGCCTACAGGGAAGCCGGTTTCATCGTGGATAAGTCCGGTAACATGGATGTGGTAACCTTCGCCAAAGTCTGCGATATTCGGTACCAGGTCCTCCGCAGGGGCATATGGCTCATAGCCCTCGGCACGGGTCTTGTCCGGCTGGCGGCGAGGGTAAACCTCGATTTCCTCAGCAGATGGCAGCTCAACCTTCTCACGGAGATGTCCTACAATCTCGTCCATCAACAGGATAACAGGGGTGCGGAACCGCTCGGAGTAGTTCACTGCCATGACAGCGGTATCAAATGCCTCCCGGACGCTCCAAGGGGACAGGGCAATCATCGGATGGTCACCATGTGTGCCCCAGCGTGCCTGCATAACATCGCCCTGGGAAGGGGCAGTTGGCTGGCCGGTAGATGGACCCACACGCTGCACGTTGACGATAACGACAGGAATCTCCGCTGCTGCAGCGTAGCCAATCAGCTCCTGCTTCAGGGAAATGCCCGGGCCGGAGGAGGCAGTCAGAGACTTCTTGCCTGCCAAAGAAGCACCCAGCACAACGCCCATGCTGGCAATCTCGTCCTCCATCTGGACGAACTTGCCGCCAACCTGAGGCAGGAGCTTTGCCATGCCCTCGGCAATTTCTGTGGAAGGGGTAATAGGATAGCCGCCGAAGAAACGGACACCGGCTGCCAAAGCACCCTCGGCACATGCCTCATTACCCTGCATCAATCTAGCTTTACTCATTTTGCCACCTTCTTATCTACAAAAATCGCATAATCAGGGCAGCGCATCTCGCACTGGCCGCAGGCTATGCAGTCATCAGGATTTTCGATAACAACCTTGCCCAGCTCGGAAAGCCCCAGCACCTTTTTCGGGCAGAAGGCTACGCAGATGCCACAGCCCTTGCAGCGAGGCAGCTTTACCGTAATTTCAGAATTCATATCTGACCCTCCAATACACATACACAATATACATTACTCATACTAAAATGCGCATAAATATGCACACAAGGTAAAGCAAAGCAAAAACACACGAAGCAGTCCCAGCTTTTCGCCTTGCTAAAGCTGAGCACTGCTTCATTGCAAGAGCTATTATATCACTTTACAGTGGACTTGTGTAGTATTTTTTTGATATAAATTGGAAAAAGATAAAAGAATAATGTATACAAGCTATATTCATATTATTATGGCTTGTATATGAAAAAAGTTACACTTAAGCAGAAATCTTTTTCATGAAATATCTGGTGGCAGCTGTTGAAAATAAGGGAAATTTAAAGAGAATAACATAAAGCAACACAAAATGACATAGAATGACGTAACATGATGCGAAATGGCATAATATGACGCAAAATAAGAAAACGCCGCCTGCCTTGCAGCAGTTGCGGCGTCTCCTGATTGGTGATTGTGTATATTTGGAGAGTATATTAAAAAAGTGAAAAGCTAAAAAATTAATCAGTCGGCAAACAGGGAAGTTGAAAGGTAGCGGTCACCGGTATCCGGCAGCAGTGCTACGATGGTCTTGCCCTTGTTGGAAGGACGCTTGGCAAGCTCTACGGCGGCAGCCAGGGCTGCACCGGAGGAAATGCCGATCAGCACGCCCTCTGCCTGGGAGAACTGGCGGCCAAACTTGAAGGCGTCCTCGTTCTCGATAGGAATAACCTCGTCATAAATCTTGGTGTTCAGGGTGTCAGGCACGAAGCCCGCGCCGATGCCCTGAATCTTGTGCGGGCCGGCAGTGCCCTTGCTGAGTACAGGGGAGGTGGCAGGCTCTACAGCCACTACCTTAATCTCAGGGTTCTTGCTCTTGAGGAATTCGCCGGTGCCGCTGAGGGTACCGCCGGTACCTACGCCAGCTACGAAGAAGTCAATCTTGCCCTCGGTGTCCTCCCAGATTTCAGGGCCGGTAGTTGCCTTGTGAGTGGCAGGGTTGGCCTGATTGGTGAACTGGGACGGGATATAGGAATGAGGGATGGAAGCGGCAAGCTCCTCTGCCTTGGCAATGGCGCCCTTCATGCCCTGGGCACCGTCGGTCAGGACGATTTCTGCCCCGTATGCCTTCAAAAGGTTGCGGCGCTCCACGGACATGGTCTCAGGCATGGTGAGGATAGCTCTGTAGCCACGGGCTGCCGCCACGCTGGCCAGGCCGATGCCGGTGTTGCCGCTGGTAGGCTCGATGATGACGGAATCCTTGGTGAGCTTGCCCTCGGCCTCAGCCTTCTCAATCATGGCCTTGGCGATACGGTCCTTGACACTGCCTGCCGGGTTGAAATATTCCAGCTTTACCAGGATATCAGCCTCCAGGCCGTTGGCCTTGATAAAGTTATTGGCACGGAGCAGCGGAGTGCGCCCGATGAGTTCTGTTACGCTATTATATACCTTTGACATAAAAACATCTCCTTAAATATTGTCCAATGCTTTATAAACATATATGATTGATATGCTTATATAATAAACTAGATTATCTACTTTGTCAATAGGTAATTGAAAAAATTTATAAAACATATTATTACTGTATGATATATTGATTTTGTATGCCATTTTTGGTATCATATACTTGGTAAATCTGATAGCTTAGAAAGGATTGATTTTTCATGCGTATTTCTGCAAAGGGCAGGTACGGGCTGGCGGCCATGGCACACCTGGCACTGAACTATAGTGGCGGAAGCCCGATTACTATTATCAGCATCTCTGAGAAGATGGGGATTTCCAAGATTTACTTGGAGCAGGTCTTTGCGCTTCTGAAGCGTGGCGGCCTGGTGCTGTCTCTCAAGGGGTCCCAGGGTGGCTACCAGCTTTCCAGGGCCCCGAAGGACATTACGGCCTACGATATTCTCGCTTCTATAGAAACCTCCATGATGGAACCGGCGGACAAGACGGTGGCGGATACCCAGCCAAAGCTGGAAAATGCTTTGCAGGAGCTGGTATTTGACAGGCTGGATGATGCCATACGGGCATCCCTGGCGGAGGTAAACCTGGAGGACATCCTGCTGGATATTGAGAAGAACAGCTCCCCTGACCAGCTGATGTATTTTATTTAATGGTACAAAAAAGACCGGTGGCACGAAAGCCCCGGTCTTTTTGTATACGCACATGATGCTGCTGTGCGGTGCGGTTCTGCCCCTACGGGTATATTTGATTTATCAGGAGAACAGCGGCTTCAAGGCAGCTGCCAGCTCATCCTTCTGTGCCTGTGCCTCCGCCAGGTCCTTGCCAAGGGTGGTGAAGTAGGTCTTGATTTTTGGCTCGGTGCCGGATGGGCGAACAATGGCGGTAGCGCCGCCCTCCAGCTCATAGAGCAGCACATTGGCAGGCGGCAGGCCGGTTTCCTCGGACTTCTTGAAGTCCACAGCCTTGGTTACCTTGTACTTGCCGATGGAGGCAGGCGGATTGCTCCGGAGCTCCGTCATGATGCCGGCCATCTTGTCCATGCCGGTGAGGCCAGGGAACTCGAAGCTGTCAATCTTGTTCAGGTAGCGGCCGTACTGGGTGTAGATTTCCTCCAGGCGCTGCTTGATGCTGGAGCCGGTTGCACGGTAGTAGGCTGCCATCTCGCAGATCAGCATGGATGCCACAACCGCATCCTTGTCGCGGACATAGGTACCGGCCAGATAGCCATAGCTCTCCTCAAAGCCAAAGATAAAGCGTTCCTCCTCGCCCTTCTTCTCCAGGCCCAGAATCTGGTCGCCAATCCATTTGAAGCCGGTGAGCACGCTGCGCAGCTCTACGCCATAATGCTCTGCCACAGCCTTGGCCAGCGGGGTAGATACCAGGGACATAACGGCTACAGGGTTCTTCGGCATGGTGCCCTTCTCGATGCGCCCTGCGCAGATGTAGTCCAGGAGCAGCACGCCCATCTCGTTGCCGGATACCAGCTCATAGGAGCCGTCAGGGCACTTCATGGCAATGCCCACCCGGTCAGCATCAGGGTCCGTAGCCAGCATCAGGTCAGCATCACATTCCTGCGCCAGCTTCAGGCCTGCCTCCAGGGCGGCATAAATCTCAGGATTCGGGTAGCTGCAGGTGGTGAAGTAGCCGTTAGGGTACTCCTGCTCAGGCACGATGGTAATATCGGTGATGCCGATATCCTTCAGCACCTGGGTAACAGGCACCAGGCCGGAGCCGTTCAGCGGGCTGTACACCAGCTTCAGGCCGCTGGTCTTGGCAAGGCCCGGACGTACCTGCCGGGACTCAATTGCCTCGTAGAATGCCTTCTTGCAGTCATCCCCTACGAAGCGGATGAGGCCGTCTTCCACGCCCTGGGCAAAGGAAACCTGCTTGGCGCCATTCAGCACATCAATCTTCTGGATTTCCTCATACACGATATCCGCTGCCTGGTCAGGCATCTGGCAGCCGTCAGGTCCGTATGCCTTGTAGCCGTTGTACTTGGCAGGGTTGTGGGAGGCAGTCACCATGATACCGGCGTTGCAGTTGTAGTACCTGGTGGCAAAGGAAAGGGCAGGTACCGGCATGGCAGCATCATAGATGCGTACATTGATGCCGTTGGCAGCCAGCACCCCTGCGGCAGTCTTGGAGAAGACGTCGCTCTTGAGACGGGTGTCGTAGCTGATGGCCACGGTCTGGGTGCCGCCCTGGGTCTTTACCCAGTTGGCAAGGCCCTGGGTAGCCTGGGCTACCACATAGATGTTCATGCGGTTGGTACCGGCTCCCAGCACGCCACGGAGACCGGCCGTACCGAATTTCAGGGAAACCGCGAAGCGGTCCTTGATTTCCTCGTCGTTGCCCTCAATGCGCCTCAGCTCAGGGCTCAGGTCAGCATCAGCCAGGTCGGCTGCCAGCCAGCGTTTGTATTCTTCGTTGTACATCATATAACCCCCTATTTATGCAAATATTGAAATACAGATTAGTCAGCCGATTATTTATATAACCCCATATAAAACCAGCCTATATATGTTTATAATTCGCAATAAAATAAAAAAATCCTGCTTTTCCGCAAAAAATGTTGCGAAAAAACAGGATTTTTTGCACAGCCACCTGAAACAGGGGAGCCTTGCGCTTGTGGTTTGCTTCCAATTATTCCCGGCAGCTTTGAGAATGGCTGCTTATTGCATCTTTGACAGGTTGTCAAAGCGGGTATATGCCTTCTGGAAGAACAGCTTCACCGTGTCTACAGGGCCGTTGCGGTGCTTTGCCACAATGACCTCGGTAATGTTCTTGTTGGCGGTTTCCGGCTCATAGTAGTCCTCCCGGTACAGGAACATGACGATGTCCGCATCCTGCTCCAGGGAGCCGGACTCCCGCAGGTCGCTGAGCATTGGCCGCTTGATTTGCCGTGATTCCACGCCGCGGCTCAGCTGGGACAGGGCGATAATCGGCACGTTCAGCTCCCTGGCAAGGGATTTCAGGGAGCGGGAGATTTCGGCGATTTCCGCCTGGCGGTTGTCACCGTTTCCCTTGCCGCTGCCCTGCATCAGCTGCAGATAGTCGATGATAATCAGGTCCAGCCCGTGCTGTGATTTCAGCCGCCGGGCCTTGGAGCGCAGCTCGTTCACCTGGATGCCTGCCGTATCATCGATGTAGAGGGGAGCCTTGCCGATAACCTCCGCCACCATCATCAGCTTGTGCCAGTCCTCGTCCGGAATATCGCCGATGCGCACCTTCTGGGAGTCCAGGCTGGCCTCGGAGCAGAGCATGCGCTGCATGAGCTGTGTCTTGGACATTTCCAGGGAAAAGAACGCCACGGACTTTTTTTCCCTGATGGCCACATTGGAGGCGATGTTCAGGGTAAAGGCAGTCTTGCCCATGCTGGGCCGGGCTGCCACCAGGATTAAATCCGAGGGCTGCAAGCCCGAGGTAAGCTTGTCCAGATCCGTAAACTCCGTAGGGATGCCAGTCAGGCCGCCCCTGGACTCATAGACGGTATTTATCTTGTCAATGCTTTCAATAACGATTTGGTTTATGGGTGTAAAATCCCCGGACATGTGCCGGGAGGAAGCGTCCATAATCCGCTTTTCCGCCTTGTCTAAAATGGTAGGCACATCCTCCTCCCCATCAAATGCCATGGCGGTAATATCGCTGGCGGCGTTGATGAGGTTGCGGAGGTCTGCCTTTTCCCGGACGATGTTGGCATAGTAGGTCACGTTGGAGGCGGAGGGCACTGCGTTGGCAAGCCCGGCAATGAAGGCAGGGCCGCCTACCTTTTCCAGCAGGTTTTCCTTGTCCAGCTGCTCCGACAGGGTGACTATGTCCACCGGCACGTTGTCGTTGGACAGCTTCAGCATGGTTTCAAAGACGATGCCGTGGGCATCCCGGTAAAAATCGCTGCGGTTCAGCAGCTCCGCTGCATCCGCCACAGCGGATTTTTTCATCATCATGGAGCCGAGGACGGCCTGCTCCGCCTCAATATTGTTGGGCGGCACCATTTTCATTATGTCATCCTGAGTTGCCAACTGCTATTCCTCCTTTGCCAGTAGCAGGTCAAGAGCCTCCTGTGCCCTGCTGACCGGGAAAATCTCCAGCCCCAGATGGTGCTTCGGTATGTCCTTGGTGTTTTCGGACGGGATAATCAGGCGGCTGATGCCTGCCTGTTTGGCGCCATAGGCCTTTTCAAAGACGCCGCCCACAGGGCGTACCCTGCCCTGGAGGGAAATCTCCCCGGTAACGGCAGTATCCTGACGGATTGGCTGGCCTGTGATGGCGGAAATAATGGCGGTGAGGATGGCGGTACCGGCGCTGGGGCCGTCAATATTGCCGCCGCCTACCACATTGATGTGCAAATCGTAGTCGTGAATGTCCTTGCCTGTCACCATGCGTACCACGGAGGCCGCGTTGAAAACTGAGTCCTTGGCCATGGATCCGGCAGTTTCGTTGAAGCGGACAGTGCCCTTGCCCTTTTCATGGGCTTCGAAGGCCACTGCCTCGATTTCGATGACGGAGCCCAGGAAGCCTGCTACCCCAAGGCCGAAGATATGCCCCACTTCGCACCTGTCAGAGGCTTTCTTGGTCACATAAGGGCTGAGGCGGCTGACCTGTGCCACCTTGTAGATATCGGCACGCTCAATGACCACGCCGCTGGCAGCATTAGTGCTTTCAGCAGCTTTATCGCTATCGTTATCAGCAGCACCGGCACTTGCATCAGCATCAGTATCAGTATCAGCACCTGTAACTGCATCGGTATCAGTGTCAGTAGCTTTATCACCAGCCTCATCCTTGGTTGGCTGCTGGCTGCGCTCCAGGGCAAGGCTGTAGGCATCTGCCAGAATGTTGATGGCTTTGCGCCCCTCTATAGTATACTCGCTGATGAGCTTGGCAACTCCGTCACCCAGGGTTGCCGAGAGCCTCTTGGCCGCCCGTTGGACGATTTCCTCAATGTGCTGGGGCGTCAGGGGCTCAAAGTAAATCTCCGCACAGCGGGAGCGCAGGGCTGGATTGATGGAGGAGGAGTCACGGGTAGTGGCGCCAATCAGCACGAAATCAGCCGGTGCCCCTTCCTCAAAGAGCTTCCTGATGTACGGCGGCACCTTGTCATCTGTCGGGTCATAGTAGGCTGATTCGAAGAAGGCCCGCTTGTCCTCCAGCACTTTCAGAAGCTTGTTCTGCAGCATGACATCCATCTCGCCGATTTCATCAATAAAGAGAATGCCGCCATGGGCATCTGTTACCAGCCCCGGCTTCGGCTCCGGGATGCCGGTGTCCGCCAAATCCCGGCGGGCACCTTGATAAATCGGGTCATGGACGGAGCCCAGCAGGGGATTGGTCAAATCCCGTGGGTCCCACCGGAGGGTGGTGCCGTCCGTCTCCACGAAGGGGGCATCCTGCCGGAAGGGGGACAGGGGACGCTCCTTGGAGGCCTCAAGCACCAGCCTGGCGGCGGTGGTCTTGCCTACTCCCGGCGGCCCGTACAAAATCAGGTGCTGGGGATAAGGGGAGCTAAGCTTTGCCAAAAGGGAGGCAACGGCACGCTCCTGCCCTACGATGTCTTCCAGGCAGTCAGGCCGCAGAAGCTCCATGACGGACTGGGTAAGCTTGACCTTTTCCAGCTCCTCCAGCTTTTCCCTTTTCTGCTGCTCCATAGGGGTTTCGTAGCCCTTTTTTTCCTCTTTCAGTATCTGGCGGCGGATATCCTGCACATAGTCCTGATGGTTTTCCTCCAGCCGGTCAGCGATTTTCTGCTCCAGATCTGCTTCCAGGGACCGGCGTGCCAGAAGATCCGACATCTTTTCAATCAGCTGGTCCACAAGCCGGGGGATATCCTTTTCCTCCGGCACAGCCGTCAGGGTAGGATTGTCGTACATGATTTTTTGCAGCGCAAGGACACGCTCACCCTTGATAGGGGAGCGTATCAGCTGCAGTGCCTCCATCTTGCCGGCCTTGATGACCAGCTTGTCGGAGCCGTAGTATTCCACCATCAGGGAAAGAATCATGTCAATCTTGCGGTCCAGCTCATCCTTGACGATAGCAGCGTCGCCCTCCGGCGTTGCCATATTCTGCACCGAAGCCCTGGGAGCCTTTCCCCTCTGGTCATTTCTCAGGTTAAAAAATTTGGAAAAGAAATTGTTCATTAGTTAGCCACTACCTCAACCTTGATGGTGCTGGTGATTTCAGGATGTACCTTGATGACAGCCTCGTAGAGCCCCGGGCCGGTAATTTCGGACTTCAGGGCAATCTTGCGCTTGTCCATGTCGATGTTGTGCTGCTTTTTCAGCACATCGGATACATCCTTGCCGGTTACGGAGCCGAACAGCCTGCCGTTGGCACCCACCTTCACAGGGATTTTGACGGTCAGCTTGGCCAGCTGGGCTGCCATGAGCTTGGCCTCGTCATTGTCCTGGGCCTTCTTGCGGGCGGCGGAGCCAGCCTTTGCCTTTGCCACATTCAGGTTCTCGGCAGTTGCCTCCTGGGCAAATTTCTTCGGCAGCAGGAAATTTCTGCCGTAGCCCTCGGAAACCTCCACGATATCGCCTTTATTGCCTACTTTTTTAACATCCTGCAGAAGTATTACTTTCATCTTTCTCATTCTCCTCTATAAATAATTGTGTTGCCTTAATAACATTGTTGTAAACATCCTCAAGGGAGGTGCCGGTAATCTGGGCACCTGCCACATTCTGATGGCCGCCGCCGCCGAACTGCTCCATAATCACCTGCACGTTGATGGCGCCTGTAGAGCGGGCACTGATGCCCACCGTATCAGGGGACAGCTGGAATACCACCATGCTGGCGTTGGCACCCTCGATGCGCAGCAGGGAGTCCGCTACCTGGGCGGCAATCACCTGTATATTCGGCAGCTCATCAGCACATTTGGTAATAATCAGGCCGTTTGGCAGCATCTGCGCCCTGGCCTTGGTTTTTGCCTTGGCCTGCTCCGTCTCAAAGTCAGAGCGGAACATCTGCCGTACCACGATAGGGTCGGCACCGCAGCGGCGCAGGTAGGCAGCCGCGTCAAAGGTGCGGACGCCGGTCTGTACCGCAAAGTTCTTGGTATCCACCAGGATGCCTGCATAGAGGGCGGTAGCCTCCAGCCTTGGCAGGTTCATATCCTCGTTGAAATAGTATAGAAGCTCTGTTACCAGCTCGCTGGTGGAGCTGGTGGCAGGCTCGCTGTAGGTCAGCCTGGCATTTTTGATAAAGTTGGAGCTGCGGCGGTGATGGTCGATGACCACAATATCCTTGATGCGGTCAAGAAGGTCAGGGGAAGCCGTCAGGTGGGGGATATGGGTATCCACCACGAACAGCACCGGCTTTTCCGCCGTGATATTGATCAGGCGGCTGGCAGGCAGGAACAGCTCACTATAACCCTCCTTTGCCTTCAGCCCCTCTGTGAACTTGCTGATGCCAGTGTTGAAATCGCTGAGGATGATGTGCACCGGCTTTTTCAGCTGCCTTGCCATGCGGGACACGCCCAGGGCAGCCCCCAGGGCATCAAAGTCCTCATTCTGGTGCCCCATGATAAATACTTCATCGGACTCCTGAATGATTTCGTGGATGGAATTGGAAATAATCCGCGCCTTGACACGGGTGTATTTCTCCACCGCCTTGGTCTTGCCGCCGTAGAAGTTGGTCTTGCCCCGCTGCAGCACGGCAACCTGGTCACCGCCTCTGCCCAGGGCCATTTCCAGCATGGAGTAGGCCTTGCCACCCAGCTGGTTGATGGTCTGGCTCTCAGCCACGGCAACGCCAATGCTGAGGGTGACAGACAGGTGCCGCACCGGGTTTTGCAGGGTGCGCACCTTGTCCAGGATGTCGAACTTTTCCTCCAGTGCCGTGTCCAGGTTGCGCTGCTCCATGACGACGATGTACAAATCGTCGGAAACCTTGCGCAGAAAGCCCTCCAGATGGTTTACCCAGTCGGTGATGGCCTTGTTGGTCTCAAAAATCAGGCTGTTCTGCTCCGTATCGTTCAGCCCCTGCAGTACGTCATTGTAGTTGTCAATCTGTACATACATGAGGGTGGTACGGGAGTCAGCGTGGATGCGCTTCAAAATCTCCAGGGCGGAGGCATCCTGAATGTACAGTGCCATCAGGCCGCAGGCACTCTCCTTGGTGGCCACAGGCCTGTGAATGGTATGGTAATGGATGTTTTCGTGGACGAAGACCAGGGTGCCGGTGCGTCCCCAGATGGTCTCCAAATCCAGCTCCGGCCAGAAATCCGACACCGCCATATTGTAGGCAGGCTCCGTATCAATGTGCTTTTCCAGCTCCTTGTTGAACCACTGCACCCTGCCGGCCTGGTCCGTCATCAGGATAATCTGGGGCATCTGCTCCAGGGCGTAGTTGGCAACGCTGTTGACGTTGCTGATGACCGTGTGGCAGTAATGGTCGAATTCCTCGCTGCGGCACAGGCAGCGCTCCCGGGCAAAGAACAGCAGGCAGAGCCATACCACTCCTGCCACGGTGCCGACAAATAGATTGTAAAAAGCCAGGATACCTGTCAGGATAAGGGCTGCAAAGAGAATGAAGCAGATATCCAGCCAGGCATTTAAGTTACGCGGCATAATATTACCTCTCGTTTTCTAAGTCACTCTAAGTCACTTTAGTCGCGTGACACAAAGTATAACCATTTATCCCCTGCTCCGCCTGCCCTCCGCCATTAGCCATTTATTAGCCGTTGGCAGGCAGACATCAGCAAGCAGTGAGCTGCTATTGGCTGTCAGCTGCGCCTGAAACGCTTGCGGTAGTCAAAGAGCATATCGAACAGGCCGCAGACTGCCAGTATCTGGGAAATGGCGCCATTCAGGAAGACGAACAGCACGATGAGCCAGAACAGCCAGCGGCTGATGAGGTTTCTGGCAAAGCTGCTGATGACGGCTGTCCCCTGGATAAAGCCGGCCAGGGTGGACAGCACATAGGCGTTTAGGGATACCTGCTGCAAGATTTCTATTTCCCTGGTGCTGCCCCAGTAGAGCCCCACCAGGGAGAAGCCGAAGATGTAGAGGATAGCCTTTGGCAGATGCCAGTCGTCAAACTCCGGCAAGGTGGTAACGTGGTGCCCCAGGCGGCGCAGCACCTTGCCCCCTACGGCAAAATTCAGCCAGGCGGTAATCATGCCGCTCAGCAGGAAGACTACCGGCAGCAGCAGGGTGACATATTCCATTGCCTCCATGAACTGTTTTTTGGTCTGTTCCAGCTCGCTGGCAGACATGCCCAGGGACTCGTACATCTGAAAGGCGGCTCCGGCAGCCTCCTTCATGCTCTCCACCTGCTCCGCCATAGCCAGGGGATTGATGCCGGTAATGAGCATGGTGAGCCCTGCGGTCAGGAACACGCCCACTAGTGATGCCACAATGCCGTAGAGCAGGATGCGGGCGGCGGACAGCCCCTTGTAAAAGCCGTAGCCCAGGGCAAGGCTTGGAGGTCCGAAGGCCGCCACCATGTGCACGGCACTCATAGGGGAAATCAGGATGGTCATGATGATGGCGGCGGCAGCCACGCTCAGCACGCCGTATTGCATGCCGTGCCGCACAATCAGCACGATGATGGGCAGCGGCCACAAAAGGGTGGCGGCGATGCCCACGATAGGCAGGTACACCGCCATCAGCGCCATGATGACAGTAATAGCCACCAAAAGGCCGCTTTCCGTAGTTGATTTTACTTTAAAGCTTCGCATATATTTCGTGTTTCTCCTTTAATCAAATATAAGTCGAATATAATCGAAATTGCTTAATTAAGACATTATAGCACTTTATGGGCGTTATGGCTAGATGGGAAGTCATTATAGCAAGAGTATGTTTGTGATTTGCCCATAGGCTGAAAACATAAATGTAATGTATTCGTTGATGAAAATACCATAACCATGTATAATTCATAATAGAATTGTTTTGTTAGGCGAGTATGCGAGAGGAGTTTTGATTTCATATGACAGAAAAAGAACTGATGAAGCTGCAAAATGGCAGCGATGTGCGTGGCATTGCCCTGGAGGGGGTAGAGGGCGAGGCGGTGAACCTGCGCCCGGAGGCGGCCAACCTGATTGCCGCCGCCTTTGTGAAATTTTTGGCCAAGAAGCTGGGGAAGGCAGCCGGTGAGCTGAAAATCGCGGTGGGGCATGACTCCCGCCTGTCGGCCACCAGCCTGAAGGAAGCGGCTTTGCAGGGCATCCTGGCGGAGGGGGCACAGGCTTTTGACTGCCGCATGGCTTCCACTCCTGCCATGTTCATGTCCATTGTCTTCCCGGAAACGCAGATGGACGGCTCAATCATGATTACTGCCAGCCATTTGCCGTTTAACCGCAACGGCCTGAAGTTCTTCACCGCAGATGGCGGCCTTGAAAAGGAGAACATCATCGAGCTGTTGCAGACGGCGGCAGGGCTTGAGGAAAGGAGTGCCGACCTGGGGCTGGCAAAGCCTCTGGCACTGATTGATATTTATGCGGCCAGCCTCTGCGAGAAAATCCGTCAGGGCATTAATAGCAGCGATAACTATGAAAAGCCTCTTTCCGGCATGCACATTGTGGTGGATGCTGGCAATGGCGCCGGGGGCTTCTTTGCCGGCAAGGTGCTGGCGGAGCTGGGGGCTGATACTTCCGGCAGCCTTTACCTGGAGCCGGACGGCAGCTTCCCGAACCACATCCCGAACCCTGAGAATCAGGCGGCCATGGATGCTATCAAGGGAGCAGTGCTGGCGAGCAGGGCAGACCTGGGCATTATCTTTGATACGGATGTGGACCGCATGAGCGCGGTGCTGCCGGACGGCCAGCAGATTAGCCGCAATGCTTTGATTGCCATGATGGCAGCTATTCTTGCCCCTGATTATCCGGGCAGCACCATCATCACTGACTCCGTAACCTCTGACGAGCTGGCGGATTTCCTGGAGAATAAGCTGCAGCTGAAGCACCATCGCTACATGCGGGGCTACAAGAACGTCATCAACGAGTGCATCCGCCTGAACAAGGCAGGTACTGTATCACCTCTGGCCATCGAGACCTCCGGCCACGGTGCCCTCAGTGAGAATTATTACCTTGACGATGGCGCCTATCTGGCAGTGAAGCTTCTGATTGCTGCGGCCAAGGCACGGCAGGAGGGCAAGGTGCTGGCAGATTTGGTGGCAGACTTGAAGCACCCTGCGGAGGAAAAGGAGTACCGCCTGAAAATCAAGGGGGTGGAGGAATTCCGGAGCTACGGCAAGAATGTGCTGGCTGAGTTCGAGAAGCGTGCCAAGGCCCAGGGCATCCAGATGGCTGTGCCGTCCTATGAGGGCATCCGCCTGGTGTTCCCGGGGGAGGGCTGGGTTCTCCTGCGCATGTCCCTGCATGACCCGAATATGCCGATGAACATGGAGAGCCAGCAGGCAGGCGGCTGCGCCAAGCTGACGGAGAAGGTCAAGGCACTGGTGGAGGGCTTCGAGCACCTTGACATCAGCGTGCTGGGTGGCTGATAGCAGCTAGCTGCATACTGTGTACAGTTAATGAACTAATGTGTATACATGCGTGAAAAATTGTGAAAAAATTGTTGTACAATTAGGGCTTTTGTAGTATAATATCGCCATCGGTTATATGTAAGTGAGTGACTAAGGCAGTCTGGAAGCTTTGCTTCCCGGCTGCCTTTTTAGTTACAGGAGAAGGTTGTTTGGCGAGGGAGGCCTGTATATGAAGCTGAAACAAAAATTTACTTTGCTGGCATTGATAGTAGGCATTATAGTTCTGCTGGTGTCCGCCATCGGATTTTATACTGCCTATACCAATCTGAAAGAGGATGTGGAGTAGGAGCTGTCCATGACCATGGCAGGACAGGCAGGGGTGCTGGCAAGGAAGTCTGCGGTGAACAAGTTCCGTGTATAAATGAGAAATTTCAGTTTATCGTCGTGAAGGTACGAGACTTTTGGAACATTAACGGATAAGTTTTGTTAGTTTGTGGATTCTGTTCAGACTAAAAATGGGCTGAGCGGGACAGCTACCCATAGAAAACACGCTCTCGCTCCTAGTTGTGCCTCGCGTTACTAACATTCATCTATCGCCTGCGGCTCTGATGAATGAAGTAACGAGGCACAACAAAGGTTTTCTATGGGTACTGTCCTCACTCATCCCTTTCTTTGTCTGAACAGATATAAACAAAATGACAGAACCACATACATTATTTGTTACCATAGTGCCCCTACAGCTTTACGAATAAGCCTGAAATAGGGGGGGGAGTGGCTGACGAAACTTGCAACTGCCAACCGCTGTATAAACGTACAGTGCAAACAACTCTGCTCATAATAGCAGGTTGCCTTGCATAGTTGTTGGCAGTATCAGGTCTCGCCAGCCTTCTAGCCCCCTATTTCAGGCTTGCTCGTAAAGTCAGATTGATTACCTTGGTAGCGTACAGCAGAGTATAGTTGATAACTATGTGCATATCTGTTAAGACACAAAGAGGGACAGGTGCGGCATGTACCCAAAGAAAACCTTGAGTGCAGCCTCGCTTCTTAGCGAGTGCGAGCGTAAGCGACGCAGGAGCTTAGAAGCGCGAGGCTGTGCTAAGAGCGAGAGCGAGTTTTCTATGGGTACTGCCGCTACCTGTCCCTTTATAATGTCTGAACAGAATCCACGAAATATCAAACTACATCATCAGTATATGCACGAAGTAACGAATAACCACTACGACAAACTGAAATTTTCACAAACTTTGCATCCATATTTTCTTTTTGAACACAATAACAGTCACCAGCAGCCGCACGGCTTCCTCCAGTGACAGAATGAAGTACACATACGGTATCGGCAGGTTCAGCACGAAGGCGGAGAGATAGCCCAGTGGCACGCCGAAAATCCAGGTGCCCATCAGGTCAATCCACATGATCAGCTTTGTCTTGCCGCCGCTGCGGACGATGCCGCCCCCAAGAATCATGTTCAGCACCTTGATAGGCGCCACCAGGGCAAAGGCAAGCAGGATATCGCTGGCAATTTTTTTTGTGACATCCTCCACCGCGTAAATATCCACATAGAAGGATTTGGCAGCTATCAGCAGGGCGGACAGGAGAATGGCACCTCGGAGCCCGTACCAGACCAGTTTTTTTGCATTGCCATAAGCCTCATCATAATCCCTCTTGCCCAGGGATTTGCCTATCAGGATGCCTGCCGCCTGGGAAAGACCGCTCAGGGCGCCGATCATCAGTCCCTGAATCGGGTTGGTCAGTGTCATGGCGGCACAGGCGATGGTGCCCATGTGGCCGTAGATGGAGGCATAGACATTTTCCCCCAGGCTCCACATGAATTCCGTTACCAGTATAGGCAGCAGCATCCAGATGTACTGCCGGTAGCCCTCCGCGCCAAGGCTGAGGGAAAAGTGGAAGCTGCCACCGGTTTTGCGGTAGCTCATCAGGAAGGCCCCCAGAATCAGCAGAAAATTGGCCAGCTGTGCCATGACGGTGGCAATGGCGGCACCATCCACGCCCATAGGGGCAAAGCCCAGCTTGCCGAAGATGAGGACGTAGTTGAGGCCGGTGTTGACGATAGCTGCCACGATGCTGGCATAGAGGGGCAGGGATGCCCTTTCCATGCAGCGGAGCATGGTGGACAGCAGGATGGCGCCGGCCATAGGCAGGAAGGTAAAGGCAATCAGCCGGAGATAGGAAGCGGCAACGGCACACATGGCGGCATCCTCCGTATAGATGCTCATGATGTGCCCGGGTACGCCCAGGCAGGCGGCGGTGAAGCCCAGTGCCAGCAGGATGGCGGCGGCCAGATTGACGGAAAGGCTCCTGTCCACCTGCGCCTGCTCCCCCTTGCCCATGTACTGGGCAATCATGATGCCGGCAACCACGGCGATGGCAGATACCACCACCTGATAGATAGAAGAAAATTTCCCTGCCAGCCCTACGGCAGCAATGCTGACGCTGCCCAGCTGGCCGATCATGATCTGGTCGATAATGCTGAATGAGGATTGCAGCATGCATTGCAGGGCCACCGGGACGGCAATGCTGAGGACGGTCTTTATAAAGGCATGGTTTGTACCCATTGAAAATCACTCCCTTAATTTTATGGTTATATTTTAAAATAGGATATGATAAAATGCAATAGGTTAAACGCATAACCCTTTATAAAATTCGATTTAATTGCTTAGATATTTTGCAAGGTGCAGTGCTGTCACGCAGCACCAGCTGCACGGGCAACATGCCTGGCTGCTGGAAGGGAGTGCCCTGCTTCAGCTCCCTGAGTGCCAGCAGGGCACTGGCGGCACGGCTGGCGGCATCCTGCCGCACAGTGGTCAGGGCAGGCACGAGCTGCTGGCAGATGGGAGTATCGTCAAAGCCTATAATGGACACATCCCGGGGCACTGCTACGCCCTTTTCCTGCAAAAACTGCATGAAGTCGATGGCATAATAATCTGACACGGCAAAGACGGCAGTGTGCTTCCTGATGAACTGGAAGTGCTGCTCATAAAATGTGCGGCGCAGCTCCTTCTGCATGGGAATCAGCAGCAAGTCCGTATTTTCTGCCCCGAAGCCTTCCAGAAAGCCCCGGATACGCTGGGCATCCATGCAGATTTCGTTGTCAGACAGGCACAGCGCCAGCTGATGCCCAAGGCCTTTTAGGTGCCTGCCGGCCTGCAGCCCTCCGTCGTAGTTGTCGATGGTCAGGTTGCAGAGCCGTGCAGCGGCAGCGTTGTCAGAATCGTTAATGCTGTCAATTTCGTTAGCGGCATTAGTACCGTTAATTTCATCAGCAGCGTTTTCGAAAAAGCCGTCATAAACCACAAAGGGGATGTGCATGAACTGACGGAGCTCCAGGTATTCTTCCTGGCAGAAACCGATGATGACCATGCCCTCCATGTTCCACATAGATGCGAATTTGACAACATCAGAAAGCCGGGTAGTGGTTTTCACCATCATGAAGTAGCCGGATTTTTCGATTTCGATGGACAGGGCGTTCAGGGAAGCGGACACGAAGGGGTCCTCCAGCACATGCCCTTCGTACTTGCCGTGGTTGTTGATGACGATGCCGATGATGCGCGAATCGTTCTGTGCCAGTAGCAGCCCTGCCATGCTGGGGATGTACTGCCTTTCCTCCAGCAGCTTCTGCACCCTCTTGACTGTGGCGTCGGAAATCCTTTTTGTCTTGCCGTGAATGACGTTGGAAACTGTTGCCGTGCTGACACCCAGCTCCCTGGCAATATCTACAATGCGTACTCTCTGCATATCTTTACCGCCTTTCGGATTTTTCATTTTTGATTTTATTTTATAGGCAGGAATAATTTTCTGCAAGAGGCGGTTGCGGGGCGGAATTCATTGACACAACTGCTCTATACATGCTATGATATATGAGTACATTAATGAGATGAAATATTTTATACTTGGGGCAAGGATTGCCTGAGTCTTTTTTTGATGCATTTCAGGAAAAGGCGTTAAAAAATGTTTTAGGGAGCTGTCCTGCAAGATGGCAGGGCATGGCTCTGGTACAAGGGTTGCCTGGTATTGCGGCCGGGCGGCTTCATAGAAAAACGAGGGGAGACTGCTGTATGTCAGCTGTTGTAGTTTTGGGCACCCAGTGGGGTGACGAAGGTAAGGGTAAAATCGTAGATTATCTGGCACAGAAGGCTGAGACTGTTGTCCGCTATCAGGGCGGCAGCAATGCCGGCCATACTGTTGCCGTTGATGGCACGGAGTACAAGCTGCGCCTGATGCCGTCCGGCATTCTTTACAAGGGTACTTTGTGCGTGGTGGGCAATGGTGTTGCCTTTAACCCGAAGGTTATGCTGCAGGAAATGGACGGCATGATTGAGAAGGGCATCGATGTCAGCGGCATCCGCATCAGCAACCGCGCCCATGTGGTTCTGCCGTACCACTGCGAGATGGACGGCTACATCGAGGAGCTGAAGGGTGACAACAAGGTAGGTACGACCAAGAACGGCATCGGTCCGTGCTATGCCGACCGTGACCACCGCATCGGCATCCGTGTCTGCGATTTCATTGACAAGGAAGAATTTGCCAAGCGGCTGAAGGAAAACCTGGAGCTGAAGAATCAGGAGATTGTGAAGCTGTACGGCAAGGAGCCGATGGATTATGAGTCCATGCTGAAGGAGTATGAGGGCTATGCAGATCGCCTGCGCCCTTATGTATGCGACACCATCGCATTGCTCCATGACGAAATCAAGGCTGACAGGAAAATCCTCTTTGAGGGTGCCCAGGCAACCATGCTTGATATTGACTACGGTACATATCCGTATGTTACCGCTTCCCATCCTATTTCCGGCGGCATCGGCGTAGGTGCAGGTGTTGCGCCTCGTGATATCGACAAGGTTGTAGGCGTGGTAAAGGCGTACTGCACCCGTGTCGGCGAGGGCCCATTCCCTACGGAGCAGCTTAATGAGATTGGCGACAAAATCCGCGATGCCGGTCATGAGTATGGCACTGTAACAGGCCGTCCGCGCCGTACCGGCTGGCTGGATGCCTGCGTTGTGCGCTATGCAGGTATGCTGTCCGGTATTGATTACATGGCTATCACCCGTCTTGACATCCTTGATTGCATGGATGAAATCAAGATGTGCGTGGCCTACAAGTACAAGGGCGAAATCCTCAACGAGATTCCGGCTTCCCTGAAGGTGCTGGCAGAGGTTGAGCCTGTATATGAGACCTTTGAGGGCTGGAAGACCGATATCAGCGGCATCCGCACCTATGAGGAGCTGCCTGAGAAGGCCCGCATCTACCTGGAGCGCATGGCAGAGGTTACCGGCATTGACCTGGGCATTGTGTCCGTAGGGCCGAACCGCGACCAGACCATCGTTCTGGCTAAGGATTTATTCTAAAAGTTTAGGGGTTATCATCTTGAGTAAAAAGATGGTAGCCCCTTTTGTATGTATTGCATGTCTATTATGCGTATATGGCATGTATACCATGTGTGTATTGTGTGAATTGTAAGTGTTACGTGCATTACGTGTGTTAAATGTTTGTAACATTGTGTGTTTTTTTATGTGTATTAGGAGAAGTAGATTATTATGCTGGAATTAAAGAATGTCACCTACACAGTTGCAGATGGCAATGCTGGCAAGAATATTATTGACCACATGAATCTGGTTATTCCTGATGGCAAATTTGTGGTCATCACAGGGCCAAATGGCGGTGGCAAGTCCACCCTGGCCAGGACTATCATGGGCATCAACCCCATTACTGAGGGGCAGATTGTGTTTGACGGCGAGGATATTACGGAGAAAAACATCACGGAGCGGGCTAAGCTGGGCATCAGCTTTGCCTTTCAGCAGCCAGTGCATTTCAAGGGCATCAAGGTGATTGACCTTTTGCGGCTGGCTACCGGCACCAACCTGTCCGTGGCAAAGGCATGTGAGTACCTTTCCCGGGTAGGGCTGTGCGCCAAGGAGTACATTCAGCGTGAGGTAAATTCCTCCCTGTCCGGCGGCGAGCTGAAGCGTATTGAGATTGCCACCGTGCTGGCACGGGGAACGAAGTTTTCCATCTTTGACGAGCCGGAGGCAGGCATCGACATTTGGAGCTTTCAGAACCTGATTCAGGTGTTTGAGAATATCCGTGAGACGGTGCAGGGAACGGTGCTGATTATTTCTCATCAGGAGCGCATCCTGAATATTGCTGATGAGATTGTGGTGATTGAGAACGGCAGGGTGGCAAAGCAGGGGCCGAAGGATGAAATCCTGCCGGAGCTGCTGGGAACTGCCTCCGCTGTGAATGCTGCTTGCAGCAAGCTGGCACCGGAAAGGAGGAGCGCAATATGCTAGACAAAATCCAGATGCAGATGCTGACCGAGGTGGCTGACCTGCACGGCGTGCCGGAGGGGGCGTACAATATCCGCGTCAACGGCGAAAAGGCAGGGCGCAATACCACTGCCAACATCGACATTGCTACCAAGACTGACGGCAAGAGCGGTATTGATATCCGCATCAAGCCGGGCACAAAGAACGAGAGCGTCCATATCCCGGTGGTGCTCAGTGAAAGCGGCATCAAAGAAACCGTGTACAATGATTTTTACATTGGCGAGGATTCCGACGTGGTTATCGTGGCTGGCTGCGGCATCCATAATTGCGGCAACCAGGATTCCCAGCATGATGGCGTGCACCGCTTCTTTGTGGGCAAAAATGCCAAAATCCGCTACGTGGAGAAGCACTACGGCGAGGGAGACGGCAGCGGCAAGCGCATCCTGAATCCTGTCACCGAGGTGTACCAGGAGGCTGGCAGCTATGTGGACATGGAAATGGTGCAGATAAAAGGGGTGGACAACACCCATCGCATCACCAGGGCGGAGCTGGCAGAAGGGGCTACTATGATTGTCCATGAACGCCTGATGACTCACGGGGAGCAGGTTGCTACCAGCGTATACGAGGTAGCATTGAATGGGGAGGGCTCCAGCACGGATGTGATTTCCCGTTCCGTGGCCAAGGACACCTCCGAGCAGGTCTTTGAGGCGGCTATCGTGGGCAACAGCGTATGCAGCGGCCATGCGGAGTGCGATGCCATCATCATGGACAAGGCTCATGTGGTGGCTGTGCCGAAGCTGGATGCCAGGAATGTGGATGCCGCCCTTATCCATGAGGCGGCTATCGGCAAGATTGCCGGGGACCAGCTCATAAAGCTCATGTCCCTGGGGCTTACCGAGGCAGAGGCGGAGGAGCAGATTATCGGCGGCTTCCTCAGATAAGCAGATTTTGCCGGATAATAAAACGTGCAGTAATTGGATATGCCTGACAGGCAGATAAAATAAAAATACCTCTATGGCAGATGGCAGGCAGCTGGCGCATAGTGCGCGGAAAGCTTGCAGTCTTCATAGAGGTATTTTTATATTATTTCGTTAATGTTGTGTGTCATGCTTTTCTTTTGCCGCGGTACTGGGAAATCACCAGGCCTCCCAGGGTTAGCACGATGCCCAGTGCCGACATAGGCGTAATCTGCTCATCCAGGACGATGATGGAGGTGACTACCGTAATGACAGGCACCATGTAGATGTAGATGCTGGTCTGGATAGCCCCGATCATCTTGACGGCATAGTTCCAGGTGACGAAGCACAGGGCTGAGGCACCCAGCCCCAGGAACAGCAGATTCAGCAGGTAGGCAGGCTCCTGCAAGGGGAGCAAACTCCAGCTGCAATCAAAAAAGAGCAATGACGGCAGCATAAAGAGAATACCGTAGAAAAATATCCGCCTGGTCATGACAATGGTGTTGTAGCCGTAATTGCCGATGCCCTTGGTGATGACGGCATAAAATGCCCAGGCAAGGGCTGCCAGCAGGGCAAGTATATCACCTACAGGGTTCAGCTGCAGCTCGGCACCGTTGAAGCTGATGAGGAAAATGCCGGACAGTGCCACAAGAAAGCCGAAGAAAAACTTTTTGTTGATGGCATCCTCGTCCATATGGGCAAAATATGCCACGATGGCGGTGAAGCACGGCGCGATGGAGGTGATTACCCCTACGTTGGAAGCCATGGTGTAGGTCAGGGCGATATTTTCCAGCAGGTAGTAGAGGCAGATGCCGCACAGCCCTGCCGCGGCAAATACCAGCTCCTGCCGCAGGCTGGTTCCCTTCAGCGGCTTCGGATAGATGATGGTCAGGGCAATCAGCCCCATGAGAAAGCGGAAAAAGAGAATTTCCACCGGCTGGTATGCTTCCAGCAGTATCTTGGTGGAGACAAAGGTGGTGCCCCAGAGAATTATCGTCAGGATGGCAGCCAGATGCCCCAGTTTTTGTGTATGTGTCATAGTCATCCCCCTAGCAATTTATTATGCTGTGCACAGCTTTTTTGTAAAAAATTTTTCTTTTATGTAAATAATCACTTATTAATTTTTAGTTATATAGCATAATGACACATTATAACATTAAAGGGCGAAAAAACAATGGGAAATATTATTTATCTTTTTAGTAGTATTTCTTTTTCCTATGAATTATAATTTATATGGAAGGTAAACGGATGCGGAAGGGGCGATAAGCTGCATGAAAAAGGCGGTAATAGCGGTATTTATGGTGGTGCTGCTGTGGGCGAATACGGCTTTGGCGGCAGGGCAGTTAAGTGTGCTGTGGGACTGGCAGGCACCGGGGGAAAAGTCCGGCAGGCTGGCAGAGCAGCCACGGCTGCCAGGGGTAAATGTACTGTCCCCCAGCTGGTTCATCATTGCCAATGAAAAGGGGAAAATCAAGGATAAGAAGGGCAATGCCAGCCTGGATTATGTCAGGCAGGCTCATGAGCGGGGCTATCAGGTCTGGGCATTGATTACCAACGACTTCAACCCGGATATGACGAAAAAGCTTCTGGCGAGCCCTATGGGCAGGGAAAATGCCGTCAGGGAAATGAAGTCATTGGCGAAAAAATACCAGCTGGACGGCATCAACATCGACTTTGAAAATATTCATCCTGAGGACAGGGACAGGCTGACGGACTTCGTGGGGGAAATCAGCAGGGCACTTCAGGCGGAGGGGCTGACTGTCTCCATGGACATTACCATTCCCAGCAGCTCCGGCATGTGGTCCCGCTGCTACGACCGCAGGGCATTGGCGGAGCAGGTGGACTACCTGATGCTGATGGCATACGATGAGCACAGCGCGGCCTCCACGGTCAGCGGTTCCGTGGCCTCCTTGGGCTGGGTGGAAAAGGGCATCATGGCAACCCTGGCGGAAGGAGTGCCGCCCAGGAAGCTGCTTCTTGGCATGCCCCTGTATATGCGCATCTGGCAGGAGGACATAAAGACCGGCAAGGCAAAGGGCAAAACTTTGTCCATGTCCCAGGCGGAGCAAATGATTGCAGACAGGGGACTGGCGCCTGTGTGGCTGCCCGAGGCAGGCCAGTATTATTTTGAGTACGCGGAAGGAAAGAGCCGCTATCGGGTGTGGCAGGAGAACCGCCGCTCCCTGGCACTGAAGGCATCACTGGTCAGCCGCTATGACCTGGCTGGCGGTGCTTACTGGCGCAGTACCCTGGAAACGCCAGATGTGTGGGAGACGCTGGCGCAGGTTATGGCAGCAGGCAGATAAAGGTAGGAAGCCTGGCGAAATGGTGCAGAAATGCACATGATTGTAAATAATTGTACATAATTGAATATAAGCTATAATTAATGAATGTATTCCTCCGGGAAAATGGGCGCAGAAGCTTGTTTCCCCGGGGGATTTTTGTATACATAGATATTTACATTTTTTTTACAAAAACAGGCAGATGGACTTTACATTTGCGTATTAATATATAGCCATGTTCAGAGAAATCCGTAAATGTTATTGAAGGAGAGTGCAAGGAAATGAAGAACATGAAGAAATTATTTTCAGTTTTATTATCAGTAATGATGCTGGGGCTTTTGGCGGCCGGCTGTGGCAGTGACAAGGGCGGCAGCAGCTCCGGGCTGGCTGGCGCGGTGTCCACCAACGGTTCCACCTCCATGGAGAAGGTTATCGGCATCCTGTCCGAGAAGTTTATGGAGGATAACAAGGGCGTTACCATTACCTATGATGCTTCCGGTTCCGGTACCGGCATCGAGGCAGTAAGCAAGGGCTCCACTGATATCGGCCTTTCCTCCCGTGCCCTGAAGGACAGCGAGAAGGCAAAGGGCTTGAAGGAGACCACTGTGGCACTGGATGGCATCGCCATTATCGTCAATGAGAAGTGCCCGGTAGATGACCTGAAGGTTGAGGATGTGGCTGCCCTGTTCAACGGCGAGGCTGCTGACTGGAGCAAGTTTGGCAGCAATGCCGGCAAGGTTGCAGCTATTGGCCGTGAGGCTGGTTCCGGCACCCGTGATGGCTTTGAGTCCATCACCAAGACCAAGGACAAGTGCAAGCTGGCTCAGGAGCTGACCTCCACCGGCGCCGTAATTGAGGCTGTCAAGAACAGCGAGGCTGCCATCGGCTATGCTTCCTTTGCTTCTGTAGAAAACCAGAAGGGCATCAAGGTTCTGAAGGTTAATGGCGTGGAGTGCAGCGAGGAGAATATTTCCAATGGCAAGTATGTTATCCAGCGTCCGTTCAACCTGATTACCAAGGAAGGTGCACAGCTCAGCGAGGCTGCCCAGGCTTTCTTTGACTTCATGACTTCCAAGGCAGCTGCCGAGCTGATTGTTCAGGCTGGTGCAGTACCAACTGCTAAATAAGCAGGCTTTTAGTAAAGAGGTCTGATATATCATGAAGAATAAAACCAAATGGCAGGAAATGACTGAAAAGGGCATAAACGCAGTGTTTATGCTGTGCGGTATCGTGGCAGTAGGCTTCGTGCTGTGCATCACGATACATCTGGTAATTGCCGGCCTGCCAGCAATTGTAAAGATAGGTATTCCGGAGTTTATCTTCGGTACCACATGGCAGCCAACTGCCTCTACGGTGGAGCCATCCTTTGGCATCCTTCCCTTTATACTCACCAGCATCTATGGTACGGCAGGTGCCGTGCTGATAGGTGTACCCGTTGGCCTTCTGACAGCTATTTTCCTGTCCAAGGCTGCTCCTCCAAAGTTTGCCAGGGTTATTCATACTGCGGTGGAGCTGTTGGCTGGCATTCCCTCTGTTGTCTACGGCCTTGTAGGCATGATTATACTTGTTCCAGGCATCCAGGGGATGTTTTCCTTATCCTCTGGTGCCACCCTTCTGGCAGCCATTATTGTGCTGACCATCATGATTTTACCGTCAATAATCAACGTATCTGAGACTGCACTGAAGGCAGTACCCAGAGAGTACGAGGAAGCCTCTATGGCCCTGGGGGCAACCGAGATGGAAACATTTTTCAGGGTCAGTGTACCGGCTGCCAAGAGCGGTATCGCGGCAGCCGTGGTTCTGGGAGTAGGCCGTGCTATCGGTGAAGCTATGGCGATTATCATGGTTTCTGGAAACGTGGCTAACATGCCGGGGCTGCTGGAATCTGTGCGGTTTATGACTACGGCAATCGCCTCTGAGATGTCATACGCCGCCGCAGGTTCCCTGCAGCATCAGGCACTGTTTTCCATCGGGCTGGTGCTGTTCCTGTTCATTATGATGATTAATGTGTTCCTGAATGTATTTGTCAAGGGAAGGAAGGTGGCGTAGGATGGAAAATGCGGCTGTGAGCCGGGCGGCCATCCCTGATAGCAGTATCGCGGGCTTTTCCCGGCGGAAGCTGTGGAATCAGGGGGCGAGATGCCTGATCTGGGCCAGTGCTATTTTTACCTGCCTGCTGCTGGCCTTTATTATCGGCTATATTTTTTACCGGGGTGTGCCGTACCTGTCCTGGGAGCTTCTGACCAGCCAGAGCAGCTATGTGAAAAAGACCATCGGTATTCTGCCGAATTTGCTGAATACCTTGTATATCATATTGGTGGCTATGGCGGTGGTACTGCCTTTGGGCACAGGAGCTGCCATCTACCTGACGGAGTACGCTTCCAACAAAAAGCTGGTGAACCTGATTGAGTTTGCGGCAGAGGCATTGACCGGCATTCCATCCATTATCTTCGGTCTTGCGGGCATGGTGCTGTTTTCCGAGATGTTCGGCTTGAAGCAGGGTATTCTGGCTGGCGGCCTGACACTGGTAATGATGATTTTGCCGGTGATTGTCCGCACCACTCAGGAGAGCCTCAAGACCGTGCCTAACGCTTATCGGGAGGGTGCCCTTGCCATGGGTGCCAGCAAGTGGCACATGGTGCGCACCGTGGTGCTGCCTAATGCTATTGACGGCATTGTGACAGGCTGCATTCTTTCCGTAGGGCGCATTGTGGGCGAGTCGGCAGCACTTTTGTTTACGGCAGGCTTTGGCCTGGTGCTGAACGATTTCATAACGGCACTGGAATCTTCCTCTGCTACCCTGACAGTGGCGCTTTATGTCTATGCCAGCGAGCGTGGCGAGACCAGCGTGGCATTTGCTATCGCGGTAATTCTCATGACGCTGACGCTGCTTCTGAATTTCTCTGCCAACATGGCAGCCAAGAAGCTGAAAAATGTGTAATGATGTATAAACAATAAAGGATAATTTTATGGATACGATAATGGAAGTCAAGGACTTGAACCTGTGGTATGGTGACCACCACGCCCTCCATGATATAAGCGTGGATATCCCCAAGAACCAGATTACAGCACTGATTGGCCCCTCCGGCTGCGGCAAGTCCACTTTTTTGAAGACACTGAATCGCATGAATGATTTGGTGGAAGGGATTAAGATTACAGGGAATGTGATTTATAACGGGGAAAATATTTATGCGCCCAAGGTGGATGTTACCTGGCTGAGAAAGCGGGTAGGCATGGTTTTCCAGAAGCCGAATCCTTTCCCCATGAGCATTTATGACAACATCGCCTACGGGCCCCGCACCCACGGCATCACCTCCAAGGTAAAGCTGGACAATATCGTGGAAAAATCCCTGAAGGATGCCGCCATCTGGGACGAGGTAAAGGACAGGCTGAATACCTCCGCCCTGGGCATGTCCGGCGGTCAGCAGCAGAGGCTCTGCATTGCTAGGGCACTGGCGGTGGAGCCGGATATCCTTCTGATGGACGAGTCAACCTCTGCCCTGGATCCGATTTCCACCGGCAAGATTGAGGAGCTGGCAGTGGAGCTGAAAAAGAAGTACACCGTGGTCATGGTTACCCACAACATGCAGCAGGCGGTGCGCGTGTCTGATTACTGTGCCTTCTTCCTGCTGGGAGACCTGGTGGAGTTCAGCGAGACTGAGCAGATGTTTTCCGTGCCCAAGGACAGGCGGACGGAGGATTATATTACGGGGAGGTTCGGCTGATGAGAGCATATTTCGACCAGCAGCTTGATTTGCTGAAGGATGAGATGGTCTATATGGGCGGCCTCTGCGAAGATGCTATCCAGCTGACGGTGGATGCCCTGCTGAATGGGGACATCAAGCGTGCCAAGACCATCAATAACATGATGAGCCAGATCAGCCAGCAGGAGCGCAGCATTGAGAATATCTGCCTGAAGCTCCTGATGCAGCAGCAGCCTGTGGCCAGGGATCTGCGCACTATTTCTGCGGCACTGAAGATGGTGACGGATATGGAGCGCATCGGCATCCAGGCCTGCGAAATTGCGGAGATTATCTCCGTGGGCAATATTGAGCAGGCCACGGACAAGGTGGATTTCCAGAAGATTTCCGACGCGGTCAGCAACATGGTGCACATGAGCCTGCAGGCCTTTGGCGACAAGGATATGGAGCTGGCCAACGAGGTGCTGAAGTACGATGATGTGGTGGACAATCTTTTCTGCGACATCCGCGGTGACCTGATAGGCAGGCTGAAGTCTGGCAGCAACGAGGCGGAGTATCTCATGGATATGATGATGATTGACAAGTATTTTGAGCGCATCGGCGACCACGCGGTGAATATTGCCAAGTGGGTGAATTTCTCTATCACAGGCGAGATAGAGATTGTTGAATGATACATGATGAGAGCTTAAGTCTATTTTTAGTCTAATTTTGGTTTAACACAGGCTCCTTCTAATTTTTATATAGATATCGCATATCGGCATTACCCAAGCCGGTGTAACTTGCGGCATCTCCTTTCCTTTTTGAATGTCCCGGCGGCTTCGTGGCTGCCGGGATGTTTTTTGTGTATTTTACAAAGATTTTACAAAAGCTGCCCACGGACTTTACATTAAAGGTTTATGATGGATGTAAGTATAAATAATATGATTAATATGATTATCTGTCACTTAAATTTTAGGAGGAGAATATAATGTATACAATCGTGGACGTAGGTTCCAACACAATCCGCATGAATGTCTATGACATCAGGGATGACAAGCTGAGGCTCCTGTTTACCAAGAAGGCTACTGCCGGGCTGGCATCCTATGTGAAGGACAAGCGGATGTCCGCCGCCGGTATCGACCGGGTGGTGGAGGTGCTGGAGGATTTCCAGGAAACCCTCAGCAACCTGAATATTCCTGAGATGCACGTTTTTGCCACGGCTTCCCTGAGGAACGTGGAGAACAGCCATGATGCGGTGGCGGAGATTGAAAGGCGCACAGGGGTTGCCGTGCAGGTGCTGTCCGGCAGGGAGGAAGCGGAGCTGGACTTCCTGGGGGCTGCCAGGGAGGCAGCTGTCAAGAAGGGGCTGCTGGTGGATATCGGCGGCGGCAGTACGGAGCTGGTTGCCTACAAGGAGGGGAAAATCCGCGCTGCCGTCAGCATTGCCAAGGGGTCCCTGAACAGCTACAACAAGTATGTGAAGGGCATCCTGCCTACCAAGGAGGAACGCCGCCTCATCCGGGCGGATTTTTTGAAGAAGCTGGATGGCATCAAGGCCTTTGAGGGCAAGAACAAGTACAAGCTCATGTGCGGCGTAGGCGGCACGGTGCGGGCTGCCCTGAAGCTGGACCAGCTGTTTTTTGGCAAGAGCGCTGCGGAAAACCTGCTGCAGGTTTCCCATGTGGGCTATATTATCAAGGCCATGGAGCAGAAGGAGAATCAGGAGAAGTTCATCAAGAATATGGGGCTCCTTCTTGATGTGGTGCCGGACAGAATACGCACCATCCTGCCGGGCATGATTATTCTCTATGCGGTAGCAAAGCGGTTTAAGTGCGAGTCTATTCTGGTGGCACATACAGGTGTCCGTGAGGGCTTTATGTACAATTATGTGCTGAAGAAGGGGCATATCGGTCAGGACGGATTGGCAGGAGACGATGAAAAGGATAATCAGGCTGCGGACACTGCGCAGGGCGTGGAGGCGGTTCAGGCTGTTGCGGAGGCTCAGAGCGCAGGCGAAAAGGAAACCTCGGGAGACAATCAGGAGAAAGCAGGGGAATAACATGGGACAGATTGAACCAAGTGCAAAGAACAGCAAGAAGTTTGTGACCAGCTACACCCAGAACAGGGAGCTGTCCTGGCTGAAATTTAACAAGCGTGTGCTGGAGGAGGCGGAGGACAGCAGCGTGCCTCTGTGCGAAAGGCTGAAGTTCGTGGAGATATTCACCAGCAACCTGGATGAATTCTTCATGGTGCGGGTAGGCAGCCTGCTGAGCCTGGAGGCAATGGATGCCAAAAAGGTGGACAACAAGAGCCTCATGACGGCACGGGAACAGCTCAATGCCATCTTTGATACGGTTCGGGAGCTGTACGGCCAGCGTGACAGGGTATTTGCCTACCTCCGCCGCAAGCTTCTGGAGAAGGGCATCGGCCATGCCAATATCCACGAGCTGTCCAAGAAGCAGTATGCCTGCCTGGAGGACATGTTCCAGGAGCGCATCCTGCCGGTGCTTTCGCCACAGATTATTGACAAGCATCATCCCTTCCCGCACCTTGACAACAAGAAGCTGTACATTTCTGCGGTGCTGAAGGGCAAGAAGAAGCTGATTCTGGGCATTATCCCCCTGCCGGAGATGCTGGACAGGGTAGTTTATCTCAGCAAGGAAAAGACGGAGTTTATCCTGCTGGAGGATATTATCGAGGAGTTTATCGACAAAATCTTTGTGGGCTACCCGGTGATGGACAAGGCGGTATTTGCCATTACTAGAAGCGCGGATATCAATCTTGAGGAAGAAGAAGTGGAGGCAGGGGATTATCTTGAGGCCATGAAGAAGGCCTTGAAAAAGCGCAAGCACCTGACTCCTGTGCGGCTGGAAATCAAGAGCCGGGGCAAGTCCCTGATTGCGGAGTATCTCATCGACCGCTACAAGATTGGTTCCTCCCAGGTATTTTCCACTACTGCGCCGCTGACTTTGGACTATGTTTACGGGCTGGCTGACAACCTGACGGAGACCATGCAGCAGGAGATGTACTACGCTCCTTATGAGCCTGTGGCCTGCGAGGAGAAGTTCCATCTGGAGGCGGATGACAGCCTGCTGGAGCTGGTCAAGAGGCAGGATGTGCTGCTGAAGTATCCTTATGATGATTTCGGGATTTTCCTGCAGCTGGTGAAGGAGGCAGTGTACAATCCTGATGTGCTGTCCATCAAGATTACCATCTACCGCATCGGCAAGGGACATGCCAAGCTGATGAACTACATGATGGTGGCGGCGGAAATGGGCAAGGATGTGACCGTTCTGCTGGAGCTGAAGGCCCGCTTTGACGAGGAAAACAACATCAGCTGGGTAAATGACCTGCGGGAGTCCGGCTGCCGCATCCTCTATGGCTTTGACCGCTACAAGGTGCACGCCAAGGTCTGCCTGATTACCTACCGGTCTGCCGGCGGGAACGGTGTAAAATACATCACTCATATCGGCACCGGCAATTTCAACGCCAAGACTGCCAAGCTGTACACGGATCTGGCTCTCTTGACAGCTGATGATGCTATCGGCAGGGATGCCTCCATGTTCTTCCGCAATATGGGCATCGGCAACCTGTGGGGTGAGTATCAGAAGCTTCTGGTGGCACCGGTGAACCTGAAAAAGAGCCTGCTGGAAATGATTCAGGGGGAAATCAGCAAGGCGGAGAACGGCGGCCAGGGCTATATCCTGCTGAAGATGAACTCCCTGACGGACAGGCAGCTGATTGATGCCCTGTACGCCGCCGGTCAGGCAGGGGTACGGGTGGACATGATTGTCCGGGGCATTACCTGCCTGGTGCCGGAGCGGCCGGGATTGACGGACAATATCCACATCAGGAGCATTGTGGGCAGGTTCCTGGAGCACCCGAGGGTATTCTGCTTCGGCCAGCCGGGGGAGGATGGCGATATGGATGGCATAAAGATGTATATCGCCTCTGCTGACTGGATGACCAGGAACACGGAGAACCGCGTAGAGGTGGCGGCACCGATTTTTGATAGCAATATCAAAAAGGAAATCTGGGATATGCTGCAGCTGCAGCTCTCTGACAACACCAAGGCAAGGAATATCGATGCCGATGGCGAATACTATCTGCCCCAGGTGCAGCCGGGGGATACCCTGATTGATGCCCAGGCAAGGCTGATGGAGAAAAACCGTCAGTAAAAGCCTCCCTGATAATTTGTGAAAAGTCCGCCTGCCCCGGGGTGCTGTCCCCTGTGCAGGCGGATTCTTGATTTGAAAATGCAGGGGGAAAGTGTTACACTGATTAAAAGCAAATTCAATTTGTATTATTCGTATTATTTGCGTTGTCTGTGTTGGGTGATTGACGATGATTTATTGTGTTGAAGATGATGACAGCATCAGGGAGCTGATGCTGTACACCTTGAAGGCATCGGGCTTTGAGGGCCGGGGCTTTTCGGATGCCGGGGAGCTGTGGCAGGCACTGGAGGAGGCAAAGTCCGGCAGGGTGCCTATGCCCCGGCTGGTGATGCTGGATATTATGCTGCCCGGGGAGGACGGGATTTCCATCCTGCAAAAGCTGCGTGCTAATGCTGCTACGGCCAGGGTGCCGGTGATTATGGCTACTGCCAAGGGCACGGAGTACGACAAGGTAAAGGGGCTGGATCTGGGTGCTGACGATTATCTTGCCAAGCCCTTCGGCATGATGGAGATGGTTTCCCGCATCAAGGCGGTGCTGCGCCGCAGCGAGCCCAAGGAAGCGGAGCGCACCTTGTTCTTTGGGGGCGTGGTGATTGACCTCTTGCAGCACACGGTGACTATTGACGGCAAGCCGGTGGATATGCCCCTGAAGGAGTTCGAGCTTTTGAAGCTGTTTATGGAAAATCCCGGTATGGCCTTCAGCCGGGACAAGCTGCTGAGCCGTATCTGGGATACTGACTACATGGGGGAGAGCCGCACGGTGGATGTGCATATCAGCAGCCTGCGCACCAGGCTGGGGGCGTGGGGCAGCGCCATCAAGACCGTGCGCAGCGTGGGCTACCGGCTGGAGGTTCCACATGCATAGGTATCTGGGCATTGTAGGCGGTGCCTTGATGGCGTTTATCCTTGCCACGGGGCTGATTATGGGAACTACCTTTGCATATTTTGCTGATGTGCAGAGGCAGCAGCTGAAGACGGAGACCGAGATGGCGGCACTGGCGGTGGACGAGCTGCAGGCAGGGTATCTTGCCCAGCTGCCGGAGGAAAACTACCGGGTGACCTGGATTTCCCCGGATGGGCAGGTGCTGTATGACAGCGACATGGCTGCCAGCCAGATGGAAAATCATCTGGAGCGTGAGGAAGTGCAGGCCGCCATGCGGAAGGGCTATGGGGAGAGCCAGCGGTATTCGGGCACCATGACCGTTAAGATGCTCTATTCGGCACAGCGGCTGGCGGACGGCTCCGTCCTGCGCCTCAGTATGCCCCAGCAGACTATTTTGATGGTGATTTGGGACATGGCGCTGCCTATAGGTTTTATTTTGCTGGTGGTTATCGGCGTTTCCGTGGCGATTGCAGCCAGGGAGACCAAGAAGGCAAATCAGGAGGAAACCGAGGCCATGCGCCGGGAGTTTACGGCCAATGTGTCCCATGAGCTGAAGACGCCCCTGCACTCCATCTCCGGTTTTGCAGAGCTTTTGAAGAACGGCATGGTGATGGAGCAGGATACAGGATATTTTGCGGAAAAAATCTACAACGAGGCACAGCGGATGATCAAGCTGGTGCAGGACATCATCATCCTGTCCAGGCTGGATGAGGGGCAGGAGAATACCACCAGGTCATCGGTGAACCTATATCAGCTGGCAGAGGGCGTGATTGCTAACCTGGAGCCTATGGCGGATAAAAACGGGATTACTATTGAGCTTATCGGTCAGCAGGTGGTGATGGAAGGGATTCCGCACCTGCTGAACAGCATGCTGTTCAATATCTGCGAGAACGCCATCAAGTACAACAAGCCTGAGGGCAGCGTGCTGGTGGAGGTCAGTGAGATAGCCGGCCATCCCCGCATCACTGTCCGGGACAGCGGCATCGGCATCCCTATGCGGGACAGAAGCAGGATATTTGAAAGGTTTTACCGGGTGGACAAGAGCCATTCCAAGGAGGTGGGCGGTACCGGGCTGGGACTGAGCATCGTGAAGCATGCAGCCCGTCTCCATAATGCCAAGCTGGATGTGGACAGCATCGTGGGGGAAGGCACCCTGATTACAGTAAAATTTTAGCTGACTGGCTTTTGCAGTCGGAATTTTGCAGGCAGAAGCAGGATTTTTTCCTAACTTCTGCTTTTTTTTGCAAAAAAAAAGGGTTTTTCGCTTAGACGGCGAATATTGTGTATATAGAGATATACAGTTAGTGCGAAGAATTGCTTGTGAGCGAAATATTCAATTGATATAGTTACATAGCAGATGGCACGAAAGAAAGGGGATTAATTAATATGGCAACTCAGGATGAGCAGAAATTTTTGGTGGATGAGATTGCTTCCTCTGTGAAGCAGTTGTATAAAGATGTGGAGGAGCTGGCGAAAAAGTCCAGCGAATTTGCCAGTGCCGGTGAGGCTTCCGTGGCCCAGGCGAAGCTTTTGAAGGAGAAGAATACCGAGACATTGAAGGCAATCAGCATCATTACCGATATTGCCGAGGAGACCAACCTTCTCAGCCTGAACGCTTCCATTGAGGCTGCCCGTGCCGGTGAGCAGGGCAGGGGCTTCGCTGTGGTAGCGGAGGAAGTAAGGAAGCTGGCAGAGCAGTCCAGGGCGGCTACTGAGAGCATCAAGAAGACCTTGAACGAGATGAACAAGGCAGTAAATGATATTGCCCAGTCCATCAATACCATTGATGTAATCGGCCAGCAGCAGGCGCAGGGAGCCAGGGGGATTGCCAGCAACCTGGGCAAGGTGACCTCTGCGGCAGATGACTTGAAGAAGCTGATGTAATTGCCTGTAGGGCAGCTGACAGCTTTTAGGCAGTTGCTGGCTTTGGGCAGTTGGCAGGTTTACAATAGCTGATAGCCCGGGGCAGCTGTAGCTGGTATTACTTTGTTTTAGATATCCTGCAGTGTAGCGATGTTTTACTGATAGGCGCCATGCTCGCCCGGTGCAAGCCGTGGCCATTGACGGTGCAGCATTTTAGATTTTCCTCGCTGCAGGATATTTTCTGTATCCTCCCTTTGCGGGCGGGCAGCTCGTGAGGCGGAGGGTGTTTTTGTGCAAAAAATATTAATAAAAGTATTGACAAATGGCGGTTATTCCGATATAATTCTTGCTTGTGAGTGGGAATTGCTCACGGGTTTCACAGCTTTATAGTTTTTGGGCGCTTAGCTCAGCTGGGAGAGCGTCTGCCTTACAAGCAGAATGTCAGCGGTTCGATCCCGTTAGCGCCCACCAAAAATTCCGCAGGATTTCCTGCGTTAACATTGGCCCGGTAGTTTAGTTGGTTAGAATGCCGCCCTGTCACGGCGGAGGTCAGGGGTTCAAGTCCCCTTCGGGTCGCCATTATGCCTCGGTAGCTCAGTTGGTAGAGCAGGGGACTGAAAATCCCCGTGTCAGTGGTTCGATTCCGCTCTGAGGCACCACTTCTTTTTGCAGAGTCCGGTTCGGGGCTCTTTTTTTGTATATAGGTGTATTGTAAGGTTTGTGTAAAGAACTGCAGCGAATGGCAAAGAATTGCAGTAAGTTGTAATCCGTTGCAGTTATTTGTGAGGAAAGGAACTTTTATGTCTCAGTTTACCGATGTGTTTTTGCAGTTTATTGATGGGTGGGGCTACTATGCGGTGGCAATCCTCATGGCCTTGGAGAATGCCTGCATCCCTATCCCCAGCGAGCTGATTCTTGGCTTTGCAGGTTATATGATTTATGCCGGGCGCATGACCTTCACCATGGCTATGGTGGCAGGCATGGTGGGCGGCATGCTGGGCTCTTATTTTGCTTACTATGTGGGGCACTATGGCGGCCGTCCTTTCGTGGACAAGTACGGCAAGTATTTCTTCGTGAAAAAATCCCATGTGGATATTGCCCAGGAGTGGTTTGACAAATACGGCATCAAGGCGGTGTTCTTCAGCCGCATGCTGCCGGTGGTGCGCACCTTTATCTCCCTGCCGGCAGGCTTTGCCCATGTGGACATGAAAAAGTTTTTCTTCTATACATTTATCGGCTCCCTGCCTTGGACGGCATTGATTTTGTTCATCGGCATGATGCTGGGCGAGGGCTGGAAGGTCATGATGGAGGTGGGCCACGAGATAAGCCTGGCTGTGGCAGCTGCTATCGTGATTATTTGTATTGTATTATATGTACAGTACAAGAGAAAAAAGAAGAAAAGAGTTCATTAAAAAATAATTTTCAGTTTATCGTCGTGAAGGTACGAGGCTTCTGGAACATTAACGGATGAGTTTTGTTGGTTTGTGCACTCTGTTCAGATTAAAAATGGGCTGAGCGGGACAGCTACCCATAGAAAACACGCTCTCGCTCCTAGTTGTACCTAGCGGATGCTAAGCTCTTGCTACGCCTACGGCTTGCGTAGTCGCAGTACAAGACAACGCATAGCAGTTGTCTTGTACTGGGTGATATGCCACCGGCATATCACCCGCCGCGCACCGAGGTACAACAAAGGTTTTCTATGGGTACTGTCCTCACTCATCCCTTTCTTTGTCTGAACAGATATAAACAAAATGACAGAATCACATACATTATTTGTTACCATAGTGCCCCATACAGCTTTACGAATAAGCCTGAAATAGGGGGCTGGGAGGCTGACGAGACCTGATACTGCCAACAGCTATGCAAGGCAACCTGCTATTATGAGCAGAGTTGTTTGCATAAACATCAGCAGTTGCAAATTTTGTCATCTACCAGCCCCTGTTTATTACAATATATATTTTTTATACGGCTGTTGACAATTAAGCTTATGCGGATTGCATTGCAAGTCAATATAATTGTTTAGTGGCACTATACATTATACAGCGGTTGGCAGCAACAGGTCTCGTCAGCCTCCTGGCTCCCCTTTTTCAGGCTTGCTCGTAAAGTCAGAATTAGTTGCTACAGTTGCATACTAAATTGAATGCAGTTGGATTATTATGCGCATATCTGTTCAGACAAAAAGAAGGACAGGTGCGGCATGTACCCAAAGAAAACCTTGAGTGCAGCCTCGCTTCTTAGCGAGTGCGAGCGTAAGCGATGCAGGAGCTTAGAAGCGCGAGGCTGTGCTAAGAGCGAGAGCGAGTTTTCTATGGGTACTGCCGCTACCTGTCCCTTTATAATGTCTGAACAGAATCCACGAAATATCAAACTACATCATCAGTATATGCACGAAGTAACGAATAACCACTACGACAAACTGAAATTTCCCAATTTTTAGGGGATGGTTTTGGAAATCCTGCTGACGGCACTGTTTTTCAGCAAATCCTCAATGCGGTGCTGGATGTCCAGTGCTTCGGCATGGAGTGCCTTGGCAAGGTTCAGCTCGCTGGTGCTGTCGTTTTCGATGCCGGTGAGGAAGTGCTGCCAGCTTTCAATGGAAAGCCGTGCCTCCTGGCTGCGCATTTCCTTCAGGTATTGGGCGCCGTCGTTGACAGGTATTTCATCCAGCTCCTGCTGGCGTTTTTCCAGGGCAGGAATGATATCGGATTTGATGTAGCCTGCCAGCTTGCTGCGCTGGGTGCTGGTCAGCCTGCCATCCTCCGTAGCGGTCATTTTCTTGAAGTTGGTCTGCTGGGTATCCAGAATGTCATTGTATTTGTCTATGATATTCTGGGTTGCCCTGGTATACGCCATCAGCCCGGAGGTCTGGATAGGGCCGATAAAATCAAGGAAATCACGGTAGTTCAGTATCTTGGTAACCTGCCAGTTGTCCTCCTTCTGATTCAGCAGCAGGTTCAGGATGAACAGGGTGCCGGTGTACTCGTCCCTCACCTGCACCTTTGCCATGGCGGTATCCTTGGTGTGGCTGACGCTTTCGATTTTGACGAATTTTGTGTTGCGCAGCTGGGAACGTTCCACAAGGTATTCGTAGTCGATGCCCAGCTGACGTCCTTTCAGCAGGTTGTCTCCTCCTGGCTGCAGCCAGCTGCCATTCTGTACATAGGCCGTAATCAGCTGGCAGGTTCCCTCGGTGACCTGGGGCTTGATTTTGATATAAAACTGCTCGAACATGACCTTGGTCTGGTCAGGCAGGCTGGCATCCTGGGCAAACATATCCCTGGTCAGGTCATCATAGGCGTGTGATGTCACGGAGCTTATATCGCAGTAGCGCTGCATTTCCGCTGCATCCTGGGACTCGATAGCTTTGCCCAGCTTTTCCAGGGCGTATTCCGGCGTGTTGGCATAAAAAATCCGCCACAGGGAAAAGCCCAGGATAAAAACCAGCAGTATCAGTGTGCCAATCCTTTCATATTTTGTTCGTCTGCGCCGTTTTTCCAGTTGCGCCTGCCAATCAAAGTTTGCCATTGTATGTTAATCCACCTCAGAATTTTATTAGTGTAAATAAACCACAAGCATTATACTACATTTTTGCTATTTTTTACAATGAAATAGGAGAGCCGGAGGAGGAAATGTCCAAGGCTGGCAGGTACAATACAGAAAAACGCAGAAAAAATGCAGAAAAAATGCAGAAAGGCCTGGGAAATTTAAGATTTAAGCTATACATGACGATATAATAAGTACAAAGACTAGGATTATCGCGACAAGGATGTCGAAACTATGATATGCTCAAGGAGGAATTACTATGGCAACAATCGGCAGCTATGCACAGCAGCTTTCGCTTCTCAACCAGCTGAATATGAGATATTCTTCTGCCATGAAGCATGCTACTGCTATCGCAACAGGCAACAAGGTAAACAGCGCAGCAGATGATGCGTCTACTTATTCTATCGGCAAATCCATGGGGGTGCGCATTGGCAGCCTGGAGCAGGCAGATGCCAACACCCAGACCAGCTCCAGTATGCTGAAGGTGGCAGATGGCGCCATGAGCAACACGCTGGATATCCTCACCACCATGAAGGAAAAGGCGCTGGCAGCGGCAAACTCCACTGCTAGGGACAGCGACCGCGCCAACATCCAGAAGGAGCTGAACCAGTACATCGACCAGATTACGGACAACTCCCTGGTGGAGTACAACGGCATGGCACTGATGAATGGCAGCAATAACTATGCTACTCAGCTGACTACTCAGGCCTATACCAATACCAGCCTGGGCACCGAGGTAACAGGCAGCACCAAGCTGACCGACCTTACCCGCCGTGCCGGGGACAATCTGGGCATTGCCTCTACGGATACCATTAATGTATCCTATGTGAAGGATGGCAAGACTTACCACACCAGCTATACTGCCGGTGATACCACCTTGGAGGACATTTTCAAGAATGCCAACAACGCAGGGGGCGGCAATGTTTTTGACACCACCCTGGGCACCACCAAGGAAATCGGTACCAATTCCTCCGGCAATCTGCAGGAGACCGTGGATGGCAAGAATGCTATTACTGTCAAGGCTGCGGAGGCAGGCAAGGCAGGGGAGATTTCCGGCTTTACCATTTCCGTAACTGATGCCAGCGGCAACGAAAAGAAGGCTGTCAACAATGTACTCAGTGATTTTACCGAGTCCATCGGGGCAGCTGAGAACAGAGCTGATAACTCCTTGACCTTGCAGGTGGGGGCAGATGCCAATCAGTCCATTCAGGCAGGGCTGGGGAATATTTCCGCCCGTGCCCTGGGGCTTATCGGCAGTGACGGCTCCTATCTCAGCGTGGGCACCGTGCAGGATGCAAGTGCCGCCATTAGTGTCATTGACAACGCCATCAACAAGGTTTTGGAGCAGTCCACCAATGTAGGCGCCCTCAGCAGCCGTTTGGAGTATACCCACAGCAATCTGGTGACACAGGGGGAGAATCTCACTGCGGCTCAGACTACCCTTATAGGTGCGGATATTGCCAAAGAGCTTACCCAGTTCACCAGCGACAATATCCTCATGCAGGCATCTCAGGCGATGCTGGCCCAGTCCTATCAGAATTCCAGCTGGTTCCTGAATCTGCTGGGATAAGCTTGGAGATAGTTTGTATTTTCATATTGCCTTTTCTGCTGCCCGCTTTTTGGCGGGCAGTATTTTAGTGCTACAAAAGTGCAGCTGCCGGGTAGAAGTTAACTTTGGCAACTGCATTTATTTTTGCAGAAAATTGGCAGGTTTTAGCAGGAAAAAAGATTTGTATGACGAATATATAAATATGGGTGAGTTTTAGCTTTTGGAGGGAAGGTGAATTTTATGACAGCTTCACAGAGTGCGATGCACAAGCAAAAGCAGAAGTATCTGCATCTGCTGGCGGAAAAGTATCCAACTAAGGAAGCGGTGTATGCTGATTTGATTAATTTGCAGGCCAGCCTGTGCCTGCCGAAAGAGGTAGAGCATTTTGTCAGTGACCTGCACGGTGAATACGAGCTTTTTTATCATATATTGAACAACTGCTCCGGGGTTATCAAGGAGAAGGTGGATTATGTTTTCGGGGCGCGGCTGACTACGGAGGAAAAGGCGGAGTTCTGCACTCTGATTTATTATCCTGTGGAAAAAATGCAGCAGATGCAGGCAGAGAGGAAAAATACCCCTGAGTGGTATCGGGAAAACCTGTCCCGGCTGCTGGAGGTCAGCAAGCTGATGACCTACAAATATCCGCTGGCCAAGGTCAAGAGCTTTGTGCCGAAGAATTACCGCAGCGTGATTACGGAGCTGTTCAACACCCATCCCGAGGCGGACAGGGCGCAGTTTTTGTACAGCAAGCGGCTGCTGAATATGATTGTGCAGGTGGGAGGCTCCGAGGATTTTATTGTGGCATTGACCCAGCTCATCAAATGCCTGGCAGTGGGGCACATGCACATTGTGGGGGATTTCTTTGACAGGGGCAATCGCCCTGACACTATTCTCGATATGCTGCTGGAGTATCATTCGCTGGATATTCAGTGGGGCAATCACGATATCCTGTGGATGGGAGCTGCCTGTGGCAGTGAGGTGTGCATTGCCGGAGTAGTCAGGAACAGCCTGCGCTACAAGAATACGGAGGTGCTGGAAAAGGGCTATGCCATCAGCCTGCGCCCACTGACCATGTATGCCCAGCGCATCTATCCTGATGAAAATGCCCTCAAGGCATCGGAAAAGGCGATTTCCATGATAATGTTCAAGCTGGAGGGGCAGCTGATTCTCCGCAATCCGGATTTTCGCATGGAAAGCCGCCTGCAGCTGCAGAATGTGGACTACAATGCCAGCTGCTACCGCATCAATGGCAAGCGCTATGAGCTGTCCAGTGCCTATTTCCCGACGGTGGACCCGAAGAATCCCTATGAGCTGACGGAGGAGGAAAAGCAGATTATCGGCGATCTGAAATCCTATTTCATTGAGAGCGAGCGGCTCAGGCGCCATGTGGATTTTATCTACAAGAAGGGCAGTGTGTATACCTGCTGCAATCAGAACCTGCTGTTCCATGGCTGCGTGCCGCTGAACTGGGATGGCACCCTCAAGGAGGTCACCTTTGACGGCAGGGCCTACAAGGGCAAGGAGTACATGGATTACTGCGACCAGATGGCGCGGCGGGCCCAGTCTGGGGAGGACCAGCGGGCACTGGATTTCATGTGGTTTTTGTGGAACGGTCTGCTGTCCCCGATTTCCGGCAGGGAGTTCACCACCTTTGAGCGGATGTTCCTGGAGGATGAGAGCACATGGAAGGAGCCTTCGGATCCTTATTATGAGCTGGTGGACAGGGAGGAAATCTGTGAGGAGATCTTGGAGGAATTCGGCCTAAACCCGAAGGAAGGCCATATCATCAACGGCCATGTGCCGGTGAAGGTGGCCAAGGGGGAAACTCCTATCAAGGCAGATGGCAAGGCACTGTGCATTGATGGAGGCTTCTGCCGGGCTTACCACAAGAAGACGGGCATCTCCGGCTATACCCTGATTTTTAATTCCAGAGGCTTCCGCCTGCTGGAGCATCAGAATGTGGCTGATGTCCGGGAGGCTCTCAGGAACAACAAGGATATTGAGTCGGTGTCCCGTACTATTGAGCTGCAGTCCAAGGTGACTACAGTAGGGGATACGGACGAGGGCAAGCGCATCCAGGAAAAGATCACGGATCTGTACAGCCTGCTGCTGGCCTATGAGAATGGCACTATCAAGCCGCAGGATTAAAAAGCTTCCGGGGCATGGAATCTGGTAAAATTGCTGAATTTGATGGAATTAATAAAATGAGTAAATTTTGTGAAAGGTTTGATTTTATGGAGGAAAAGGCGTTTATATTTGATATGGACGGGGTAATCATTGATAGCGAGAATCTTCATTCAGTTACCAAGGTGCAGGCGATACGCTCCTTCGGCGTGGAGGTCAGCGAGGCTGATTTGAATTTGCAGAGCTATGTGGGCAGGAGCGCCAAGTCCTTCTTTAGCGATGTGCTTGCCAAATATCCTGAGCTGGGGGATGATTGGGAGGTGCTTGCCAAAAAGAAGCATGAGCTGTATCAGAAAATCCTGCGGGAGGCTCCTGATTTGAAGCCGATAGATGGTATACCGGAGCTTCTGGCGAGGCTGAAGGAAAAGGGCTATAAAATCGGGCTGGGCTCATCGTCTATTATGGCAAATGTGCAGCTGGTGCTGAATCGCTTTGGCATTATTGATTATTTTGATGCGATTGCTGCCGGCAGCGAGGTGGAGCATGCCAAGCCGGCACCTGATGTGTATCTGCTGGCTGCCAGCCGTTTGGGGGTTGCCCCGGAAAACTGTACCGTGGTGGAGGATGCTGCAGCCGGTATTGCTGCCGCCAAGGCTGCGGGAATGCGCTGCATTGCCGTGCGCAATCCTAACTCCGGGACGCAGGATTTCAGCCAGGCAGATGTGGTTATTGATAGATATGATGAAATCAAGTTATAAATTTCAGTTTGTCGTAGTGCTGGTTTGTTACTTCGTGCATATACTGAATGAAATAGTTTGATAGTTCGTGGACTCTGTTCAGACATTATAAAGGGACAGGTAGCGGCAGTACCCATAGAAAACGCGCTCTCGCTCTTAGCACAGCCTCGCGCTTCTAAGCTCCTGCATCGCTTACGCTCGCACTCGCTAAGAAGCGAGGCTGCACTCAAGGTTTTCTTTGGGTACATGCCGTACCTGTCCCTCTTTGTGTCTGAACAGATATGCACATAATAATCCAACTGCATTCAATTAGTATGCAACTGTAGCAACTAATTCTTACTTTACGAGCAAGCCTGAAAAGGGGGAGCCGGGAGGCTGACGAAACTTGCAATTGCCAACCGTTGCATAAACGTACAGTGCAAACAACTCTGCTCATAATAGCAGATTGCCTTGCATAGCAGTTGGCAGTATCAGGTAGCGTCAGCCTCCCAGCCCCCCTATTTCAGGCTTGCTCGTAAAGTATCATCATGTTGCTATGGCAAAATATAAGGAATTACTGATAAGTAAGTGGGGATCTGCCGCAGGAGTGTAACTATCAGCAGATAATGCGATGGGCGGAGAAGGCGGTGCCAATGCAAGGCACTGAGACGCGCCTCGGTGCTTAGCGAGTCGCAAGCCGTAGGCGCAGCGAGAGCTTAGCATCCGCTAGGCGTGGATAGTAGCGCGAGCGTGCCTGCATTGGCATTGCCTCTCCGACCATTGGAGTATTTGCTGATGTTTTTCTGACAGCTCCCCTGCACTAATAATTAAAACGTACATATATCGCAAAAGTAACAATCAAGCACTACGACAAACTGAAATTTATCGTAATATGAAAAAGATGAATAGCACTGCTGTTACTATTTATTTAAAGAAGGACAACAGATTTCTGCTTTTGTATAATATACGAGAGACAAAAATGCTTTTGTCGGTTACCCGGTAAAATATCAGGTAGTTATGACATGGGATAAAACGGTAGTTGCTGTTTGTCACAAGGTCATTTTTCAATTTTGTTCCCCGATTAGGCATTTCTGTTAATGAGTGTAAGGCGTCTATGATGTCCGTTAGAATTTTCTTTGCGGCATCAGGATTGGCTAATTTGTTGGAGATATACAGTTTTATATCTGTCAGATCCTGATACGCACGGGGTGATACATCGATTTTCATCATAAACCGAGATTTCTTTCAACTTCTTCTAGTGACATGCAGCCTTGTGCAGAGGCGGATTGTTCTCCTTCCGCTAATGCCGCAAGGAGACTGATTGTTGCTTTAGTATGCTCATATTCATCAATATCCATCAGGACAAAGCGTCCTTGTCCGTTTTGAGTTAAAAAAACAGGGGAGTTTACAGAAATATCTTCAATGATAGAGCTGTAATCCTGTAGTTCGGAAACTGGTTTGATATTAGGCATAAGTTACTCCTCCTCTTGTGTTGTATTTACAATGTATTATATCATAAGTATATATTTTTGGGGAGGAGAGGTAAGGAAATATGAAAAAGATAAAAATCACTGTTATGCGTATTGCCTGTTATCAGGACCTGATGGAGCGGTATGAGAATCCCATAGATCATGCCTGTGATATGCAGGTGGGGCAGGTGTTTATTGCGGATGGCTGGCGCAAGCCGGAAGGGTTCTGCGATAGTGCCTGGGAGACGATTTCCCCCTTCGTGATGACCTTGGCACACGGCGGTCAGGACATATATGAGGGCTGGATGAAAAATCCCCGGTCTGCCATGCTGTCCTGCAATGACGGCTTTCGTCCGGTCAGCTTTTATCTTGAGGTTATGGAGGAGGAATAGTAATGGCAGTCAGGTCAGATTTTGCGGAGTGTTTCGGAAGCGGTCAGGGGATTTCACTGTTTTAACTGGGAAAAATATCACATTGACCTTGAATTGTTAAAAGGATATATTGTAAACAGCTTATTAGCGTAAGCCTTTGAAGCGAGTAAAGTGAGCTTTGAGATTAGCGAGGTATTTTGTGATGTTTAATGTATCAGGTAAGACGGCAAGGATACTGGCGGCTTTTACGGCGGCTTCTGTTGCTTGCGTGGCAGCAGGCTGCTCCGATGAAGATGAGCTGGCCAGCCTGGATTATGAGTATGAGGATGAGCAGATGGTAGATGATGCCGGCAATCCCTATACCCTGCACCGCAACGAGGATGGAACGGAAACGGCGGTATACGATGATGGCAGGGAGGTTACCTTCAGGCGAGATGAAAATAACAATTTGAATTTTGTCTCAGGTACGGCAGGGCTGCTTTCCGGCCTGGCAATGGGGTATTTCCTCTTTCATGGCCTGCAGCCAAGCCAGCCGGGCTATTATGATAAAAATACCGGCCGCTATGTGGCCAGGGGGAATATGCAGCCATTGAGCAGGGAGGAAAGGGATGACAAGTATCGTCCCTATGGTGCAGCCGGCAGGGCGGCTTCCCGTGCTGTTAGCGGTAATAATTCCGCTGCCAAGGCGCAGCCAAATAATGACGGTGTAAAAAATGGCACTAATGCCCAGAATAATAACACCAGCGTAAAATCCGGCGCCAAAACGGGCTTCGGTTCTGCCGGAGCAAGGAGTGCTGCATCATGATAGAGCGTAATGACTGGATTGATACTTTGGACAGGGAGATTTTTCCCTTTGTGGAGTATCCGGGCTTTGAGAACCGCTATCCCACCATTGATATGGTGGGGCTGGCGGAGGCGCAGCTTGATGAGCTGCGGGAGGCCAGCGAGAAGCTGTTCCGGATTTTTTGCAAGGTGACGGAGGTCTTTCAGAAGTGCAGCGACGAGTTCATGGAGGACATGGAAATTCCTGCCGGGATGCGTTCCTTCCTGCACCGGCAGAACATGCTGGGGCTGCCTACCTGGCTGAGCCGCTCTGATTTCGTTTTTGACAGCCGCCGCAGGCTGCACATGGTGGAAATCAATGCAGATACCCCCTGTGCCGTGATTGAGGCGTTTTATGGCAACAGGATGGCCTGCCGTTATTACCGCCGCAAAAATCCCAACCGGGACAGCTATGAGGAGCTGAAGGACTGGCTGAAGTACATCTTTGACAGAACCTACAGCATCGAGGTGGATTTACAGCGGGGCAGAATCAGCACGGAGCATCCCTTTGTCTTTTCCTGCTTTGAGGATTATGTGGAGGACAGGGGCACAACCCTGTTTTTGATGCAGGCACTAAAGGATGCCATCGGCTCCCTGTATCCTGACAATATGGTGGTTTTTGCCTCCTTTTATGAGCTGGGGGTAAATCCCGATGGCAGCGTGCAGCTGCCTGACGGGCGGACAGCGGCTGTGCTGTACAGGCTGCACCCTATGGAGCTCCTGATTGAGGAAACGTCGGAGGAGGGAGATGCCCTGGGAGCCATGTTTATGCAGGGGTATCAGGAGGGCAGGTTCCACCTGTTCAATCCGCCGGAGGCAATCATCATGCAGAGCAAGGGCTTTCAGGCACTGGTCTGGAGCCTTGCCCACAGTGACCGGGCAGGCAAAATATTTACCAGGGATGAGCTGCAAACTATACGCGCCTATATGCTGCCTTCGTATTTTGAGCGGGATTTTGCCGTGCAGCAGGCAGCTGGCTTCCTGCCGCCGGAGAAGTGGATAAAGAAGCCTATCTGGGGCAGGGAGGGCAACGGCATCCAGGTGGTGGATGAGGCTGGCAGGCTGGTCAGCGAAAAATATGTGCCCAATGCCGACGAGGTGGTGCAGAGGGACAGTGACAAGGTGCTGGTGCAGAAATTTGTGGCGCAGCCTGCCTGGAGCCTGCGCACGGATGAGGGGCTTCTGAATGGGTATCTTACCCTGAGCTGCTTCATGCTGGGGGAAAGGGCATCGGCTGTCTATAGCCGCTTCTCCCCGGAGGCCATTGCCGGTACGGAGGCTTACTGGGTGCCAATCTACGTAAAATAAAACATAAAACATAAAACATAAAAATACTGTTCACATGGGCAGGGGCAATGTTTCCCAGGGAAAAGGCTCCTGTCAGTGAACAGTATTTTTGTTGTTTATGTTTATAGCGTTTTCATTATTTGATGATATTGGCTGGGATTCAGCTTACCATACAGCTACGGAGTCGCTGAAGAACTGGTCCAGCTCCTCCTTGGTGGAGAAGGTGGCAAGGTACATGTAGTTTGCCATTGCCTCCGCCAGGGCATCCGGGATAGGGCAGTGCATCTTGATGGCGGAGCCGTACTTGGCCAGCAGCTCATCGTGGGACAGCTTGAAGTTCTTGCCGTTGCGGCGGCCGGAGAAGATGCAGTAGTAGTCCGGGCCGGTGGATTTCAGGGTGCTGTCATAGGCGATCATGTCAGCCCAGATTTTGTAAACGTTGGTGCTGTGGGCAAAGTTGATCATGTCCGGAGTAAAGCCGCCGCATGGGCGCATATTTACCTCCAGGCCGATGATGTCACCCTTTTTGCCCAGGCCTTCCATGTCGTCCGTCAGGCGGAAGAACTCAAAATGCACGAAGCGGCTCTTTACGCCAAATGCCTTGATGGCGGCACGGCCTGCCCGGCGGGTTTCCTCCGGCAGGTCCTTCAGGATGTAGAAGACGCTGTTGTCGCCCTGATTTACGATATCCATAATGCTCATAGGGGTGACGTTGCCGGTCTCAAAGATAGGCTCCCCCTGGGAGTTGATGATGGCATCATAGCTGTTGACCTCGGCACGGACGAATTCTTCCATGATGTACTGGGTAGTGTCATGGTTTTCGTAGCGCAGCTGGAAAAAGCGTCCCAGCTCCGTGTCGTTGTTTATCTTGAAGGTGTTGCTGGCGCCTACGCCGTTGTCAGGCTTGACTACCACAGGATAGCCCACCATGTCCACAAAGGCCTTGGTGTCATCCCACTCCTGTACCAGATGGTAGCGGGCGGCAGGGATGCCTGCCTTGGCATAGTACTCCTTCATCTTGGACTTGTACTTGATGCGCGGGATGTCCTCATCATGGAAGCCGCTGTTGATGTTGAAGTCGGTGCGCAGATGGGCATCACGCTCCAGCCAGTATTCGTTGTTGGATTCCAGCCAGTCGATGCGGCCGTACTTGCTGATGAAGAAGGCAACCGCCTTGTATACCTCGTCGTAGTTTTCCAGGCTGCTGACCTTGTAATACTCGTCCAGGCTGTCCTTCAGCTCCTGCCGGAGGTTGTCATAGGGGCAGTCGCCGATGCCCAGCACCCGGAGGCCGTTGTTCTTCAGCTCGCGGCAGAAATTCCAGTAGTTCTCAGGGAAATTCGGGGAAAGAAACACCACATTTTTCATTATATATCACCTCATAAAATTTATATGCCGTATATGATTGGGCTTAGATGCCATACATGATGGTAGGGATGGCAAAGGGCAGCTGCCTCTCCCAGCTTGCCTCGCTGTGGTCGCCGTTTGGCACCAGGCGGGTGCTGAGGATAACACCCTTCTGCATCAGGGCATTGGCAACCCGGGTAAAATTCGCCGGAGACCAGGGCTCATATTCAAACTCCTTCATGCCGTAGTCCATGTAAATCACCGTATCAGGCGCCGGGGAGGATGCCTCAATCAGTGCCACCAGGGCATCCGCATCCACATCCATGGTAGGGGAGAAGGAAGCTGCCCGGGAGAAAACCTCGTTGTGGCACAGCACCCCGTAGAGGCTCATCAGCCCGCCCATGGAGCTGCCCCCGATAAAGGTGTGCTCCCTGTCTGTCAGGGTGCGGAAGCGCTTGTCGATGTAGGGCTTCAGGTTGTGGATGTACCACTGCATGGTTTCCTCTGCCCTGGCCTCATATGGGCCGCCCCATTCGCCGCCGGGATTGTAGTAAAAGGGCGAGTACTCCGAGAGCCTGCCGTTATCAGGGTGGGTGTTGCATTCCAGCGCCACCACAATCAGCGGCGTCTTTGTATAATTCAGATACCTGCCCACGCCCCAGCTCTTGCCGTAGGTGGCGTTGTCATCAAAAAAGACATTCTGCCCGTCAAACATGTAGAGCACGGGATAGCGCCTGGACGGCTGCGAGTCGTAGCCCCGGGGAAGATATATGTAAACTCTGCGTTTTTCCTGCCCTGTATAGCAGGGATAGGTGAGGGTTCGCTTCTTGATCATAGGCAGTCCTCCTGCTTTCAGCTTAGTACAAAAGTCTATTATTAGTTTAACATAGCGGTGCCAAAAACACAATTGGCTGTACTATGTGAAATAGATGGATTTGTCAAAATGTTAATATCGTAAATAATCTTAGTTAGCAGGTGACTTTTTAGGAAAAAGTGTGATATAATTTTAAACATAATAGCTCTTTTGGAGGTGCGAGATTTGGCTGACAAATTAAAGATTCTGATAACTGATGATTCCAAGCTGCTGCGCAAGAAGCTGCGTGCGGAACTGGAGCAGCTGGACTGCGAGGTGCTGGAGGCAGAGAATGGCAAAGAGGCCATTATGAAGGACTTGAAGGAGCAGCCTGACGGCGTGATTCTCGATATCGTTATGCCGGAAGTAGGCGGTATTGAGACGTTGCAGGTAATAAAGGAAATCAATCCTGACCTTCCTGTTATTATGCTTTCCTCGGCAGGTACATCGCAGAAGCTGAAGGAGACACTGGAGTTGGGAGCCCTGGATTTTATTCAGAAGCCTTATACCAGCGAGCAGATTAAGCAGGCAGTGGAGCGAATCCGCAGAAAGGTTGAGGAGAATAATGGCAAATAGGTATTTTTCACAATATCTCCTGAATAAAGGCGTTCTGACGCCTGAGAACGCAGGTGAGATGTTGGCAAAATCCCTCAATGTTACTCCGGAGCTTTCCGTGCTTGCCCTGGAAAAAGGCCTGATAAACTCGGAGCAGGCGCTGGAGCTGGCAGAAGCTGCCGGCTTTATCAGGGCTGCCCTGGGCAAGAACTACCTGACGGCGCTGCAGCTTGATGACCTGAAGAAGGCCGTGCCGGAGCGCAGTGCCTGCCTTGGTCAGGTGCTTCTGGATGAGGGGGTTGTGGGGCTTTCCGAGCTGGCAAAGCTGTTTGAGGAGAGTGTTGCGCCGGATTGCCATCCTGTGGAGACGGCTGTGCATGATATGCTGGTGTCCTGGAATGCAGATGAAAATGATTACGGGTACATCAAGGATTATGTGGAGCTGTTCCTGGGAGCACTGCAGCGTTTTATGAACACGGATGCCCTGATTATTCAGGGGGACAATAGTGATGGCGTGGATACCACCTATCTGACCTATCAGAGCATGGGTGGGGCTTTACAGCTTACTGTAGGCTGCCGCATGAATGGTGATGTGATGCTGGCCATGGCGAAGCGTTTCAGCGGTGAGGCGCTGACCGATGTGGATGAGATGGCCATTGACTGTATTGAGGAGTTCTGCAATGTGCTGAACGGCCTGTACATTGTCAACATGTCAGGCAAGAGCCAGGATATGGATCTTGATATGCCGCAGACCGTTGAAAATGGGGAGCCTGGTGGAGACAGTGTCTTCCAGCTGCGGGTTGAGACGGAGTTTGGCGGTTTTGTGCTTTATTTATCTATGGACGGCTTTGTGTTTGAGGACGGCAAGCCGTTGCATTGGTGATTTTTGGCAGGGCAGTGCGGTGCCTGTGTGCTGCCCTGTAAAAAATATTTATTTTTTGCTTGACATGCTGACGGAAAGATGGTATCATCTATATCGTTGCTGATGAGCAACACAACAGAATAAAATTCTTGTTATTCAAACGTGGAGAGTTGTCCGAGTGGTTGAAGGAGCACGCCTGGAAAGCGTGTGTACGGTGATACTGTACCGAGAGTTCGAATCTCTCACTCTCCGCCATTTTTTTATTCATTTTTAGGTAGCATATGTAGTATATGTAGTATATGTAGTATATGCCGTTTTGTCTGCTGTCATCCGGTGGCAGGCTTCTTTTCAAGGTCGGGCTGCAGTGCCTGGGTCTTGCGCAAGGCAGTCTCATGAACCTCGTCAGGTCCGGAAGGAAGCAGCGATAAGTGAATCGCTGCCTGTGCCGCGAGGGTGCCTGGGGGCTGTGGTCCGACGTTGAAAAGAGCAGGCGTGGCTTTTGGGTGGTTCCTGTCAGGGGACTGCTTTTTTTGTGCCCGGATTTATGTTATAATAATTGTGCTGAATTTGTGTACGGAGGTGGCAGCTGTGGCTTATATGGCACTTTATAGGAAGTGGCGGCCGGGCGGTTTTGATGAATTGGTGGGGCAGGAGCATGTGAGCAGAACCTTGTCCAATGCCATCAATACCGGCAAGGTGGGGCATGCCTATCTTTTTGCCGGTCCCCGGGGCACCGGCAAGACCAGTACGGCAAAAATCCTTGCCAAGGCACTGAACTGTGAGAAGGGGCCGACGCCCAATCCCTGCAATCATTGCGAAGCATGCCTGAAAATTAATTCGGGAACCTCTATGGATGTGTTCGAGATAGATGCGGCTTCCAATAGAGGCATTGATGAAATCCGTGACCTGCGGGAAACGGTAAAATTTGCTCCGGCAGACGGCAGGTACAAGGTGTACATCATTGATGAGGTACACATGCTTACCATGGAGGCTTTTAATGCCCTTTTGAAGACATTGGAGGAGCCTCCTGCCCATGTGGTGTTTATTCTTGCCACCACGGAGGCTCACAAGGTGCCTGCTACCATCCAGTCCCGCTGCCAGCGGTATGATTTCAAGCGGATTACGGTGGCGGATATCGAAGGGCGTTTGCAGCTGGTGGCAGACAATATGGGGCTGGCGTATGATGACGAGGCCTTGCGGCTGATTGCCATGAAGGCGGACGGCGGCATGCGTGATGCCCTGGGGCTTCTAGACCAGTGCGCTGCACTGGCGGAGGGCAGGCTGACCGTGGAGCAGGCCCAGGGCTTCCTGGGGCTGATTGGCAGGGACTGGATAGCCGGGCTGGTATCTGCTATCGGGCAGAAAAATGCGGCAGAGGTGCTGCAGAAGGTGGCGGAGCTTTTGCAGGGGGGCAAGGAACTGTCCCAGATGCTGGGGGAGCTGGCCATGTATTTTCGGAGCATGCTGGTGCTGAAGGCGGCAGGAGGCGGCGATGCCATGGACTACGGCAGTGGCAGCCCGGAGGAGCTGGCTAAATGTGCGGCAGCTTTTACCCAGACCAGGATTATGGAATCCATACGGCGGATTCACGGGGCGATGGCGGAGGTCAAGTGGTCTCCGCAGCCCAGGATTACGGTGGAGTCTGCCCTGCTGGAGCTCTGCCAGCCTGATGCTGCCCTCGCAGCGCAACCAGCTGGCGGAATCGCTGCTGGCAGTCAAGGGGCTGGCGGCCATGCTGCCGGGGGCGGTGATGAAGGGCGGCTGGCACAGCTGGAGGCGAAGCTGGCACAGCTTTCTGCCCTGCTGCAGTCTGGCAGGGCTGTGGCAGGTGCCGGTGCGGCAATTGCTGATGAGCGTCCGGCACAGTCTGCCGGTAGTGCGCCCTCTGAAGGGGCAGCGCAGGTGGCGGCAGAGGTTCAGTCCCTGGATGACAGCAATTTCCAGAAGCAGCTTCTGAGGGAGCTTTCCGTCATGGGGGCGGCACCGACCATTTCCTGTGCGGAGAAGTGTGCCGTGCTGTCGGTTACTGACAGCCAGCTGGTGCTGGGCTGTCCTACGGTTATGCTGAAAGGATTGCTTGAACGGGTGTACCGCAAGAAGCTGGAGGAAGCGGCACAGCGCATCTCCGGCAGGAAGCTCAGGCTGGTCTGCCGTCTGGCAGAGGTGGTGCAGAGGGTGGCAGAGCCCGAGCCGGAGCTGCCGGATATACCGCCGCCTATGGATGAGGGAGACGGTGTGGGGGTGGATATGTCCGCCCTGCCCCAGCCTGAGCAGAAAAGGCTGCAGCATGCCGTGGATTTTTTTGGCGGTGATTTTATTGAGCCACCGGAGGATTAGGAAAATAAAATTTGACGAAGCTGTGTATATTTGTTAGCATGAAACGAGATTGATTTTTGTATTAAATGTTTTTTGCGCTAGGTGAAGGGAGCGATGTCGATGTTTGGCGGTATGGGCAACATGAATATGAATGGCATGATGAAAAAGGTGCAGAAGATGCAGAAGCAGATGCAGGAAATGCAGGAGCAGCTGAAGCAGCAGACTATTGAAGCAACTGCAGGGGGCGGCGTGGTAAAGATTACCATGGACGGTGAGAAGCAGGTGAAGGGGATTGTGATTGATCCAGCTGCTGTGGACCCGGAGGATGTAGAGATGCTGCAGGATTTGCTGGCAGCTGCCTTCAACGAAGCTACCAAGAAGGTGGATGAGAAGATGGCAAGCGAGATGGGCAAGCTCACCAGCAGCATGGGGCTGCCTCCGGGAATGTTTTAAGCCATGAAGCGAATAGAACCGTTGGCAAAGCTGATTGAGCATTTCAAAGCGCTGCCGGGCATAGGCAGCAAGACTGCGGTACGGCTGGCGTACCATGTGCTGGACATGGAGCCGGAAAAGGCACGGGAGCTGGCGGCAGCTATTGTCAATGCAAAGGAAAAAATCGGCTATTGCAGTGTCTGCTTTAACCTGAGCGATGAAAATCCCTGCCGCATCTGCCGGGCGGATGGACGGGACAAGTCCGTTATCTGCGTTGTGGAGCAGCCCCAGGATGTGGATGCCGTGGAGCGCATGAGGGATTTTCATGGGGTGTACCATGTGCTGCACGGGGCACTGTCGCCTTTAGAGGGCGTGGGGCCGGAAAATCTCCGCATCAAGGAGCTTTTGGCCCGTATGCAGGACGGCGTTGTTAAAGAGGTCATCATGGCCACCAATCCCAACGTGGAGGGGGAGGCTACTGCCATGTACATAGCCAGGCTCCTGAAGCCCCTGGGGATTAAGGTGACGCGGATTGCCCACGGGCTGCCGGTGGGCGGCGATTTGGAGTATGCGGATGAGGTGACCTTGTCCAGGGCCATGGAAAACCGCATTGAGCTTTAAAATGTGAGTGGCGTGCAGTTTGCAGTTTACAGTTTACGTCGCGGCAGGGCACTCCCCCCTTGAAAACACGCTCTCGCTCTTGGGATAACAAACCCCTATATTCATGATTATTTTCGGTCTAAATCCTTGTCTGCGTTGTTGTCGTCGGTCGGCATGGAACCGCCATGCCTTCCTCCTCCGCCTAGCATACAAGGATTTATCCTCGAAACTAATTCATGTCAATAGGGGTTTGTTATCCCATTGTGCCTAGCGGTACTAAATTCACGCTTTGTCCTTTGGACTCGCGTATCATTAAGTACCGAGGCACAAAAAAGGTTTTCAGGGGGGAGGCCCTGCCGCTTTTGTTCTGCATGGCTCGTAAATTACATCTTATGCTGTTGTATTGTTGCGGTGCTGAAAATGTTTTGTGAAGCTGCTGTATTGTGGCTTGATAGAATTTCAAATGGGAGGTAGTCGTATGGAAGTAATGGTATCTTTTATTGTAGGCCTGGTTGTGCTTTATGTGATTTTAAAGGTTCTGTCCCTGCCGTTTAAGATTATCTGGAAGCTGTTCACCAACAGCTTGGTGGGGGCTATCATGCTCTGGGTGGTAAATCTTTTTGGTGCAGGTATTGAAATCACCTTCTTCAAGGCGCTGATTGCAGGTGTTTTCGGTATTCCTGGTGTTATCGTAATCCTGCTGGCACATTTTTTATAAAATTTTTCATAAAAGTGTTGACAGGTGATTGTTTTTCGTGTAATATATACATCGTTGTCGCTGCTGACACAGAGTTGTAGAGAATATATTGAAAATTCCGCGCAATTCAGTGAGGCGAAGACAACAAAAATATTTCAAAAAAGTTCTTGACAAGCTGAACGATTTGAGATATTATATAAAAGCTGACTCGCACAGCGGTCTTACAAAAAGCTTACAGAGCTTTTACAAGCCGTTGATGATAGAGAGGCAGTGTTCCTTGAAAACTAAACAATGCAATAAGAAATCAT
>NZ_VUNR01000011.1 GCF_009695585.1 Anaerovibrio slackiae
TAGGAATTACGGAAATTAACGCCCACGGAGAGTGTGTAAGTCCTTTTGCCAAGGCAGAAGGCTGTTCTCGTAGAAGTGGGAATCTCCCTCCTCAAACGCCTAGGCGTTAGGAGGGAGTAATTCAACATGAAAAAACTGGTCATTGTATTTACTGTTATGCTGATGCTGGCAGGCATGGGGGCGGCATATGCTTCCGGGTATCTGCTGAATACCCAGAGCGGCAAGTTCCATTATGCAAGCTGCCGCACTATCAAGCATCCAAATTCGGCAAAGTTTGTGCCGGTAGAAAGCCGTGAGGAGGCTATTGCCCAGGGGTATCAGCCCTGCGGTGTCTGCAAGCCTTGATAGAGTTTTTTCAACAAGTGTTAATAATGCAATAATGTATGTGCATTATTATTTTTAGAAAAATTTTTATAGCTAAATACAAAAGTTAAGCGTACCTGTGATTGGTGCGCTTTGTTATTTTGCATAATAATTTTCGCTATTTTGCTTACATAAATTTATTTGTTTCAAAACAGACACGATAATCACCTAAAAATCAATTTGTTATACAAATGTCTACAAATAGAGGATTTGACTGAAAGATTTTACAATTGCAAAAAAATGCTGGACAAGATTACAAAAGTGTAGTATTATAGCAACCAATATATATGAAGTATCAATATTTGATATGAATCATATAGCTCATACAGAAAAAATATAGGGATTATAGAATTCAGGAAAGGTGTGGTAAGTATGAGTAACGTAGATAAGGCAGCGTTGGAATTGCATAAGGAAAATCAGGGTAAGCTGGAAATTGTCAGCAAGGTGGATCTGGGTTCCTCCAAGGATTTGACCTTGGCATATACGCCTGGTGTTGCGGCACCGTGCTTGGAAATAAAGGAAGATTATAACAAGATTTATGATTATACTACCAAATCCAATATGGTGGCTGTGGTAACCAATGGCACTGCTGTGCTGGGGCTGGGCAATATTGGAGCAGGTGCCGGACTGCCGGTTATGGAGGGAAAAGCGGTTCTTTTCAAGAGTTTTGCCGGTGTGGATGCCGTGCCTCTTTGCTTGAACTCCCGCAATGTGGATGATATTTGTCATACTGTGGAGATGCTGGAGCCTGGCTTTGGCGGCATTAACCTGGAGGATATCAAGGCACCTGAGTGCTTTGATATTGAGAACCGCCTGAAGGAAACCATGAATATACCTGTTTTCCATGATGACCAGCATGGCACTGCTGTGGTTGCTGTATCTGCATTGATGAATGGCTTCAAGCTGATTGGCAAGCGGTTCCGCGATGCCAAGGTTGTTGTAAATGGTGCCGGTGCTGCTGGCATGGCTATTACCCGTCTCTTGCAGGCTGTAGGAACCAGGCATATCATTCTCTGTGATACCAAGGGGGCTATTTATGAGGGCCGTGCCGAGGGCATGAACCCTTACAAGGAGGATATTGCCAGAATCACCAACAGGCGGAGGGAAGCCGGTGCCCTGGCTGATGTAATTAAGGGAGCCGATGTATTTATCGGTGTTTCTGTGGCAAAATGCGTAACTGAGGAAATGGTGCAGTCCATGAACAGGGATGCCATCATTATGGCTATGGCGAATCCGGAGCCTGAAATTATGCCGGAGCTGGCTAAAAAAGCTGGTGCCCGTATTATCTGCACCGGCCGCTCTGATTTCCCAAATCAGGTGAATAATCTGCTGGCCTTTCCTGGTATTTTCCGTGGTGCTTTGGATGTTAGGGCTACGGATATCAATACCGAGATGAAGATTGCTGCAGCTACTGCCATTGCATCCCTGATACCTGATGATGAGCTCAGGGAAGATAATATTATTATCAGCCCGTTTGACAAGCGGGTAGCCCCGAGGGTGGCTGCTGCGGTGGCACAGGCTGCTATTGATACTGGCGTGGCTACCAGGGATGGCATGACGGCGGAGCTGGTGGCTGAGCATACCATGGAGATGCTGGGTGCCTGAGCCGGTGTTGTACATCATTTTATAAAGATACTTGAAAGCCCCGATATAGAGCAGTGTATTGGGGCTTTTTGATTGCAGATATGCCGGATTTGTTGTATACTGTTGACTGAAATAGGTTGTGTGTTTGTGTGCATATACCTGGGGGAGTTGGAGCGGTCTGGCTCCTTTTTTGCTAATGAAAGGCCATATGTAGGAGTTATGACGGATGAATGAGTATGTTCTTGAGGTAAAGGAGTTCACGCGGAAATTTTGGCAGAATCAGCCTGTGCGCATATATCTTTTTGGTTCATGGGCAAGGGGGGGAGCAAAGCGTAGCTCAGATGTGGATATTGCCATTGAGTCAAGGGAGGATATGTCATTCCTAATAGGTGAATTTCGTGAAGCATTGGAAAATTCCTGTATTGTGTATAATGTAGATGTGGTGGATATGAATTTTGCAGCGGAATCGCTTTGCAAAAAAATCAGGGAAGAAGGGATAGTATGGAAAGACTGATGCAGCGAGTGGGACTAGCGCAAAAGGCTATCGGTAAGCTGCTGGAATTGTCCTGCAAGAAGGATTATACAGAGATAGAGCGTGATGCCCTGATACAGAGATTTGAGTTTTCCTATGAGTTGATTTGGAAGTGTGCTAAAGATTATTTGCGTGTTCATGATGGGATAGATTCGGCTTCGCCAAGGCGTGTAATCAGGGATTGCAGGGAGGTTGGCATTCTTGATGAGCAGGAAGTGAAGCTTGCCTTGCAGATGTCTGATGACAGAAATTTGACTGTTCATACTTATGATGAAGCGTTTGCCGAGGTGTTAGCTGGAAGAATAAGTGACTATGCTGTTTTTTTGCATACATGGTTAGAACGTATTATGGAGGAATTATGTTTGAGGTAATGGGCAGGCTGTGGGCAGCCATAACAGGCAATAATGGCAAACAGCAGGAAAAATCTGCAAAGCAGGACAGGCAGCAGGAACAGAATAAACTTAATAGGGAAAATGCGAAAAATATAACAAACGCGAAGAACATGCTTAATACTCAGAATATCCGGAATACACAGCATTTGCAGAATTTGCAGGATGTGCAGTGTGGCGGTGAGCCTGCCAGCATGCCTATTAGACGGCAGTATGCAGGAAGGCTTCCTATATGTGCAGGGTGCATGAATATAGGCGGCTGTGCCGGATTTTTCCCAGGCTGCGGCTGTTATGGCAGCAGCCATGATACGGTGAAGGTATCAGCAGGTGACTGGCACGGGCAGAAGAATTTCAGCAGGGGAAGCAGCATGGCTTCGCCGGAATTTGCTGCCTGGTGCGCCTTCATGGGCTATGCTGTGGCGGAGAGATACTGGGCGGAGTATGAGGACGTGTGGAATTATTATGAGGAAGCCCTGCATGAGTATGGCTCCGAGTATGAATTCTTTGATGAATATGCTGATGCTGAACAGTATGGGGATGAGTATGAATATGAATTCCCTGACGAATCTGCTGATGACGGATCATATGGGGATGATTATGAGCCTGATGCTGATGACCGGGATTCTTACAGCACATATGCCGATGACTATGGCTATGATTATAGCCATGATGATGACTAATAATTTAATATCACAAAACACAAAAGGCTTGCAGAAGCTGCCGTAAAAGCAGTGCTGCAAACCTTTTTTATTTTGCTCCATAAAATTTGCTGGAAATTTATGGGTGAATTTTAGTTGTAGATTTAAGCTTCAAGATTTTAGCTGTTTTCCGCCGCTTTTTTCTGCTGAAGATAAGCATCCATGGACTCAGCCACATGCTTGGCATCCTTTACAGCCAGCACTACGTTGAATGGCCCCATGACTACATCGCCGCCGGAGAATACGCCCTCTCGGGTGGTCTGGCCGTTTTCGTCAACCTCAATCAAGCCGCGCTCGTTGACTTCCACGCCGGTGGTGGTGCGGACAATCTTGTCCTTTGGCACCTGGCTCACTGCCACGATGGTGCTGTCTGCCGGGCAAAGCTCTGCGCCCTCTGTTACCAGATTGCCGTTCTCATCGTAGGAGGTGTCTACCATCAGCGGGCCATCCGGGGTAATCTCTACAGGGGACTTGCCGAACTCGAATACTACGCCGTCCGCCTGGGAATATTCGAACTCCTTCACGCTGGCAGATACCTTGTTGCGGCGGGCATAGACTGTAACGAAGCGGCTTCCCTTGCGGATGGCAGTACGGGCCACATCCATGGCGGAGTTGCCGGAGCCGATAACGGCTACACGCTCGCCCAGGTCGTAGCAGTCAGGGTTTTGCAGGTAGTCAACAGCAAAGTGGCAGTTGCCCAGGCTTTCGCCCTTTACGCCCAGTGCTCTCGGACGCCATACGCCGGAGCCGATGAAGATGGCATCATAGCCATCACGGAACAGGATGTCCAGATTGAGCGCACCGCCGATAGTGGTGTTCGGGCGGATGTGGATGCCCAGCTCCCTGAGCTTCTGGGTGTAGCGGTTCAGGATGCTCTGAGGCAGGCGGAAGTCAGGTATGCCGTAGCGCATCATGCCCCCTAGGTGCTCCATGCGCTCAAAAATAGTTACATTGTAGCCACGCTGGGCCAGCTTGACAGCCACGGTGAGGCCGGCAGGACCGGAGCCGATAATGGCTACATTCTGCCCCTTTGGAGGTTCGTGCTCCATGACAACCTTGTCCAGATAAGCATCGGAGATGTATTGCTCAATGCTGGAAATCTGCACAGAGGAGCCCTTGATACCTTGAATGCAGTGGCCCTCGCACTGGGCCTCATGGTCGCAGACCAGGGAACAGATAACGCTCATAGGGTTATTTTCAAACAGCATGGCACCTGCCTGATTGATTTTTCCGTCCAGAAAAAGGCGTATCATTTCCGGGATGTTGGTGTGGGCAGGACAGCCATTAATCTGGCACTGAGGTTTTTTGCACTGCAAGCAGCGGCGGGCTTCATTGATAACGTGAACAGCCATGTCTTTTTATCACCTATTTCTTTCTTTATAACGCTGGATACTTCTCATTCTTTTATTATATTTATGGAGAGTGCTATAGTCAATAAAAAATGCATATAATTAATAGCAAAAATAAAAAATTTCAATTTCAATAAACATGGCTTTTTGAAATGTAATAAGGCCCGTTCTCTAACGAGAACGAGCCTTTATTTCTCATGCAAATTATTTAGCCAAAGCATTTACTTTGCGAGCTAAACGAGACTTCTTGCGGTTTGCAGCATTCTTGTGATATACATGGTTTGCAGCAGCCTGATCGATAGTCTTGCAAGCGACAGTAAGGAGGGCTTTTGCTTCATCAGCGTTGCCAGCCTCAACAGCGTCCAATACCTTGCGGGAAGCAGTGCGAACACGGGACTTCTCAGCCAGATTCTTTGCATGGCGCTTTGCATCAGTCTTTACACTCAAAATAGAAGATTTAATATTTGGCAATTAATTCACCCCCTTGAAATTTCAGTACCTGCCTATTTTAGCATGAAGCCGCAAAAAATGCAACTTTTTTTTCACTATAACGGGTATTTGCTATTTGGCTAATGAATGAAAGGCATATTGCAGGGACAGCCGGGAAATATGGGGGCGGTTTTGGGGATATTGCAGGAAAAACGGCTGGCATGTTATAATAGTGTGAATATGTATGTAAGCTTGAGAGGAAGAAATGAATGGACAACAAGATGGATACTAAGAAAATTCGCAATTTTTCTATTATCGCCCATATAGACCACGGCAAGTCAACTATTGCCGACAGGCTGATTGAATACACAGGTACCCTGTCCAAGCGTGAAATGTCGGCACAGGTGCTGGACAACATGGACCTGGAGCGTGAGCGGGGCATCACCATCAAGGCGCAGACTGTACGCCTTGATTACAGGGGCAAGGACGGGGAGATGTACTGCCTGAACCTGATTGATACCCCGGGCCATGTGGACTTTACCTATGAGGTTTCCAGGAGCCTGGCTGCCTGCGAGGGTGCCCTTCTGATTGTGGATGCGGCCCAGGGGGTAGAGGCGCAGACCCTGGCCAATGTGTATATGGCTTTGGAGCATGATTTGGAGATTATCCCTGTCATCAACAAGATTGACCTGCCTAGTGCGGACCCTGACAGGGTAAAGCAGGAGATTGAGGATGTAATCGGGCTGGATGCCTCTGACGCCATCCTTGCCTCTGCCAAGACGGGACAGGGCATTGAGGAAATTCTTGATGCCATCGTGGAGAGGATTCCGGCACCGGCAGGTGACAGGGCAAAGCCGTTGCAGGCGCTGATTTTTGACTCCTATTTCGATGCCTACAAGGGGGCTATCGCCCATATCCGCGTTATGGACGGGGAAATCAAAAAGGGCAGCCAGCTGAAGCTTATGGCCACCGGCAAGACCTTTGAGGTGACGGAGCTGGGCTGCTTCCGCCCGGCTCTGATGGAGCTGCAGTCCCTGGGACCGGGGGCTGTAGGCTATGTGGCAGGTTCCTTGAAGCAGGTGGCTGATGTGCGGGTGGGCGATACCATCACCAGTGCCCTGAAGCCTGCACCGGAGCCGTTGCCTGGCTACCGCGGCGTAACGCCGATGGTGTACTGCGGCCTGTATCCTGTGGACAGTGCGGATTATGACAATCTGAAGGATGCCTTGGAAAAGCTGCAGCTCAATGATGCGGCATTAGTGTTTGAGCCGGAGACTTCTATTGCCTTGGGCTTTGGTTATCGCTGTGGCTTCTTGGGGCTTCTGCACATGGATGTTATTCAGGAGCGTCTGGAGCGTGAGTACAACCTGAAGCTGATTACTACGGCGCCAAGCGTTATTTACCATGTGCACAAGACTGACGGTGAGATGATTGCGGTGGATAACCCTTCCGACCTGCCGGACCCGACTACCATACAGTACATTGAAGAGCCTTATGTAAAGGCAACGGTTATCGTGCCAAACGATTTCGTAGGGGCTGTCATGGAAATTTCCCAGAACAAGCGGGGAGAGTTCAAGGGCATGGATTACCTGGATGTGAACCGCGTCATGATTGTGTACCACATTCCTCTGAGCGAGATTATCTATGATTATTTTGATAAGCTGAAGTCCTCCACCCGGGGCTATGCCTCCCTGGACTATGAGCTGGCAGACTATCAGCAGGCCAAGCTGGTGAAGCTGGACATTCTCCTGAACGGGGAGCCGGTGGATGCCCTTTCCACCATTGTGCATACTGACAGCGCGGCGGCCCGGGGCAGGCAGCTGGCTGCCAAGCTGAAGGAAATCATTCCTCAGCAGATGTTTGAAATCCCGATTCAGGCGGCTATCGGCAACAAGATTATTGCCCGGGAAAATGTCCGCGCCATGCGCAAGGATGTGCTGGCAAAATGCTACGGCGGCGATATTTCCCGAAAGAGAAAGCTTTTGGAAAAGCAGAAGGAAGGCAAGAAGCGCATGAAGTCCGTAGGCCGGGTGGAAGTGCCTCAGGAAGCATTTATGGCTATTCTCAAGATTGACTGATGGGAAAATGCATAACCATTTGCTGAATTCTATATAACAGCTATATGGCAGCTGAATGAAGGAAGGCCGTTGTAAAAAATGCAATTTTGCAACGGTCTCTTTTTGTGTTTTTTCGTTGATTTTGGTATAATATATAAGGATATTTATCTTTAATTGTGCAGTGCGGCACGGAAGGGCGGTTTCGCCATCTGTAGCGGCACGGCGTTTTATAGTTTTTTCAGGTGGTGACAAAATGAATTCGCTTTTGCGTGTAGGAATCGATGTCGGTTCAACCACGATTAAAGTCGTAGTTCTAAACAAGGAAAGAAAGTTGGTCTACAAGAAATATGCACGGCATTTTTCTGAGATCAACGCTGTACTCAAAGAGAATTTGGCGGCTTTGGGCCATGTGGTGGAGGGAAAGAAATTCTCTCTGGCCCTGACAGGTTCTGCGGGAATGGGCATTGCCGAGCGTATCGGGCTGCCTTTCGTGCAGGAGGTAATTGCTTGCGCTGCTGCCGTAAAGGAGCTCATTCCCCATACGGATACAGTAGTGGAGCTGGGAGGCGAAGACGCCAAGGTGACATATTTTGGTGAGGCTCCGGAGCAGAGGATGAACGGCGTATGCGCTGGAGGAACCGGCTCCTTTATTGACCAGATGGCATCCCTGCTCTCAACTGATGCGCCGGGCCTGAATGCTTTGGCGGAGAAGGGCAGGCAGATTTATACTATAGCTTCCCGCTGCGGCGTTTTTGCCAAGACGGATATTCAGGCGTTGATGAATGATGGTGCGGAAAAGGCTGATATTGCCCTGTCTATTTTTCAGGCAGTGGTGAATCAGACCATTGGCAATCTGGCACAGGGAAGGCCTATTGATGGCAATGTGGCATTTTTGGGCGGTCCTCTGCATTTCCTGCCGGAGCTGAAAAAACGCTTTATTGAAACTTTAAAGCTGACACCGGAACATATTGTAGATGTAGAGGACGGCAACTACTTTGTGGCAGTAGGGGCGGCGATTTCTGAGGAAGCCCGGCCTGTCACCATGGAGCAGGTTAATGAAAGCGTGGCAAAGACGGAACAGGTTATGGCTGCCGAGGAACGGCAGGCAGATTTTGTGCTGTTTGAAAAGCCTGCTGATTATGAGGAGTTTAAGGCGCGGCACGACAGGGACAGGGTTCCCCGTGCTGACCTGAGCACCTACAAGGGGCCTGTGTATCTGGGCATAGATGCAGGCTCAACTACCACCAAGCTGGCTGTTATCGGCAGGAACAAGGAGCTTTTGTATACTTCTTATGGAAGCAATCAGGGCTCTCCCTTGCAGACGGTAGTCAGGGAACTGAGGGAGCTGTACGGTGCCATGAACAAGGACACCTATATCGCTTCCACCTTTACCACCGGCTATGGAGAGGCGATAGTCAAGGCCGCCCTTCATGCTGATGATGGCGAGGTGGAGACCTTTGCCCATCTTCGGGCGGCACAGGAATTCTGCCCAGAAGTGTCCTTTGTGCTGGACATTGGCGGCCAGGACATGAAGTGCTTTTATGTTCACAAGGGCAGCATCGGCAGCATTATCCTGAACGAGGCATGCTCGGCAGGCTGCGGCTCCTTTATTGAGAATTTTGCCCAGAGCCTGAAGCTGACTGCCGGGGAATTCGCTGCCAAGGCACTGGAGTCCAAGGCACCGGTAGACCTGGGCACCCGTTGCACGGTGTTCATGAATTCCAAGGTAAAGCAGGCTCAGAAGGATGGGGCGGAGGTTGGCGACATCTCTGCCGGTATTGCCCTGTCTGTTATCAAGAACGCCCTGTTCAAGGTAATGCAGCTGAAGGATGTGAGCACCCTGGGTGACCATATCGTGGTGCAGGGGGGAACCTTCTACAACGATGCGGTGCTGCGCTCCATGGAGCTGCTTTTGGGCAAGCATGTCATCCGTCCTGATATTGCAGGGCTGATGGGGGCTTATGGTGCGGCTATCCTGGCATTGGAGTCCGGCGGCATCAGGTCTGAGCTTTTGCCACCGGAGCAGCTGGAAAGCTTTTCCGTCAAGACAAAATCCTTCCGCTGCCATGGCTGCGGCAATGCCTGCCTGGTAACGGTACAGAATTTCCCTGACGGGGGACGCTATTTTACCGGCAACCGCTGCGAGCGGGGTGCAGGCAAGGAAAAGCAGGCGGCAAAGGTGCAGAATATCTACCGCTTCAAATATGACAGGCTGTTTAACTATTATCAGCCTTTGCAGGCTGCGCCACGGGGCAAAATCGGTATTCCCCGGGTGCTTAACATGTACGAGGATTATCCATTCTGGTTCACCCTTTTGACCAGGCTGGGCTATGAGGTGGTGCTGTCCGGTGAGTCCTCCGCCCACATGTATTACAAGGGCATGGACACTGTGCCATCCGACTCCCTCTGCTATCCTGCCAAGCTGGCTCACGGCCATATTATGGATTTGGTGGAAAAGGGACTGAAAAAGATTTTCTATCCTTGCCTGCCCTACAATATGGAGGACGAGGAAAACAAGTCAGATAATCATTTCAACTGCCCTGTAGTGGCTTCCTATGCAGAAAATATCCGGGGCAATATGGATATTTTGCAGGAAAATAATGTTGATTTCATTCAGCCTTTCCTGCCGATTCACAGCCCGAAGCACATGGTAAAGAGGCTCTGCCAGGAGCTGGGTGGCCGTGAGGGCATCAGCAAATCTGAGATTAAGTCTGCCTGCGAGGCAGCCTATGCCGAGCTGGAGGCCTACCGTCAGGAGGTGCGCCGGAAGGGGCAGGAGATTTTGCAGGAGGCAGAGAGGGATGGCAGGCATGTGATTTTGCTGGCTGGTCGCCCTTATCACATGGACCCGGAAATCAATCACGGCATCCCGGAGATGATTCAGTCCTACGACTTGCCGATTATTTCCGAGGATGCGGTATACCATATGCCTGTGCAGTCTGAGCCATTGAAGATTGTAAATCAGTGGAGCTATCATGCACGGCTTTACCATGCGGCTCATTATGTGGCGGAGCATGCTAATGTGACCATGATTCAGTTCAGCTCCTTCGGCTGCGGCCTGGATGCCATCACTACGGGGCAGGTGAAGTCCATTCTTGAGGACCATGAACGGATTTATACCATGATTAAGCTGGACGATGTGAGCAATCTGGGGGCGGCACGCATCCGCCTGCGTTCCTTGATGGCGGCACTGGCAAGGCGCAGGCCGGTGAAGTTCCAGGCATTGGAGATTGCGGAGCGTCCTCATTTTACTGAGGAATGCAAGCACAGGCACACCATCCTGGCACCCCAGATGGCACCGATTCACTTCGAGCTGTTCGGGCCGGTGCTGAAAAAATTCGGCTATAACGTAATTGTACCGCCGATGCCGCGGTCTGCGGTGGATGTGGGACTGAAATATGTCCACAACGATATGTGCTACCCTGCCATCGTGGTTATCGGGCAGCTGATTAATGCCATTCAGAGCGGTATCTGCGATCCGGACAACACATCTATTATGCTGTTCCAGACCTGCGGTGCCTGCCGTGCCACCAACTATATGAATGTGCTGCGCATGGCATTGAAGGATGCAGGTTATCCTCAGATTCCTGTTTTTGCAGTCTGGGGCTTGGAGACAGATGCCTTCAAGCTGGACAGGGACAGCCTTACTGAGGCAATCAAGGCAGCGGTTTATGGCGATGTGCTGATGAATGTTAAGAACCGCACCATGCCTTATGAGCTGAACAAGGGAGAAACCCAGGCTGTCTATGACAAGTGGATGGCAAAATGCAAGGAGGAGCTTTCCAGGGAAAAGAGCGGCTACAAGCGGTTTGCCAATAATATCCACGCCATGGTGCGGGATTTTGAAGCTATTCCTATTGACGAAAACCTGTGGAAGCCAAAGGTGGGTATCGTAGGTGAAATCCTTGCCAAGTACCATCCTGTGGCGAATAATCATATTGAAAGGGTGCTTTTTGAGGAAGGTGCCGAGGTGGTAATGCCTGATTTCGTGGACTTCTTCATGTACAGTGCCTATGATGCTGTGGTAAAGAGGGAGCTTTTGGACGGCAGCCTCAAGAGCAAGCTCATGGCGCAGATGTTCATTCATCTCATGGAGTTCTACCGCCGTCCGGTGCGCAGTGCCATGAAGCATAGCAAGCGGTATCTGCCGCCGCATACCATCGGGGAGATTGCAAGGCTGGCAAAGGAGCACGTTTCTTTGGGCAATATGGCTGGCGAGGGCTGGTTCCTTACCGGCGAGATGGTGAAGCTCATCAGGCACGGGGTACCAAATGTGGTGTGCCTGCAGCCTTTTGGCTGCCTGCCGAACCATATCACCGGCAAGGGGGTTATCCATAGCCTGCGCAACCACTACAAGGAAGCAAATATCCTGGCCATTGACTGCGATGCCGGTGCCAGCGAGGTGAATCAGCTGAATCGCATCAAGCTTATGCTGTCAGTGGCCAAGGAGAAAAATCCCCAGCTGCATTCTGCCGGCCGGGGACAGAAGAAAGCGTGATGGACGAGCATTATGAAGAAAAAATATAAGGCGACGATTGCCCTTGCCATCAGCGTGGCAGGGGCGGCGGGCACCGCAGGGCTGGCTAAGGCAGGCTTCTGGGGCGGCATGCTCCACAACGGCTTTCTGGCTGCCACCATCGGCGGCATGGCTGACTGGTTTGCTGTAACCGCTCTGTTCAGGAAGCCCTTGGGCATTTCCTACCGCACGGAGATTATTATCAGGAACCGCCAGCGCATCATGCAGGCAGTGGTGGATTTTGCCGGCAATGACCTGCTGGGAGCGGATAATGTGATGAAGTTTGTCCGCCAGCAGGACACGGCAGTATTTATGAAGGAATTCCTGGTTAAGAATGGCGAAGCCATGCTGCTGCCTGCGGTGGACAGGATGGCGCTGCAGCTTCAGCAGGGGCTCAGCCCCAAGGTGCTGGCCAGGGAGCTGGCACCGGGGCTGGGGGATATGCTGGGCAGGGTGCAGCTGGACAGGCTGGCAGCCGATTTTTTAGCAGGCCTGTCAAGGCAGGAAAGTGCAGGTCATATCCTGCACCTTTTGGCAGCCTCGGCAGAGGAGCTTCTTGAAGATGAGGAGCTGCGGCAGCTTTTGGTACGCTATGCAGATGATGTGCTGACGGAGTATGGCGATGCATCCGGCGGCAGGTCGTTTCTTATCGGGCTGATGGGCATGACCGGTGAGCGGATTGCGGACATGCTGCTGGAAAAGGGCAGAGGCTTTTTGAAGGAGCTGGCGGAAAATCCGGCAGCGGAGGAAAGGGCGGCAGCCTGGCTGGGGGACCGGCTCAGTGAGCTGGCAGAAACGCCTGCTGTAGTTGACGGGCTGATGAATGTGCTGGAGGACTTGCAGGCGCAGGAAAAGCTGGCAGGTATGCTGGAGCAGGTGCTGGCGGAGCTTTTGGCAGGTGACAGGCTGGCAGGCTGGCTGCATGGCATGGCAGAGTCTGCCATGAAGCAGTTTATTGAAAACAGCCAGATGCAGCAGAGGGCTGATGCCATGCTTAAGGACTGGCTGGAGTCAGAGCTTCAGGGGCACCACGATGTAATTGCGGGCATGATAGAGGAACGGCTCAGCAGGCTATCTGACAAGGAGCTGGTTGAGTTTACGGAGGAAAAGGTGGCAGATGACCTGCAAATGATACGCATTAACGGCTCAGTGGTGGGAGCGATAGCAGGTATGGCACTTTATGCCGTAATATATGCAGCAGGGCAGGTGTTGGGAGTATGATATGGCAGAATTGGAACAAGGCTGACAGGACGCTTCTGGCAGCAGCGGTTATTTTTCTGTTTGCCCTTTGCCTGCAGGTGCAGTATCCGGGCAATACGTTTGCCGCAGGTTTTTTGTTCTGTGCCGAGGCGGCACTGGTGGGGGGTATTGCCGATTGGTTTGCGGTAACGGCACTTTTCGAGAAGCCTCTTGGCTTTCCCTGGCATACGGCAATTTTGCCTCGCAGGCGGCAGTCCTTTATTGAGGCAACAGGCAGGATGTTGCAGAGGGAGTTTTTTGGCAAGAAAGCTTTGGTAGCCAAGGTAAAGAGGATAGATTTTGCCGGCAAGCTCCTGGGCTGGCTGGAAAGGCCGGAGAGCAGGCTGCTGGTGGCGAAATGGCTGGCTGACCGGGGCAGGAACTGGCTGGAGGCGCAGGATGGCACTAGCTTGTCAGGCGTGCTTGCTGCCAGGCTGGGGGATTTGGCAGCAGGCAGCATGACACCGGAGAGGATAAGGAGCTTCCTTCTGTATGGGGCGAAGGAGCTGGAGACCGTGGCCAGACAGCCGGAATTTTCGGCAAAAATAGAGGCAGGCCTTGATGGATACATCAGCTCCAAGCTGCAGGGGCCTATGGCCATGATGATGGCTGGCTTTGCCCAGTCCGTGAATGTGCTGAATACAGAGGAAGCTGCCGGCTTGATCAAGGACAGGTGCATCCTGTTCCTGGAAAGGGTGCAGCAGGAGGAGTCTGAGGAAGCGGAACAGCTTCAGGCCATGGCAGAAAAAATTTCCTGTTTTTTACAAAAAAATTTTGCAGCCAGGCAGGAATTAGACCATGCTGTGTTGAATTCTGTACAAAGGTTAAATTTAAATGAATATTTGTTCAATGCAACTGATGAAAGAGATATATTAGATGGTCAGTTGCAGGAGCTGGCCGGGAGCATTGTGCAGGTGGTATATGGGATGCTTCGGGAAAATAGCTCACTGCAAAGGGAGGTCAGCGGTATCTGTTACCAGCTGGCAGCCCGTGGTGTCATGCAGGCTCAGGAGATGCTGGGCAGTATTGCCGGGGATGTGCTGGGCACCATGACGGATGAGCAGATTAATCGTTTGGTCTATGACAAGGCGGAGCCTGATTTGCTGTGGATACGCATGAATGGTTCCATAGTGGGAGCGGCTATCGGCCTTGTGATATTTGCAGTAATGCAATTTATTTAAAGTTTTACAAGGTAAAAGGTAAGAAAAGGCGGGGGTATCAAAAATGAAAGGGAAATTAATTTTGTGTCATGTGCTCTGCACGGCAATAGGCTGTATTGCCGGTGGGGTGGCTGCATCCGGCATCGGGGTGTTTGGCGGTGCAGTTTTGGCGATTGTAGTGGCAGGTGTGCTGGGGAGTATTGGCATCAGCAAGGTCGTGGCGGAGGATGAGCCGATGCCGTCCATGCAGCCTGTGCTGAAACCGGCAGCAAAGAGCACGGCGGTGGAAAAAGCCGCATCACCGGCAGCATCCGGGGGCGTTTCCGTGCCTGAGCTGAAGGTGGATATGCTGGGGCTTTCCGAGGAGATGGCCTTTGCCTCCCAGCAGCTGGTATGGGGCATCGGCCAGTTTCAGACTGCCCTGAACAAGCTGGGGGAGCTGGCCAACAATATCAGTGCCCAGTCCGAGGGCAATGCCAGCAGCCTGGAGGAAGCATCGGCAGGGGTCATGGAGATTGCTACGGCAGCCAGCGATATATCCGAAACAGCCCAGTCCAGCCTGGCCCAGTGCCAGTCCTCCACCAATCTGGTGGAGAAGTACCAGAGGGAGATTAACGAGGTCAGCCGTGCCATCAAGAACGTGGGCGGCGTGGTTCAGAAGGCTGTGGTTGAAATCAATGAGCTGAACAATGCCTCTGAGAAGATTGCCAATTTCGTTGAGAAAATCCGTGGCATTGCCAGCCAGACCAACCTTTTGGCACTGAATGCCGCCATTGAGGCTGCCCGTGCCGGGGAGCATGGCAAGGGATTTGCCGTGGTAGCGGAGGAAGTGCGCAAGCTGGCGGCAGAGAGTGAGGAGACTACCAAGGAAATAGAGGAGATTGTCAACGAGATTACGGGCACTACTGCCGGTGTGACCAAGCGGATGCAGGAGGGCAGCACCAGTCTTTTGTCCGTGGAGACCATGGCGGATGAGTCTGCTGCGGCCATGTCCGAGATGGTAAGCAATATCCATACTATTGAGAATGTGGTGGACAATCTCAGCAGCATGTCCAGCAAGCAGCGTGATACTACGGATGAGATGGCGAAGGTTATTGAGACCATCGGCCAGGCTACTGTGGATATTGCGGCTCATACCCGTGAGACCAATGACAGCGTGGGGCATCAGATGAATAACATGGAGGCTATTCATGAGTATGCCCAGTCCCTTTTGGTGGTGGCAGAACGGTTGCAGGAATCTGCTGTGGTATTCAAGAAGCCGAATGAGCTGATTTTTGCTATCAATCCGTTTACTGCCCCGGAGAAAATCCGGCAGGATTATATGCCTATCCTGATAGAGGTGGGCAAGCAGATTGGTTACCGGGCCAGGACCATTATCGTAAACGACTATGATGCCCTTGGAACGGCTTTGAAAAATGGCACGGCAGATATTGGCTGGTTCTCACCGGCTGCCTACGTATCCACCAGGAATCAGCTGAACATCAAGCCGCTGGTAACGCCAAAGATGAACAATGCTACCTCCTATACCGGCTATATCATTGCCAAGAAGGGCAGTGGCATTAAGTCACTGGATGATTTGGCCGGCAGGAGCTTTGCCTTTGTGGACAAGAAGTCAGCTTCCGGCTATGTATATCCGAAGGCAGCGCTTCTGGAAAACGGCAAGAACCCTGAGACATATTTTTCCTCCACCAGCTTTATGGGCAGCCACAACAAGGTGATTGATGCGGTGCTCAGCGGCGAGGTGCAGGCAGGTGCCACTTATTCTGATGCCTTTGAGGCAGCAGGAGCAAAGGCAGCTGACAATCTGGAAATTATCTTCCGGACGGAGCCTATACCGAAGGATGTTATTGCTGTCGCACCGGGCGTGCCGGATGAGGTTGCCCAGCTTCTGACCAAGGCCTTTGAGAACATCCGGGAGGGTGTAGGTGCCGGCGGCCAGGCCATGCAGGCAGCCAAGATCAATGGCTTTGTGGAGTCAGATGATGCCAACTATGACGTGGTAAGAAAGGCATTGTCCCTGACCTGATATATGGCTCTGCCATGGCAGGCAGTGAAGTTTTCACGTTATATAAAAATAAAAAGAGATTGTCCCTGGCCTGGGGCAGTCTCTTTTTTGCTTGCTATGGATTTGATTTTGCTGCTGAATGCTTTTAATTTTTAAATGAAGCGGAATTTTTTGCCGGGGGTGATGTATTTTAGCAGCCTTTGCTCAAGGGGCGGGAGATGTCCCAGCACGTTGATGCGCCGGTCAGGGGGCAGGTCTGTTTTGGTAATCTGCAGCTCACCCTGATAACGCTGGTATAGCTGATTGTCAAGGGTGATGGTTCCGGCAGGCCGTGGCAGGGCTGGTTTCTGCCGGGGCGCAATAGCAGCAGTACTGGCTGGCTGACCTGCTGCGTTTTGCTGCTTTTTTAGCAGCTCGGCGGTCAGGTGGCGGCTTTCCACGGTGCGCAGTACATCCCGTGCCTCATCCGGGCGGGCAGTGAAGACATTGCTGCACAGTTCCTTTTCTAAAGGAGTTAGCTCAGGCAGCCATTCAGGTTGTAATGCAATGGATGAGCCATCAAGTTCTGCCAGTGCGGAAAGCTCCTGCTCCGCTGGCAGGGAGTCAGCGATGAAGATGCAGTCCATGCCCATGGCCGCCAGGTGACGGATGGCAAAGCTGAAGCTGGTTTCCCGGTGCAGCTCCAGGGTAGGAAGTCCTGCCTTCAAGGGGCTGCGGGGGCGGGCAAAGCTTGGCACAAAGGCACCTGTCTTTATGCCATGGCATTGCAGGAGATGTGTCTTTGTCAGGGTGAAAGCTTCGGAAAGCCCTGTGTTTTCCCGGGGAAAAAAGTTGTGGAGGGCTTCCAGCCTGTCCAGGCAGCAGCCCTGCTGCTGCAATTTCTCAAGGGTGCCTTCGTTTAAAACAGAGGCGTTGAGCTGCAAGCTGATGCCCATGCCGTTTTGGCTGAGCTTTGCAATCTGTGCAGCCGTAAAGCCATCATCCAGCCGCAAGGTGCGCAGTCCCTTCTGATAAAGCCGGGGCAGGGAGAATTCCTCTATGCCAAGAAGCTCCAGGCTGGCGGGGGAAATGTCCGAGATGACATCCATGTCCAGCTTATCTGCCAGCTGCAAAAGCTCCTGCAGCTGCCTGGCAAAGGATTCCTTGCTGGTCTCCGGGATTTGCAGGGAGGTAAAAATTCTGGTTATGCCCAGCCGGGCGGCAGACTGGATGAGGGCAATATTTTCTTCCGGTGTATTATCCAGGCCGGGATAGATTGAGATGCCTTTTTTCATGATTTTCCAGCTCCTATTATGGACAGTATAATATGATAGTATACATATTCAATACATTATGATGCCTGTGGTTACTCGGGCTCGTCGAAGCCTGCCAGCCAGGTAAGGGCAAAGCCTGCTATGTATGACGTCAGGATGCCCAGCAGGTAAATCAGGGGCTGGCTAGTGACGGTAGTCAGGGGGAGGCCTGAAATGCCGATGGCGGAGGAGCCGATGGAGAAGGCTGCCTGCACGGCACCGCCAAAGGCACCGCCGATGCAGGCGGTGATGAAGGGCCTGCCCAGGGGCAGGGTAACGCCGTAAATCAGCGGTTCACCGATGCCCATGATGCCTACGGGCAGGGCGGAGAGGATGGTCTTTTTCAGGAATTTGTTCTTGGTCTTGAAATATACGGCAAGGCAGGCACCTATCTGGCCGCAGCCAGCCATGGCAAGGATGGGCAGCAGCAGGGTAACGCCGTATTCTTGAATAAGCTGCACATGGATGGGTGTCATGGCCTGATGGATGCCCAGCATGACAATAGGCAGCCAGAGCCCTCCCAGGATAAAGCCGGTCATGGCACCGCCTTCATGGATGGCAATAGTTACACCGTCACCGATGGCGGTGGCGATCATGCCGCCTATGGGCTGAAGGATAAAGATGGCGGCAAAGCCTGCAATCAGGATGGTAAGCAGCGGTGTCAGAAGCAAATCCAGCATGGTGGGAATGATTTTCCTGAGGCGCAGCTCCAGCCAGGCACCGAAGGCTGTCACCAGCAGCACGGCAATAATGCCGCCCCGGCCGGGCTGCAGCTGCTCACTGCCCAGCATGATGTCCTTGAGGGCCGGGTGGGTGATGACTGCCGCCAGTATGCCGCCCAGGATGGGGGAACCGCCGAATTCCTTGGCGGCATTGAAGCCGACAAACAGGTTCATGCCGTAGAAGATGGCATTGCCCATGATGGCAAGCATTTTTATCCATGCCATATCCGCAAGAGCCGGCTCGGATTTCAGAAGCAGGTTTAAAAGCCCCGTAATCAGGCCGCAGGCAATGAAGCCTGGAATGAGGGGGATGAAGATGCCGGAGATTTTTTTCAGCAGCAGCTTGAAGGGGGTGGCGTTTTTGGCCTTTATATCCGCGTGAAGTTTTTTGCCATCGCCAATGCTGTATTTTTGGCGAATATCATTCTCCTGATTTTGGCTGTTTTGCCCGGACGGTGCTGGCTGGGCTTTTTCTTTGCCCTGAGCCTGAGCCTGTGCCCGTGCTGCCTGCAGCTGCTGCTGGAAGGCAACTGCTGTCTGCTCGGCTGCCCCGGGGCCCAGGATAACCTGCAGCTCCGTGTCTGTCTGATTGACGCCGATAACTCCTTCAAGGGCTTTTAGCTGTGCCGCTGTTTCCGGTGCAGCCTGTGCCAGCTGCAGCCTGAGCCTGGTCATGCAGTTGGCGGTATGGAGAATGTTTTTCTCAGGGCCTGTTATGTCAAAAATTTTCTTTGCTAGTGATTTGTAATCCATAGATAATTTGCTCCTTAATCTTGCTTTAAATCAGTCAGTGCCCTGGCTACATAGCCATCTGCCGCTGCCAGCTTCTGCCGGGCGGACTCTGCATCCAGCCCTGAGAGCAGGGTGAAGATGGCAAGCTTGGCATGTCCGCCGGTGCTGTCAAGGGCTGCTGCTGCTTCCTGCCTGCCACAGCCAGTGGCTTCCATGACAATCCGTAGGGAACGTTCTGCCAGCTTTTGATTGGTGGCCTTCAGGTCAACCATCAGGTTGCCATAGACTTTGCCCAGCTTGATCATGGTGCCGGTGGACAGCATGTTCAGTACCAGCTTCTGGGCAGTGCCTGCCTTTAGCCGGGTGGAGCCGGTGATGACCTCAGGCCCCGGCAGAGGGCAGATGGTAAGCTCTGCTTCCCTGGACATAGGCGAGTCAGGGCTGCACACCAGGGCAATGGCGGCAGCCCCCCTGGCACGGGCGTATTTCAGGGCACCGATGCTGTAGGGAGTCCTGCCGGAGGCTGCCAGTGCCACAAGGGCATCTTTTTCATTCAGTCTGGCTGCGGCCAGGTCATCAGCTGCCAGCTGCTCCGAGTCTTCAGCTCCTTCCTGGGCGGTAAACATGGCAGCCTGTCCTCCTGCAATCAGCCCCTGCACCAGCTCCGGTGCAGTGCCGAAGGTAGGGGGACATTCAGCGGCATCCAGCACGCCCAGCCTGCCGGAAGTACCGGCTCCGGCATAGAAAAGCCGTCCGCCCCGGCGCAGCCTGTCCGTGATAACGTCGATGGCAGCAGCGATGGCAGGCAGCTCCCTGGCTACAGCAGGGGCAACCTTCGCATCCTCCTGATTGATGAGGGCGGCAAGCTCCAGCGTGTTCAGGGTGTCAATATGGCGTGTAAGGGGATTTATTTTCTCAGTAGCAAGCTGTTCAAGCTTCAGCATAGCATCATCTCCTTTTATAATAGGTCTTGCAAGCAGGATATCTGATTTGCCTGCTTGTTTCATTTTTAGAAGCTTGTGAAATTTAATTAGTTTTTTTGTATTTTTATAGCGTATTACCTATTAGTTATGATAAAATATATATTGTGTAATTGCAAGTTTGATATGGATGCAAATAAGAAATTTGCAGTTTGCTAATCTGCTGTAATGGTGGTAGAAATGATGAAAAATGGATTGATTTCATGGCTGGAAAAAGAGCATATAGCCTATGAGTGCGAGATTGACAAGGTGCTTGGGGCGATGGCATTTGTCGTAAGGCAGGATGGGCATATTAAGTTTCAAGGTGCCAATGCCGTCTTTGAAAAGCTGCTGGGCTGGACGAATTATCAGTGGAGCCAGGGCATGGATGCCGCACATCTGCTGCCGCCGGAGGCTCTTGATAAATTTGGCAATATGCTGGACAGGGCAAGCCGCAAGGTCTTTGTTGAGTTTTCGGATAATATTCACTTTAGGACACTTATGGGAGCCATTATCAGGTGCCATGTGCATGTGTGCTGCATATCCTCATCTCAGAGCACTGCCAGGTTTGTGCTGCGTGCCAGCTATAACAAGCAGGCGCAAATCAAGGAAGCTCTGTTTACGGAGGCATTGCGCCAGAGCAGGGTGAACTGCTGGTATTGGGATATGAGCCAGGGCTCAATCATGTTTTTTAACACGGATTTGCCGGAGCAGCCTTATGCGGGGATTCCCTTCATGAATGAGGAATGTGTATCTTTTGAGAATTTCCCGCAGGGCATGGTGGATGTCCTTAATTTTGCCGGGGAGTATCGTACTCAGTTCATGGATTTTGTCAAAAAGCTTCTGTCCAGGGATCAGTCCGGGGATTTGTCCCTGGAGCTGGCACTGGAGACAGATGATGGCAGGCTGATATGGGTGAGCTTCACGGGGCAGATTGTCCGGGATGCGAAGCATACGCCGGAATATGTCATGGGAACCTGGAAGAACATCACGGATCAGAAGGTGAATGAGCAGCAGCAGCAGCACAACAATTATCTGATGGGGACATTGGTGAAGGAGTCCCTGTATGACATTACGGTGAACCTGAACAAGAATTTTTTTGTGGCAGATAACAGCCTGGAGAAGTGGATGGAGGAAACCAGGGTGTTTTCCCCTTACTATGACCAGGCTATCAGGGAGCTGGTCAATGAGCGCGTCATCAAGAGCGACCGCCAGAAACTGCTGGATTTCTTTGACCTGGATACCTTGCGCGGACTGCCTGAGGATGAGAATTTCTCCATTGAGTATCAGCGGAAGTACAATGGCAAAATGAATTGGTTCAAGGTAACTATCAATACCTTTTGCCTGGATGAGTTTTCTGACAAGTGGATGTATGCCCTTGTCTATGATATTGATGCCAGCAAGCAGCGTGAGCTGGTGCTGGAGCGGATGGCGGCAACAGATGCCCTGACAGGGCTGTACAACCGCAGCCATTCCCTGGAGCTGATGGAGCAGTATATCAGGGAGCATGAGGATATTCCGACGGCTGTCATGTACATGGACCTGGATAACTTCAAGAGCGTGAATGATACGCTGGGGCATGCTGCCGGTGACAGCCTGCTGATTTGCGTTGCCAACGCCATGCGCAGCTATTTTGGCAAGGATGCCGTGCTGGGGCGGATCGGCGGTGACGAGTTTATCATGATGTACCTGAATGCCGACAAGAGCTATGTGGGGCAGATGATGAGCGATTTCGTGAATTATGTGGGAGACAAGTGCCGGGCGAAGTGCCCTGATATAGGCGTGACTGCCTCTCTTGGCTATGTGCTGCACCCGGATTTTGGGGATGATGTTGCCGCGCTGGCAGAGCTGGCTGACAAGGCCTTGTACGAGGCGAAGCATCATGGCAAGAACACGGCGGTGGAGTATAGGGAAGGAATAGGATAAGCAGCAGGATAAGAGATGGGATAGATAAGTGGGTAGGATAGATAAGTGATAGGATAAGTGATAGAAGGCAAAACACCCTCCTGGGCGGTGCGGGATAGCACTGCCCAGGAGGGTGTTTTTTTTTGCGCCCAGCATGGGCGCATTAAAAAGGGGAAGGGTACCTGATCAATTTGCTAGATTATTGTTATTCGTTTTCCTGTTTGTGCCATTCATTCAAAACAGCTTTCACTTGTGCGATTAACTGTTCTTTGTTAGGAATGTAATAAACATAACGGGAGGCAAAGATATTATTGGATAGACCGCCAAGGGCATATTCAGCGGTGATACTGTCTTTGTCTGTGCAAAGGATAATGCCGATTGGCGGATTATCATGTTCATCGTTTATCTCTGCGGCGTAATAATTCAGATACATATTAAGCTGTCCAGCAGCTTCCGGTGTGAGCTTGGTTGTTTTCAATTCAATAAGTATATAAGCTCGGAGAATTTTATTATAGAAAACCATGTCGACATAGTAGTGGGTATTGTTTAAAGTAATGCGTTGCTGCGTACCAACGAACATAAAGCCATGCCCTAATTCCAGCAAGAATTTTTCAATTTGTGCGACTAAGGCTTTTTCAAGATCACTTTCAAGCATTGGCTTGTTTTCTGGCACACCCAAAAATTCAAACACATATGGGTCTTTTATAATGTCACTTGGAGTAGTCATTTCAATACCTTTTTTTGCAAGGGCAAGCACTGTTTCTTTGTTAGTTTTTCCCTCTGACAGTAGCAACCTTTCATACAATGACGTGGAGATTTGGCGTTTCAATTCCCGTATCGACCATCCGGAATTGATCGCTTCCTTTTCGTAAAAACTACGTTTGTTTTGGTCTGATATAACAAAAAGCTCACAATAATGCGACCATGACAATTTTCCAGACACTGTCTGGAATTTTTGATACTGCATATAGAAAAGACGCATATTATAGAGATTGGAAACAGAAAAGCCTTTTCCGAATTCTGCTGTTAAGTACTTTGAAAGTTGCTTTAAGGTCTGTTTTCCATAATCGGCACGTTCCTTGTTTTTCTGTTCATTATTGATAATAATCTTGCCTATTTTCCAATAAGTAGACAAAAGTTCTGTATTTACTTTTACAGCCACGCGTTGACGGGCGTTTATTAATAATTCCCTGATTTCATGCAGCATAGATGTAGTACATTTTAACTCACTCAAACCTATCGTCCCTTTCATGGTAATATGCATGATCAGTATAGCACAAAGGTGTTAATTTTTCTAGCATCTATCTGTACTTTGTTTTTTGTGAATAAATGCCGGGCGGAGTGTCCTGATATTGGCGTGACTGCTTCCCTTGGCTATGTGTTGCACCCGGATTTTGGGGATGATGTTGCCGTGTTGGCAGGGCTGGCTGACAAGGCTCTGTATGAGGCAAAGCACCATGGCAAGAATACGGCAGTGGAATATAGGGAAGGAATAGGATAAGCAGCAGGATAAGAGATAGGATAGATAAGTGGGGAGGATAGATAAGTGATAGAAGGCAAAACACCCTCCTGGGCGGTGCGGGATAGCACTGCCCAGAAGGGTGTTTTTGTTGTGCATTTTTTGTGTTTAAAGAACTTCGTGTTTAGAGATTTTTTGTGTTTAAAGATAAGTTTTTTCCAGGTCGTGCAAAATATTGAGGGTTTCTGTCTGTGAATATACCAGGCGGCTGCTTTGTATGTATTCCATAAACCCATAAAAGGCATGAAGCAGGCTTGGCTCCTTGAGTGTCAGGGAAAATGTGGTATCGTTCTCCAGTCGCAAATACAGGATGATTCTGGTAGGTGATAGTGCCTCTACATTCAGGGCAACAGGCAGGTTCAGCTTAGCTGTATTTATGATGCGAGGTACCAGAAAACCGGTATCGACAGCACGCAGCATGTTTTTTAATACTCTCCTGCGGCTTTCTACATCCAGCGGTTTATAAAACATATCAGGAATTTCTGTAATTCGTCCTGTATTCAGGAAAAGCTCTAATCCTTCCTGGGTAAAGCAGGAATTGATGATGGTACGCTTTACTACAGCGAAGTGGGTAGCGATGCGCCTAAGCATGTCCTCAGAAAAATACTCCATCTTCAGATGTCTGCCGATAATGTCCTCATCAATAAAAGGTGTCAGGCAAGGCTGATAGAGGATGGTATAGATTTGCGGTGCCAGGTCTGCGGCCTTGCCGGACATGATGACCTTTTCAAGATAATTGGAAAATGAGGTGGTAAGGGAATGGCAGATGGGCGATGTGCAGATCATTTTTTTGTGAAAAAATTGCTTCATGAATTTGTTGATTTCCGGGGAGTCAAAAAACAGTGCCTGCCCGGCATCCGCGGAAAAACAGAGGGAGTACTCGCTGGTCAGCAGCATGCATGGCAACAGTGACCATTCGTTGAAAAGGCTGTCCACATGGTCATAATAGCAGTGAGCCTCAAATGCTGGACAGGATAGCAAGGTTGGCATCAGCTTTTCCAGGCAACGTAGGTTGTAGCAGTCATCATCGTCATTGGCCTGATCAAAGCAGATGATATTGTCCACCTTGGCTCCTGGTGCAAAGCAGGTCAGGGAGGCAAGAAGCTCATAGAGATACTGATAATCCGGCTGGGCAATCAGATAAACATGGCCATTTGGCTTTTGCAGCTCCATTTCCAGCAGGGTGCGGACCAGCTGGTTTATCTGCGGCCGCTCTGTGATAATTTGCGGTATTAATTCCTGCTGGGAAAGTATACTTTGAATATTTTTAGAACTGATTTTCGGGGGGGTGGAATCGATTTTAAAAAGTGACGGTTTTGCACAGTTTAAAAGCAGCTTTTGTACATATTGCAGCTGGTGGTAGGCTGATTCGCCACGCAGGCTGATTTCATAAGCCGTTATCAATTCATCCGTATCAGAAGGGGAGAGCAGGAGTGTGCGGGCAATGGCAAGCACAATATCCTTGTTGGAAGGAATCCGGTCACCTTTTATCATTTTGTGCACCATGGTACGCTCTACGCCGGAGGTAACAGCTACTGAATAAATTGTCTGTCCGCTTTTTTCAACATAGTATTTTAGTTTTTGGGCAAAACTTGACATAATCATTCATCCTTTGCTAAGTGGAGTATTTTAAGAAAATTATTACATGCTTTGACGGCAAGCGCAATAATTTGTATGAAAAATACATGAAAGTACATGAAAAAACCTTGTCACACTAATTGTCACATATTGAGAAAGTGGTTTATAGGATGTATTATCTAAGATGTATAGGAGTTTATGACTATTTTTGATAATATGTGGTATTGCACTGCTGATGAGTAGGGTAATAGGTTTAAAGAATAATAAAATATAAGGAATGAGGGATGAATATGAATAAATCGGTTGCATTAATGAGGCTGCTTTTGATTGTCATGATGTTTTTTATGTTTCCGCTAGCAGCTTCAGCCCAGATTGTAGAAGTAGATGGATATGGTGATGATAAAGAAAGTGCCATGAAAGATGCCAAAAGAAATGCAGCATCAATTTTAGCGGGTACATTAATAAAATCAAATACGTTGGTAAAAAATGGCTATGTTATCAGTGATGATATTTTTGCTAGAACTGCCGGGTATATACGTTTAGTGAAAATTATCAAAGAAGAAAATAATAATGGTTATCATATAGTTGCGCAAATGGAAGGTGGCAAGGAGTTTGAGAATACATTGCGCAGCAGCTTGGATGTAGTAAATGAACTTAATAATCCTAGAATTAGCGTGTTTATAAATGAAAATGGCAGCTATAACAAAGTCAGCTTTGATGGTATCAGCTGCGAAGGAATGATAGCCAATTATCTGGTCGAGAAGGGCATGACTAACGTAGTGGCTGGCAATCGTAATGCTGACTGTGAATACAAGGCTATTATTACCTTGGTTACAACCACTAAGCCAATTAAATTGCAGTCCTATCAGGATATGAGTGCTGGTAAGGGTGGTGAGTCTACCCGGCATGAAACAGGATTGTTGAATGTTAACGCGGCTATGGAGTTGCGGGTAGTAGATGCGGATACTAACGAAATGGTAGGCCAGTTTACGTTGAATTCAACTGCTATGGACAGCGACAATGCCAGAGCGAGAAGTACGGCAGTCAGGGATGTAACTTTAAAGGCTGGGGATAAGATATGGGAGATATTTAACCGTCGTTCTGCTGTAGTGGGGGATGATAAGGTCTTAAAAGTACGGGTAGCTGACTACAGCAAGCTGGATAACCTGCTTCAGATAGTGAAGTCATTGGATGGTGTGGAAGGTGCTGTAACCAGGGAATATAAGGACGGCAAGGCTTTGATAGGCATGAATACATCATTGTCTTCTCAGGCGTTATACCGAAGGATAGCTGAAAGATACGATGGCACAGTGCGAGTAGAGAATTTGGCTGATGATACGTTGGAACTGAGTATTAATTAAGGAAGTGGCTGAAATGTTAAAGAAGATACTCAAAAATATCAAGAAAACGATGGTTGTTTCTAGTGCAGCGTTAATGCTGTTTTCTCCTTTGACAGAAGCAACCAGCCTCAAGGATTATCCGAGGGTAGCAATCATGAATTTTGGCAATAAAGCTATTACCAGTAGGGGCTTTAGAGATCAGGATTTTGCTATGGCAACAGAATATGCCATTTATCAGCTGTCCGCTTCAGGCTGGTTTGACCTGATTGACTATGAGCAGCTGAATACTATTGCGCAGATGCACAATATTAATAACTCCGGTCTGGTAGACCCTGGAACTATTGTAGCAATGGGACAGTTTGCCGGGGCAGAGTACATGATCGTAGGCAATGTGACTGGCTTGACCTTAAAGGAAAATGGTGTCAATCTTCAGGCCAAAGGGGCAAAAGCCGGTGTAGGAGAACATGTGGTTAATGCCAATGTGACAGTCCGTATTGTGGACATCAAGACAGGAAGAATCATGGGAGCTGGCATGGGCAGGGGCAGCTCTACCAGCACCAATATAGAAATCGGCTTTATCAAAGACAAATGGGTGGAAAGAGCCACCAAGCGTTATGTGAACAATGATGTAGCCACCACAGTAATTGATGAAGTCGACAATAGAACAAAGAATAAAAATACCTCTGACGAATACAATGATGTTCATACCTATGATGAAAATTATGGCAATCAGGGCAATCAGAATGGCTCCAGCGAAGCTAATTTCGGTGCCAGTGAGAGGGAAAATGCCCAGAGTGGCAGTTTTGAGAAAAGCAGTGGTAGCTATAACAGTGAATTCAATGCCGGTAGTGACAGCAGGTCGGAGGCAAATGCAAATTCCAGTGCCTCAGCTGACAGAAATCTGAATGATACATCCAGCTCTTCAAATCGGCATGGAGAAAATGCCCATCAGGATTTTGATGAAAACTATAATTATAACAGGGATATCACCGATAGTTCCCAGAATGGCGGCTCTTCAAGCAGCAATCGTAATGTAGATGTGGATAGGTATCAGGGCGGTTCTGAGATAGGTTGGGACGGACATCTGACAGATGGAAGCCGTACCACTCAATACAATGATGGCAGGCATTATGGTGACATGATATACGATGAGGCACATGGTAATTCTAGGGCATATTCTGACGTATATAGATATGATTCCAATGAAAACGCAAATTCATCCTATAATAATAATTCAAACAGAAGGTATGATGATGATATAAATAGTGAGAAACATCAGGATTCTAACCAGACTTCCAGCGGCTTTAGTGATTCTGAAAGCTCACGAAATATGGATGACAGCTTTAAGGCGGAATCTAATTCCCACGCTGATGTTAGCAGTACCAACAGGACATTTGCCAATGCCAATGGTGAGCATGAAAATCAGGCAAGCAGTGGCAGCAGCTCATCTTATGGCAACGACTATAACGAGCATAGCGATGACAAATATAATGACAATCAGTCATATAATGAAAATTACAATTCCAAGGATAATCAGTCAGGAAGCAGTAGTTCCAACGTGACAACCAAAGATAACAATACCTTCAATTCCAAGGTAACTGATACTGTTAACGGAGACAGAACTGTTTATACCTATGTTAAAGAGCAGGATGTATATTCTATTACCATAGGTACGCAGCAGGTTTCTGAAATTCAGGTATTGAATGCTATCAGCAAGGCAATCCGGGATGCTTTCTATGGCAAGACAGGTCTATTGACAGTATTAAATGACGGCAAGCAATTAAAAATCAAAACAGGATTTTGATTAAGGTCGGTACTGATTATGCTATAGCAATGTCACTTCCGTTTTGGCATTGCTATAGCAGTTTCTTTGATATTTAGGTAAATTTTGTTTTCGTATGTGTGTGATGTTTGCATAAAGGGTGAGAGTTATGTTGAATAATAAGAAGTTAGTCAAGTTTGTCGCATTGGCCTCGGCTGCTGCTTTTGGGGTGACGATTCCTGCAATTACTGATGCGAGTAGTACACGCAGTTCGGAGGCTAGAATACAGCATGAACGTCCGGCCAGGCCTTCACGTGACGAGGTAGGAAAAACAGGGCAAAATAGAACGGAACGTCAGCCACGTGAGGTCAGGCATGAGCAGGAAAGAACCGATGAGAGAGAACATGCTACTCATAGGGAGGAAAGCCGTGATTCGTTCTATGAGGTAAATAGACAGGAAAATATCAAGGAAGTGAATAAAGAGAATAAAGTAGAGGATGAGTACAACAGGGAGTCAGCTAATCGCAAAGATACTGATACAGTTATATATTCCAGGGATGACGAGGACGATAAGCAGGATATCAATATTACCATTAACAATAATGTCAATGTGGACAATGATGTTAATAATGATGTCAATAACAATGTTGAAAATAATGTTGATAACAGAGTAGATAACGATGTAAATAACGAAAATACAAATAACAATCTTAACAGTAATGAAAATGATGTGAGAAACGAAAATAATAATATTAACACAAACAAAAATACTAATAATAATGACAACGATAACACCAATAGTAATACCAATATCAATGATAACGATAATACCAATAGCAATGACAATGATATTACTAACAATGACAATAATGGAGGAAGCACCCCGTCGAAAAAAGATGAGGTTGTCTATAGCAATAAAATCTTAGGCGATGTTAATTCGGATGGCAAAGTGACCCAGGCAGATGCCGAATTGTTGGTTGATTACATCGGCGAAAAGATTGCTTGTGAGGATTTGGATTTAAGTGTTGCTGATGTAAATAAGGATAATACTATCAATATAATGGATGCTGTTAATATCCTTAATTATGTAAAAGGAAAAGATTGTTCTCCGGGCATAGGTGAGAGGATTCCTATAAATGATTTTATTATCGTAGAAGAGAATCCTTTTGCTGGTATGACATTATATAAGCCTGTAATATATCTATATCCGACTAAGAAGACAAATGTATTTGTTAATTTAGATTTTGATGGTACTTTTACTTGTACCTATCCGAAGATAAATGATGGATGGAAGGTAGTTGCTGAGCCTGATGGCACCCTGACCGATAACAATGGTAGAAAATATAGTTACCTATTTTGGGAAGGTGATACCAAGGTGCCGATGGAATTTAATGAGGGATTTTGTGTATCAGGCAAGGATACAGAGGCATTTTTGCTGGAGAAGTTAGCTTATCTGGGGCTTAATGATAAGGAGATTAACGATTTTATGGTATTCTGGCTGCCTCGTATGCAGGAGAATCCATATAATGTGATTTCCTTTCAGACGGATAATTATCTTAAGGCTGCACAGCTTGAGGTTTCGCCACGACCTGATACGATGATTAGAGTTTTCATGGCATGGAAGAAAGCTGATAATTTCGTAGATATCAAGGAACAAAAATTAGCAAAAACTCAGCGCAAAGGCTTTGCTCTGGTAGAATGGGGCGGTACTGAGGTAATGGATGGCACAAAGAATTATCTTATCCAGTAGTATAGGAGCTTGATATGAAAAAGATATGTCTTCTCATATGTTTATTGCTGATGATGAATGTGCCGTGTGCTTTGGCGAAAGAGCCTGTTCCAGTGGCCGTCATGGATTTTGCCTTGCCCCAAGGGATTTCTTCTACTGAATTGGCTGTAGATGGTAGTTATACCGGGGTAGGAGATTTCATCATCAAGGAGTTGCTAACAGATAAGCGATTTAATCTTGTTGATAAAGCTTTATATTCAGCGCAGCTGGTAGATGAAAATGTCAGGACTGTCGGCATCATTGACCAGGAATCTGCCAGAAAAATTGGCAAAATTATGAATGTGCGCTATATCATTTACGGCAACGTTACTGAGCTTGGCAATGATACCAATGAAAACGGTATCATCGGAATAGGCGTTGACCTGCATAATGTAAAGGCAAAGGTTACCTTGCGGATGCTGGATGTACAGACAGGTGATATTTTGCTGGTGGTAAGTGGCGAAGGGAAATCTGAAAGTTCTAATGTGAAGGTAGGTGTTAATAAAGACTATGGCCTGAAATTTGGAACCAGTCTGGTGTCAAGTATCAGTGCTTATAATGCAATACAAAAAGCTGCCGTTAATGTGATTAAAATTTTTAAGGAAAAATATTTAAAAATGGAGGAGTATCGTTATGAAAAATAATAATCGATATTGTAAAATAATTGTATTAGCTTTAGTGATTGAAACTTATGGTAATGTAACAGAAGCAAGTCCTCATGTTGTCAATGACGGTTTGTCTGAATCTCAGTCTGAGAATCTGATGGAAGCACGTGCATCAGAAGTTTTTATGACCTACGATAAGGTGGATGTTGTTGATACGGCGTATCAGGCATCTAAGCATAGTTCGGCTCCAACTACCTTTGTAGAATATAGTTATGCTGATATTACAGAACAAGATGATACCAAGCTTAGAGGAGCAAATGCATTATGGGGAATTGCTTCTACTATTGGTGGTGAAAAAGACCAAGCTAATACTTTGACGAGAGGTGTCTTTTTTGAGCATGGTGACAGTACTTTTTCTGGTGATGTGCATAATGCGCTAGGTAATATGTATGGAAATAGTAAAGGAAAAAAGAATGGGATTGGTGTCTTGATACGCAAGGTGATGTTTGATCGGCATTATTATGATGCTTATCTGCGTGCTGGTACATTGGAAACAGATTATAATGCTGTTGCAGATGGTATTGGTACTGTGAAGTATAGTAATAGTGATATATATGTTAGTGGTAATTTAGGATATGGACAGTTTATTCAGCTTACGCCTAATTTACAAATGGATACCTATATTAAATATTTTTATAACAGGATACCTAGCCATAGCACCACTGCCTATAATAATGATATATATGAAATGCCAATTAACTTTGATGTTTTTGAAAATCATCGTTTTCGTATTGGGAGCAAGTTTACATGGGACTATATGGAAAGCAATAATTATAAATGGTATGCTAATGTGGCTTTGGAACAGGAATTGTCAAATAGACAGAGTGGAAGCATTTATGACTATAGAATCAGCAAGAGCAATGGTTCTAGCACTACAGGCGTTATTGAACTGTGCTATGAAAATAAATTTGGTGCCAATAATGCGTTCATGTTTACTGCCAAGGCTCAGGGCTATGTAGGTGACAGGCGTGGTCTGGGTGCTAGTGCTAATCTTAGTTTCAGCTTCTAATTTGAGAAAGATAAGAATTTGCAGATTCGATTTCTCATGGTGATATCAAGAGAGGTCGTCTGATAACAGGCGGCCTCTTGTTTTTTAGAGGGGAATGAGTTTGTGATGCAAAAGATTGCAAAAGTCTTTCTAGTGAGTATTATCTTGCTGATTAGCTGCCAAAGCATAAGCTTTGCGGAAAATCAGGCAGCGGATTATTATCGGTCTCTTTTGCAGAGTGGCAGGTTTTATTTACGATACACCTATAAGCCTTGTGATGACAAAGGCAAGTTTATAAAAGTACCTATTATAGGTGATTTTGAAACCAAACGTTATATTTATGCGTATGATGGTGTACGTACAGGGACTGATGATTGGGATGGCAGGTTTGCCGGCAATACCAAGAAATATGCCAAGCCTTTCCGTTATATGAATGGCAATTATTACTTTATTGGCGGCTACAAGGAAAAAAAGGATGCCATGAGCCTGCTGCCGGGGCTGAATACGGCAGGGAAAAATTACAAGATGTTGAAGGCTATTATGATGACAGCCGAGGATTTTGCAACATTTGACATTAACAAGGCAGATGTCAAAAATAAAAATATAAAATGGGTAAAAGGGCTGAATTCAGCTCATGAAGCATTGCCATTGCCAGAGGAACTTTCTGTTTTTTATGCGGATCCGTTGGCAAATAACAAATACCATGTTGAAATGCCACAATATGTGGAATCATCAGAAAAAACGATTAAGGGGAAAAATTACACATGTGATAGATACATAACTGTGTGTACAGATGATGCAGGGAATTTGATTGATGAGATTGCTTATGATTTGCTGTACCTGGATGGCAATTTGGCTATGAGCCGCAAGTATTCTGTGCAAAATGGCGAAATCATGAAGTCCGAGTGCAAGTATGAAGAAATTTCTGATAAAGTGACCAGGGCGGATGCAGGCAACACCCTGCCGATTGCAGTATATAGGATTGGTGGTGATGATATGGCGGCGCTCTTAAATGGGCAGAATGAAGTATTTGTGGAGGTAATTGATGCAACGGAGGCAGAAGATGCTAAGAGGTAGATTGCACATTATGCTGCTGCTGTGTGCCGCATATTATATCTGTATTGTCACGGGTTGCAATGTAGAAGCAGCCAGGAGCGATATGTATAGAGATATGCTTCATACAGGCAGGTTCTGCCTGATTTACAGTAATCAGATCGAGGCAGAGGGTAATAATAAGGAATTGCGGATTTTTCAAAAAGAAAGATACAGTGATTACTTAGAGAAGAAGAATTTAGAGAAGCTGGTGAAGGGGAAGCCGGGCAAGCAGGTAATTGCCTCAGATGGAGAAAATTTCTACCGGGAAAGTAATTATGGACATGTGTCAGAGTGCCAGTTGGAAAAGCAGGGCTTGCGGTACGTGTTCAGCATTTTGACCAAGCCTGATCAGGAAAAAGAGTTTTATGGTCAGGTTTCAGATGGCAAGGGGGGATATATATTACAAAAGAATAAAATCACTGAACAGCCGTTAATGAACAATACCGCTTATAAAAGATATTTTCTGGATAATATCATGGATTACTTGTTGAGTCCTATTTTGCCTGATAATAAAAAAAGAAAGGATTTGCCTGGATTCCAGCTGGTAGGCGAAGGGCTGGTAGAGGGGGACTTGTATTATGAGGACTATATCTGCCATGCGCAAAATCATTGGGACATTATGCGTTATTATTTTAGGCAGAATGATTTTGTGCAAATCGCAGAGGTAAAATATGACTTTATGCCTGATGGCAGCATAAAAAACTATAAAAAAACCAATGTTAATATAGATAAGTTTACTGGTGCTCCTGCTGAAGCTGATTTTGCAGTACCGGCAGCATTGGTTCATAAGCAAAATCAGTAAAGAAATCAGCAGAGAGTAGCAAATCAGTTAAGGCAGTAAAAGCGTGAGCAGAGAATGGCAGGCGGAGTAAGATGAAGAAAAACAAATTATGTAAAGTATATTGTCAGATTGCTGTATTTTTGGCTGTCCAGCTGCTAGCAAACTTTGCTTATGCAGTTACCGGGGAGGCCGGTACGGCAGGCAGAAGCAGCTGTATCTTGCTGAAATTTGACAATGTAACCAAGTACAAGAAAATCCAGGTAGAGGAGCCTTTATCTGATTTGGTTTTAGAGAGACTGATGGACAGCAAACGCCTGGTCATGAAGGAACGTTATACCATACCCCAGAGCATGAGGCGGCAGCTTTATGAAGCTGAAGTGCAGGAATTAGCTGCCATGCATCCTTTGATTGAGCAGGGATTTTTGGGAGGATTTTTTGAAAGTCCTGTGTTCAAGGGGGGAGCGGCTGCCTCTCTTGCTACAGCGCAAGCCGGGCAATTTATCCGGCCGGATATTATGAGCCGCATTGGCAGGGAAAATGCAGCTGAGTACATTATTCATGGCACGATAACAAATATGAGCAGTGACATATCGTCTGATAGATATTTTGTATCGTACATCGGCAATATTAATTCGCAAAAAAATGCTATCGGTATAGAGTGCGAATTGCGAGTCATTAAAGCAGCAACAGGAGAAGTGCTCTGGTGCAAAAGGGCTGTGGGAATTTCTAAAGATAGCGGTGTAAGTGCTAAAAATATCAAAGTGGGGACATTTGCCAACAATACGATGATTTTCAATTATGCCTTGGAAAATGCAGCGGCAAATATTGTAAATTTATTGTTTAAGGATATAGAGGGTGGTGTAATAGAGTTATAAGTCAAAATCTATTGGCAATGTTGTTTTATATGGCTAATTGTATAGAAGGGTTAATGGTGTATTTTGTTATAGGTAATGAAAGTGAGGAATATTTATGAGGATGGGAAAGAAGATAGCGGCAGTATTGGCATTTAATATGCTACTATCTGCTGGTAATGCACTTGCGGAGCAGCCTGCTGCTGAAAAGTACAGGGCTATGTTTCAAAATGGTACTTTTTATGTAGAGTACGGACCTAAGGGTTGGGGCATGCGTGATTATGTGGTGGCACAGAATGGTGTGCGCATGTCGGGATACAAGCTGGAAAAGTTATTTGGCACAACTACCTATCCAGCGTATAGGTATGACAACGGCAAATATTATCAATTTTGTAATAAGGGAACTGTTAAGCGGCAGATGGAGATAGCAAATCAGAATTATCATGCATATACGCATTATGAGTCTTATCAGGATTCCGTGGGGCTGGATAATTCTTTTAGTGCTGGTAGAAGAACCGTTAGTTCTGTAGGAGCAGGTGGTTTTTTTGGTGGTGGTATATATGGGCAGCATAATGATTTGCCGAAAAACACTACAGGCAAAGTGTTAGATGAAAGCCAGATGAATAATCCAGCCTTGGATCCTGATGCGCATTGGGAATTGGTGAAATCGCATTTGTCTCTGCCAAGTTCTTTGAAGATTTTTGCTTGGAATGATAAGTATATGAGCAAGGAATATGGAGAAACTGAGCCTAGCTTTGTGGAGAGTGGACAGGTTGAAGATGATGGAAAATCTTATGTATGTGACAAATATGTATCTCCGCTGAAGGATAGCAATGGCAAGGTTAAAGCCGAGATGCATTATACTGCCATATATGATGATAAGGGCAATTTGCGGAAAATTACTAAAATATGCCGTATTGCCGGTAAAGATATCCCTATAGATGAATTGGAAGTTGTGACTATTACTGATATTTTGCCGGAAAAAGCTATTAATATGCCAAAAAGTAAAATTTATGCTGCAGACACTGGCAGTATTACGGATTTAATAAAAAAGCAAATTTTGGTGGAAGATAATAAGTAGGTGATTGGAAATGAAAAGAGTAGCTTTATTGACTATTTTGCTTACAATATTCATGGGATTGCAGCTGGCAAGTGCAGGCAATCTGGACAAATATCGTGAGATGCTGAATAATCGCAGTTGTATTATAAAGTATGAGTTTATCTATCAGGATGAACGTCAAAACTATACAGATGATATGGATTTGCAAGTAATGAAGTTGAATGAAAAATATTCTGCAAATATGAAGAAAAATTTCCCGGGTGTCATAGTTCTGAAAGGTGATGCTTCCTACATCGAAATGGGAGAATATGGCAGACATTACTGTGAAATTACAAAAAATGGCTATGTGTATCCGTATCAGCGGTTTGAAAGTGAAGAAGGAAGTAAATATTTTGGGAATGTTTTAGGCGGTGGATTTTTTGGTGGTGGACAAAATAGAGTAGAAGGGCATCCGATTAATGCCCTAAGTATGCTTCGCTATGGTCAGTATTATGGCAATGACGAGATAACTGAAATGATGCGTGTCATTCGCCCGGAAACGGAAGCACTGCGGCCGGGAAAGATTTATTGGCTGGCAGGTTCTGCAACACTTACTAATGGGATTAATTGTGAGGATTATCAGTGGGCAGGCGCGAATGGTGATGTGGACTTAATCAGATACTATTTTGATAATGGTAATCTGGTGAAAATAGCTTCAGTGCATTATGTGAAATTGGCTGATGGCCGTGTCAAGGGTAAGCATTATGTGGTTAAAATAAATGAATTTTCCAATGTTCCTGATGAAAGTTATTTGAATTTGCCTGATAAATTGAAGGATGTTACTAAGTATGGGGAGGGCAAGGCAAAATGATTCATAGAGCTTTAAAAAAAATTGTGTTGGCGATAGTTTTTGCAGCATTTATTGTGCCATTGCCAAGGGTGAGTGCAGAAGCGACTTGTGCTATGTTGACCTTTAGCGACAATACACGGTTTTATAAAATTGGTGGAGCGGGTATGTTATCGGATTTAGTGCTGGAAAAGCTGGTAGCTTCTGGGAAGCTATCTTTCAAGGAGACTAAACCGTTAACAGGTGATTCTGTTATGCAGCTTTATGATGAGGATGGCAAGATGTATAAAATCATCAATCAATGCCGGGCAACAGGAAATTATAATCCTGTCTTTGAGGGTAGACAGTTTGATACAGCTTATGCACGTTCTGTGGATTTAGCTGTAGAGGGCGATATTGTAGAGCCGGAACTTGTACAGCAGATTGGCAGGGAGAGTGGTGTAAAGTATCTTATTCAAGGTACTATTGATAACTATGGCACAGGTAAAGGTGCAGATGGTTTGGGAACAGCTTCTATGGTGGCTACTATGCTGACTGGTATACCTATTTTTGGGTTATCCTCTGATGAATCTATATTAGGTGTGTCTTGCACTATGCGTGTAATTGAAGCAGAAACAGGCAAAGTAGTTTGGTTAAAGAAAATGTACGAGCAGGCATCTGTTACCAGTGTTGATATAGGTAAGCTATCAGTAGGTACTGATGAAATGAATAGTAAAATGTATTATGATGCTATGGATAAGGTAGCAGAGAAATTATCAGCTACATTCCTGGAAGATTTACAGATGCATAAGTTACCTATTGATATGGGAGTGTGATGGCAGTGAAAGCGGTTGTGGCAAAATGCCTGACCATATTAGCTGTGGTGTGGGGCAGCATGTGCGGCAGTGTGCTGGCTGCCCCAGCGTTGGCTGTTATGGATTTTGGCATTTATCAGGGTACTGCGGCAGAATCCATGACGGTGTATGATGGTGAGTCTGCCAGTGCATATATTATCACCAGGCTGGTGGAATCTAAAAGATTTGATGTAGTGGATAAGATGTTTATTGAAGACAAGATAGCTGATGAGCAACTATCTGTTTCCGGCATCATAGATGCTGATTCTGCAAAGCGTATTGGCGAGTTACTGGGCGTGCCGTACATAATTTATGGAAATGTTGTTGATGTCAGTCTGGACAGTACTGGTGGCAGTTATTCCGGGATTGGATTGGATAATAATACAATTATTTCACATATCAATTTGCGCCTTATGGATACTAGAACGGGTAAGATATTAGCTGTAGTCAAAGGCAAAGGGGAGTCTTCTGCCGCTTATGTCAAAGCCAAGGTTACACGTAATGCCTCCATAAGGCTTGGCAATATACAGGTTTCTATGGATGCTGTGCATAATGCTGTCAGGAAAGCGGCATTTGATGCCGTAGATAAGCTGGTTATGAAAAAACTTGTTTTATGAGAGGGGATGTGCTTTTATGAAGCGGATATTAAAAACATCGTTATCGGTTTTTCTGGCTATAGGAGTATTGCTGGCATGTCAGGCACCAGGCAGGGCATTGGCGGGAGTGGCAGGACCGTTGCTGAAGCCTTATGAGGCAATTATGCATGGCGGAAAATACCATATAATATTGCGACAGCGTGGTGACAGGAATCGTGATATGATGGGCATGATAAAACAGTTTTATGAGGGAAAAAAGCAGGCAAAACTTTTAGCACAGGCAAAAGAATCTTTTGACGAAACAACATATGTTACAGATGGTGTTAGCAGATGCTGTAAAAGAGTATCTCATTCTACGTATCACGGAGAGATTTCGGATAGCTGCACTATAAATATATGGAAAGATGGTAAGCATTATAGCTTGGGAGATGGTGTCTATATTCCAGGGATGCCTCCCGTGTATCCTTCCTCCAAGAAGAAAAGCAATAAGCTGGTAGGCACTGTGATACCGATAGAACAGGAAAATCCCAATGCCCATTTGCTGAAGGAATGGTATGATGTACATGAATTTCATCTGATTTTGAATGAGGATATGGTTAGAAACTGGGATTTTATTGGCAGTGGTGAAAAGGAAATAGGAGGTGTTTTGCATCAGAGTGAAACGTATGATGTGAAAGAGCAATTCAAAATGGGTGAATATGACAGTAAACTCATATTTTATTTTAGCAATGGCAGATTGTCATTTGTCGAAGATAGATTTGGCTTGCAAGAGGTTATTGCTTTTGATACAGAAGTTGCAGCAAGTGAATTTGTTATTCCACCTGGTACAACAATCTATCAAGGGGGACAGATGGGGATTTCAAGCCTGACAAATACTAAGCCGCTGGTAGTGGAAGAGTATTGATGCAATAAGGGGGATGTTTATGATTAGGTGTTTGTTTACCTTGCTAGCGGTTTTTATGGGCTTTTGCTCTTTTGGTTTGTACAGCTGCGGTCATGGTGAGGCGGCTGCCGGGCCATTGCTGCAAACTTATGTGGATATGATGAACAATAAGCTGTATACGTTGGATATTGTACATGAGCAAGATAATAATGGGCAAAAAACTAGCACGCACGATGTTTATGTGGTATCTGGGGATAGTGTATATGAGAAAAGATTTAATAATTTCAATGGCAATGAGTTTGCATATGAAGTGTTGTATATAGGCGATAAGCGATATGACTTATCACATTATTCCACGATGGAAAAAGGAAAAAGGAAATTCTTTAGCAAGAAGATAGAGTATATAACGGGGAGTCCGTTTAGGTTTTCTAATACAATTACAGCTTATTTTCTAGGAGCGTTGTTTCAAACTAATACCATTGGTTCCTGTATAGTATATTCAGGTAGTGGCGAAGAGAATATACGCGGCAAGTTATTGCAATATGAGGAATATGTTCCAGAAAACAATATGATTCCTCAAAGAGGCAGGTATTATTTTGATCAGGGCAAGCTGGTAGCTTTTATAGCAATTCAGAGCTTTGAGCTTGAAGGCAAAAAAATTAACAACAGGAATATCATTACTTTTAAGCAATTTATACCGGAAGTAGATGAGTCCTTGCTGACGATACCTGAAAATATCAAGCAAATAGAAGTTAGAGCTGTTGTTATAGGGAATCATCAGATAGGTACAGAAGGGAGTATTTCTTATGATTGATTGCAGGCGACCGGTGTTTGGGTATCTATATATCTTGATGGCGGTAGTTTGTCTTGCTGCTGTTTTGCCAGGCAGGGCAGCAGCATCTCCCGTATTTGTGATGCTGGAATATGCTGATGAAACTATATACAAGGATATTGATTCTGCTGAAATAATGTCGAGTATTGTTTTAGAGAAGATGGTAGATAGGGGATATGTTTTTGTAGAAGGGCAATCCAGCCCAGAAGAAGCACAGCTGATTGGAGATACCCGGGAAGTGCCAGATGAACTGGATATGGATTTTGGCTATTTCTTGCAAACGGGAAGCAATGTGGCAGGTGTGAGGCTATGCAATGCTAATGAAGGAGATATTTTGGATAGCGAGTTAACAAATGCCATCGGGCAGAAATATGGCGCTGACTATCTGGTATATGGTACAGTGAACGCATTAGGCCGTATGTCAGACTGCGATAGCGGGCTGTTATTTGGCATCAGTTATAGTTTTAGCGAGAGTGGTTTGTACGCGGTATTAACATTGCGGATAGTTGAGGCGGCTACGGGCAAAGTAATCTTTAAGTCTAAAGAAAGTGCCAGTGCGAAAAATCAAGCCTTGGGTGCTGGTGCCTTGAAGCTGGGGCAAGATAAAGTAAATACGAATATGTACTATGGCGCTATGGAGAAAACTGTGGATAAGCTGATTCAAAAAGTGTTAGAAAGAAAATGGTGATTAAAAAGCGGATGTGATTGTTCAGTAAAAGTAAGGCTTTTGTTGTATAAATACATGTATTATGCAGATTGATTGAGCAAAGAGCGTTCAATTAATATATCTGCCATATAAGATGAAATACTACATATTGCTCAGAACTAAAGTTAAACAATAAAAAACTCTGTCACACTGGTTGTCACATATTGAGATTGGAGATATAAGAGTATATACTTACAGGAGAAGGTGCTGTAACTGCGCATTTATGGGACATGGTGCCAGAGTTTCAGGCTGGGAAAAGTGTGACACTTGCTGTGCAGATTAGAATATTATTAGAAAAGTTGCATAATATTAGAATTAAATTAAAATAGGTTGAAAGTCTTGTATATCGAGGCTGAAAGTATTAATATAGAGATGCATAAAGGATGTATAAAAAATATGAGCAGGGAATTTTTAGAGGAATGCGATAAGCTGCCGGGATATCTGCTCAAGTCGTTAAGTATCGTGTTAAATGTTATTGAACAGGCAATGCCGGTTCAATGACAAAGACGGCTGGATGCCCTCTTTGTGGGAAAAAAGAGGTGGGCTGAAGCCGGATATTATAATTTTTTTTATCAAGGGGGAATTGTTATGAAATCCATGAGAAGATTATTTAGTGTTTTGCTGGCTGTTTGCGTGCTGGCACTATCTAGTGTAGCTATGGCTGCTACGGACATTACTGATGGTGTAGTTCGTGTAGAGGGCGTCAGCAATAATGGGCAATCTTTTGCTTTAAAGAGGATTGCTGCCAAGGTGGATGCACAGAGAATATTAGCAGAGCATGTGCATGGAGTGCAGATTGATTCCAAGACCACAGTAGAGAACGCCATTGTTACCAGCGATGTGATTAATGCAAGTGTTTCCGGCATTGTAAAGGGGGCCAGGGAGGTATCCTGCACCACTGATGAATACGGTTATGTACATGTAATATTGGAATTGCCTGTGTTTGGCGGGGCAAATTCTCTGGCAGCTGCCGTTATTCCAAATGTGCCTCAGCAGGACTTCTTGCCACCATCTGATATTGTTCCTGTAGATACCAAGCCGTCTGAGTCAGTGGTTGCTGATACTGCCAATAAGGCTGCTGATGCAGGTCAGTCTGCTAATACAAACCAGGCAACCGTAGGCAATCTCTATGGGGCTACCGGCCAGTATACCGGCTTGATTGTTGATTGCAGCGGTTTGGGCTTGCAGACTGCTATGGCTCCTGCTGTTTATACTGATGGCAAGAAGGTTGTCTATGGCTTGGAGAACTTCTCTCATGATCAGGTAATCAGCCGCGGCTATGTAGGCTATTCCAATAGTGCTGCTTCTGGCGTGCAGCGTGCAGGCAGCAATCCGATGGTCGTTAAGGCTCAGAGTGTTGAGCATTTCTTCAATCCTGTTATTTCTAAGGACGATGCAGCAAAAATTTTGGCAGAAAATCAGGTGAATGGCTTCCTGTCTACCGGCAATGTAGTTTTTGTAAAGTGATTTTCTGTTAGTAAATGTGGTAGTGGCTTAGAGAAATAGAGGTGTCCAGATATGAAAAGATACTTGTCAGGTCTGGGTATTGCAGCTATGCTTTTTATGTGTGCCTATCCGTCCTGTGAGGCAGAAGAATCTCAGAAAAATAGCGGTCACCATACATCTGTTGATGTTGTGGCAGAGACGCCAGGGGATGTAAATTCCCTGGATAACGCGAAAGATGCTGGTGGGCATGAAGTTGATGGGGAAAAGCCTTCGGCAGCACAAGATGCTACAGCCACTGCTGAAGCGCATGGTGAGCCTGTAGCTGGAGCAGTAGTGCAAGCAGCCGAGGAGATTGTTTCGCCCCTGCGTGTGGTCATCAAGGGAGATGGCAGCACAAAGGAGCAGGCTGTTGCTCTGGCAAAGAAAAAGGCTGTCACTCGTGCTATTCAATATTTGCAGGAAGAAAATTCCGGGCAGGAGTACAAGTCTGAGGTGTTTGCCTTATGTTACCGATATGATAGATTTGTATTGGCCTGTAATGTCCGTATCAAGGAAGCCACAGCGGATAATGTTTCCGTGGAGGTGCGTGTTGACATCAACAGAAAAGCATTGGCGGAGGCCATGAAAGAGTATATATAGTTCTCGTTGTCCTTATCTGTTGCTGATATTTTACGATTTATGAATTAGTATGAGCAAGTATGGCGATTTCTGTCGTACTTGCTTTTCAATTTCAGTATGAAATTACTTAAAAGTGGAAAATGTCTAATTATCGACAATAAATTGAATTATCTTCAGGGGAGTGAGTGGTTAGGGATGAATAAAAAATACTTAGTGTTATGCTGGGCGATGGTTCTGGCTTTTGTAGTGATGTGTTCGAGTACAGTGATGGCTAACAGCAATGAACGGACGGTGCAGATAAATCCGTTAAATGGCTATAAGATAGATGCAAATGCGCCAGCTGTTTTTGAGAGCCTTACGCCTGACCAGGTGGAGATTGTCCAGCAGGATGGCCGCACGGTAGAACTGAATCTGCATGGAGAAGGAGATGGATATTTAGCTATTCACTATCGCAGCGGATATGAATTTATTTATCATTTTATCATAAAAAAAGAGGCGGATGATGCTTCTAAGCAGAGGGCAGATGATATTGCCCGACAGGTGCTGGATCTGGTGAATGAGGAGAGGTGCAAGGCAGGCGTTACACCTTTGAGATTTTCAGCAGAGTTGCAGTCAGCAGCTGCTATCAGGGCGGAGGAGCTGACGAGGAAATATTCTCATACCAGGCCTGATGGAACGAAGTTTAGCACTGTGCTGCCTGATGGAAAATATACGTTAGGAGAAAACATTGCATGTGGAAGTTCGACAGCAGCTAGAGTGGTTGAGCTTTGGATGAACAGTCCAGGGCATCGTGCCAATATATTGCGGAGCGATTATAGTGAGTTGGGTGTTGGATATATGTATAATGAAAATTCCGGGCAGAGGCATTACTGGGTGCAGCTATTCAGGCATCCTATGCCAGTCAGACATTAAATTTTACGAAAATACTATTTCACAGTTCTAAGCAGGATTTTTCGTTTATCAGTAGAGCGTGTCAGTTGTCCCAAGTTAATCAGCTTTTCCGTAGTGTTGTGTAATGTTTAGGTACTTCTCTTGTATTTACTCTATCAGTTGCAGATATTTGGCTATTGCACAAAATCTAGCACTAGGCAAAAATTATATCCAGTATGTCCATCCTATAGAGAGCGAGCAGGAGTAAGTAGATAATTAATAACAATATATATTGAGAAATGAACTGATATCTTTGTTAAATTTGGCAATGGCGTAGTGTGGCTTAATATTGCCTGTTGCAGGTATGTGCTGGCAAGAGCATCAAATAATAATAAAGATTTTTGGTAAACGTGAGGGGTGGTTTTTTTCCTCATTGATATCTGCTGGTCAGTATAGCCTTTGTTAGATGTACACCCCGTGTTTGGCAGTAGGGATTTTTGCCAAAGGCGGGGTGTTTTGCATTACTGCCTTGACTTTTTTCCATAATAGTTTTATAGTGAATAAGTTGAATTTTTGGTTTATTTGTGTAGCTGATTAAAGGAGGCAGAATGATGGTTACGACTGTGGCGCACAAGGTTAATTTTTATGATACTGATGCTATGGCGGTGGTACATCACTCCAATTATATACGCTGGTTTGAGATTGGCAGGGTGGAATTTCTCCGCCAGGCGGGGATTACCCTGACAGAGCTGATGGATGACGGCTATGTTTTTCCTATTACCGAGGTTAGTGCCAAATACATGAACTCAGGCTATTTTGATGATGAGCTCATCATTGAGACTACGCCGGTGGCGCTGACCAAGGCGAAGATGGCGTTCAGCTACCGGGTGCTGCGTGCCTGTGATGATACGGTGCTGGTGACCGGCTTTACCCAGAATGTGTTTACCAGCAGGGCAACGGGGAAGATTACCCGCCTGCCGGACAAATACTATGATAAGCTGAAGGTTATGCTGGACTGATGACATTTATGGAAGTCGGTGCATGTATTACTTCGGTGCATTTATATATTTAATATATTGTAATCTGCTGTAATATATTGGGAGGAAATTGTATGTGTTCATTTACTTTTTTTGATGGGCTGCTGTGTCTGGTGGCGGTTGTGGTATTGCTGGCAGGGCTGGTGAAGCTGTACCTGTGCCATGCAGGCACGGAGATTATTGTGCCGCAGGTGGAGAGCCGCAGCAGGCTGGCTGTGGATGAGCAGACTGAGGATAGTCTGACTATCAGTACGGTGATTGAGTTTGTCAATGATGGCAAGCAGTGCGCTACCATCATGGATGCACTGGTGCGTCCGCAGCTTCCTTATGAGCAGTATGACGGCCTGGAAACCCGCGGCCATGCGGAGCTGGTGACTGCACCTCGCGAGGATGATTATTTTGAGGCGTATATCATTCAGAAGAAGGGTTACAAGGGTGGCCTGGACAAGGCCTCTATCAAGTGCCAGGTGAAGCTGATTGCCAGAAAGGGCATGTCCCTCAAGGAAGCTGTTTCCCACATGCCTGACTTTAACTTCCAGCTGATTTGGCTGGAGACAGGCCGTACACCTTGCCATTACCGCCAGGTGCGCATTGAGGTACCGGCAGCAGAGGTAGCTGCCCTGGCTGGTACGAAGCTGGCAGAGGACTGAGCAGGGAGGTTGTTGAGATGAGCGAGATTAAGATAGATTTGGTGCCGATTCCGACAAGGATTCTGACCGACAAGGATAATATTATTGATGTGGTAGAACGCTATACCAAGGGCAAGATTGGCCCGGATGACGTTATCTCCGTGGCTGAGAGCGTGGTGGCTATTACCCAGGGCAGGGCAATCCGTCCAGAGAATTTGAAGATTACCAGGGTAGCACAGCTTTGCTGCCGCTTTATTCCTGACTACGGCTCCCTGGCCAGCCCTCATGGCATGCAGTCCCTGATGGATGTGGAGGGCAAGTGGCGCGTTGCCGGTGCCCTTGTTATGGGCTTCCTGGGCAAGCTGGTAGGCATGAACGGATTGTTTTACAAGTGGGGCGGCGAGCAGACGGCTCTGATTGACGATGTTACCGGCACTATGCCGCCTTTTGACAAGCATATTGTCTATGGCCCTAAGGACCCTGACAAGGTGGTGGAGCAGCTGAAGCAGCGTTTGGGCTGTTTTGGCGGCCTGATTGCCGATGTTAATGACCTGAAGCGTTCCCGTGTAGTTGGTGCTTCTGCCGGCCTGGATGGCGAGAGGGCGGCAAGGCTTCTGATTGACAATCCTTTCGGCAACGCTTCCCAGAAGACGCCGATTGTTATTATCAAGAATTTCCGCAAGCTGCAGGAACAAGGGCAATAATTATGCTGTTCAATGCTATGCTGGTTTTTGTAGGCGGCGGCCTGGGGGCTGTCAGCCGTTATCTGGTGACTACCTTTATGGGCAATCATGTGGGTGGCAGCTTTCCCTATGGCACTTTTGCCGCGAATATCATAGGAAGCTTCTGCATGGGCGCAGTGATGTTTTATTTTATCAATAAGAGCCTTCCTGTGCCTGAGCACCTTAGGTTGCTTCTTTTGGTTGGCTTCATGGGCGGCTTTACTACTTTTTCCTCTTTCAGCATGGAAACAGTCAGCCTGATGCAGAATCAGCATGTCATGTCTTCTATGCTGAACGTGGTGGGCAATGTCAGCCTGGGCATCGGAGCGGTGCTGATGGGCATGTTTGCAGCTAACTGGCTGAGCTGACAACGTTAGCGGTGCTTTGCTGTACACAGCCTGTTGTGTAATTTTGGGTGGGGCTGCCTTGGGGTAGCTGTGCTATGAAAGTATTTGCAAAATTTTACTGCCGGTTTTTGTGGCTGGCAGTATTTTTTTGCGTTTTTATGGTATCATATATATAGTAAGGTTTTGCAAGGAGGAATTTTATGGAGCGTAAAAACGGGCGCAAGGCGCAGCCGGAGGGACGCCCTGACGGGCGGCAGGCTGACCAGCTGCGTCGCTATCGGATAAATCGTTTTTTTCAGAAGCATCCAGCCGGTTCGGTGCTGATTGAGATGGGCAATACCAAGGTCATCTGCGCCGCTACCATTGAGGAAAGGGTGCCGAATTTTTTGCGGGGCACCGGGGAGGGCTGGCTGACAGCGGAGTATTCCCTGCTGCCCAGTGCTACCAATACCAGGACGCCAAGAGAGGCGGCAAGGGGCAGGCAGACAGGACGTACACAGGAAATTCAGCGGCTCATAGGCAGGAGCCTGCGCTCCGTCATGGATATGAAGGCTCTGGGGGAGCGGACTATCATCATCGATTGCGATGTGATTCAGGCAGATGGCGGTACCCGGACTGCTTCTATTACGGGAGCTTTTATCGCCCTGGTGGAGGCATGCAACAGCTTTTATGATGAGAAGAAGCCTTTTCCGGTAAAGGATTTTTTGGCGGCTATCAGCGTGGGGATTTCCCCTGCCGGGGAGCCCCTTCTTGACCTCTGCTATGAGGAGGATTCTGCCGGGGTGGTGGATATGAACGTGGTCATGACCGGCGAGGGTCAGTTCGTGGAGGTGCAGGGCACCGGCGAGGGGCGGCCTTTCAGCCGAGAGGAAATGAACAGGCTGCTGGAGCTGGCGGAAAAGGGAATTGATGAGTTGATTTCCTATGAAAAGGATGTATTGGGCAATGTGCTGGTATGGAGGGTAGGCCGCGAATGAAAGATGTGCAGATGGCAGCAAATGAAAAGTCAAAACTGAAAATTGTGATTGCCACGAAAAATCAGGGCAAGGTGCGGGAGATGATTAATGCTTTTCAGGGGCTGCCTGTAGAGCTGGTGTCTTTGGCTGACCTGGCTGAAAGGTTCCAGGAGCCGGTGGAGGACGGGGATACCTTTGCGGCAAATTCCCTGCTTAAGGCTGGGTATTACCAGAAGCAGACCGGCATGGCATGCCTGGCTGATGATTCGGGGCTGGAGGTGGAGGCTTTGGGTGGTGCTCCGGGAGTATATTCTGCCCGCTTTGCCGGGGAAAATGCCAGTGATGCAGACAACAACGCAAAATTACAGCAGGAGCTGAAGAAATTGGGCAGGGAGTCATCACCGGCGGCCTATCAGTGCGCTTTGACCTTTATGGATGCCGAGGGCAGGGTTCTGACGGCCAAGGGGTTCTGCCGTGGAGAAATCCGCCTTCAGGCAAGAGGCGAGAACGGCTTTGGCTATGACCCGTACTTTTATGTAGGTGATGTGACCATGGCGGAGATGAGCCTGGCGGAAAAGCAGGCCATCAGCCACCGGGGCGCGGCATTGAGGGAGATGGCAGTGCTTTTGCAGGATTATTTTGCAGGGTGCTGACTGATGTACCGGCATAGCAGGGAGGCTTTGCAGGAGCTTCCCGGATTTCCAGTTTTTTGATATGTTGAGGTGCGTTTGAGATGAAAATCGGATTGATAAGCGATACCCACGGCAATACCGCGGCTATTGACCAGGCGGTGGAGCTGGCAGGGGAGATAGATTTGTGGCTTCATGCAGGGGATATGATTCATGATGCCGAATATCTGGATATGGCCTATGATGCCAAGGTGGTAAACGTGGCAGGGAACTGTGACTGGGGCAACCGCAGCGTGCCGGAGGAGGAAGTGGTGGAGGCGGAAGGCCACAGGATTTTCCTGACCCACGGCCATATCTACGGCGTAAAGGGCTCCCCCTATGGCATGGTGCAGGCGGCAGAGGAAAACGGAGCAGATATAGCTGTCTTCGGCCACAGCCATGTAGCCTTCAAGGAAAAGATTGACGGGGTGCTGCTCATCAATCCCGGCAGCCTGGCTTATCCCCGGGATGGGGGCGGCCAGTCCTTTATGGTGCTGGAGCTGCATGAGGGGGCAGAGCCGGAGATTTATCACTATCACCTTGAGGACAGGCGGAAGGAGGATAAGTCCGCCAAGGAGGGTAAAGGGAAAAAACGTGAAAAATGGTTCGGATTGTTTTGAACAATATGTATATAATTTATTATACAAATTCCCGATTATAACTATGATAAACCAATACAAAAAGATGAATTAGGTTCACTTTATTTTCTCTAAAACCCTTGCCGTTATTAGGTTGAAAGCAATTTAAAAATATGCTATTATAAAGTAGTGAATGTGATTTTATTATATATTTAGGGAGGGTTTACTTTGCGTACAATTAATGTAGAGCAGATTACTGCTGAAGTAGCGCAGATGTGCAAGGAAGCTGCCTATTATTTGCCTCAGGATGTATATGAGGCATTGAAGAAGGGCAGGGAAACCGAGGAGTCTCCTGTTGGCTGCGATGTTCTGGATCAGATCATCCGCAATTCCGAGATTGCCCGGGCAGAGGATCGTCCTATCTGCCAGGATACCGGCATGACCATCGTCTTCCTTGAGATCGGCCAGGATCTGCACATTGAGGGCGGCAATCTGACCGATGCCATCAATGCAGGTGTTGCGAAGGGCTACGTTGAGGGGTATTTGCGTAAGTCCGTTGTAGCTGAGCCTCTGTTCAACCGCGTGAACACTCAGAACAATACTCCTGCTATCATCTACACCAAGATTGTAGATGGTGACAAGCTGAAGATTGAGGTTACCCTGAAGGGCTTCGGCAGCGAGAACAAGTCCGGCATCAAGATGCTGGTGCCTGCTGACGGTGTTGAGGGTGTGAAGAAGGCTGTTCTGGACATTATCCAGCATGCAAGCTGCAACCCTTGTCCTCCGATGGTTGTAGGCGTAGGCATCGGCGGAACCATGGATCAGGCTGCATACCTGTCCAAGCGCGCCCTGATGCGTCCTACCAATGTCCGTAATGCGCATCCTGACTATGCCAACCTGGAGGGCGAGCTCCTCGAGATGATCAACAAGACCGGTATCGGGCCTCAGCTGGGCGGCACTACTTCTGCCCTGGCTGTAAATATCGAGTGGGGTCCTACCCACATTGCCGGACTGCCTGTTGCTGTGACCATCTGCTGTCATGCAATGCGCCATTCTGAGCGTGTATTATAAGAGGAGGAAGAAAGATAATGGCTGAAAAGATTCGCATTACTACACCTTTGACTGAGGAAGTATCCCGCACCCTGCGTGCTGGTGACAGCGTGCTGATTAGCGGTACCATCTATAGCGCCCGTGATGCTGCCCACAAGGCTATGACCGAGGCTCTGGCTCGTGGCGAGAAGCTGCCGATTGACTGGACTAACCAGATTGTTTATTATCTCGGCCCTACTCCTGCCAAGCCTGGCAATCCTATCGGTTCCTGCGGTCCTACTACTTCAGGTCGTATGGATGCCTACACTCCTACTATGCTGGACCAGGGCATCAAGGGCATGATCGGCAAGGGCTCCCGCGCACCTGAGGTTATCGAGTCCATGAAGAAGCATGGCGTAACCTATTTTGCTGCTGTGGGCGGTGCTGCTGCCCTGATTTCAAAGTCCGTAAAGAGCTACACCGTTCTGGCTTATCCTGAGCTGGGTCCGGAGGCTGTGGCAGCTCTGGAGGTTGAGGATTTCCCTGCTATCGTTGTAATCGACTCTGAAGGCAATAACTTCTACGAGATGGGTCAGGCTCCATATCGTAAGTTATAATTACTTTCCCAAGGAAAGAATATATTTAGGAGGTCTAGAATGATTAACGTATCTTTTTATCTTCGCCGTCTGCATTCCCTCTGCGGTCTGATTTTACTGGGCGGTGTGCTGGTTGAGCATTTGCTGACAAATGCTTCAGCTATGGGTGGCCCTGAGGTGTTCAATCAGGGATTGGCTATGATGGAGCTCATTCCACCACCAATTTTCCTGGCTATTGAAATCTGCATGTATGCAGTGCCAATTTTGTTCCATGCAATTTATGGTATTTTTATCGCTTTGGATGCAAAGAACAACCCTGGTGCCTATGGCTATTCCCGCAACCTGAAGTTTGCCCTGCAGCGTTACACTGCATGGTACCTGGTAGCATTCCTCATCTGGCATGTGGGCTATCTCCGTATTTATCTCAAGGGCCTGAGCGGCGTTCATATCAGCTATGAGCTGGTACAGAGCGTTCTGTCCAACCCGATTGTCTTTGTTCTCTACGCTCTCGGTATGTTTGCTGCCATTTTCCATTTCTGCAACGGTATTACTACCTTCTGCATGACCTGGGGTATTGCCAAGGGCCCTCGCGCACAGTGCGTTGTTGACAAGATGGCTATGGGCCTGTGCGCTCTGATGTGCCTCTTGACTCTGGCATTTATGTTCTCTTACTTCATGTAATCTCAGGATTGCATAACCTGTTTGGAGAATTTGTCGTAGTTAAAAATATTGTATAAGGAGAGAAACTGCGTGGCTAAAAATAAGATTATTGTAGTTGGTGGCGGTCTTTCTGGCTTGATGGCTACCCTTAAAATTTGCGAGGCTGGCGGCGAAGTAGACCTGTTCTCTTACTGTCCGGTAAAGCGTTCTCACTCCCTCTGCGCCCAGGGCGGCATCAATGCCTGCATGGACACCAAGGGTGAGCATGACTCCATTTATGAGCATTTTGATGATACCGTATACGGCGGTGACTTCCTGGCAGACCAGCTGGCTGTAAAGGGCATGGTTGAGGCTGCTCCGAAGCTCATCAAGATGTTCGACCGCATGGGTGTACCTTTCACCCGTACCCCTGAGGGTGTTCTTGACCTCCGTAACTTCGGTGGCCAGAAGAATAAGCGTACCTGCTTTGCCGGTTCCACTACCGGTCAGCAGCTTTTGTATGCTCTTGACGAGCAGGTTCGCCGCTGGGAAGTTAAGGGCGGCGTAACCAAGTATGAGTTCTGGGAATTCATCAAGATTATTAAGAACAAGGACGGCATCTGCCGCGGTATTGTTGCCCAGAGCATGAACTCCATGGAGATTAAGGCATTCCCTGCCGATGTTGTTATTCTGGCAACCGGTGGCCCTGGCCAGGTATTTGGCCGCTGCACCGCTTCCACTATCTGCAACGGCTCCGCTGTATCTGCTGTTTACCAGCAGGGTGCTGCTATCGGCAACCCTGAGTTCATCCAGATTCATCCAACCGCTATCCCTGGCTCTGACAAGAACCGTCTGATGTCCGAGGCATGCCGCGGTGAGGGTGGCCGTGTATGGGTATACCGTGATGGCAAGCCTTGGTACTTCCTGGAGGATATGTATCCTGCATACGGCAACCTGGTTCCTCGTGACGTTGCATCCCGTGCTATCTTCAAGGTATGCGTTCACATGGGCCTGGGCATTGATGGCGACCGCCGCGTATATCTCGACCTGTCCCACATTCCGGCTGATTACCTGGAGCGCAAGCTGGGCGGTATCATCGAGATTTACACCGAGTTCGTAGGCAAGGATCCTCGCAAGGTTCCAATGGAGATTTTCCCTTCCGTTCATTATTCCATGGGCGGTATCTATGTAGACAGGAAGCACTTCACCACTATTCCTGGCCTGATGGCTTCCGGTGAGTGCGACCATCAGTATCACGGTGCAAACCGTCTGGGTGCTAACTCCCTGCTGTCCGCTGCTTACTCCGGTACTGTTTCCGGCCCTGAGGCTATGAAGTACTGCAAGGAAGGCAAGCAGGGCGCAGCTCTGACCGATGCCGAGCTGGAAGCAGCCCGTCAGGAGGTTCAGGCTGAGTATGACAAGATTCGTCAGATGAATGGTCCTGAGAATGCTCACAAGCTGCATCAGGAAATGGGCGAGATCATGTATGAGTATGTATCCATCGAGCGTGATAACATCGGCTTGGACAAGTGCCTTGTAAAGCTGAAGGAAATCCTGAAGCGCTGGGATAACATCGGCCTGACTGACCATGGCAACTGGGCTAACCAGGAGGCCATGTTTGTTCGTCAGCTCCGCAACATGATCCTCTATGCAATGGCTATTACCAAGGCTGCCCGCTGCCGTGATGAGTCCCGTGGTGCTCATGCCAAGATTGAGCTGGATGCTAACGGCAACCGTAAGATGGATGGCGAGGAGCTGGTATTCATGCCTCGTAACGACGAGAAGTTCATGAAGACCACTGTTGTTACCTACGATCCTAAGACCGAGGAGCCAATCGTAAATTATGAGGAGTTCGAGCATTCTCTGATTAAGGCTCGTCCTCGTAACTATGCTGTTGCGAAGAAGGAATAAGAGGAGGATAAATCAGAATGGCAGAACAGAAGAAAACAGTTACTTTTATTATTGAGCGTCAGGACGGCCCGAACAGTGCCCCTTACACTCAGGAATTTGAAATTCCATATCGTCCTGCACTGAACGTCGTTGCCTCCCTTATGGAAATCCAGAAGAATCCTGTAACCAAGGATGGCAAGCGTGTTGCTCCTGTTACCTGGGAGTGCAACTGCTTGGAGAAGGTATGCGGCGCCTGCATGATGGTTATCAACGGCAAGGCTCGTCAGGCCTGCTGTGCCCTGATTGATGAGCTGGAGCAGCCAATCCGCCTTGCTCCTGCCAGAACCTTCCCTGTAATCCGCGACCTGCTCATCGACCGTTCCGTAATGTTCGAGAGCCTGAAGCGCGTACAGGCATGGGTTGAGATTGATGGTACCTGGGAAGTTAAGGATGCTCCTATCCAGAATCCTTACACCGCTACCACCGCTTATGAGATTTCTCACTGCATGACCTGCGGCTGCTGCCTGGAGGCTTGCCCGAATGTTGGCCCTCAGTCCGACTTCATCGGTGCTTCCCCTACTGTACAGGCTTATCTGTTCAACCTGCATCCGCTGGGAAAATTCGACAAGGAGAAGCGTCTTAATGCTCTCATGGGCAAGGGCGGTATCACCGGTTGCGGCAACTCCCAGAACTGCGTAGAGGTTTGCCCTAAGAACATCAAGCTGACCACTTACCTGGCTCAGCTGAACCGCGATGTGAACAAGCAGGCCTTGAAGAACATTTTCAATAAGTAAGCTGTGATATTGTAGCGTGATGGTATTGTAATACTGTAGTATTGTGATATTGTAAGATTTCAGCTTGCAGAGGCTGCTGTCAGGATGATTGTTCATCCGGCAGCAGCCTTTTTCGTATGTGATAATACGCAAGAATTTTTTATTGACAAGGTGTTAAAAAAAGGGTAGTCTAATATTATAAAGCTGGCAACGGTGTGTTGAGTGCCAGTAAAAGCTTTGAAGACGGGAAACGTGTCATATAGCGGGGCTTGGAATAGCTTTTTGTAGGGCTTGTCGTTGAAAACTCCATCTGACCTATGTACCTTGTTGTATAGACATAAAAAACGGAAATTGCAAGACGGGTGCTATCTTCTCTGTAGCATCCGTTTTGTTGTATTTGGAAGGGTTGTTATGGAGAAAGATATATTGAAATCGGCAGCTATAGCTTATCAAAAACTTTTGAGTATAGAGTATCGTATTGTCCTGGGGAGAAAAGGGAAACAAAAAGTGTTGGACATAGCTTTTTTGCCAGACAATTTTTATATGCACATTATGATGTGGAAAATGGAGGGGATTTTTAATGATTACTGGTGTGATAAAAAATAAAATTGATAAAATCTGGACTGATATATGGGCTGGCGGTTTGACCATGCCATTTAAGGTTATTGAGCAGATTACATATCTGATGTTTATCCGTTCCTTGGATCAAAAAGAAATTAATAATGAGAAAAAAGCCGTTATGTTTAAACGGCGTGGTATCAAGTCGCAGGTAGATATGATTTTTCCTGCCAGCGAGGCAGGGCAGAGTATGCGCTGGAGCAGGTTCAAGGATGCTGATCCAGATGTAATATTCAATACCCTGCGTGTAAAAGTATTTCCGGCTATCAAGGAAATGAAATATGGCATGTTGCCGGATTTTGATGAAAATGGCGAGGTGGCAGTGATTGCTGATGATCCGGCCAAAGAAAATGGAGTGCAAAGTGCTTTTTCTAGATTTATGAAGGATGCGCTGTTTGAATTGCCTACTGCCGAGGTTGTTACAAAAGTTATTACCGGTTTGGAAGATTTGTATCAGCATGATATTGAAGACCAGGATATGCAGGGAGACATTTATGAGTATATGCTGGGCAAAGCTGCTTCATCTGGCACTAATGGACAGTTCCGTACCCCGAAGCACATCCGTGACATGATGGTAGAGCTATTGGCTCCTACGCCTGATGATAGTATCTGTGACCCTGCATGTGGTACGGCAGGCTTTTTGATTTCTGCCGCTGAATACATTCGTGGCAAGTTCGAGCATAATATGAGTGATGAGCAATGGGCACATTTCCAAAGCACAGCTTTTTCGGGCTTTGATACTGATATGACCATGCTTCGTATCAGTGCCATGAATTTAATGCTGCATGGAATTACTCATCCTGTGATTGATTATAAGAATAGTGTTTCAGAGAAAAACACGATTGATAGTGAATATACTGTATGCCTGGCTAATCCGCCATTTAAGGGTACTGTTGATGTTGAAACTATTAGTACAAGTTTGAAGGCTGTTACCAATACAAAAAAGACGGAGCTGCTTTTTATTGCACTCTTTTTACGTATGCTGAAAAAAGGCGGACGCTGTGCCTGTATTGTGCCTGATGGTGTGTTGTTTGGCAGTTCCAAGGCACATAAGGCTATGCGCAAGGAATTAGTGGAAAATCATACTTTGCAGGCGGTTATTTCTATGCCGTCAGGTGTATTCAAGCCTTATGCCGGTGTATCTACAGCTATTTTGGTGTTCATAAAGACAGGTGCTGGCGGTACGGAAGATGTGTGGTTTTATGATATGCAAGCTGATGGATTTAGTTTAGATGATAAGCGCAGTGAAGTCCAGGAGAATGATATTCCTGATATTATTGAGCGGTTTCATCATTTGGATGGAGAAAAAGAGCGCAAGCGTACAGAGCAGTCTTTCTTTGTGCCAAAGCAGGAAATCATTGATAATGGGTATGATTTGTCAATTAATAAGTACAAAGAGATTGAATATGTGCCTGTAGAATATCCGCCTTCTGAGGAAATTATTGCTAATATTGAAGCTTTGGAGTTGGAGATTCAGAAAAATCTGGCAGAGTTGAAAGATATGCTTAAAGAATAGGTTGTTTTTTCTTTTATTATTTGTGACAAATTACAATTTCTAGTATCAAAAGTGCTACATTACAGTATCGTAAATAGCAAACAGCAACTGTTCCAATGGGTGGAGGAGCAATGCCAATGCAGGCACGCTCGCGCTACTATCCACGCCTAGCGGATGCTAAGCTCTTGCTGCGCCTACGGCTTGCAAATCGCTAAGCACCGAGGCGCGTCTCAGTGCCTTGCATTGGCACCGCCCCATCCCCCCATCAATTCTCTGCTCTAACATACCGTCCCAAATAATTACATGATAATCTTATTAGCTAGATTATAAATATGAGGTAAATTATGATGCAAAAATTAGGCGATATAGCCACATATATTAATGGTTACGCATTTAAGCCAGCAGATAGAGGTTTAAAAGGACTACCAATAATTAGAATCCAAGATTTAACTGGCAACAGCTATGATTTAGGTTTTTATGACGGTATATATCCTAAAAAAATTGAAATAAACAATGGTGACATATTAATTTCGTGGTCTGGTAGTTTAGGAATATTCCTTTGGAATGGTGGAAAAGCATTATTAAATCAGCATATATTTAAAGTTGTATTTGATAAAAAAGACATTGATAAACACTATTTTTTGTTCGCAGTCAAAGAAAAATTAAATGAAATGAGTTTGAAAACTCATGGTGCTACTATGAAGCATATCATAAAGAGTGATTTTGAAAATATAACTATATCACTTCCGGATTTAAATGAACAAAAACGTATTTCTAATATGCTATTAAAAATAGAAAACTTAATAAAAATGCGTAAAAACCAAATTCAACATTATGACACATTAACTAAATCTTTATTTATCGAGATGTTTGGTGATCCTAAGACAAACCCCAAAGAATGGAGGAAAATACCATTATCACAAATTATTTCGAAAGCTAACAATGGTATGGCTAGAAGAGGTAATGACGAAAATGGGTCTATTGTCCTAAGATTAGTAGAACTTCAAGAAGGCATTATTGATTATAGTAAGCCAAATAGAATTTTACTGACTGAAAAGGAAAAAGAAAAATACTTATTGCAAGAAAACGATTTCCTTTTTGCCAGAGTAAATGGTAATCCATTAAATGTTGGTAGGTGTGCTGTTTTCCATTCAATTGGAGAGGCAGTATATCATAATGATCATATTATTAGGGTACATTTTGACGATAGTATGGTTAATGGTGTTTTCGCTAGCACAATATTAAATAGCGAATATGGTAAAGACGAAATGCGAAATAAAATTAAAACATCTGCTGGTCAATATACAATAAGTCAAGATGGCATTGGAGCTATAAAAACCATAGTTCCACCAATCTACCTCCAAAACCAATTCGCCGATTTCGTCGCACAAGTCGATAAACACAAATCTGTGGTACAGAAATCATTGGATGAGACTCAGATTTTGTTTGATAGTTTGATGCAGAAGTATTTTGGTTGAGAAGGGGGAACTATTATGTACGGAATATCTTCTCAACAATGGAAAGTGATATTTAGCATTTTTCTGCGGCATAAGGACTTGATTAATTGGGTAAAACTATTTGGTTCCAGGGCTAGAGGCGATGGCAGAGTTACATCAGATGTGGATTTGGCTGTGTCAGTTAAAGATGGGGCTACATTGTCTTTGATTGAAGCATTTGAAGACAGCAGCCTGCCGTATACATTTGATATTATTGACTATGACAGGCAATCTAATGAGAATTTAAAAAAAGAAATAGATAGAGATGGAAAATTGCTTTTTTCCGTGAAAGGGGGTAGAAGTATTATGACCGATACACAGTTAAGGTTAAAGTGGGAAGATTATCATAGGGCTATGGACTCATTGAGAATTGCAGTAAAGTGGGAACGTGATGCTGACAACATGTATTTGGATGCTACGATACAGCGGTTTGAGTTTTGCTTTGAACTGGCATGGAAACTGATGAAGTCTGCTTTGGCGTATGAAGGTATTGAAGCGAGCAGTCCGCGAAGCAGTATTCGTGAGGGCTGGAAGCAGGGCTTGATTGATAGTGCAGAGAAATGGCTGGATATGCTGGAAAAGCGAAATCTGTCATCTCATACTTATAATGAAACGACAGCGATGGATGTATATAATTGTATAATTGGTGAGTATTTAGATTTATTATCTGCCTTGGAAAATAAAATAAAAGAACGTATATAAAAATCAATGGGGAAACCGGATGGATGGCTGGTATGTACAGAAAGGAGCATACCAGCATGGAAGATAAGATTGTTAGCATACTTGAGAGTATGGAAGAATATTTGGATGTAGGACAGCTGAAAAAGCTGCAAGAGGTGCTCATCAACTCATTATCAGAAAACCTTTCAATCAAGAAGTCAGAGGATAATGACTATTATTTAAAGGCATTTTTAGCTGCTAAAAAAATCGAGGGTTGTTCTGAGAGAACAATTCAATATTACAGAGTGACTATTGCAAAGATGCTTTCTCAGATAAATATTCCAGTGCGTAGAATTTCTACGGATGATATTAGAGGATATTTGGTAGCATATCAAAAAATAAACAATTGTGGCAATGTCACTATTGATAACATACGTAGGAATATATCTAGTTTTTTCTCATGGCTTGAGGAAGAAGACTATATTCTCAAGACACCTATGAAGCGTATTCATCGGATAAAAACAAAAAAGCAGGTGAAGGCTATTATTTCTGATGAGGAAATAGAGATTTTACGCGATAATTGCAACAAACGTGAGTTAGCTATAATAGATTTGCTATATTCTACAGGTATTAGAGTGGGTGAATTGGTAAATTTAGATATAGATGATGTAGATTTTGAGAATAGGGAATGTATTGTGTTTGGTAAAGGCGATAAAGAGCGAAAAGTTTATTTCGATGCCAAAACTAAAATACACTTGAAAAATTATATTGCAACGCGGACTGACAACAATCCAGCGTTGTTTGTATCTTTCAATGCCCCTCATAACCGCTTGAAAATAAGTGCGATAGAGATTTGTATGCGCAATTTAGGGCGAAGCCTTGATTTGTGCCGTATTCACCCGCATAAGTTCAGGCGTACTATGGCAACCAGGGCTATAGATAAAGGTATGCCGATAGAGCAAGTTCAAAAAATTCTCGGACATTCACAGATAGATACTACTATGCAATATGCTATAGTCAATCAAAATAATGTTAAGATTTCACATCAAAAATTAATGAATTAATCAAGTATCGGAAATTTGTGTTTGTCGATAAAATAAATATTTTTTACAAAATCATCTTGTAACTCTATTGGCGGAACAATAATATTTAGCGATTTTATTGCATCAAAATTTAAGCCAGCTTTAACTCCGTTTTGGTTTTTACTGCAAAACTGTCGTTTGCCAGCATCTGTTTCTAAGTAATAAGAAATATATTGAGGATTTATCCTATTTTGGTCTAATCGTACTAAAGATAGATGTTGATTAATATATGCACCTCTAGAAGATATATCTTTGTCTATTACACCAGTTCTTCCCAAATCAGCAGTTATACTAATTAATAAGTCACCACATTTCACCTTAGTTCTTTCTGCTTCTTTATTCTTCGGTGCTTTTATATATTGAATATCATCTAACACTATTTTATTGTTTTTTACATTCTTTATTGTAAGAAATAACTCATTTTCTTCATTAACGAAATATTTAGCCCATCCACGTGAACCAGATGTAAGAAAGTCAATATATTCTTCTAGTTTGTGTTCTTCCCACCCCAGTGGATTTATTACAGTATCTCCAAACATCTCAACAAATAAAGATTTAGTTAATAAATCTAGTTTTTTCAACTGTTGATTTTTTAATGATATTATATTATCGATCCTATTTAATGTGTTATAAATTTTCTTTTGTTCAACCATGTTAGGCAGAAATAACGGTATGCTTTTTAAATCTGCAATTGAAAAACTTGCTTGATTGACAGATTTTTTTGCTATTTTTTTTATATATTTTTTAAATGTATTACTTTTAAAGTAGTATTCAGCATATTCTGGTAATATGAAATTCCGATTAGCTTTTAGTCTTAATAAATTCATTCCGTGAATAATACACTCGTTTTTTTGCATTTTATACATAACAGCTCTACCTAAATATGCCATACTATTAATATGTGACATCAATATATCGCCATCTTGCAAAATATATTCGGTATATTTTTTCTTATCATGTATTCCAGCATATCCCATTTTATCTCTGTTAAAGGTATCATTTGCTAGTGTTTCTATGCGAGTTATGGGTATACCACCAGAAATAACTCCTTGCTTTATATTAGCACCATTTTTTATATAAAAAAAGCAATCATTAACATTAATAGTCATATTTTCACATCCGTACTAAAAAATATTATACAGGAAAGTTAGCGTAGTATTCTTGTAACTAGGAGCAGATAATGTGATGGGTGGATGGGGCGGTGCCAATGCAAGGCACTGAGACGCGCCTCGGTGCTTAGCGATTTGCAAGCCGTAGGCGCAGCAAGAGCTTAGCATCCGCTAGGCGTGGATAGTAGCGCGAGCGTGCCTGCATTGGCATTGCTCCTCCACCCATTGGAACAGTTGCTGTTTACTATTTACGATACTGTAATGTAGCACTTTTGATACAAAAAATTGTAATTTGCCAGTGTCCAAACTGACAAAATGGCAAAATTTCATCTATAAGATTCTCAAAAATAATGCAACTAAAGTCATAAAATGGTACAATGATACCTGATAAGAGCAATGAGGATAAAGGTCAGATTTTATCCGTTAAATTTATTAAAATTCGTTATTTCATTCAAATAATATCAGAATAGCAGTATCATTTGGCAAGGGGATGACATAATGTCCAATTTTGCATTTTTGGCAGGTTTGACGAATTTCAAAATGTTTGCAGCAGCAGCTATAGAGGCAGAAAAAGTATATGCTACCAGCCCTGCTATGTGTGCTATTGGCTGCCGCAAGGCATTGGAATTGGCTGTCAAGTGGGTTTATGCCGCAGACAAGACCATAGAAATGCCATATAGGGATAACCTGCAATCCCTCATCCATGAGCCATCTTTTAAAGATGCTGTAGATGAAAGAACCTGGGTAAAGCTGCCTTATATTATAAAATTGGGCAATCTGTCTGTACATACTGAGAGAAATGTACGTCCCGAAGAAGTAATTTTCAGCTTAAAAGGATTGTTTGAGTTTATTCAATGGATTAATTATTGCTATGGCAGTGATGAGGAGCGTTTTTTTGATGAAAAATTGATTCCTAAAAAACGTGTACAGCTGGATGTAGACAAAATCAAACAGCAGGAAAGCTTGCTGGCAATAAAGGACGAAAAGCTGAAGGAGATGGAAAAGCAGCTGGCTGCAATGGCTGCTGAATTGGCAGCAGCCAAAGCTGTGCATACTGAACAGCGAAGCTTTAATCCGGAAGAAATTTCTGAGTATGAAACTCGCAAACGCTATATTGACCTGGATTTAAAATTGATGGGCTGGAAATTCAAGGGGACAGATGGCTACAACGTATCTGAGGAATATGAAGTCAATGATATGACTGGTGTGCTGGGGCAGAAGGGGTACATAGATTATCTGCTGTTTGGTGATGATGGCAAGCCGTTGGCTGTGGTTGAGGCAAAGAGGACTTCTCTAGATGCGAAAAAAGGCAAGATTCAGGCTGAGTTGTATGCGGACTGTGTAGAGCGCAAATTTGGGCGCAGACCATTTATTTTTTATACGAATGGTTTTGAGACCTATTTTTGGGATGATAAATCCATGCCTGACAGGCTGGTAAGTTCTGTTTTTAGCAAGGAAGATTTGGAAAAATTGGTGAATCGCCGCTCGTTTGCTAAAGATTCCGGCATGTATGAAATAAATCGTGAGATCAGCGGGCGAAAATACCAGATGGAAGCTATTCGTTCTGTATGTGATGGCCTGAGGAAAAAGGTTAGGCGTCATCTCTTGGTGATGGCTACTGGGACAGGCAAGACACGCACAGCAGCAGGGCTGGTAGATATTCTGTCAAGGTCTGGTCATGTGACCAATATTTTATTTTTGGCTGACCGCAGGGCACTAGTAAAGCAGGCAAGAGATGCGTTCAAAGATTATCTGCCGAAGATGTCTTTGTGCAATCTTTGCGAAAATAAGCAGGATTATAACGCCAGAATTGTCTTTTCCACTTATCCAACCATCCTTGGGGCAATTGATGATACCAAGTCAAAGGATGGCAGTATTCTCTATACTCCGGCGCATTTTGATTTGATTATAATTGATGAAGCTCATCGCAGTATCTTTAAAAAGTATAAGGTTATTTTTGATTATTTTGATGCCGTGCTGGTAGGTTTAACGGCTACGCCTAAGACAGATGTGGACACGAATACGTATGATTTTTTTCAGTTGGAGGATGATGTACCTACCTTTGCTTATGAGTATGAAACTGCTGTAGAGGAAGGGTATCTTGTGCCTTACTACAATTATGAAGTCAAGACCAAATTTGTGTGCGAAGGCATAAAATATGATGAATTATCAGATGAAGAAAAACAGCGTTACGAGGAAGATTTTGCAGAAGATGATGTTGTACCGGCATACATATCCGAAAGCCTTATAAATAAGCGAGTATTCAACAAGGGAACTGTGGACAGGGTTATCACTGATTTAATGAGCAGGGGAATTAAAATCAACGGTGGTGATAAGCTGGGGAAAAGTATCATCTTTGCTGCAACTAAGGAACATGCCAGATATATTGTGGAACGGTTTGATGCATTGTATCCCCAGTATGCCGGGCATTTTGCAGCCTGTGTAGTGTGTTCAGATGATTATGCTCAGACGGTGATTGATGATTTTAAAATTGCAGAAAAAGCTCCCTTTATAGCAGTGTCTGTTGATATGATGGATACGGGTATTGATGTGCCTGAGGCGGTAAATTTAGTCTTTTTCAAGAAGGTGCGCAGTAAAAGCAAATTCTGGCAGATGATTGGCAGGGGGACAAGGCTCTGCAGGGATTTAAACTGTGTTGATACGCAAAGCGGCGAATATGCTGACAAAAAATATTTTCTGATTTTTGATTATGGGCAGAATTTTGATTTTTTCAGAACCCATAAGAAGGGCTTTGAAAACGGGGCAGTGCAGTCTCTGACAGAAAGTATTTTTATCAAGCAGGTGCGACTAATCAAGGAATTGCAGGAGCCGGTTTTTGCTGAGGCAAGATACCAGCAGTTCAGGGATGAGCTGATTGGGATTATTGTCGGACAGATTCAGGCGTTAAACAGGCAGTCTGTGGTGGTGCGCCTGAAACGCAGGTATGTGGACAAATATAATCATGCAGATGCTTTTACCTGCCTTAGTGAGGATGCCAAAGGTGAGCTGATTAAGGAATTGGCACCGCTCGTATATAATGATGAGCAGGATGAATTTGCCAAGCGTTTTGATAATTTCATGTATGGCATGATGCTGGCTTTGATAGGGAAGCACAGTTCCTTTAAGTCAGCAAAAAAGCAGCTGATTAAGACTGCTGATTTGCTGATTGCAAAGGCTGTAATTCCGCAGATAAAAAATAAATTGCCGGAAATTCAGGCAGTGCAGGCGGATGAATACTGGGAGGCTAATGACATACTTCTGTTTGAGCATACAAGAAAGCAATTGCGCGGACTTGTCCAGCTCTTATATGATGGCAGGCGCATGAAAATCATCAAGACAGTCCTGACAGATCCTGTTCTAGATGAAAAGGAAGGACAGACACTGCCTCAGGAAGAAAACTTTGAAAATTATAAAAGAAAAGTCAATCAGTATATTGAGGCGAACAAAGAAAGCCTGGCTATATTCAAGCTTATTCATAACAAGCCTATTACTGATGTGGAACTGGCTGATTTACAGAATGTTTTTCTGCGGCAGCTGGGCAGTGAGGATGATTATAAAAAGGAATTTGGTGCAACTCCTTTGGGAATACTTATCCGCAATATTGCAGGGATGGATAAGGAAGCTGTTCATGAAGCCTTTGCCGATTTTATTAACAGTCAAAGGCTTAACCAAAATCAGATTGTCTTTGTTGACAAATTGGTGGAGTATGTACGGGTAAATGGGTATGTAAAGACAGGTGATGTTTTTGACCATGCGCCTTTTGACAAGCCAAAATCAATGTATGATATGTTTGAGATGCCGCAGATAGAGGAGATTTGGAATATTATTGATTCTTTTAGCAGGAACGCCCTTGTGCAGGATGATGCAGTGTAGCTTTACCCTGTCAAGGATTTTCCAATAAAGCACAATGATTTGTTCGGTTGTAGAAGTAGAAGGAGTGAGTGATTATCATAGCAGTAAAGATACTTTGTATATCTCGTGCTTTACTTACAGGTGAATTATGATGCGGAATTATTGGAATTAAATGAAAAAATATGTTGATAATCATACATGATACAATAAAAATTGAGGTGGTTGATATGATGCATTTCTATACAGAGATGGAAGGCTGGACAACGTTGTTTTCGGATATTATGGTAGGAGATTATGACCAGGAAAGCATCAAGTTGATATTTGAGAAGCCGATAGAGAATGGGTTTGCTCATGGGGAGCTAATGCTTCCTGATATGACATGGAATAAACAGTTGTCTATGACTGAGGATGATGTGTTTTACCTTGAGCAATACGCTTTAGATAATTCTCCGTTGATTTGGGAACTTTCAAGGGAGGGAAATGGATGCCTACAGTAATAAAACTTGGCGCATATACCATATTTATATGGACTAATGACCACGAACCTGTACATGTTCATGTATGCAAAGGCAGCCCTCATGAAAATGCTACGAAGATCATGGTTCCTGCTGATGGTTCTCCTTATGTCGAACACAATAAGGATAAGATACCAAACAAGGATATGAAAACAATATTGCGCTGGATAGCTCAAAATAAAGGAAGAATATATCTGATGTGGTATCGAATCCATCAAGACTAGTATAGTGATGAAGGGCGTATCTATTGTTATAATTGGTATGCCTTTTTGGTTGTATAGCTTTGTTCTGCCAAGGATTTTGTAGTGAAGTGGTGTGCAATTGTTTTGCAAAGGAAAGAATGAGATAAATATGGCTAATCTGATAGTAGCCTCTTTCGTGTGTGGAAAATTTTGCAGATGAAAAGTTAGATTTTTCTTGGTTGTGGCATGTGACATAATAAAATTAATCGTAAAAGGAGGATGAGTTTGTCGTGGGGCAGGAATATATAATCATGCTGGCGATTTTGTTGTGCAGTATAGTTGGTCATAATATGTCCGTGGCTTATGCAGCCGGAGCGGTGATAATTTTGAAGCTGATGGGGCTAAATCAGCTAATAGATATTTTGGGCGATAAGGGGATAAGATGGGGGATTATCCTTTTGACGGCAGCTATCTTAGTGCCCATTGCTACAGGCAAGATTACCTTGGAAAATATTTGGCATTGCTTTCAGAGTCCGGCAGGCATTATTTCCCTGATTGTAGGGGCGGGGGTTGCCATTTTTGGTTATTTGGGCGTAGACTATATGAAAGCATCGCCGGAGGTGGCAACAGCACTGATTATAGGTACCATGATAGGCGTATTTTTCTTCAAGGGTGTTCCGGTAGGTCCCTTGATTGCCTCCGGTGTGGTGTATGTGATTATGAGTATTGCTCAGAAATTTATGGGAGAGTAGGTTAAATTATTTTTCGGTCCTAAATTGCAATAAGAGCGTATCGATTGTTGTAATCGATATGCCTTTTTGTTTGCATAACTTTGCCCTGTCAAGGATTTTGTAGTAAAATAGTAGGTAATAGTTTTGCAGCTGAAATGAAAGGATGAGATAGATATGGCTAAGATTAGTACGGGCTACACTCCTGATATGGGAGCGAAGATGCGCAGCATGCCGGAAATTCATGCCCGGTATCAGCAGTGCTGCCAGAAATACAAGCAGTTCAGAAATTGCAGTGCGGAGTTTCGTGAGCAGAAGGTGATGATTTACTCGGAGCTGAAAACCCTGGGCTGGGTGCTGGGGAAGTCAGACCGGCAGGTAAATCAGGAAGCAAATTTTTGATGCAATGATTTTAGTTTTAGCTTAGATTTAGTTTAGTTTAACCACAACAAAGGGGATTGATTTATGCAGGTAAATGATATTATACATGGTTTCAGGCTGCTGCGGCAGGAGCAGGTGAAGGAAGCGGCATCTGAGGCTTTTGAGTTTCAGCATGTGAAAAGCGGGGCGCGGCTTTTGTATCTGAAAAATACCGATGACAACAAGGTGTTTTCTATTTCCTTCCGTACGCCTCCTACTGACGATACAGGCGTGCCGCACATTATTGAGCATTCCACGCTATGCGGTTCCCGCAAGTTTCCGCTGAAGGAGCCTTTTGTGGAGCTGGTAAAGGGGTCATTGAATACCTTTCTCAATGCCATGACCTACCCGGACAAGACCATGTATCCGGTGGCAAGCTGCAACGACAAGGATTTTCACAACCTGATGGATGTGTATCTGGATGCGGTTTTCTATCCGTCTATCTATGATAATGAAGAAATTCTCATGCAGGAGGGCTGGCATTACGAGATTGAAAGCCCTGAGGAGCCGCTGAAATACAGCGGCGTGGTTTACAATGAGATGAAGGGGGCCCTGTCCTCCCCGGAGGATTTGCTGGAAAATCAGGTGATGCGGGAGATGTTCCCTGACAATACCTATTCCTGTGAATCCGGGGGCAATCCCAAGGCAATACCGAACCTGACCTACCAGCAGTTTATTGATTTCCATAAAAAGTATTATTCTCCTGCCAACAGCTATATTTATCTTTATGGCGATATGGATATTGAGGAGCAGCTGGCTTTTATTGACAGTGAATATCTCAGCAATTTTGATATTGTGGAGGTGGATTCTGCCATTCCTTTGCAGGCGGCCTTTAATGAGGTAAAGCAGGTTGAAGATAGCTATCCTATCGGGGAGGATGAGCCGGAGGACAGCAGGACCTTCCTGAGCTACAATCTGGTGATGGCACAGGCAGGAGAACATGAGCTGATTAATGCCATCGGTCTTTTGGAGCAGGCACTTTTGAAGACACCGGCGGCACCTCTCCGCAAAGCATTGATTGATGCAGGCCTGGGGATGGATGTTTCCTCCCATTTTGAGACTAATGTGCTGCAGCCGTATCTTTCCATTACGGTAAACGGTGCAGAGGCTGATAAGGCAGGAAAGTTCCGTCAGGTGCTCCACGACACGCTGGCCGAGCTGGTGGAAAATGGCATCGACAGGACTATTTTGGAGGCAGCCCTCAATCTCATGGAGTTCCAGCTGCGGGAAGCTGATTTCGGTTCCTATCCGAAGGGGCTGATTTACAATATCATGCTGATGACCAACTGGCTCTATGATAAGGACCCGCTGGAGAAGCTTCGCTATGAGGCAGATTTGCAGGATTTGCGCAGCAAGCTGGCTACTGATTATTATGAGCAGCTGCTGAAAAAATATTTTTTGGAAAATAATTTTGCTGTGTCAGTAGTTATGAAGCCGGATAAAACACTGGCGGATAGGCAGGAGGCTGCCTTGGCAGAGGAGCTGGCGGCAAAGAAGGCTGCCATGTCCGAGGCGGAAATCCAGGCGGTGATTGAAAATACTGCCCGCTTGAAGCTGCGCCAGCAGACACCGGATTCCCCGGAGGCACTGGCAACCATTCCCCTGTTGAAAATCGAGGATATCAACCCGGAGCCGAAGCATATTCCGCTGGAAGAACGGCAGATAGAGGGTGTGAAGGTGCTGTATACCCCGGCTGAGACCAATGGTATTGTCTATCTGAACCTGTATTTTCGGGCGGATGTGATACCTCAGGAGCTGGTGCCGTATGCCTACCTGTTCTCGGATATTATCGGGCTGGTGGATACGGAAAGCAGCACCTATGAGGACATGACCAACAGGGTAAATATGCACACCGGCGGCATCACTTTCAGCCTGGAAAACCTGACTCTGGAAGGGGTGGCGGATTCCCTGCAGCCGATTTTCAGGGTGTCAGCCAAGGCATTTATGCGGAAGCTGCCGGAGCTGGCGGAGATTATCGGCGAGCTTTTGAATGAAACGAAATTTGATGATAAGAAACGTATTTTGGAGCTTATGCAGCAGAACCGCTCCGAGTTTGAGCTTGAGATGCTGCAATCCCCTGTGCAGGTGGCGCTGGCACGGCTCAATTCCTTTATTTCCAAGGCCGGTGCATATAATGAGCAGGGGGAGTTGTCCTCTTATCCTCTCCTGAAAAAACTTACGGATGAGTTTGATGCCAATGCAGATGAATTCTGCGGCAAGCTGGCTCAGGTTATGAGCCTGCTGTTCAGCACAAAGCGTCTGACTATCGGCGTGACCATAGAGGAAAGCAACTATGCCGCCTTTGCTGACGGCATGAAGCCGCTGCTGCTGAAGCTTCAGGAAAATACTGAGGCTGACAGGGCGGAAGCTGTTGCCTACAACTTCCAGCCAGCTCCACAGCAGGAAGGCCTGCTGTCCTCCAGCCAGGTGCAGTATGTGGCAAAGGGAGCCAACCTGTACAGGCTGGGCTATGAGCTGACGGGAGCTTACCGGGTGCTGGAAATGCTTTTGAAGTATGAGTATTTCTGGATAAAAATCCGGGTGCAGGGCGGAGCCTATGGTGCCATGACCAGGTTCAACAGCGATGGCGATATGATGTTCGTGTCTTATCGTGATCCGAATCTGGCGGAAACTGTGGCGGTATTTGATGGTACGGCGGAGTTTCTCAGGAATTTTGAGGCTTCTGACAGGGAGATGGTGAAGTATATCATCGGTGCTATCAGCGGCATTGATACTCCTTTGACGCCTCGCCTTTTAGGGGCTACAGCCCAGCGTATGTATTTCCGCGGCATTACCTATGAGTCACGGCAGAAACGCAGGACGGAGCTTTTAAAGACTACCGTGGAGGATATCCGTGCCCTGGCTCCTGCCATTGCTGCCTGCATGGCTGAGAACAATCTCTGCGTGTTTGGCAATGGCACTGTTATCAAGGAAAATGAGGGCCTGTTTGGCAGGCTGACCAATGTGCTGGAATAAGGCTTGTTTTTGCTTTGTGCCTCTGGTCCCGGTTTCAGGGATTAGGGGCAGTGCATGGCAATTTGTCTTGACTTTCAGCAGGTAGCATGTAATAATAAAAGGAACATATTTCGACGGGAGGGTTTCTTTTGAAGGAGACAATTTTCAGGGGGGCAGGCGTGGCTATTATTACGCCTTTTACCGAGGATGGCATAAATTTTGATGAGCTGGGACGGATTATTGAGGATCAGATTGCAGGTGGCACCGATGCGATTATTATCACCGGCACTACCGGTGAGTCGGCAACCATGACCGACGATGAGCACAAGGCGGCTATTAAGTACGCTGTAGAGAAGGTCGCTGGCAGGATTCCTGTTATTGCAGGCACCGGCTCTAATGAGACTGCTTATGCAGTGCAGCTTTCCCAGTATGCGGAAGAGGTGGGTGCTGATGCCCTGCTGGTGGTTACCCCGTACTACAACAAGTGCACCCAGAAGGGGCTGGTAAAGCATTTTACTGCTATTGCTGATGCGGTGAATATTCCGCTGATTTTGTACAATGTACCATCCCGTACAGGTGTGAATATCCAGGTATCTACCTTTGCGGAGCTGGCAAAGCATCCCCGCATTGTGGCAGTGAAGGAGGCCAGCGGTGACCTGAGTGCCGTAGCAAAGATTCGTCATGCCTGTGGCGATGCCTTGGCTGTGTACTCCGGCAATGATGACCAGATTGTGCCGATTTTGTCCTTGGGTGGCAGCGGTGTTATTTCCGTGCTGTCCAACGTGGCTCCGCAGATGACTCACGATATCTGCCAGCTGTATTTTGATGGCAAGGTGAAGGAAGCAGCTGATTTGCAGGTTGGCGCTATTGATTTGATTAGTGCCCTGTTCTGCGAGGTAAATCCGATTCCTGTCAAGGTGGCAATGCGGATGCTGGGCTATGCCGCAGGTCCTTTGCGCCTGCCGCTGACCGAGATGGAGCCGGAGCATGAGGCACAGCTGCGTGCAGCACTGGCTAATCATGGTTTGATTAAGTAAGCGTAAGTAAATATTGTTCTGGCAAGGGAGCTATCATGCAGTTTTTGGCTGTGTGACAGCTCCTTTTTTGGTATAATATTATCAGGTATATATGTGGTTCGTTTGAGAATTTGTAAAATAAAAGATGATGAAAATGATAAAAGCTGATTGCAGGAAAAGGCTTGTTCAATGCAATCGAGGCTAGTGAAGGAGGAAAGTTATGCGAGGGGTGTTTGATATTGTGGGGCCGGTGATGATAGGCCCTTCCAGCTCCCATACGGCAGGTGCGGCAAGGCTGGGACTGATGGCTGGCAAGATACTGGGGGAACGGGTGGTGAAGGCAGAGATATTGCTGCACGGCTCCTTTGCTCAGACCTACAGGGGGCATGGCACGGACAAGGCACTTTTGGGGGGCATTATGGGCTTTGAGCCGGAGGATGAGCGGCTGAGGGACGCGCTGGAAATTGCCAGTGACAGGGGGATAGAGTATTCCTTCAGCCCTGTGGATATCCCGGAGGCACATCCCAATACGGCAGTGCTGCTGCTGACCGGGGAGAAGGGACGGACTGTGCGGGTGGAGGGAGCCTCCATCGGCGGCGGCAACATCCGCATTTCCCAGATTGGCGATTTTGAGGTGCATCTGACAGGCAAGTATCCTGCCCTGGTGGTGGTGCATCGTGACAGGCCGGGAGTGGTCAACAAGATTACCACGATTATTGCCAGGTACGGCATCAATATTGCCTACATGAAGCTGTCGCGGAAGAACCGGGGTCAGGAAGCCATGATGATATTGGAGACGGATGATGAGCTGACTGGCGAGATGCTAGAGGATTGCTGTGCGGTGCCGGAGATTATCAAGGCATTTGCCATACCGTCCATCAGGGGAAGGGAGTGACAGGGAGATATGATTAGCTTTAATTCGATTGCTGAGCTGGTGGAGCTGGCGCAGAAGGCAAATTGCCCTATCAGCCAGATTGTCATCCAGTGGGAAATGGAAAATAACTTTGTGGCGGAGGAAAAGCAGCGTGCCATGATGCTGAAAAACTGGCAGGTCATGGAGGAATCCCTGAAGCGGGGGCTGACGAACTATGAGAAGTCTGTCAGCGGCTTGACCGGCGGTGATGCGGTGAAGCTCTATGCCTACCGCCAGCATGGCTATACCGGGGAGGCGGTGCTGTCCGCTGCTGCCAGTGCCGTGGGGGTTAGCGAGGTAAATGCGGTGATGGGCAGGATTGTGGCGTGCCCTACGGCAGGCTCTTGCGGCATCGTGCCTGCTGCTATCTATGCTGCGGCAGAAAAAAATGGCAACAATATCGATGAGATTGTGGATGCCCTCTTTACGGCGTCAGGCATCGGCATGGTGGTGGAGGCAAATGCTTCTATAGCAGGTGCCTACGGCGGCTGCCAGGCGGAGTGCGGCACCGCTGCCGGGATGGCGGCAGGTGCGCTGGTGCAGCTGGCAGGGGGAACGCCTGAGATAGTGGGCAATGCCGTAGCACTGGCTATCAAGAACCTGCTGGGGCTGGCCTGTGACCCGGTGGCAGGGCTGGTGGAGGTTCCATGCGTGAAGCGCAACGGCTTTATTGCGGTGCATGCCATGGTGGCGGCGGATATGGCTATGGCAGGGGTGCAATCCGTAATTCCGGTGGATGATGTTATTGATGCCATGAACCGCATAGGCCGTTCCATGCCAAGCTCCATAAAGGAAACTGCCGAGGGAGGCCTGGCCACTACCAAAACAGGTTTGCGGCTGACAAAGGAGATTTTTGGCAAGTAAGCCGCCGGGCGAAGGAAAATAAGGTTATTAATGAAGTAATGCTGATGCGGCTAAAGTCTTATTCATCAAGAAAGCCAGGATTATAATTTAATTTTAATGGACATTTTCCTGATTTTGTAATAAAGTATATAGGTAATTGCAAATGTTACAAGTCAGGGAGGATGTTTCCAATGAAGAAATGTTTACAGCTTTTGTTGATGCTTTGCATTCTGGTGCTGGGTGCTCAGAGTGCTTTTGCCGGCGGCCTGCTGGGGGGAACCGGTGTCAGTGAGGACAGGGTTTATGACCAGGACGGCATGCTGAAGGTCAAGAATTTGGCGATTGCCGCACCGATTTATAATGGCCCTAAGACTGAAGGGGAGCCTGAGGTCGAGGATTTGCCGGAGATTTTGATGGAGGGGACGCTGGCTGATAAGAAAGGCGTGCTGAATTATATTTCCTATCGTGATGTGTGCCAAAATATCAAGGTAGCCAAGCACATCGATATTCTGCGCCTGGACAGGAAGAAGGCCTTTGCCGAGTACAAGGAAGCCATTGGCAAGTATGCGGATGCTTATGTGGTAGTGACTGTTTCCAATGGCACCAGTGCCAATGACGGCACCCGCCTGAATGTTTTCTTTGATGTGTATGATGCCAATACCAGCAAGGTGATTTATGCCTACAGAAAGCTGGCTCCGAAGTCCGCTACCCGTGATACCCTGCTCTACACCGAGATTGCCAAGGATTTCTACACTGATTTCATCAAGGCACAGAACAAGGTAGAGGAAGACAAGGAGAAGGAAGCCAAGGCGATTTTGAAGATGGAAAAGGATGCCGCTAAGAAGGCTGAAAAGGAAGCCGCAAAGAGTAAATAATTTGATGAAATATAAAAACTGCTGCATTTGAGGAATGGTTTCCCAGATACAGCAGTTTTTTAGTGCGCTATTTTAGTATACTATTTTGATGCGTTATTTCAGTGTTTGGATATTTAGTGTGCCAGATAGATAGGCTTGATTTTTGCGTCCTCGGCTACGTTTTCCCGGAGAAAGCCGGCGGCTACCATGGCATCCAGGACCACGAATTGGCGTTTTTTGGCCAGCATGAAGTCAACGTATGGGGAGTAGAGGGAAGGGGCGTTGGGGATGCCTGCCAGCATGGCTGCCTCCGGCAGTGCCAGCATGGCAGGCTCTTTGCCGAAGTATCCTTCTGCCGCCTGTCCGATGCCGTAGTAGCCGGAGCCGAAATAGATGGAGTTCAGGTAAAGCTCAAGGATTTCCTCCTTGGAGTAGTTCAGCTCCATATCCATGGCCAGGATGAATTCCTCCGCTTTCCTGCCCATGGTCTGCTCCTGGCTGAGAAACAGGTTCTTTACCAGCTGCTGGGTAATGGTGCTGGCACCTTCCTTCACCTCGCCGTATTGCAGGTTGACCAGGGAGGCACGGAAAATGCCCTCCATGTCAAAGCCCCAGTGATTGTAAAATTTCCTGTCCTCCACGGCTATGACTGCCTGCTGCAGGGATTCAGGTATGTTCTGCAGCCTGACATAATCTGCCTGCCGGGTGCGGGCCTGGACGGCTTTTTTGAGGAAGATGGCACGGCTTATTCTGTCAAGGCTGGAGGGCTGTCCGTCGGCTGGCGCGTCACTGTCCTCAGTATTGATATTTTCGATGCCGTTCCCGATTTTTGTGCTGAGACTTCTGGTGGTATTTTGTACCTTGACAAACATTTCATTGTCAGACAGGTAAAAATTTGCTCCCCCTGCTATCAGAAAGGAAAGGCAGAAAACCACTGCCAGCAGGAATGTCCATTTAATGAAAGCTTTTATTTTTTTTATCAACATAATAATGTCCTTTGCCTTGAATATATATTGGTTATGATGTAAAATGAAGTGTTGTTGCATATATTATATCGCAATTCCGGTATTTTGGGAAATTTAGTTGCATATTTTGGCGCAGGGTGTTGCATAATATGCACAAAAGCTGTATAATTATAAAATCTAAAGGGGGAGTCGGATAATGAAAAAAGTTAGTATTATTGGCGCGACTGGTTATGCCGGCGCGGAATTGCTGCGTATTTTGCATAACCATCCAGAGGCAGAGGTGGTGCATATCACTTCTGAGAGCCATGCTGGCGAGGCGATTTCTGATATTTATCCACACTTGAAGGGCATTTATGACCAGAAGCTCATGAGCATGAAGGATATTGAGGTCATCGGCCAGGACAGCGATTTTGTGTTCATAGGGCTGCCTCACGGCCATGCCATGAAGGTGGGCAAGGCTTTGGAGAATATGCCTGTCCGCATTATTGACCTGGGAGCTGACTACAGATTTACTGATACTGATGTGTATGAGGCATGGTACAAGGTTCCTCACATCCACAAGGATGCCCCTCGGGTTTATGGCCTGGCGGAGCTTTACCGGGAGCAGATAAGGGATGCCAAGATTATCGGCAATGCAGGCTGCTACACTACAGCTAGCATCCTGGCACTGGCACCTCTTGCCAAGCACCATCTGATTGAGGTGGACACCATCGTGGTGGATGCCAAGTCCGGCGTGTCCGGGGCTGGCCGTTCCGCCAAGCAGGCAAACCATTTCCCTGAGCTTTATGACAGCTTCAAGGCCTATGGGGTGGCAACCCATCGTCATACCCCTGAGATTGAGCAGGCCATTGCCGATTTGTCCGGGGAGGAAACGGTGCTGAACTTTACTCCTCATCTAGTGCCTATGTCCAGGGGCATTCTGAGTACCTGCTATGCCAAGCTGAAGGAGGGGGTAACTGCCGATATGGTTACTGCCGCCTACGAAATGATGTATGGCAAGGAGTATTTCGTCCGCTTGATTGGCCTGGGAGGCTATCCTGCCACCAAGAATGTGCGGGGCTCCAACTTCTGTGACCTGGGCTGGCATATTGACCAGCGCACCGGCAGGGTGATTGTGCTGTCTGCCATAGATAATCTGGTGAAGGGTGCGGCAGGCCAGGCTGTGCAGAACTTCAATATCGCCAGCGGCTTTGATGAAAAGCTGGGGCTGGATATGGTGCCTGTATATCCTTGATGTAAATTTGTAATAATTTTGATAGAGTAAACTTTTTATAGATTTTATAATTTTGATAGTGTAGGAGGAACGGATATGTTTAGTGAAAAGAATGCGGCTGCCGGTGTAACCTTTCCAAAGGGGTTCAAGGCTGCCGGTGTAAAGGCTGGCATCAAAAAGAGCGGCAATCTGGATTTGGCTTTGATTTATACAGAGAAGGAAGCAGCTGTAGCAGGCGTATTTACCAAAAATGCAGTGGCTGCGGCTCCTGTAATTGTTTCCCGTGAGGTGGTAAAGGGCGGCAAGGCTCATGCCATCGTTGCCAATGCCGGCTGTGCCAATGCCTGCACTGGTGAGACAGGTCTTGCCAATGCCAGGAAAATGGCGGCTCTGGCTGCTGCAGAAGTGGGCTGTGCCTCTGATGAGGTGCTGGTGGGCTCCACCGGCATTATCGGTGTGAACTTGCCGATGGACAAGCTGGAGGCAGGCATCAAGGCTGCTGCTGCGGAGCTTTCCGAGGATGGCAGCAAGAACGCAGGCAATGCCATTATTACCACCGATACTTATTCCAAGGCTTGTTCCTGTGAGGTGGAGATTGGCGGACAGGCAGTGCGCTTCGGTGCTATTGCCAAGGGTTCCGGCATGATTCAGCCGAATATGGCTACCATGCTCTGCTACATCACCACTGATGCCAATATTTCCAGCCAGCTGATGCAGAAGGCTCTTTCCGAAATTGTTGAGGTTTCCTTCAATATGATTTCCGTTGATGGCGATATGAGTACCAACGATACTGTGCTGGTACTGGCAAATGGCGCATCCGGCGCGGCAGAAATCACTGATGGTTCCCCTGAGTATGACAAGTTCTATGCAACGTTGAAGGAAATCTGCCAGGAGCTGTCCAAGCGGATTGCAGCTGATGGCGAGGGCGCAACCAAGTTCCTGACTATCAATGTAAGCGGTACCAAGACCTTTGAGGATGCCAAGACTGTAGCCATGAGCATTGCCAAGTCTCCGCTGGTAAAGACAGCTTTCTTTGGCGAGGACCCGAACTGGGGGCGTGTTATCTGCGCTGTGGGCTATGCAGGGATTCCGATGGTGCCTGAAAAGACCGTTATCAAGTTTGGCGGCGTGCCTGTCTATGCCAATGGCCTGGGGGCAGAGTTCAATGAGGACGACATCCATAAGGTTATGGCAGAGCATGATATTGTGATTGATGTGGAGATGGGCATGGGAGATGCCAAGGCTACTGTATGGAGCTGCGATTTCTCCTATGAGTATGTGAAGATTAATGGTGAGTATCACACCTGATAATCGTGTACATATTTGTATACATGTGTATATCGGGATGATGAGGTATAGATTATGGCGATAATGAAGCATGCTGAAAAAAAGGCAGGCACTCTCATTGAGGCACTGCCGTATATTCAGGAATTTTATGGCAAGACCATCGTGGTAAAATATGGCGGCAATGCCATGATTAACGAGGATTTGAAGCACAAGGTAATGGAGGATATCAGCCTTCTGAAATATGTAGGTATTCGCCCGGTGATTGTGCATGGTGGCGGTCCTGATATTACCCACTTTTTGAAAAAAGTGGGCAAGCAGTCTGATTTTGTCAGCGGCCTGCGTGTTACTGACGAGGAAACTGTGGAGATTGCCGAGATGGTGCTGGATGGCAAGGTCAACTCCGATATTGTCAACATGCTGAACTGCCGCGGTGTCAGGGCGGTAGGCCTCAGCGGCAAGGATGCAGGGCTTATCAAGGCAAGAAAGAAAATGGCTACTGTTTATGACGAGGATGGGCATACGGAAACTGTTGACATAGGCTATGTTGGCCAGGTGGAGTCGGTGGATACCCGCATTTTGCAGGATTTGCTGGACAATGGCTACATTCCGGTGGTGGCTCCTATCGGCGTAGGCGAGGATGGGGAGAGCTACAACATTAACGCAGATTATGTGGCTGCGGAGATTGCCGGTGCCCTTCATGCGGAAAAGCTGCTGCTGCTGACGGATATTGAGGGCGTGTACAAGGACTTCAATGACAAGGACAGCTTTATTTCCTCCCTGACTGTGGAGGAGGCGAAGGGCTATATCAAGGATGGCACGATTTCCGGCGGCATGATTCCGAAGATTGAGGCATGCCTGAAATCCATCGAGTGCGGCACCAACAAGGTGCATATCATTGACGGCCGTCAGCCTCACTCCATCATTCTGGAGCTTTTGACCAACAGCGGTATCGGTACCCAGGTTGTTAAATAAGAAAAAAGGCGGTATCGTTATTCAGATTGTTAAATAAAATTTTGAGGTGTAAGTGAAATGCAATTAACTGATGAACAGATTTATGCCAAGGATGCCCATGATTATCTGCCGGTGTTCGCCCGTTACCAGATTGTGCTGGACCACGGGGATGGTGTTTATGTATATGATTCCCAGGGCAAAAAGTATATTGACTTTTTGGGAGGCATTGCCGTAAACGTGCTGGGGCATAATCATCCTGAGCTGGTAAAGGCAATTGCAGAGCAGGCAGGGAAGATGATTCACTGCTCCAACCTGTATTATACCCAGGTACAGGCAGAAGCTGCGGAAAAGCTGGTAAAGCTCAGCGGCTTGGGCAAGGTTTTCTTCGGTAACTCCGGGGCGGAGGCAAATGAGGGTGCCATCAAGGTAGCAAGAAAGTATGCCCATACTATTGCCCCGGACAAGTCCCAGATTATTTCCGCTATTCACAGTTTCCACGGCCGTACCATCGCTACCCTGACCGCTACCGGCCAGCCTAAGTATCACGAGGGCTTCGGGCCGCTGCCGGAGGGCTTTGACTATGTGCCTTATAACGATATTGAGGCACTGGAGAAGCTGATGAGCGACAAGACTGCCGCTGTAATGCTGGAGCCGATTCAGGGGGAGGGCGGTGTCCATGTACCTGATACTGAGTATATGCAGAAGGTGCGCCAGCTGTGCGATAAGTACGATGCGGTGCTGATTTTTGATGAAATCCAGAGCGGCATGGGCAGAAGCGGCAAGTTCTTTGCCTATGAGAACTATGGCATCAAGCCGGATGTGGTTACCCTTGCCAAGGGACTGGCTGGCGGTGTGCCAATCGGGGCCTTTATCACCAGTGACAAGGTGGCGGCGGCTCTCCATGCCGGTGACCACGGTTCTACATTTGGCGGCAATCCGCTGGCCTGTGCGGCTGCCAACGTGGTGCTGGATAATGTGGGCAATGAGGCATTTTTGCAGCATGTCACTGAGATGGGGGATTACATGAAGTCCCGTTTGAAGGATATGCAGGCGAAGTTCCCGGCTCTTATTAAGGAAGTCCGGGGCATGGGGCTGATTCTGGGCATGGAGCTCACCAAGCCGGGCCGGGAGATTGTCAATGCCTGCCTGGACAAGGGGGCTATTATCAACTGCACAGCCGGGAATGTGCTGCGCTTTGTGCCGCCTTTGATTGTTACCAAGGCGCATATTGACGAGGTTTGCGATGCAGTTGAGGCAGTATTGCCGCAGTATGCTTAATAGTTTGCTAACGCATTCTGTGCAATAAATATGTAATAATATTGTATACCCATGCAGCAGAAGGTTTATTTTCTTCCTTTAATGTAGTATAATATACGCTGTTGGTGTACATAAGTATATATTCGGTATGCCTATTGGAGGTTATAAAATGTTAAAAGGCAAGGACATGCTTTCCATCCATGACCTTTCCGTGGATGAGGTAAATGAAATCCTGGCTTTGGGCCATGAGCTCAAGGCAAAGCAGAAGGCCGGCATTGAGCATCATATCTTGAAGGGCAAGACTCTGGGCATGATTTTTGAGAAATCTTCCACCCGTACCCGCCTTTCCTTTGAAACAGGTATGTATCAGCTGGGCGGTCAGGCACTGTTTCTGTCCAACCGTGATTTGCAGCTGGGCAGGGGCGAGCCTATCAAGGATACTGCCCGTGTTATGTCCCGTTATCTGGACGGCATCATGATTCGCACCTTTGGCCATGACAGGGTGGAGGAGTTTGCTAAATGGTCTGATGTGCCTGTTATCAATGCCCTGACTGACCTTTTGCATCCTTGCCAGGTTCTGACTGACCTGCTGACTATTCAGGAGCACAAGGGCAAGAATCTCAAGGGCTTGAAGATGGCCTATGTAGGCGATGGCAACAACATGACCAATTCCTACATGTACGGCTGCGCCAAGGCAGGCATTGATTTTGTTTCTGCCAATCCGAAGGGCTTTGAGCCTGATAGGCAGGTTTTTGAGAATGCCTGCAAGGATGCGGAGGAAACCGGCGCATCCATCAAGCTGGTGAATGACCCGTTTGAGGCAGCCAAGGACGCTGATATCGTGGTAACTGATACCTGGGCAAGCATGGGCCAGGAGGACGAGCACGAGGAGCGCAAGAAGATTTTCAAGGATTATCAGGTAAATGCAGAGCTTCTGGCGGTGGCTGACAAGCGCGTTATCGTTATGCACTGTCTGCCGGCTTACCGGGGGGAGGAAATCACCGATGAAATCCTTGAGGCTTACGCTGATGTAATCTTTGATGAGGCTGAGAACCGCCTCCATACCCAGAAGGCGATTATGGCTCTTACAATGGGCTGATAAATATTGTTTATCTATTTTCTCATGTGGAAATAATGATTAAGGAGTTGTAAATATTATGGCAGAATTTAAGAAAGTCGTATTGGCATATTCCGGTGGTCTTGATACCTCCGTTATCATTCCTTGGCTCAAGGAAAACTATGGCGGCTGCGAGGTTATTGCCTGCTGTGCTGATATCGGCCAGGGTGATGACATGCAGGCTATCCATGACAAGGCTCTGCGTTCCGGCGCTTCCAAGTGCTATATTTTGGATTTGACTCAGGAGTTCCTGGAGGAGTACGTATGGCCAACCCTGAAGGCTGGTGCTGTTTATGAGGGCAAGTATCTGCTGGGCACTTCCTTCGCCCGTCCGCTGATTGCCAAGCGTCTGGTTGAGGTGGCCAAGAAGGAAGGCGCCGAGGCTATTGCTCACGGCGCTACCGGCAAGGGCAACGATCAGGTTCGCTTTGAGCTGACTGTCAAGGCTCTGGCTCCTAACATGGCTATTGTTGCTCCTTGGCGTGAGTGGGACCTGCTGTCCCGTACTCAGGAGATTGAGTATGCCAAGGCTCACAACATCGACATTCCTACCGACAACAAGAAGTATTCCATGGACAAGAACATCTGGCATCTGTCCCATGAAGGCTCTGACCTGGAGGACCCTTGGAATGCACCTCAGAACGAGATGTACCTGGTATCCAAGGCTCCGGAGGATGCCGCTGACAAGCCTGAGTATGTAACCATTGATTTTGAAAAGGGTATTCCTGTGGCTGTTAATGGCAAGAAGATGGGTGCAGTGGAGCTTCTGACTGAGCTGAATGATATCGGTGCCCGGAATGGCGTTGGTATTGTTGATATTTGCGAGAACCGCCTTGTGGGCATGAAGTCCCGCGGTGTGTATGAGAATCCGGGCGGAGCAATCCTGTTCTATGCTCATCGCGAGCTGGAGTATCTCTGCCTCGACCGTGCTACCTATCACTACAAGGAAGGCGTAGCTATCCGCTTTGGCGAGCTGGTTTATGACGGCATGTGGTTCTGCCAGCTCCGTGAGGCTCTGTCCGCTTTTGTTGACAGCACTCAGGAGACTGTAACCGGCACTGTAAAGCTGAAGCTCTATAAGGGCAACATCATGAGCGCAGGTGCCAAGTCCCCTTATTCCCTGTACAATCAGGAATTTGTAACCTTTGAGGAAGACCATGTTTACAATCAGGCTGATGCAGAAGGCTTTATCAACCTCTTTGGCTTGCCGCTGAAGGTTCGTGCCCTGATGCAGGAAAAGGCAGGTAAGTAATTATGGCAGAGCAGCTCTGGGGCGGACGTTTTTCCAAGTCTACCGACGAGATGATTAATGATTTTCAGGCTTCTATTGATTTTGATAAGCGGATGTACAATGAGGATATTGCCGGTTCTATTGCCCATGCTACCATGCTGGCGAAGGTCGGCATTATCTCCGAGGCAGACCGGGATGACATTATCAGCGGCCTGAAGGATATTTACAAGAAAATCGAGGAGGGCAATTTCTCTTTTGAGGTTGCCCTTGAGGATATTCACATGAATATCGAGAAGCGGCTGACTGACGCTATCGGCGAGGCTGGCGGACGCCTGCATACGGCCCGCAGCCGCAACGACCAGGTGGCGCTGGACACCCACATGTTCATCCGCCGTCAGGTGGTGGAGGTGGAGAAGCTGATTCTCGATATGCAGGCGGCACTGGTGGAAGCGGCAGAGAAGTACAGCGATGTGATTATGCCGGGCTATACCCATCTGCAGCGCGCCCAGCCGATTTTGTTCTCCCATCACATGATGGCCTACTTCGGCATGCTGAAGCGGGACTTTGACCGCTTCAAGGGTGTCTATGACCGCTGCGACATCATGCCGCTGGGGGCAGGTGCCCTGGCTGGCACAACTTTCCCTATTGACCGTCCTTTTGTGGCGGAGCAGCTGAATTTTGAGTCGATTTACAGCAACAGCCTGGATGCAGTGTCTGACAGGGACTATATCATGGAATTCCTGTCAGCTGCTTCTATCCTGATGGTGCATCTGTCCCGTCTCAGTGAGGAAACCATTTTGTGGTGTTCCCGTGAGTTCTTCTTTATTGAGCTGGACGATGCCCATTGCACCGGCTCCTCCATGATGCCTCAGAAGAAAAACCCTGATGTATCCGAGCTGGTTCGGGGCAAGACAGGCCGTGTCATGGGCCATCTCATGGCTATGCTGACTACGGTGAAGGGGCTGCCGCTGGCATATAACAAGGACTTGCAGGAGGACAAGGAAGGCATTTTTGATGCCATTGATACCATCAAGTTCAGCCTGGCAGTGTATGCCCGTATCATGCGGGGCATGAAGGTGCGCAAGGATGTAATGCGCCGTGCTGTGGCAGAGGACTTCTCCAATGCAACTGATCTGGCTGACTATCTGGTGAAGAAGGGCTTGCCTTTCCGTCAGGCTCATGCTGTTTCCGGCAAGGCTGTTCACTACTGCATTGAGCAGAATAAGTGGCTGGCTGATATGACTATGGCTGAGCTGAAGGAGCTGTCCGATTTGTTTGAGGAGGACATTTACGATGCCATCAGCCCTGAGACCTGCGTAAAGAACCGCAATTCCTATGGCGGCACTTCTTATCAGCAGGTGGAGCTGCAGCTGAAGCTGGCAGCCGATATTATGGCAGCTGAAAAGGCCTATGTGGCTGAAAAGGATGCCAAGCAGGCAAATGTAGAAGCGTAATAAAAGTGTGATTTGATATATTGGTGGCGGTGCGGCATGGTAGCTGCACTGCCCTTTTTTTAGGATTTGGTAGTGATAATGTGAGTAAAACTATGAAAGGGGCAATCTGCCTTTCCCTGGCTGGTACTATCTGGGGCGGGCTTTTTTTGGCTGTGCGGCTGGTGGTAGGGGCGGTGGAAGCTGTTCCTCTGGTGTGGATGCGCTATATTCTGGCCTTTTTTGCCCTGTATGCCCTGGGCTGCTATCGCCATGTGTCATGGAAGATTGACAGGAAGGACTGGAAGCTTTTGGCACTGGTGGGGCTTATCGGGCAGACCTTGTCCATCGTCACCCAGGAGTCGGGCACACTCCTGACCTCGGCTCAGACCGGTTCCACTATTACGGCTGCTACCCCGGCCTTTATGGTGCTGTTCGGCTGGTGGATATTGAAGGAGCGGCTGACCTTTGGGCGGATTATGTCCGTGGTGCTGGCTACCATCGGTGTATTGATGATTGTCTATGACCCGGATAATTTTCAGGTGAATTTGCTGGGGGGATTTTTCCTCTTTGTGGCGGCCTGGACCTGGGCACTGATGGCGGTGTTTTTGAAGCTTTTAGACCGGTATTCCCCTATTGTGCTGACCTTTTACGGCCTGCTGGTGGCTCTTGTGTGCCTGGCACCCTATTCTGTGTGGTGGCTGGCAACCCAGGCGGATTATAGCCTGCTGCTTACCCCTCAGGTGCTTCTCAGCATCGGCTATATGGGGATTATCTCCACCACCGGCGGTTTTGTGCTGTGGAATGAGGGCTTGTTGTATATGGATGCGTCTACCGCAGGGCTTTTCATGTTCTGGCAGCCCATTGTGGGCACTTTTTTGGGCTGGCTGCTTCTGGGGGAGCCGGTGACTTTATGGTTCTGGCTGGGAGCATTGCTGATTGTGGTGGGGGTAGTCATGGCAATGGGCAGGCCGAAAAAGGCTTGATATGCTTCCAGGAGGAAGTTTTTTCCTAAAAAGTTGTAAAGTATGAAAGAATTAGCAGGATTTTTGTGTTTTTTGTAGAATTTATAATACGAAATAAACTTTTTAGGGATATGGAATATAATATGGAGGAGTTATTATGTTCAGTCGTTTTTTTGGGGGTAAAAAGAAAGCTGAGGCAGCCGCACAGCCTGTTAGCCAGGTTCAGCCGGTTACACAAAAGCCTGTGCCTGCACAGCAGAAAGATATGAAAATTGCTTATTTAAGCAAAAGCGAGCTGGATGCGGCTCATTTGCGGGAGCTTACTGATGTGGCAGAGGGATGTGCGCTGATTATGGGGTTTGTTTCCTCGGATTTGAATCTGGAGGAAGTTGCCCGGGCTATAAAGAAAGAGGTTTCAGCCTCAACGAAGGTTATTTTGCTGACAACCTCCGGGGAGCTTTGCCGGACAAAGGGAAGCCGTACCTTCTACTGCAATGATGCGGAGGGACGTGCCAAGCTGCTGTTGCAGGTGTATTCCAATCGGATGATTGAGGACACATATATTATGAGCATACCGCTCTCCAATAGCGACCTGCGCAGGGGCGTTGTAGAGATGAGCATCAATGACCGGGTTGCGGCTATCCGCCGTGAGATAGAAAAGCACAAGGTGCCATTCCGGCTCAGTACAGCTCATAGCTTTGCCATGATTTATGTGGATGGGGCTTCCAGCAGCGAGACTTTTGTTTTGCAGGCTATGTACGAAACAGGCAAGTATCCTATTCCGTTTATTGGCGGCAGCTCTGCTGGTGATTTGACCTTTACACACACCTATATTTACGACAATAACAGGTGTTTGGAAAATCATGCAGTGATTACGCTGTTCCGCCTCAAGCATGCCTATCGCTATGGCATCCTGAAAACCCAGTCAGGGGAGCGCACCAGTGCTGCCTTTACTGTCAGCAGCGGCAATACAGCCCTGCGCTATATTGAGACAGTGGAAGATGCCTCCGGCCGTCCAGTTTCCTTCATCAAGGCATTGAAAGATCACTTTGGCGTCAGCACGGTGGACGGCATAAATGAAAGATTGCAGGAGTATACCTTTGCCGCAGATATTAATGGTGAGGACTTTTTACGCGATGTTGCCAGCATCGATGAGGCCAATGACAGGATTTCCTTCTTCTGCGATGTGGTAACTGGTGAAAAGCTTTATTTGATCAGGCGTCAGTCCCTGGAGGCTACCCTTTCCCGTGACTTCAAGGCTTTTTCTCAGGGCAAGCCGGAGCCTATTGGCGGCATTCTGAATGACTGCCTCATGCGCCGTCTGGGGTACCCGGAAGACACAAAGCACATGGATTTCTTTGCAGATGTTCCGGTGGCTGGCTTCTCCAGCTTTGGCGAAATTGCCGGGCTTCATGTCAATGAAACACTGACGGCAATCTTCTTTTATCATATTCCGGAAGGGCAGAGCTTCTCAGACCGCTATATTGACAATTTTGCTTCCACCTATTCAGAGTGTAATGCGTTCTTTTACAGGCGTATCATTGCCCGGCAGAAGGCCACGGAAAAGCTCAAGGACAACCTTATCAGCATGTTCAATGACTATCATGCCAAGATGCCGGGGATTGTCACTACCATCAATCGCATAGCGGATGATGTGGAGATGATCAAGGGCACAATCAGTCAGATTTCGGGCAGCATCGGTGATCAGAAGGAGCTTTTTGCCCAGATGATTTCCCGCAACCGTGAGATTACCCCGAAACTGGATATGCTTTCCCAGAGCACCCAGAAGATTGACGGTGTAATGAAGATGATTAATGAGATTGCTTCCCAGATTAACCTCCTCGCCCTCAATGCCGCCATTGAGGCTGCCCGTGCCGGTGAGGCAGGCCGCGGCTTCTCCGTGGTGGCACAGGAGGTCCGCAAGCTTTCCGAAAACACCCAGAGCAGCCTGTGTTCTTCTGATGAGGCAATTAAGATGCTCATGCACGATGTTGATGAGATTAATAAGAATCTGCTGGATAATAAGGATTTTGAAGAAAAAATCGGCAATTTTGATGCTAATTTTGCAGCTGAAATGGAAAAGCTTCAGGTTACCTTTAGTGAGGGTGTGGAGCACATCTACCAGTCTATCCAGTCCATACAGGAAATTGAGGCTATCAACAAGCGTTCCTCGGAGGAAATGGAGAAGCTGGAGAAGATTCTCTATAATATTGAGATGGGCATCTGATGAAGTCATGCAGAAATATTTGTCATGTACGCAGAAATATGTGTTATGTAAGCAAAAATATTTGTTATGTAATACGATAATGCTGCGTGAATGTAGCACTTGCGAGCAGCCTGCGGGCTGCTTTTTTCTTGCGGGATAGTCTGGATGCATGAAAGCAAATGGTGGGCGGTTGCGTAATTACATTAGCAAGATAGTTTGCCGTCATCGAAAGTTTTTCTGCTATCTGTTTGCAAATATAGTATAATTATATAAAATTGCAGATAATAGATGTTCAATATTTTCCAAGAGTGAGAGAATGGTGAAAAATGGGAAAGATGCTGGTTTATCATGGGAGTTATGTTGAAATAAGGCAGCCTGAAATTCGTAAGGGGCGCAATACCAAGGATTTTGGCAATGGTTTTTATTGTACTGTTATCAAGGAACAGGCACAAAGATGGGCAAAGAGATATCGGTCTTCGGTGGTGAATGTATATTCAGCATTGATTGATGAGGATTTAAGGATTTTGGAATTTGCCAGTATGACAGAAGAATGGCTGGATTTTATTATTGCCTGCCGGTATGGGGAATATCATGATTATGATATTGTAATTGGTGCAATGGCTGATGATCAGGTTTACAATTACATTTCGGATTATATGGAGGGGGTTATTACACGCAAGCAGTTTTGGGCATTGGCGAGATTCAAGTATCCCACTCATCAGATTAATTTTTGTACAGAACGGGCTTTACAATGCTTACGGTTTGAATATAGTGAGGAAGTGATAAAATGATGCAGGGGCGTGAATTGCAGAAAAACAATGATTTATTTTTTACTTGCAGCTTGATTGCCTACATTGCCAGGCGGACGAAAAATAAGCCGGTTGATGTGGTGGATGCCTTGGGAGAAGCTACTATTGCCAAGATATATGAGCTGGCAGATGTGTATCATAGTGATAATATAGACCGCGTTAGCGATGATTTTATTGAGGAGTGCCATATTCAGCAGGGGAATTTTGACAATGTGGCAGAGTGTGAATATTCTGTGCCCACTCATTGGGATATCGGCAAGGTATACAAGAGGCTGATACTGATGGTGGAGGCAAAGGAGCAAAAGGGTGTTGTCAATGCGTTGCTAGCGGCATATCATTCCAAGGTGTCAGATTTAATTGAGGACTACAATAGCAGCTTTTATTATGATAATCCGCAGACAATATTTGCTACTTATGAGAATGATGGCATACCGGAGTAGTGATTTTTGCTGTTGGTTGCAGGTTTGACTTCTTGAATGATGTTGTTAGGAATATGAGAGAAAACAGGGAGCAATATGATGGATAGGAAAATCGCAGAATTGATGGCGGCAATGATAGAGTATGACAAGGGAGATGCCAAGCGGATTCAGCATTTTGTCAAGGTGCATGATTTGGCAGCGGCTATCGGTACATTAGAAGATATGGAGGCGGATGAGCTTTTTGTGCTGGAGGCGGCAGCTATCCTGCATGATATTGGCATACACGTAAGCGAGGCAAAGTATGGCAGCTGCAGCGGCAAATATCAGGAGCTGGAAGGACCAGGCGAGGCGGAGAAGCTGCTTCATCAGCTGGGCGGCTTCACGGCTGAACAGATTGAGCGAATCAAATACCTGATTGCGCACCATCATACTTATGCGGAGATAGATGGGCTGGACTATCAGATTTTGGTAGAGGCGGATTTTCTCGTGAATCTGTACGAGGATAATGTGCCTGCTTCTGCCGTTAAGAGTGTGCAGGAAAAGATATTCAAGACAGGTACTGGTCTGGCTATGTTAAAGAATATGTTTGCAATAGATTGAGGTAAGTTTCGTTGTAGGTTTTGGATAGGGATTGGATTCTAATGAAAATAAAAGTATTGATGGACAATATATCATCGGGAGAATTGGCTGGCGAGTGGGGCTTGTCAATTCTGATTGAGTATGAGGGTAAAAATATATTGCTGGATACGGGAGCCTCGGGGGCATTTGCAGAAAATGCGGAAAAAATGGGTATAGATTTGGCAGAGGTGGATGTTGCGGTGCTGTCCCATGCCCATTATGACCACTCGGATGGCATGGAAGCGTTTTTTGCTGTTAATGACCATGCACCGCTTTATATTCGGCAGGCCTGTCAGGAAAACTGCTACAGTGATGATGATGGTGTCATGGAATACGTGGGCATCCATGAGGGCTGGCTGGAAAAACATGGTGACAGGCTGGTCAGGGTGGATGGCGAGTACAGCCCATATCCAGGAGTAAAGCTGCTGCCTCATTCCCTTGATATGAAGGAAGCTGGATTGAAAGCCCGCATGTATGTGAAGGAGCTGGATATGTTTTTTCCTGAATTGTTCCAGCATGAGCAGAGCCTTATTTTTGAGGTGGAGGATGGACTGGTGATTTTCAACAGCTGCTGTCATGGGGGCGTGGAGAATATTATTGAGGAAGTCCGCGCAGCCTATGGTGGCAGGAAAATCATCGGCATAGTTGGCGGTTTCCATCTGTATAAGACTTCTGCTGAGGATGTGCGCAGGCTGGCTGGCAGGTTGCAGGAATCAGGCGTTGAGTTTATTGTGACAGGGCATTGTACTGGTGATGAGGCATTTGCTATATTGCACGAGGTGCTGGGAGATAAAATTGAGCAAATGTATGTCGGATTTAGTATGGAGTTATAGAAGGTGGTTATTGCTAAAAGTGGTGGCAGTATGTCGGTGATCTAAATTATTATGTTATGATTGCTTAAAGAAGTATCTTGATTTATAATGATATTGCATGAAGTTAGACTTTATTGATGCAAATATCAGGCGCATTGCAATAAGATGGGTGCGGAGATCAATATTATTATATTTTAAATTGTGTTTATGCAATTGTTGTTAGTAGGGGATAAAATGATACATGATAATTGGAATGATATTAATGGTGATGATATAAAAAATGTTTCAGAATATATGAGAAATGAATCCTTGGCATGTATAGATGGTGGAGTTTTAAAAAAATTTGAGGATGATTTTGCATGTTATATTGGTACAAAATATGCAGTTGCGTATAGTAGCGGAACTGCTGCAATATATGCAGCAGTCAGACCGTAGACAAATATGGCAGCGAGTTATCCACACTCGCTGCCATATTTTTGCCTTATAAAGTAATCTGTATTTTATTTTCTCACAAAAACTATTTTTCCCATGTACAGGTGGCTTTGGTTGCCTCTTCCTATGTTTCCATATTGCCAATTTCTTTAAATTCATGCACGCAAAAGTAAGCGTCGCCTGCATTTTTACCTTTTCCAGGCCACGCAGCATGGTATACCTTAAACCATGACGTTCCTTAGCATCTGCAAACACCCTCTCAATGGTTTCTCTGCGTTGCTTATAGATTTCCTTGTATTGGAATACATGCCGGTATTCCTCAGCATATTCCATATACTCTGACCATATATGGCGTGTCACAACCTTTGTATGGTTGCGGCTCATTGTACATTTTTCAATATATGGACATTGGC
>NZ_VUNR01000012.1 GCF_009695585.1 Anaerovibrio slackiae
TAACAAATAATGTATGTGGTTCTGTCATTTTGTTTATATCTGTTCAGACAAAGAAAGGGATGAGTGAGGACAGTACCCATAGAAAACCTTTGTTGTACCTCGGTGCTTAACGATACGCGAGCCGTAGGCGAAGCGTGAGTTTAGCATCCGCTAGGTACAACTAGGAGCGCGAGCGTGTTTTCTATGGGTAGCTGTCCCGCTCAGCCCATTTTTAATCTGAACAGAATCCACAAACCAACAAAACTCATCCGTTAATGTTCTAAAAGTCTCGTACCTTCACGACGATAAACTGAAATTTACCTGCGTTTGAGGTACCCCACACCGCACACGAATGCCGCCAGCACCGCAGACATAATATAAGACGCATGGCTGCCCAGCAAATCGGCCAGCACAACGCCCAGCCGCTGGTCATGGCACAGCATGCTGCCGGCAGTCCAGCCCAGGATGCCGGAGCCCAGATAAATCAGGATAGGCCACCTGTCCAGCAGCTTGCCAATCAGCTGGCTGCTGCCCACTACAATAGGAATACTGATAACCAGCCCGATCATCACCAGCAAAAAGCTCCCGGAAGCCGCACCGGCAACCGCCAGCACATTATCAATCCCCATGGCGGCATCCGCCACGATAATCGTCCTGACCGCCCCGCCGAAGGAGTCGGCAGCCTCCACATGCTCCTCATGCCCGGCAGGCTTCAACAGCTTGATGCCGATAGGAATCAACAGCAAGCCTCCCAGTGCCTGCAAATAAGGAATCGTCAGAATATACACCGCCAAAAGCGTCATGATAGTGCGCACCACCACGGCGCCCACCGTGCCAATCCAGATGGCTTTCTTCCGCATCTCATCCGGCAGCCTGTGGGATGCCATGGCAATCACCACCGCATTATCCCCTGCCAGCACAAGATCAAGAAGCACAATGGACATCAGCGCACCAAAAAACTCCACACTAAAAAGTTCCATGCAAAATCCTTTCCTTCAAACAAAAAACTCAATAACACCATGAAAAAATCACAGCATTTTTATTTTATAAAAGCTGGCTGAAATTTACATGTAACAGCCATAGCACAACAGCACAATAACATAATACCTCAATAATACAATGCCTCAATAGCACTACGAGGCCGCCAGCTTAGGACAGCAGCTTCCGTACCATGTCCACCGGAATGACCAGTGCCGCCAGAACGCCGCAGCACAGCCAGGTTTTCACTGTCAGGGGCTCCACGCTGAGCACCTCGCCCCCCAGCTCCACAAAGAGGAACTGCCCGGCAAAAATCAGCAGCGTCACCAGTAAAAATGTCTTATTTTTGCCGATATGCTGCAGCACATTCACGCTTTCCGTCCTGGCATTAAAGCCATTAAATGCTATTGCCATCATAAAAGTGGCAAAAACCGCCGACTTCATATAGGTAATGTCCACATCCCCGAAGAACTGATGCACAGAGGGCAGAAACAGTATCCCCAGGCAGATTGCCGTGATATACAGGGAGCAGGCCATTACCTGTCCCAGCATTTTCCGTGTCACGATGCTCTCCCTCCGTGGCACCGGTGCCTCCTGCATGTATTCCTTCAAGGCAGGCTCACCGCCAAAAGCAATAGCCGCCAGGGTGTCCATGGCCAGGTTTACCAGCAGCAGCTGAATTACCGTCAGCACAACATTTTCTCCCAGCAAAGGGCCGATAAAGCAGATCAGCACCGCCGCCACATTAACCGTCAGCTGGAAAATCAGGAATTTGCGGATGCTCTTGAACATGGAACGCCCGTAGAGGATTGCCTTCTCAATAGAGGAAAACCTGTCATCAAGGATGGTAATATCCCCTGCCTCCTTGGCAACCTCCGTACCGCTGCCCATGGCAAAGCCCACATCAGCCTTTTTCAATGCCGGTGAGTCATTGACGCCATCCCCGGTCATGCCCACCACATAATCCAGCTCCTGTGCCAGCCGCACCAGACGGCTTTTATCCGTAGGCAGTGCCCTTGCCACCACCCGGAGCCGTGGCAGCCTTTCCTTCAGCTCATCATCCGTCAGGCAATTCATGTCGGATGATGTAAGGACAAGCTCCCCTTCATCCTTCAGGAGACCTGCCTCCCTGGCTATAGCCATGGCAGTCTCCCGCTTGTCCCCGGTCACCATCACCACCTGGATACCGGCCTTCTGCACTTCCTCAATGGCAGCCACCGCTTCCTGCCTTAGATTGTCCCTGATACTGATGAGGCCCACCAGCACCAGCTCCTCCGGCATGACCAGCTCTCCGGCCTCATTGCGCCTTGTCCTGCCTGCCGCTACCGCCAGAAGGCGCATAGAACGCTTTGCCTGCTCATTGGCATACACCTGCAATTTATTCAAAGTTGGCAAAGGATGCAAATTGCCATTGGCATCATAATAGCTGTGGCAGCAGCTCATCAGCACCTCCGGCGCACCCTTGACATAGGTCAGCCCAGTGCCTTTTATCTCCACAGCGGCATACTTGTCGTGGGAATTAAAATACCGGCAATCCGCCGCCAGATGCTTATCGATTTGGCCTGCCAGTCCCTTCTCCGCCAGAAAACCCATGATGGCACGGTCAGTGCTGTTGCCGCCAATCACCTTGCCGCCACTGGCACTGGCACTGTTATTCAGCCCCAGCCCCAGCAGGAGATGGTGCAGATACTCCTTGCTTATGCCCTGGAAATCCCTCACGGCACATTCCTCATGCCCGTCCCCATCATCACAGGCACGGTACAGCACGCTGCCATCACCTGATGCCAGCTCCGCCACAGACAGCTTCCCTTCCGTAATCGTTCCCGTCTTGTCGCTGAACAGGATGCTCAGGCTGCCGGAGGTTTCCATGCCATTGATTTTCTTCACCAGCACGTTGTCCTTCTCCATCTTGAGGCTCTGGGCTGAAAGCAGCATGGAGGTCAGCATGGGCAGCCCCTCCGGCACGGCACAGACAATCACCGTTACCGCCACCGTCACCGCATCCATAATCAGGCGTATCCACTGAAAAAGCCCCTCCGGCAGCTGGCCTGTCACAAAAGTCTTCAGCAAAATCCCCAGCACGATAGCCACTGCCCCCACATAGCCGAAGGTGGAAATCTGATGGGCCAGCCTGCCCAGCTTCACCTGCAAAGGCGTCTTCCTGGTATTGGACTGAGCCTCCAAGGCCAGCTGCCCGAACAGGGTGTCATCCCCCACAACCTTGATTGCCAGATAGGTCTCACCGCTGCACACCACCGTGCCACGGTAAACATAGTGAGGGTTCAGCAAATCCAGCCTGTCATACGAAGCAGCCTCACCCTCCGGCACAGGCTTTTTCGTGATTTCCTCCGTCTCGCCATTCAGCACCGACTGGTCCAGCTTCGCCCGGCCCTTCACCAGCTCCCCGTCTGCCGGAATGCGGTCGCCTGCCTGCAGGAAAACAATATCGCCAGCCACCACATCATTGACAGGAATCTCCTGCAGGACGCCCTCACGCAGAACCTTGGTCACATCCTTGGCAGCCTCCTCCTCCCGCAGGGAAAGAGCCTTGCCCTCCTGCTGGCTTTCACTGATTGCCGCCACGCCATTGGCAAGCAAGATGGCAATCAGCACACCGGCTGCCTCGTACCACTCCGCCTGCCCCAAAAAGTACAGAACCGCCTGAATGACCAGTGCCGCCAGCAAAATCATGATCATCGGGTCACGGAAGCCATGCAGGACCTTTTTCCACAGAGGCTCCGGCATAATCTGCGTCAGGCTGTTATTGCCGTGCTGTGCCCTGCTCTCTATTACCTCTGCCTCTGTCAAGCCTCGTAATTCCATCTGTATCACTCCCTAGCTAACACACAAAAAAATACTTTTTCATTATACAACATTCCCCTCCACAAAAAAATAGCCATGCCGAAAATATTTACCAAGCACCCCGGAAGGTATTTTTGCGGACAACAAAAAAGCTCCGGCAAATGCCGAAGCCTCATGATATCAATATGGTGGAGACAAGGGGGTTCGAACCCCTGACCTCTTGACTGCCAGTCAAGCACTCTCCCAGCTGAGCTATGCCCCCACAGACAAGTAGTATTATAAACGAATCACACTACTATTGTCAAGCAATTTAAAATTAATCCCTGCTTTTTTTATCCGGCAATCAGCCTTCCTTCTCCCGGTTGACAGCCTGACGGGCCTCCATCTGCCTGATCAGCTGCACCGCCCCGATGCCCAGGCCCGTTGCCCTGGCAATGTCATCCACCTCAAAGCCCTGTGCCAGCATCTGACGTGCCTGCCTGGCAGCCGCCTCGGTATCCAGCCCCTTTTCCTCGTCGTAGGCATACCCCAGCTCATCTGCCGTCTCAGCTGCATAGCTGCTGCCGCTCACATAGCTGTCCAGATTGCCTGTCTGAATATCCACCGCCTGCTGCAGGGCATCAGACTGCTGGGCTGATTGCATAGCATTGGACTGGGCCTCATACTGAGCTTCCAGCTCCATGGAGGCCTCCCGTATCAGCTCCCAGGCACGCCTGTCCGACTCGCTCATAGACGGCATGCCGTAGCCGCCCGGCTCACGGACAGAGGCGGCTCCTGCCGAAGCATTCACATTTGCAGCAGATGCATCCGCTGCCGCCCTGACAGTCAGATAATCCACCCCCTGCCGCTCCGCACCGGACAGAGGCTGATAGGCCGCGCCGGCCTCCATGCCATGCATTCCCTGCGCACCCTGCAAGGCTTCCAGCTGACGGATTCTCTCCTGCAGAACCTCCGCCTTGTAGTCAGCCTCACGCAAAAGCCTTTCCAGCCGGTCAACATGCTCCGTCATGCGACTGATAATCTCATCTGCCGACTGCTCCAGCTCATAGCGGAGACGGCCTGTAGCCGCTTCCAGCACTTCCGGGTCATCCTCCGCCCTGCTCAGCTGATGCCTGGCAACCAGGACAATCACCGCCCCGGCAATAATAATAAATCCTAATATCTCTGTGGTCATCTATAACCCCACCTGCAAATCTACCGCCCATGGCAAGCCAACCCCCGGGGCTAGCAGCTGATGTCTATGCTGCGCCCCCGGAAGTGATCCACCGCCATAGGCGGCTCCTGAGTATCGGCTGTAACCCCCTGGGCCTCCATAATCTCCTTGGGGGACTTCTTCTTCCGGGCACCCCGTTCCCTGCCGCCCTGCTTCTTCTCAGGATTATCCTTAATCTTCTCGCCCTCGGCCTCATCCTTGGTACGCACCTGGCTCTGCTGCCTCTCAATCAGCTTTTTCTGCTGCAGTGCCTTGAAATCCTGCTGCATAGCTGCCTGCTGGTTCATATTGTGCTGTATTTCCCCCACATCATTGGCGTGAGGTACCATCATCCGCAAACTCATCGGTGCAAAATCCATAAGCCATCGCTCCTAAAAATACCACAAAATCAATAAGCACCAACCACGATAAAGTCATCCTTCACATACTGGGTACAATGAGTCTCCTTGACCTGTACATTCTTTATGATGGAATTAATGCTGAGCCTTACGCCCGGGTACATGGTATCCAGCACCCTTACCCTGCCGTTACGCATCTTCTGCAGCTCCGCATCAATCTCCCTCAGCCTGCGCTCGCACCGCTCCACCTGACCGGCAAGGGGGAACTGGGAGCGCACCAGGGCATTCAGCTGCTCCACCTTGGCAGGAGGCAGCTGGTTCATGTCAATCTTCTCCAGGGTGCTCAGGGTTTTATTCAGGGATTCCTGGCGCTTCTTGGCCTCGTTGTACTCCTTCAGCACGGCCTGATACTCCTTTTGGAGCATCGGGTTCACGCCCACGCTGACACGGGTAATGACATTGGCCTCATTACCGATGCACTTGGCACGGATTTCCTCACCGGCTGCCAAGTTGCCGCCGGTTATCTGCCCCTTGCCCTCATCCATCACCAGATGATGGCCTGCCCTGATGGTGGAATGCATGGCCACATCCTGAATATAGATATCGCCGCATGCCTCAATATCCGCATTTTCCGCAAAGGAGGCACGGAAATCCTCCAGAGCCTTGATGCGGCCCCGGTTCATGCCCTGCACGCCGCCCTTGACGAAAATATTGCGCCCTTCCACATCAGCACCGCTGACCATGCCCTTGATTTCAATATCACCTGCCGCCTTCACCACGAAACCGGCTTCCACATTGCCATTTACCACAATGGCACCATCAAAATCAATATTACCTGTGGCCATGCCCACATCGCCCTTGATTTCCAGGCGCGGATCCACATCGATCTTGCTGCCCTTGTCCACAATCTGGCCGTCCATATCGGCAACCACGAAATTCTCGTCCTTGACGATGGTGTTCTTGCCATTTGGCACCGGCTTCGGCTTGCCGTTCTTGGCATTTATCTTGTCACCATAGACATTGGTGCCCGGGATCCCCTTGGTATGGGGAATGCGTTCCGCCAGCACCTGCCCCTTCACAGCCCGCAGGAACATATTCAGGTTCTTGTAGTCCGCCCGGTCATGCTCATCCACCACCGGCACACCCTTTTCACCTATATTGAACTTCTTGTCAATGACGGCATCCTTGCCATTCTGAGGAGGCTCACCTTTGGCAATCACGGTAGGCCGCCTGGTTTCCATGGCTTCCTTTATGGCATCCGGCATAATGCCGAACTTCACATTGCGCAGGCGGATTGCATCCATAATCATCTCCAGGGTAGGCACAGATTCCCTGGAACCTATGTCAAAGCGCAGGGTAGCACTGAGCTTGTCCGGCGCCACCTCTACGATGGCTGCACCGTACACCACATGCTCCCTCACCGCCTCAGCAGCTTCCTCATCAAGCACAGCCCCTTCAAACTCCTTCGGCAAAATAAACTTCTTGCCCAAAAGCACAGGCTCGCCGCTATTCTCCTTCAGCGTGTCAGTCAGCAGCTTCAGGTCATAGTCATCCACACTGAAGTCCTTCAGCACCCGCCGCATATCTGACATTTCAAACATCAGGCCCTTTTCACTCTTGGGATATACGGTCAGAAAAACACCATCAGAGCAGAACTCAAACAGATACCCTTCTTCACTGCCGCCAACCTTTGCTATTATCTTATGATCATCCATGTACAGCCCTCCCTGATGCAGATACGGCGGCGTCCCTGCCACCCCTGCACCCGTTATCTTTACAATAACCGGACGCTTTTCATCTATCTCAAATATATCAGATGCCGTCTATATTTGCCAGAAAGCCCCTCAGCTTAAACATTGCCTTGGTATGCAGCTGGCAAATCCGCGCCTCTGATAAATGCATTATCAAGCTGATTTCCTTCATTGTCAACTCATCATAATAATAAAGGGAAACTACTAGCTTTTCCTTTTCCGTCAACTCATCCAGAGCCTTTGCCAAGGTTTCCCGTGTCTCAATATACTCCGCACTCCTGTGGGGATCCGTATCCACAGCTATGGCCGCCTCGGACTTCATGTATTCCCCCAGGGGAATAACCGTAGCCGCATTAATCTGCCGCTCGAGGTGGTGAACCTGCTCAATGCTCATTTCCAGCCGCTCAGCAAGCTCCTCATCGGTGGCAGACCTGCCCAGCCTGCCCTCCAGCTCCACCACTGCCGACTCATACCTGCGGATTTTCTGCCTCAGGGACACGGAAATCCAGTCCCTGGAGCGCAGCTCATCCTTCATGGCACCGCTTATCCTGATGCCTGCATAGGTCTCAAACTTATTCCCACGCTTGATGTCATATCTATCCACAGCATCCATCAAGCCGAAATAGCCGCTGATAATCAGATCATCCCTGTCAACATGAGATGGCAGACTCATAGCCAACCTGCCTGCGATAATATTCACCAGAGGCAGATAATGCTCCACCAGCCGGTTGCGAATTTCCATGCTGCGGTTTTCGCCATACAGGCTCCAAAGCTCATTTATCTCCTCAGCCGACTCCTTTTCCTGCTGCAAAACATCTCACCACCATTACATTGCTATCTGGTATCACCCTGCCCGCTGTCATCGCTGCCAACTACACGGCGCAGGGAATCCGCCTGCAAAGGCTCAAAGCCATTTCCAGGCTCCGCCGCCTCCTCTGCCGTACCTGCATGCTGCTGGCCACCGTCAGTCTCAGCCCTGCCATCAGCGGCATCTGCCGCCAGCTCCTCACCGGCAGCCTTCTCCTGCGCCGCAAGCTCAGCCATGGCCGCCTCTGTTTCATCAATCATATCCCGGTAGCCAAATCTTTCAAACAGAAAAACACCGATATATACCAGTACACCGGTGATTAAGAAACTGCACAGGGTGCGCCCTAAAACTACTGAGGCACGCGCCTCACTCATCAGCCCGGCAGCCATGGCCGTAAGTCCCGCCAAGGCTGCCAACCCCAATGACGCTGCCAATTTACACTTATCAATCATATTAAATTTCCTTATCGCCCTTATCTATAGTCTTAACCTTATAGACACCGGTGGACAAGTCTATCTGCACTGTGCGGCCGTAATTGCCGCCAGTATCCTCACCCACAATAGGAATTGACAGCTTCTTCAATATCTCCTTGGAAGCTGATGCATTGCGCAGGCCTACACGCATAATATCCGATGCGTTGGCAAAAGCAAACATCTGGGAACCCCCTGCCAGCTTTGCCACCAGCCTGGACTTCGCCGCTCCCATGCGGATGAGTTCCTCCAACATATCCGGAATCCCCGTATCTGCAAACTTCGCCCTGTTCTCATTAGCCCTGGACTGATTACTGTCCGGCAGCATGATATGCAGCAGCCCGCCTATCTTCGTCTGAGGGTCATACAGCGAGATGCCGATACAGGAACCCAGACCATAGCTTATTAAGGTATCTGGCGCACGGCCAACTTTGTAATCTGCCATGCCAACCTTGATTAATTCTGGCATATCACGACACTCCCACTGCTTGCAAAATTATGTCCAAAGAGCCAGGGTCCGGCACCAGGAAGAAATGTCCCTTGATACCGTCATCATCTGTCTTGAACTCAGTTTCAATAACTAAGGCATGGTCACCCATCTGACCAAGCTGAACCAACACAACACTGAGAATAGCACCAGCCATATCCATGGCCAGGGCCGGAATAGATGGCAGCAAGGAAATATTGGTAAAATTGAACAATGCATTCAGGTAAGCACCTGAAAGGATATTTCCTATCTCCATCAATGCGGATTCATCCATAAAATCCAGCTTCTGGGTATCACCGTGTGTTTTCCCCATCAGCATATCAACCAGATAAAAAGCACTTTCCTTCGGCAGCAGGAACAAAATATTGCTTGGTGCCTTGCCGTACACCCTCAGGAACACGCCCACAACCATCGTATCAGGGCCGCCCACCAGGTCCGGCACCTCATCCAACGGAACTATGGATACTCTCGGCACATCCATATCAATGCGGCGGCTTATGATCTGTGACAACGCGGTAGCAGAGTTTCCTGCACCTACATTGCCGATCTCCCGCAGCGCATCCATCTGCACCGGAGAAAGGTTTGCAACATCATCTGACATTTCCTTTATCCCACCAATCTATTTCATGAGGCGAGGATTACTCCTCGCCGCTCAAACCCATAATCTCGCTGATATTCAGCTGAATAATCAGTCGTCCATCCACCTTGCCGATGCCGGAGATAAACTTGGAGCTGGCATCGTTGCCAGCAGTAATAGCCCTCGTTGTATCAATGTCATCCGCGTTGATGGTACGCACCTCTGTCACAGCATCCACCAGCATGCCTACATACACCTCGTCATACTGCACGATGACGATACGGGTGTTGGCCGTATACGGAGTATCCTCCAGGCCAAGTCGCTTCTTCAGGTCAATCACCGGCAGCACACTGCCACGCAGGTTGACAACGCCCTTGATAAAATCAGGAGCAAATGGAACTCTGGTAATATCACTGAGGTTCTTTATCTCCTGAACATTCAAAATACTAAAGCCGTATTCCTCGTTTCTCAGCTTGAAGGCGACTACCTGTACCTCGCCGTCAGCCACTACCTGATCCTCTTTAGCCATCTTCCATACCTCCCTTGATTACATCAACGCGCTGACATCCAGAATCATGGCAACATGGCCATCACCCAGGATGGTAGCACCGGCCAGCATCTTCAGTCCGGACAGCAGCTTGCCCAGCGTCTTGATAACGATTTCCTGCTGACCAATCAGGTTGTCCACCACAATACCAATCTTATGATCCCCTACATGGACTACTACCACGAAGATATCATCCTCATCAGTAGCCTCCTTGCCCCTCGGCACGCTCAGTACCTCGTTCAGGCGGGTAATAGGGATAATCTGTCCCCTGATTACGATGACCTCCTTGTTCTGGACGGTCTTGATGTCATCAGGCGTAATATTGATGGTGCTGTCAATGGAGCCAAGAGGAATAGCGTACATCTCATCCTGCACCTTCACCAGCATAGCCTGGATGATAGCCAGGGTAAGAGGCAGCTTGATCTTGAATACGGAACCCTCGTCAATCTTGGTTTCAACATCCACATGGCCGCCCAGGGACTCAATCTTGCTGCGCACCACGTCCATGCCTACGCCACGGCCGGATACGTCCGTAATCTGCTCCGCAGTGGAGAAGCCCGGCAGGAAGATAAGCCTTACTGCATCAGCATCAGGCAGCGCATCCGCCTCATCACGGCTGATCATGCCCTTCTCCACAGCCTTGTTGCGGATCTTGTCAGCATTGATGCCGGATCCGTCATCAGTAACCATGATGACAACGTTGTTGCCCTCGTGGCGGGCAATCAGCCCTACCTCGCCGGTACGCGGCTTGCCCTTGGCCTCGCGCTCGTCAGGATGCTCCACGCCATGATCCAGGGAATTTCTCAACAGATGCATCAATGGATCGCCAATCTCGTCGATAACGGTACGGTCCAGCTCCGTGTCCTCGCCCTCGATAGTCAGGTTGATATCCTTGTTCAGCTCCTTGGCCAGGTCGCGGACCATGCGAGGGAAGCGGTTGAATACCTGGCTTACAGGCACCATGCGGACCTTCATTACTACGGACTGCAGGTCGGTAGTCACCCTGTCCATCTGCTCCAGCGTCTCTGTCAGCTCCGTCAGGCGATGAGTCATGCCGATCTGCTCCAGGCGGACCTTGTTGGTAACCAGCTCGCCCACCAGGTTCATCAGGGTATCCAGCTTCTCGATATCAACCCGGACGGACTGGCCTGCCACATGAGCCTTCTTATCATGCTTGGCGTTATTTGCCGGTGCCTTTGCTGCCGGCTTGGCGGCAGGAGCTGCTGCCTTAGGCGCTGCTGCAGGAGCCGCTGCCTGGGCTGCCGGCTTAGGTGCCGCAGCAGGTGCCGGTGCCTCCTTAGGAGCTTCCTCCAGGTTAATCTCCGTTACCTTCACGCCGCAGATCTCGGAGATAGCCGTCACGCCATCCTCCACCTTCTTGGCATCCGCATCCGTTACCAGGCACACATCAAAGCTGTGGTCAAACTTCTCCTGCTCCAGATCCTGTGCCGGCGGAATGGACTTAATGACATCCCCCAGCTCATCCAGCACGTTCATGACCATGTAGGAGCGGGCAGACTTCAAAAGGCAGGTATCAGCAATCTCCACATGCACCCAGTAAGGAATCAGGCCGCTGTTCTTTGCCTCCTTGATGACCAGCATATCGGTGTCATTCAGCTCGCAGCCCTCAGGCATGCCGGAAGCTGCCGCAGGTGCCGCTGCTGCCCCGCCGTCGGCTTCAGGCCCTTCCTGCTGGACGCTCTCCCCCTTGGCGATGGCATTCACCATGCGCACCAGGTCGGATACATCCACCAGGTCCTCGGACTCACCGTTGCCAATGTTCTCCACCATCTCCTGCAAGGAGTCAACGCACTTGAAGATAACATCTATAATCTCAGAGCTTACCTTCAGCTGTTCCTTCCTGAGCATATCCAGCAGGTTCTCCATGTCATGGGTAAGCTCGGCAGTCTTGGTGTAGCCCATGGTCGCTGACATGCCCTTCAAGGTATGAGCATTACGGAAAATCTCATTGAGCACAGATAAATCCTCAGGATCATTTTCCAGACTCAGCAGGCCATCATTCAGAGACTGCAAATGTTCCCGTGACTCATCCAAAAACATTTCCATGTACTGATTTGTTTCCATTTCTATTCCCCCTGATTGATTAATTCCTAACTCGCTTCATAATTGCATCCGCTACCTGTCCCACAGGCAGTATCTCGTCTGCAATGCCCGCCTCTACAACGGATTTCGGCATGCCGTACACAACGCAGGTCTCATCTGACTCAGCTATTACATAGCCGCCAGCCCTCTTGATCTTCTTCATACCTGCTGCACCATCACAGCCCATGCCTGTCAGAATAACCGAAACTATATCTCCCCCGTATTTTACCACGGAGTCAAACATTACATCCACTGCCGGCCTGTGGGACGCCAGCGGAGGATCTTGATTCAAGGAAATCTCCCTCTTGGAAGCATTTCCTGTCACCGTAAGGTGATAACCTCCCGGAGCAATATATACATGCCCCGGCAGGATAGGCTCCCCATCCTCTGCCTCCTTCACTGTTACCTGGGACATGCCATTCAGCCTCTCCGCCAGCGACTTGGTAAAGCCTGCCGGCATGTGCTGCACCACTACCATGCCGCAGGGCATATTGCCCGGCAGCTTCGGTATCACCTGCTGCAGCGCCCTTGGGCCACCTGTGGAGGTCCCCAGTGCCACCAGCTTCGTGCCGGAGCCTGAGCTGCTGTAGCTGCTGTAAACAGGCGCCGCCTTCTTCTTCAGCAGCGGATTATCCCGCTTTGCCATCATGCCGGTCAGCCCCTGCTTATGCTGCTGCACCGAGGCCGCCAGCTTCTCCTGAGCCGATTGCGGCTTTATAGAGGCAGCTGTCTGAGGCTGGGCTACATTGTAACCTTTCTTCTCAAATATATTAATTCGCCTTAAATTCCCAGCTTCCTGCTTTTTGGCAAAAATATTCTTATTTATTTTTGATTTATTTATTTTAGCCCCTGCCACGCTGCGGCATTTTTCGATAATCTCCGACTCTATGGCATCAATCTTGGAGATGGAACCACCGGTCTTGCACAGAAAATCCACCGCGCCCAGCTCCAGTGCCCTGATGGTCTCGTCAGCCCCCTTCTTGGTCAGGCTGCTGAACATCAGCACGGGCACAGGGCAGTCCTTCATGATAACCTCCAAGGCACTGAGCCCGTCCATCACCGGCATATTTATATCCAGCGTCAGAAGGTCAGGCCGTTCCTTCGCCACCAGCTTGACGGCTTCCCTGCCATCCCTGGCAGTCCCCACCACCTGGAAGCCAGGCGTCTTCTCAAACAGGTCTGACAACACCTTGCGCATAAATGCCGAATCATCTGCAACAACTACGCGAATCATGATACCGCCCCCTATTATTTCTTGCCAATCCCCTTTGCCAGGCTCTGCCTCTGTATATCAAAAATAAACTTCACCAGCCTATTCTGATGCTGCCTGCTCAAATCCAGGAACTGGAACCCCACATGAAAAACATTATCTCCTGCTGCAGCCACCTTGACACAGCGTACAACCTTGCCCGTGATGCGCAGCATGCCTACCCCTGGAATATTATCCAGCTCCAGCACCGCCTTGCTGCCCAGGGGCAGCATAGTCTCATTCATCACGGCCAGGCCGCCGCCGCTGATGTCAACAGCCTTGGTGAAAATCATGCCCCCCATGGCACCATTCTCATCCAGTGGCCGCAAAATCACAGGATAATCAACGGAAATCCTGACGAACTCCCGGTTCTGCACCTTTTCCACAAACTCAGGCTTCCTGACAAACCAGACAGGAATCGGCGCCTTGCCCTTGTCCAGGTACACTGTCCTGAACTGGTAATAGCAGCCCTCCCCTGCCATCCTGCACACCATTTCCTCTCCCGGCATGGGAATAACCGGCACGCCCTTCTCATCCACCGGCATGGCAACCATCAGCTTGTTGCCGGATATATCCTCGACTCTGCTGGCAACGCCATTTTCCGTGCTCAGCGGAAAAAATGTCAGCCGCGCCCCTATCTTCAGCACCATATCCGCCGGCTTTCTCTCGCCCTTTCTCATCTTGCAAACCTACCCCTTGACCACAAATCAAATCCAAAAATCAAAATACAATTATCACTATCTATTTTATCGAAAAATACTTACTATTGCAAAATATTAGTGCATATTATGGAAAAATTTTCTCAAAAATCCCTGCCAGCCCAGCTTTACCCGCTGCGGACGTCCTGACAAAAGGCTATTTGCCAAGGCTTCCACGCATTTTGCCGCCAGTGAATCAGGATACGCCGCCAAAAGGGGCACCTGACGCCTGACCGCCTTCATCATGCTGGCATCATCAAAGACAAAGCCCAGGGATTTCAGCTCCATGTGCAGGAACCTTTCCGCCGTGCAGATCAGCTTGCTGGCAGTCTCCGTGCTCTCCACCATATCGTAGACCCGGTTCACCACCAGCCTGATAGGCTGGGTAGCCTCCAGCTGGCGGTATGACTTCAGCACCGCATAGCCGTCCGTCAGCGCCGTAGGCTCCGGCGTGATCACCAGCAGCACCTCGTCAGAGGCCATGATAAAATCCAGCACGTTCCTGCCAACGCCTGCACCGGTGTCCACCAGGATAATATCAGCCCACTCGTCGCAGGCAGACAGCTTGCTGAAAATCATCTGACGCTGCATGACCGTCAGCTCCCCGGCATGCTCCATGCCGGAGCCGCCGGATATGTAGCTTACGCCATACGGCCCCCGGATGAGGACATCCTCCAGCTGCACATTCTCCCTGGCAAGGGACAACAGGGTATTCCGGGAGCTGGTGCCCAGCAGCACGTCCACGTTGGCCGTGCCCAGGTCCGCATCCACGATAATCACCCTTTTCCCCTTCTTGCCCAGGGCTATGGCAAGATTGACCGTCAGGTTGGTCTTGCCCACGCCACCCTTGCCGCTGGTGACGGCTATCACCCGTGCCCCGCCAGGCAGCGGCATGGAGGTTCCCCCCTGCGCAGTTTCCTTCTGCAGGCCCCCTGCGCCGCCAGAAATTTTTCGTTCCACAAGCTTTCTCAGCCTGGTCGCCTGATCCTCCATACCTCTTACCTCAGCAAAAGCTCTGCCAGCCTCTCCACACTGGCAGGCTCAATATCATCAGGTACGCTCTGCCCATTGGTGATATAGGACAACGCCACCTTACGCCTATGCAATATATTCAGGATAATCCCATGGGTTCCTGTCTCGTCAACCTTCGTAAATATCACCCTGTCCGGCTGGCATATGGAGAAATTCTCCAAAAGCTCCACACCGTCACTGGTCTTGGTGGTTGCGCTCATTACCAGATGCTTCTCAATATCGGCATCTATGCTCAAAAGCCCGCTGAGCTCCTTCATCTGATACTCATTATACTGGCTTCTGCCGGCAGTATCAATCAAAATCAGCTGCTTGTCCTTGTGCTTTTCAATGGCCTTCCTGAGAGCCTCAGGATTGTAGACAATCTCCAGGGGCAGTCCCAGGATATCCGAATAGGTCTTCAGCTGCTCCACCGCAGAAATCCTGTAGGTATCCGCCGTAATCAGCGCCACCCTGGCTCCCTGCTCCAGCACGAATTTCGCTGCAATCTTCGCCAGCGTTGTAGTCTTGCCCACACCGGTAGGGCCAATCAATGCCACCACCTTCGGCTTGTTAGAATATAACGTAATGCCGTTGGCGACACGGATTGCCTTGCGTATATACTTTTCCAGGGCATTGGCTGCCTTCACCGAGTTGCTTGGTGCCAGAATCTCCGTACCGTTCAGCTTGGCAATCATGTCCTGAATAATCTTCTCCGTCACTTCCTGGGACTGCATGGCATTCTGCAAGGTAGGAACGGCATCCCCTGCCCCCTTGTTCCTGCTCATCTCCATCAGCATGGCCTTCATTTCCTCCAGCTGATTCTGCAAATCCCTGATTTCCTCGTCCTTGCCGGATTCGTCAGGGGCTGCCTTCTCCGGCTGATCATCAGCCACAGAAGCCTCAGAAACCTCAGCAGGAGCTTCCGGCTGCACCTCTTCCTTTGCAGCTGCCTCCTCCGCCTTTGCCACCTCAATCTTGGCAGGCTCAGGCTCCGCAGCCGCCCGTACCTGTTCAGCAGCCACAGGCTCCACAGGCGCCGGTTCCACCGGCTGCATCGGCTGCATCATCTCAGACACCGGCTCGGCAGCCACCGCTGCCGCTATATCCACCTCAACCGGCTCATTGGCCGCCTCCTGGGCCTGATTGACGCTGGCAAGCACCTCCCCGAAGGTCTGGCTGGGAGTATTCTGCGCCATGGCATGGCTGATTGCCTCCATGGTTCCTGCCGTCTGATACTGGTTGACAGCCGACCTTGGCGTAAAATTCGCCAGCGTTGCCGAGATAGATGAAATATCCGCCTCCGGCACGCCATAGGACTGCTGCCCCGCAGCCTCCCTGGCAGCAGCCCTGCTGCTCCTGGCCTCTGCCGCTGCCTGCAGCACAGCCTCATTGACCGGCGCCACAGGTGCAGGCTTGGAGGCCTCATCCTCCACGGCGGCAATCACCTCTACCACTTCCTTGCTGTGAAAGCCCAGGATGCCGCCCTTTTTCGTCTTGCTCGTATGAAGTATTACAGCATCCACACCCAGTTCCGCCTTGACATTGGCCATGGCCTCCTTCAGTGTAGGCGCCTTAAAGCTCTTGATAAGCATTTACAGCTTCACCACCCCAATAATCTGAATCTCTACAGACTGGTCTATCTCTGCATGTGACAGGACAATAATGCCCGGCACAGAACGCTCAACTAACTTCCTGAAATACAATCTCACTGTCGGGCTGGTCAGGGCAATCGGCTGATAGCCCATGTCCGTCAGCTTCTGCAGCTCCTTGCCCAGGGAATTCAGCAGCTTCTGCATGGTATCAGGGTCCATGCTCACATAGGAGCCCCGCTCCGTGCGCTGGACAGCCCCGGCAATCTTGTTCTCAATGGCAGGGTCCAGCGTAATACAGGTCAGCTGGTTGTTCTGCACATACTGCTGGGTAATCTGCCTTGCCATGGCATGGCGCACATACTCCGTCAGAATCTCAGTATCCTTGGTGGCCTGTGCATAATCTGCCAGCACCTCCAGGATAGTAGCCATATCCCTGATGGAAATGCGCTCCCTGAGGAGATTTGCCAGCACCTTCTGAATATCGCCCACGCCCAGAAGGTCCGGAATAACCTCGTCCACCAGGGACTGGTTGGTCTTCTTGGCGTTGTCGATAAGGTTCTGGGTTTCCTGACGGCCCAGGATTTCATCCGCATGAGCCTTGATGACCTCCGTAAGATGGGTGGCAAGCACGGATACCGCATCCACCACCGTATAGCCATTCAGCTCCGCCTGCTCACGGGAGGCCTCAGGAATCCACAGGGCAGGCAGCCCGAAGGCCGGCTCTATAGTCTCAATGCCCTGAATTTCCTCAAAGACAGTACCTGAATTCATGGCCAGGAAGTGGTCCAGCAAAAGCTCCCCCTTGGCAATCTCAATGCCCTTCAGCTTGATGATATAAGCATTTGGCTTAATCTGAATGTTATCCCTGATACGGATGGTAGGCACCACCAAACCAAGCTCCAAGGCACACTGGCGGCGAATCATCACAATGCGGTCCAGCAGGTCTCCCCCCTGTCCCGTATCCACCAGGGGAATCAGGCTGTAGCCGATTTCCAGCTCCATAGGGTCCACCTGCAAAAGAGAAACGATATTCTCCGGCTTGGTTGCCTCGCTCTTGGTCTTCTCCTTCTTCTCCACCACGGCAGTCTCCTCTACCTTCTTGTCTCCTGCCGCAATCTGCCTGCCGATAATGCCGCAGGCAACAGCCAGCACCATAAACGGCAGCCCCGGCAGCCCCGGCACACATGCCATAGCCGCCAGCACGCCGCAGACGATATAGAACACCCTTGGCTTCGCCCCCAGCTGATGGATAAGGTCATACCCCAGGTTGCTCTCGGAAGCCGCACGGGTAACGATGATACCGGTAGCCGTGGAAATCAGCAGGGCAGGAATCTGATTTACCAGTCCCTCGCCCACGGTCAGCAGGGTATAGTTCTGCAGCGCCTGCTCCACAGTCATATTGCGCTGCACCATGCCGATGACGAAGCCGCCGATGATGTTAATAAAGATAATGATAATAGCCGCGATGGCATCACCCTTGACGAACTTGCTGGCACCATCCATGGCACCGTAGAAGTCAGCCTCCCGCTGAATCTTCTTTCTGCGCTCGCTGGCCTCCGCATCGGTAATGGCACCCTGATTCAAATCCGCATCAATGGCCATCTGCTTACCAGGCATAGCATCCAGGGTGAAGCGTGCCGATACCTCTGCCACGCGCTCCGCGCCCTTGGTAATAACCATGAACTGGATAATAATCAGAATGACGAAAATGATAAAGCCTACTACTGCATTACCGCCCACAACGAAGTTACCGAAGGAGCTGATGAGCTCCCCTGCATAACCCTCCAGCAAAATAAGCCTGGTAGAGGAAACATTCAATGCCAGCCGGAACAGGGTTGTAATCAGCAAAAGGGACGGGAACACGGACAAATCCAGTGCCTCCACATTGTAAATAGCACTCATCACAACCACCAGTGCCAGGGTAATGTTCATGCACAGCAGCAAATCCAGCAGCAGGGTAGGCAGCGGAATAATCATCATAACGACAATTGTTACGATGCCCACCGCAATCATTACGTCACTATATTTCTTTACAAAGCCAACCTTCTCGGCGGCCATAACCGATGCAGCCATAATCTATCTCCTGCTCTCTATCTTACGCAAACCGCCGTCTATGGCGATGCTTGAGTTTATATACATAAGCCAGAACCTCGGCAACCGCCTTGAACAGCTCCTGAGGGATACTGCCTCCCACATCCACAGCTGCGTACAGGGCCCTTGCCAGGGGCTTGTTTTCCACGATAGGCACGCTGTTTTCCCGCGCCAGCTCCTTTATTTTCTGAGCCACAGCATCCTGTCCCTTGGCCAGCACCACCGGAGCCGGCATGCCGGCCTCATACTTCAGTGCCACGGCAAAGTGGGTAGGGTTGGTGATGATGACATCCGCCTTGGGCACTTCCTTCATCATTCTGGACATGGCCATCTGACGCTGCTTCTGACGGATCTTTCCCTTGATCTGGGGATCACCTTCCTGCTGCTTGAATTCTTCCTTGACCTCCTGCTTGCTCATCTTCAAATCCTGGGTATTCTGCCATTTCTGGTAAATCAGGTCAAGGATGGCCATCACCATGAACAGCCCGATAATCTTGAAGACCAGTTTAAAAACCACCTCGGAAACCTGGGACACACCGGCAAACAAATCCGCAAACATCAGCTTTGGCATCTGCCACAGCTCCTCGGAAAGGTTCATGTACACCAGTGAGCCGATGATGGCAATCTTTATCAAAGACTTGGCCAGCTCCACCAGGGAACGCTTGGAAAAAATCCTGCCAAAGCCGCTGATAGGGTTCAGCCGCCCCGGATTGAAGCTCAGCTTCTCCGTGGAAAAATGAAAGCCCACCTGTGCCACATTCATGGCAAGGCCAATCACCATGATGAACAGCATCAGGGGAATGGATGTCTTTGCCAGCAAAATCACGATGCCGATAAAGAGCTGCATGATGGTCTCCTCATTCACATCGAAATTCAGGTTGCCAAAGATGTAGACGGAGTAGTTCATAACCTCCTCCACGGCATCGCTTCCCAGCATCTTCAGCACAAAGAAGCCTGCCAGCATGACAAAAGCCGCATTGATTTCCTGGCTCCTGCCCACCTGGCCCTTTTTCAGGGCATCCGCCCGGCGCTTGGCCGTCGGTTCCTCAGTCTTCTCACCGGCAAAAAGCTGCAGGTCAAAGGCAAAATCCACTTCGCCAGCCCCTGCCGCCTCCCGGCGCTCATCTTTTTTATTGTAATGCTCTAAGGGCAATGGAAATATTTCCATACATCTCATTGAACAACACATCCAAAAACATCACATAGAAGGGCATGATAATCCCCACAGTAAACAGGCCGATGATAATCTGCATGGGAATGCCCACCACGAAGATATTCATCTGAGGCATGGTCCTGGCCAGTACGCCCAGGGAAACATTCGTCAAAAGAATGGCAAAAGTCAATGGCATGGCTATCTTCATGCCTGTCAGGAATATCCCTGCCGTAAAATCCACTATCAGGTTGGCAAGGCTGCTGACATCAACATTCATCCCCAGCACCGGCACGGAATCAAAGCTCCCCACCAGAGCTCCCAGCAGCATGTGATGGCCGTTAGTCACCACAAATATGATCAATGTCAAATAGTACAAAAAACTGCCAATAAGAGGATTCTGCTGATTGGAGGTAGGGTCCATCTCATTCACCACGGCAAAGCCTGCCTGCATATCCATAATCTTGCCTGCCATGTTAATGGCCATCAGGGCGATATATGCCACAAAGCCGATCAGCCAGCCGATAAAGAGCTCCGAAAGCACCGCCAGCATGTAGCCAAAGATAGAGGCAGGCGCCTCTATGGCCATCTTCTGATCCAGCACCGGAAACAGCACCAGGCTGATGACAAAGGCAATCCCGGCACGAAAGTACACAGGTATATTCTGGCCGCCCCAGAAGGGAGCAATAATGAACAGGCCGCTCACCCTGGTCATTACCAGCAAGAACAGCGCTGCATGATTCTGCAGCAAATCATAAAAATCCACCCTGCCACCTCATAAGCTAAACACAAGCCAAACCATAGAAAAAATCAATAACCCCATACACCGGCTCAGCCGATATAATAAGGCAGATTGACCAGCACATTGGTCACATATTCCACCATCAGCCTCAGCATCCATGGCCCGAAAATCAAAATTGCCACGAATACTGCCACAATCTTCGGTATAAAAGCCAGCGTCTGCTCCTGAATGGAGGTAGTTGCCTGAAAAACGCTGACTGCCAGGCCAACCAAAAGCCCCAGCCCCAGCATGGGAGCTGAAATCAGCAGCACCATCCTCAGAGCCTCCTGAGCCATCTGTATAACCAAATCACCCGACATAATCCTTCACCTCTGTCACTTGAAGCTGACAATCAACGACTTAATCAAAAGATGCCATCCGTCTACCATGACAAAAAGCAATATCTTGAAGGGCAACGAAATCATTACCGGCGGCAGCATCATCATGCCCATGGACATAAGGGTGCTTGCCACAATCATATCGATAACGATAAAAGGCACATAAATCATAAAGCCTATCTGAAAGGCTGTCTTCAGCTCGCTGATCATGTAGGCAGGAATCAGGGTAAAGGTGGAAACCTCCTCTGGTCCATTGGGCCTGGGACCGTCTGCCAGATTGACAAACAGTGCCAGGTCCGCTTCCCTGGTCTGCCTGAACATGAATTCCCGGATGGGCTCTATCGTATTCTCGATGGCCTGCTCCTGGGTAATCTGCCCTGCCAGGTACGGCTGCAGCCCGTTCTCATTTGCCTGGCTCCAGTAGGGAGCCATGATATAAAAGGTCAGGAACAGGGACAAGCCGATAATCACCATATTTGGCGGTGCTGTCTGGGTAGATAATGCATTGCGTAAAAAACCAAGCACCACAACAATTCTGATAAAAGCAGTAGTCATTATCAGAATAGAGGGTGCTATGGACAAAATCGTCAGGACAGCCATCAGCTGCAGCGTCACCGCCACATCCTGCGGATTGTCCGCCGTCCCGACATCAATATTCACATTTGGAATCAGCGGTGCAGCCGAAGCGGCATGAGCCACCGCAAAAACGCCTAAAAGACCTATTATGCAAGGGCACAAAAGCCTCTGTACTCTGGTCACAATCTCCACAACTCCTTATCCCCTGCGATTCAGGCCTTCCCGAAACAAGGACGGCACCCTCCTGGTCAGCTCCTCCAGGGAGGACAGCTGGCTGGCAAACGCCCCCATATCCACCGGCTGTGCCACAGCCTGACGGCGCAGCCTGTCTATCTCATCAGCATCCTCTATCTCAGCCAGCAGATTTACCTGATGTTCCGTCACGCCCAGCAGCACTACCTTGCCGCCAATCTCCACTACGCAGACGGACTTGTTAGGCCCCAGGGCAAGATGCTCCAGTATCCTGCCGCCATTGGCAGCTGCCTGATGCTGGAAGCGCCCGCTTAAAAATCTGGACGCAAAATATGCCATGACAACCACAAAGGCAAAAACAGCCAGCAAGCTGATTAAATATGCCAATGTTGACCACCATGACATTTGAGAAGGTTTTGGATCAGTATTTTCATAACCGGCAAGATAACCGCCACCTGAGCCGGCTGCATCAGCAGCAGCTGCCAGAGCATCCGGCATAGCCACTGCTGAAAACACCAACATTAAAATACATAGGACAGATGCCATGGAGCAAAAACGACTCCAGTTCTTCATCAGCCGACTGCTTTTCTAACAGCTTCCAGTACGCGGTCTGGCTGGAAAGGCTTTACGATGAAGTCCCTGGCACCCGCCTGGATAGCCTCAATAACCATTGCCTGCTGGCCCATAGCGGAGCACATTACGATCTTCGCATTAGGATCAACCTTCTTGATTTCCTTTACGGCACTGATGCCGTCCATCTCAGGCATGGTAATATCCATGGTGGTCAGGTCAGGCTTCAGCTCCTGATACTTCTCAAGGGCCTTCATGCCATTCTCAGCCTCACCAACAACCTCATATCCGTTCTTGGTCAGGATGTCCTTAACCATCATTCTCATGAATGCTGCATCATCAACGACCAATACTCTTACTGCCATTTGTCATCTCTCCTCGTCAGTAGTATTAAGTGTATCACAAGTAAAATTCAGATTATAATCATTTCCATTATACTTGAAACTCAATAAATTCTCAAGTATAAGTTTTTAGACAAAAATCCAAAAAGCGATTACAATGCCTGCACACGCTCCAGAGGGCTTACAATCTCCGTAATCCTCACGCCGAAATTCTCATCAATTACTACAACCTCGCCCTTGGCGGTCAGCTGCCCGTTGACGTGAATATCCACCGGCTCGCCAGCCAGCTTGTCCAGCTCGATGATGGAGCCCGTGGAGAATTCCAGAATCTCCCGGATGGACTTCTTGGTGCGTCCCAGCTCTACGGTTACCTGCAGCGGCACATCCTTGATCAGGCTGATATTGGCTGCATTTACCTCCATCGGCTCGTTGGTCAGCGGCGCAAACTGCGCTGCCTGCACAGGCATGGACGGAGCCACCACATTGGTCTGGGCATAGCCAGGTGCCGCATATACAGGCTGCGCCATCGGCGGTGCTGCATACATCGGCTGCTGCGGCGGAGCCGCGTACTGTGGCGTTGGCGGCGGTGCCTGCGGTGCAGGTGCCGGTGCCGGGGTGGCCGGAGCAGGTGCCGGTGCGGCCGCTGCTGGTGCCGGTGCAGGAGCAGGTGCTGCCACAGGTTCCGGCTCAGGCTCAGGCTGTGCGCCGCCTCCCATCAGGAAGGAAACCATTTCCTTGGCTACATCCAGAGGCAAAATCTGCATGATCTCACTGTCAATGAGACCTTCCACCTCCATGCGGAAGCTGATCTTCGCCACCGGGTCATCGCCCTGTACCAGCTCAGTAACCTTTTCCTCCGCGCCCAAATCTATGAGATTTACCTTTGGCGGGGAAATATCAATCTTCTTGTTGAACATGGTAGACAGGGATGTTGCCACCGTGCCCATCATCTGGTTCATTGCCTCGCCTACGGCGCTCATGTGAATCTCATTGAGCTCCTCCTGCGGGTTCAGGCCATCGCCGCCCATCATCAAATCTGCGATGATAGAGGCATCAGATGCCTGAATAGCCAGAATGTTATTACCATTGATGCCGATTACATAGCCAACCTCCACAATCAGGTACGGCATCGGATACTGATTCTGAATAGTAGACATCGTATCCAGGCTAACATCAGGGGTAGTAATATTTACCTTATGTCCTAAAAGCACTGACAGAGTTGTAGCAGCACTGCCCATTGAGATATTGCCTATCTCACCCAGAGCATCTTTTTCCATGTCAGACAGCAAATCGCCTGGCAGTGCGGAAGAAGCAGCTGGTTCTTCAGCTGGTGCCGGATCATCGGCAGCAGGCGTAGACGCACCGCCATTTAACAGTGCATCAATCTCCTCTTGCGTCAATTCAGCCATTAGTACCTTCATCTCCTTCCGAAATTACTCTGGTAATCTGTACTGCCTTTTTCTTGCCAGCGGTACCAGGACGGCAATAGAACTTCTCGATATTGCCGATTATACATTTTAACTCATCATCAACTTTGGTATCCATTTGCAGGACGTCCCCATAGCTGAGGGACAGGAATTCCTGCACTGTTATATCAAAGGAACCCATCTGGACTATGACAGGCACCGAGGTCCTGTTTATCTTCCTGCGGATAAACTCCTCGTGCTCAGGATGCTCCTCCTTGGTCACGGATGCTGCTACCCAGAAGGTAGTTGTCAGCTTGGACATTATCGGCTCCAGTACCAGATACGGGATACATATATTCATCAGCCCCTCTACAGGGCCAATACGCATTTGCAATGTGATAATGACTACCATATCACTTGGTGGCACAATCTGTGCGAACTGCGGGTTGGACTCCATGGCCTCTATCTTCGGCGTAAACTGGGCTACGTTTGCCCAGGCTTCCCTCAGATGGCTCATGGCCTTGTCGAAAACCCTGCGGATTACCGCTTCCTCTATCTCGGTCAGCACCCTGGACTTGACGGTGTTCTCACCCTGGCCGCCGAATACCCTGTCAATGATGGCAAAGCAGATGCCGGTGTCAAATTCCATGATGATGTTGCCCTTGAGGGGCGGTACTGCCAATATGCCAATCACGCTTGGATTGGAAATGGACTGAACAAATTCCTGATAAGTGAGCTGCTCTACTGAGGCTACCTCCACGCTTACCAGTGCACGCAGATAGGTGGACAGGTAGGTGTTGAATAGCCGCGCAAAGTTGTCATGCAGCATGTTAAGGGTTCTGATCTGGTCCTTTGAAAATTTATCCGGTCTTTTGAAGTCGTAGGTCTTGACCTTTTTCTGCTCTTCTTCTGCCTTTATCTCATCGGCGTTGACATCGCCTGTGGCAAAGGCCGCCAGCAGCTTATCTATCTCAGACTGGGATAATACATCATCTGCCAAGCTTCATCCCCCTTTCATTATTTTTGTTTCTCATAACAATTTCCCGTAATAAATCCAAATTTTATTTTTTATTATTTATTATTTACTACTTACTGCTTTTTACTGCAGCATGAAGCTTGTTATGTAAATATCATATACAGAGCCTTCGCCCAGGGCTTTGTTCAGCTCTGCCTTCAGCTTTGCCTTCAAGTCATCCTGACGGGCTGCATCCAGCTCCTCAATCTTGACGGTGCGGATAATCTGCAGCGTAGTGTCCATGATTTTCGTCTCAGCAACCGGTGTCAGCTTGCCTTCTGCTACGTTGTCCTCACGGTCAGGGTTCAGCTCTACTGTCAGTCCTACCTTGAGGAAACGGCTGGACTTGATACCGCCTACATTGACGATGATGCCCTCCTTAGGATCTCCCAGCTTTACGAATACGCCAGGCTCATGATTCCTGGTCTCCACAGCCGTAGAAGGACCTGTTGACATAACCTGGGTGGTGATAAAGTAGGATATACCACCTGCTAATATGAGACCTACCAGTATCAGCACTACAACGATTACTATTGGAAACTTCTTCCCTTTTTCCGCTGGAGCTGCTTCTTCAGTCTTTTCTTCATCAGCCATTGCGTTCCACTCCTTTTTTTATACTCTATAACATTAATCCTCGTAAGTGCTTACAGGATTAAATTATATTCTCAGTAAATATCATCTATCCTACAGATATTACCTATCCTACAGATATTATCTATCCTACAGATATTATTTTACCAATATTCTGCTAAATTACAACCTTTATACGAAAATCTTACCATAAAAAGGGTATTTTGCACTAGTAGTTTTTCAGTTATTTTACATTTTTGCAAGTTTTCAGACAATAAAAGGCAATGAATCACTACTTTGTGCAAACTATCCTTTACATACTTGCAAGCTCTAAAGGTAATATTGATATTAACATTGATATTGACATTGATATCAACAGTAATATCACAATATCACTTATACAAGGCACGCTTGTACACCATTACCTTGCGTACAATATCCTCCATACGCTCCTGAACAATCAGCTTCTTGCCGTTAGTCAGGGTGATGACAGTATCAGGGGTTTCTTCCATTGTTTCTATAATTTCGGCATTGAGGATGAATTCTCCTTTTTTTCCGTCGGAATTAAATTTGGTGAGCTTAATCATGATGTGTTCCTCCTCTTTGCAATGATTTTTATAATAATTTTTTGCTAGCAATAATACGGTTGGTGGCGGCAGTGCCATCGCAGGCACGCTCGCGCTACTATCCACGCCTAGCGGTGCTAAGCTCTCGCTGCGCCTGCGGCTTGCGAATTGCTAAGCACCGAGGCGCGTCTCAGTGCCATGCGAATGGCACATGCCCCACCAACTGCTTACTGCTAATCCGATAACTCTATACCCTGTCACCAAAAGCAACAGCATACAGAAAATCCTATCATTAACGCTTCATGTTAATCAGGGTTTCCAAAAGTTCATCAGAAACTGTAATAATCTTGGAGTTGGACTGATAACCACGCTGGGTTACAATCATATCAGTCAGCTCACTTGCCATGTCAACATTAGACATTTCAAGGGCGGATGGAGTAATTGTACAGCCCAAATCATTAGCAGTCTTAACATTAGGCTTACCAGAGTTATTTGACTCCTGATACAAAGAATTACCAAGCTTGGTCAAACCTGATGAATTACCAAACTGTGCAATGGCTACCTGCGCCTCAATCTGATTGATACCATTTGTGTAAGTACCTGTAATAACGCCGGAACTGTCAACTGCAATACTTTTCAGCGTACCAGGAGCATTACCATCATTAGTGCCAAATGCAGTATTGCTACCAGAATATTGAGTCAACCCGGACAAGCCAACCGCTACTATCTGAGTACCTGTGGCACCATTATTCAGTGTCAAAGTAAAGGAACCATTACCGCTGACAAACTTACCATCTGTAGAAAATTGTATATCTACCGGATCCATGGTAACTGTCGTACCATCAATAACTATATTGTTAGTACCATCCTGATTTATCATAACCTTCCAGCTGTTACCATTGGTGCTATCCACACCAGTTTTTGCAAAATAGATAGGTATAGAATGGGTATTCCCTAAGCTATCGTAAACAGTTACTGTAGTGGTGATAGGCATGCTCCAACCAACCTGATAGCTGCCACTGGTCAATGTCTGTGTAGTTCCATCCTCCATCTGTACAGTCAGTACATTTGATGTTGAAGCATCAGCCTTTTGATAGCTTTCCTGTACTTTAGTGATAGTAGTAGTACCAGCAGTAGGATAAGTATCTCCAACATTAAACGTTCCAGCAGTACCTGCAGCTATAGGTACCGTACTACCATCAGATAAAGTCAAAGTCAATCCCATATTAGGAGTAGTGGCAGTACCTGTACCAGTCACACTATATGTTTTGCCAATAATAGCAGAAATCCTTGGCTCTGAAGCATCCAGATTATTAGTGTATATGACAGACTCAGTCGCCCGTGGCTCCATTGACTTGCCCGGCTGGATGCAAATAGATTTAGTAGCTGACGTAGTATTGATAGAACCATTATTGGCTACCCAGCCCTGGACATGATAACCATCACTATTTACATAATTTCCATCAGCATCAAATTTAAAGTTGCCATTACGAGTATAGTAAGTACTCATAGGCAATCCTGTGTTTTCATCGGCAGTTGCTACAATAAACAAACCATTGCCGGAAAGACACAAATCTGTGTTTACACCAGTAGACTGTACAGAGCCATCTGTAAACTGGGTATCAATAGCAGATACAGCGGATCCCAAACCTATCTGCTTAGGATTAGTACCACCTTTACCACCCTGTGCTGAGGATGCACCAGTGAGAGTCTGGCTCAAAGTATCAGCGAAAGTAACTCGGCCTGATTTAAAGCCGGTTGTATTTACGTTGGAAATGTTATTACCAACAACGTCCATGCGTGTCTGGTGATTTTTTAATCCGGAAACACCGGAATAAAGTGAACGCATCATAGTGAATCATTCTCCTTTTCATGGGGCAATGTTCCCGGGCTGCTTCTGTCATTCAGCAGCCCAAAAGCTTCCTGAAAGGTCCAGCTTTTTAGAGAATTGCCGCGCTGTCAATGTTTGTAAAAATATTTTCCTTCGCGCTTTTGCCGTCCATGGCAGTAATCACGGTTCTGTTTGCCACGCTGACTACCAGTGCCATATCATTCATATAAATGAGCGACTCCTTGGCTCCTTTTTTCGCCATCATGTCAACAGTGTCATCAAGCTTCTGCAAGTCCTGGGCACTGAGATTGAGGTTCCTGCTTTCCATTCTCTGCATGGCATGGTTGGAAAAGCTGACCTTCTTGGTAGCTGATTGCAGTATGTCTGCAAAGGAAGCTCCCGTAGTGACAGTGCCTGTCTGCACATTCTGCTTGATGCCGGATTTTTCTACTGGCAAAATAGGCTGTGACTGGAAAAAAATTCTTGTATCCGCCATCCTTCTTGCCTCCAAATTATTACTCAGGCAAATCGCCTTCGCCAATGCGTGTAAGGGTAGAAATATCTACCTTGGTTACTGCCTTGCTGATATTGCCATCAGCATCTTTTACCTCAGTTTCTACCATCAGGGATGGTGCACCATCGGAAATGCTTACACTCTTGGCCGTACCTTCATGCAAGGTGGTTTTGCCTTCGCTATCAATGGTTGCCCACTGTACAGTCTGACCTATCATGCTGGTAAGCTGTCCAACTAGTACAGATGTATCAAGATTTTCTACTAGTGTATGGACATTTTCCATCTTGTCAGCTACCTCGGTCATCTGCTCCAAAGCGGAGAACTGTGCCAGCTGGGAAAGATACTCGCCATTATCCATCGGGTCCAATGGATCCTGATACTGCATCTGGGTTACCAAAAGCTTGAGGAAAGTGTCCTTGCTGATGTAGTCAGCATTTACATCCTTCTTTGTTGCATTCTGGCTTGCCATGTACTCATCATAGTTATAGGTTACACCATTGACTGTAATTGTATTCAATGAATCTGCCATATCTATATCTCCTTTCCTCAAAGTTATACGGAATAATCCACACCGCTGGAAATCACATTTCCTTCGCTGTCATGGATATCCGTGGTTGCATTGTTTACCGGCTCGGCTGCTAATGCCTCGCTGGTGTCCTCAAAATCCTTCAGGTCAATCTGCTGACTGCGGACATGCTGTCCCTGGCTCTGATGGTTAAAGCCCTGCTGTGCCTGACCGTCAGGCAGCTGTCCATCCGGCAGGCTGGTCTGTACCTCTACACTATCAACCTTGATGCCCTGCTCGTTCAGCTGCTGCTTGAGCTGAATCATGCTGGTTTCCAGGATTGCCCTTACCTGGGCATTATCAGTATGGAAGGTAGCTGTTACACCACCGTTGCCATTGACGGAAACCTTCAGGCTGAGCTCGCCCAGGTGTTCAGGGTTCAGCTTTATTATCATCTCGCTGTTCTGACCATTCTGCAAAAGCTTCGCCTGCTCCACAATCTGCTGCGGCACATTGTAGGTTCTATTGGTCTGCTGAGCCTGCTGTGGTTCATTTATTGCCCCGGCATTGTCAGTATTCTGTGCATTGCCCAGTATCTGCTGGAAGCTTGCCACGTTGTCCTGCTGGCTCTTGCCAAGGCTGTTTTCCTGAGTGATTTCCTCACCCGGAACCACCACATCAAAGGCTGCTTCGCCCGGCATCTGCATGCCCTGCTGCTGGCCATGGCTGTTAGTCATGCCGCCCTGCTGGTTCTGATTCTGCTGCTGTGCAAAACCACGGCTATTTCCTTCGCCCTGCACAATCTCCACCTGACCTATCAGGTCATTTAGCTGATTGATGCCTACAGTGTTCTCCTGCTGGGGAGCTGCACTGTTTTCCTGAACAGTAGTAAAGGTTCGCTGGCCCGGCAGCATATTCAGAAGCTGCTGGCCGTTGTCATTCCTGCCCTGTGCAGCGTTGGCATTGACAGTCTGCTGAGACTGCTGCTTGCTCCCAAGCAACGCTTCAATAGAATTTGGCACATTGCTTACAGGCTGCTTCTGCTCACCTGACTGCTGCGCAACCTGATTGGACTGCGATGCAGATGGTGTGCCTGCATCTACAGGAGCCATTTCTTCCATGGCATTTACTGCCTGCAAGCTATCCAGAGGCTGCTTCTGTTGCTCGCCGCCTGGCTGCTGGATATATCCCATCTTTGCACCAATCTGCTGCTCGGCAAGCTCCTTGTTAGTTACATCCTGGGCATAATTGGTACTCTTGAAATAAGTATTCAGCTCTGCCAGTGGCTGCTGCCCCTGAGTGGCGATTACGCCCTCTGCCATTGCTGCCACAGGATTAGCATCTGTAGCGGTGCTGTCATTGCCCTCAGCTGGCGGCTGACCGTCAGCCTCACCCTTTTCCTGCACATCGGATGCGCCCCCGGCGTTTTCCGGCTGGGTATCTGCATTTGCTGCATCAGCCTTTTCCTTGCCATCAGCTGCCTCCGGCTTTTCCGGCTGAACATCCTTGGTGCTTTCATCCTTGGCTGCGGACTTGTAGTCGCTTTCCGGCTTCGCTGTGTCCTTGCTCCTTGCCTGCTGGGCCTGGTCCAGTGTCTTGGAAAAATCACTGCCCTGGCTGCTGGCTGTCTTGACAGAAGCCTTGACGGAAACCTTGGCTGTGCTGCCTGCGCCTACAGATAAAAGATTTACATTACTGCTCATAAATTCACCTCCTATACATATTATCGTATATATACAAACGATTGCTAAAGGCAATCGTCAATATATCATCACTGCATCTGCTGCTGTGCCTGATTATCCACTGTGACCTGCTGCACACGCTTCGGCACGCCCACATACATCAGCTTGGAAATGCTGGCTGCCTTGCCTGTGTCAAAGTTGGCCATAATCTGTGACACCTGGGATTCATCCATGCGCTGGAAAATGGCAATGACAATGTCGCTCTCCATGTTTTCCATGATTTTTGCCGCATCCTCCGGCTTCATCTCATTGTACAGCCTTGCCAGCTTGGATACCCGCTTCTTTTCCTCTGCCTGTCTCTGCTGGGTAAGCTTCTCAATTTCCTCCTTGGTCAGCTTAACCGGCTTTGACTTTTTATCATCGGCAGCCTTCTTGGCCTGTGCCTGTTCCTGCTTTGCCTTTTCAGCGGCACTATCAGGAACGGTGGAGCCATCCTCCGGTGTCGGGCGGACAAAATACTGCCCTATTATCGGCATGTCATAAAGCCCCAGCTTCTTGTTCATCTCATCACCATCAAGGATTTGGAGATAAATGCCCAGGAAAAAGCCACCGATAACCAGCACCACCAGCAAAAGCCCCATGCCTGCCCTTTTCAGTAGCACCTTTCTCCTGCTTGGTGCTGCTCCTTTTTCTTCTGCATTTGCCATCATATCACCCTAAATCAACGGTATATATCCAATACCTTGTTCACATAATTCTGTGTCTCGCGATACGGCGGAACACCGTTATAATCCTTTACGGCCTGTGGCCCTGCATTGTAGGCAGCAACAGCCTTCTGTACATCACCGCCGAAGGTATCCATCATCTGACGGAGATACTTGACACCGCCCTCGATATTCTGCTGCTTGTCATAAGGATTTACCCCCAGGCCTGCCGCCGTCTCCGGCATCAGCTGCATCACGCCTACAGCCCCGGCAGGAGAGACAGCCTCCTGATTGCCCCCGGACTCGGTCTGGGCTATTGCCGCTGCCAGCCTCGGATCTACATTGTACTTCCTGGCAGCTGCCGCAATCATGCTGTTGGTATCTCCCGGCATGATCACACCGGCAGCCTTCATGGCACCTGACAGCTCACTGGCAAAACTGCTGCCCTGTACTGTTTCCTGAGCCCCCTGCATCTTCTGCACCGCCTCAGGCTTCTCCATGTGCCTGTTATATGGGCTGGTAGCCAGCCCGAACCGCTGGTTCAGCTCATCAATGCGATGAATTACATTTTCCAGTCCTTCAATCTGCATCATATCAATTCACTACCTTTTTCCAAACTCAGCCCTGATTGCGGAAGTACAGCTGACCGCCGATTTCATCCAGCTGTTTCTGTTCCTCCTGCAAGGCCTCCGCCATGTATTGCTGCAGCCGCTTTTCCTTCAGCTGCTCTATGCTTTTCAGCTTGTTCATCACGGCAACCAGCTCCTGCATCTTCTTCTGACGCACCGCCTGCTTCTCCATGATAACACGCTGCTGACTTTCAATCTGCTCACGCTTCCAGTTAAAGAAGCTATTAAAAGTCATCAGCCTGCCCAAGCTGATGGTCTTGCCCGCCCCCGTCAGCTCAGCATAATCCTTGTGCCCCTGCGCCATCTCCTGCAGGTACAGGTTCAGCTGCTCCCTGGCTTCCTCCACCTCACGGGTTGCCAGTGCCAGAGCCACCTGCGCCTGCTCCTTATTCATCCTCGTCACCTTCAGGAGCGTCTCCAGCTTAAACCTGAATTTCTTCATACCATTCACACTCCATTAATGAACCCTTTTTCTATGTCAGTTACGCAGCAGCTAACAAGCAGCTTCACGCAGTAACCGGGAATAACCACAGTAGAACAGGATATGCTAGCGTTGCGAGCTAGGAATGTTTCGTATGCCTCGAAGATCGGCAGGGGCAGGGCAGTACCCCAACGAAAACCTTGAGTGCAGCCTCGCTTCTTAGCGAGTGCGAGCGTAAGCGACGCAGGAGCTTAGAAGCGTGAGGCTGTGCTAAGAGCGAGAGCGAGTTTTCGTGGGTACTGCCCTGCCCCTGCCAGCGTACATCATGCATACATCATATTCCTTCCAGCCGCTGTATAGTCTCCTCAAATCCCTGCACCTCAAACACACCCTGGCACAGGAAATCATTAATAGCATCAATCTTCTGGATAGCCTCATCAATCTTCTGGCTGGAGCCCTTCACATAAGCACCGATGTGAATCAAGTCCTCCGCTTCCTTGTACACCGCCATCAGGGCACGCAGCTTGCGGTTGGCCTCCATGTGCTCCTTGGGCACCACAGCCGACATAACACGGCTGACACTGGCCAGCACATCAATAGCCGGAAAATGGTTCTGGGCCGCAATATTCCTGGAAAGCACAATATGCCCGTCCAGAATGCTGCGCACCGCATCGGCAATGGGCTCATTCATATCATCGCCATCCACCAGCACGGTGTAGATGCCGGTAATAGAGCCCTTGGCACTGGTGCCTGCCCTCTCCAGCAGCCTCGGCAGCAGGGCAAACACCGACGGGGTATAGCCACGGGTTGCCGGCGGCTCACCTACAGTCAGCCCCACCTCACGCTGGGCCATGGCAAAGCGTGTCACCGAATCCATCATCAGGATGACCTTGCGCCCCTGGTCGCGGAAATACTCCGCAATAGCCGTAGCCGTCAGAGCCCCCTTGATGCGCACCAGGGCAGGCTTGTCCGAGGTGGCAACCACCACCACGGAACGCTTCAGTCCTTCTTCCCCCAGGTCACGCTCAATGAACTCCTTGACCTCACGGCCACGCTCCCCCACCAGGGCAATCACGCTGATATCCGCCTCGGTATTCCTGGCAATCATACTGAGCAGGGTGGACTTGCCCACGCCGCTGCCTGCCATGATGCCGATACGCTGTCCCTGCCCCATGGTAATCAGCCCGTCAATGGCACGGACACCCACATACAGGGAATCCTTAATCACCGGACGATCCAGAGGTGCAGGCGGGTCTGCCTGGATAGGGTACTCCGCCTTGCAGAGAATCGGCCCCTTGCCGTCAATAGGGTTGCCCAGGCCGTCAATAACCCTGCCCAGGAGCTCCGGCCCTACCTTCACCTGCAAAACCTTCTGAGCCGACACCACCTGGCAGCCTGGCCCGATGCCCTTGGTCTCGCCCAGGGGCATCAGGAGCACATAGCCCTCCCGGAAACCCACCACCTCGGCAGGCAGCGGCTCCACATCATCAAAATGGGATTGGACATAGCAAAGCTCACCCATGCTCACGTTAGGGCCGCTGCACTCTATTACCAGTCCGACAATCTGTACAACCTTGCCTATCATGTTCATGGATTTGCAGCTGTCAATGGCCTCATTGAATTTTTCCAGATTAATGCCTAGCTCCACTCTACCAAATCCCAACCAAGTATAAAAAATCAAATCACTTCATCACATTGCGCACAGCCTGCTCCACCAGCTGCAGCTGGGTGGCAAGCCCCGCATCCACCACGCCGTTAGGAGACTCCAGCAGGCAGTCCCCCGTCTTCAGGGACTCATCTGACTTTACGGACAGCGTAGCACTGCCCTCCAGCTGTGCTTGGAACTCCGACTGGGCCATCATCACCAGCTCATAGGCATCAGGCGCCACACGCACCTCCACATGGGGCTGGTCCTTGACCTTCTGCAGTGCCTCACGCACCAGGGGCAGGATCAGCTGGGGCACATCGATGAAATGCTGGGGCAGCACCTTGTTGGCTATCCGCATCACCATTTCGGCAATGGTATTTTCCGCCCCGATGACATAATCCTTGCAGGATTCCCTGGCCTCGGAGATGGTGCGCTCCGCAGCGGCATTGGCATCCACCAGTATCTGATGCTGCTCCTGCCGTATCTGCTCCGCACCTGCCTTGCGGCCTTCCTCCACGCCCTGGTCATAGCCCTGCTGCCTGGCTTCCTCATGGATCTGCTCAGCACGGTTCTTGGCCACATCCATGACCTTGTCAGCAGCGGCCTTGGCCTCCTGCTTGACTATCTCCGCCTCAATCTTCGCCTGCCGTAGCATCTGGGAGGCGTGTTCCTCCTTCTGGCGGATAGTTGCCAGCATATTTTCCAGTGCTTCCTGGCTCAGCCCCGGCTCCTCCGGCTCGCCCTCGGGCTCCTCAGCCCCGGCAGCCTTAAAGACAGGCACCTTGACAATTTTTGGCTCATCCTCATAGATGGCACCCTTGATTAACCTAGACAATCATTTCGTCACCCTTTCCGCGGGAAATGACAATGTCGCCCTTGTCCTCCAGCTTGCGGATGACATTTACAATCTTCTGCTGGGCTTCCTCTACATCACGGATCTTCACAGGACCCATGTACTCGATTTCCTCACGCAGCATGTCGCCGGCACGCTTGGACATGTTCTTGTAGATCTTCTCGGCAACCTCCTGATTGGTGGCCTTGAGTGCCAGGGACAAATCCTTGTTGTCCACCTCCCGGAGCACCATCTGCAGACCACGATCGTCCAGCATGACGATATCCTCGAATACGAACATGAGCTTTTTGATTTCCTCGGTAAGCTCCGGATTGTCCACCTCCAAATTTTCGATAATGGACTTCTCCGTGGTACGATCCACCCGGTTCAATACCTCTACGATAGCCTTTACGCCGCCTGCATCGGTAAAGTCCTGGGTAACCAGTGCCGACAGCTTCCGCTCCAGCACCCTTTCCACCTCACGGAGCACCTCCGGGGAGGTTCTGTCCATGACGGCAATGCGCTTGGCAACCTCCGCCTGCCTTTCCTGAGGCAGGGAGGTCAGGATGGTTGCCGCCTGATCCGGATCCAGATAAGCCATAATCAGCGCAATGGTCTGAGGATGCTCATTCTGGATGAAGTTCAGGAGCTGTGCCGGATCCGTCTTGTGCAGGAAGTCAAAAGGACGCACCTGCAGGCTGGTGGTCAGGCGGCTGATAATGGTAGACGCCCGCTCTGCCCCCAGCGCCTTCTCCAGAATATTCTGGGCATATTCCAGGCCGCCCTGGGACAGGTAGTTCTTCGCCATGGCCATCTGATAGAACTCGGACACCACAGCCTTCTTTTCCTCCGGGGTAACCTGCTTGTGATTGGCAATCTCCAGCGTCAGCTTTTCGATTTCCTCATCATTCATGTGCTTGAACAGCATGGATGAATACTCAGGCCCCAAAACTATAAACAATATCGCTGCCTTCTGCTGATTGGTCAGCTCCGGCTCGCTGTTACCATACATATTCATGGTGATTAATCCTCCGACAGCCAGGTCTTAACAAGCATAGCCATTTCGGCAGGCTTGTTGCGAATAAGCTCCTCGATAGTCTGACGCTCGGACAGGTGCTCCTGCTCCTCCTCGGTCATTTCCTCCGGCTCTATCTCGCCGCTCTCAAGCATAGCGGCACGCTCTGCCTCTGCACGCAATCTTTCCTCCTCGGCCAGCCTCTCTGCCTCCTCGATAGCGGCCTGCTCTGCCTCCAGGCGCTTCTTGCGCTTCCAGTAGAAGTAGCCTGCCACGCTGCCGATAATCAGGAGAACCAATGCCACAGCCAGCATAATCTTCATATTCTCCGCATCCTTTGCAGCCTGTTCCTCGGCAGCCTGCCTGTCAGCAGCCTCGGTACTGAACGGCAGCGGCTCTACGGACACGGTGTCCCCCCGGTCAGGGTTGATGCCCACGGCAGAAGCCACGGAACGCTGGATGCTCTCCTGCTGGACAGGGGTAATATCCTCATTGACCAGCACCGCGATGTTGACGCGCTTGATGGAGCCAGGGGAGGCCACCGTCTTCTCCTTGGCCTCATTTATCTCATAATTCTTGGTGGTTTCCTTCTTGGCATAGTTGGCATTGCTGTTGTTATCCTGTGCCACATAGCCAGGTACGTTGGACTGGGTACCTGCAGGTCCCCCCGGCGATGTGGACGTGCCGCTGTAGGACTCGTTGATAGTCTGCTCGCTGCGGATAATACCGGAATCATCCACCACCGGCGTATAGGTCTGCTTGTCAGTCTGCCGCTGATCAAAGTCCAGCTCCACGTTGACGCGGACATAGGAATGTCCCTCGCCCAGCGCCTGATCCAGCATGGACTGCACGTCGCGCTGCATGCGCTCCTGCACCTTCCTGGTCATATCCAGCTGGGTCATGGTCTGCTGGCTGACATTGTTTTCTTCATCGTCATCAGGATCGTTCAAAATCCTGCCGGTCTCATCCACCACGGTAATATTTTCAGGCAAAAGCCCCTGGATGCTCCTGGATGCCAGGTTGACAATGCCCTTGATTTCCTTCTTGTTCAGCTCCATATTCGGGCGCAGCTTCAGCATGATGGATGCCGTAGCCGGCTTTTCATTCTTCTTGTAAAGGCTGTCCTCAGGCAGCACGATATGCACCCTGGCCTTTTCCACGGCTGCAATCTGCTCGATGGTGCGGGTAAGCTCCCCCTGCAATGCCTGCAGGTAGTTTACCTTGTTCTGGAACTCCGTCACGCCCAGCTTGCTGTCATCAAAAATCTCAAAGCCCTTGTTGCCCCTAGGCAGGCCTTCCGTCGCCAGGCTCAGCCGTGCCTCATGCACATCGGCAGCCGGTACCAGTATCGTGGTGCCCTGCTTCGTCTCCTGAACCTCATAATTAACCTTGGTCTCCTTCAGCTTGGCTGCCACCTCGCCGGCATCCTTGGTCTCCATGTTAGTAAACAGCGGTACCATATCCGGCTTGCCGCCAAAGGCAAAGCTGGCTGCCACAATGGCAATTACCAGCACCACTACACCGCCGATAGCCATATAATGCTGCCGTTTCGTCAGCCTGCCCCAGAGCTGCAGGTATTTTTCTTTCAAATCACCCATTACCAAATCCCCTTGCTACGCAGTAATAATATAATTGCCATGCCGCTAAAAATTATACCTGCATACGCATGATTTCCTGATATGCCTCCACGGCCTTATTGCGCACGGCCAGTGTCAGCTGAACGGCAATATCCGCCTTTTCGGCAGCGATTACTACCTGTGATATATCCTCAACCTGCCCGGCAGCCAGTGCCGCGCCCAGCCTCTCGGACTCCTTCTGCAAGGCGTTCACCTCACCAAGAGCATCCTTTAAATATTCGCCAAAGGTGGGCAGCGCCTGCTGGGGCTGCTCCTCCCCCAGATGACTCTCAGCCTGCATCTTTACAGGCGTCATCTGCAATGCTTCTATCTCCATCATGTCACCTCATTTTACTTGCTTATATTCAGTGCCTGCTGCGCCATGCTCTTGGCAGCATTAATCGTTGTCACATTGGCCTCATAAGCCCTGGAAGCCGTAATCATGTCCACCATCTCGGTGACAATATCCACATTCGGCAGCTCCACATACCCCTCGGCGTTGGCATCCGGGTGTCCCGGCTCGTATACCAGCTTGCCCTGGGTATCATCCACGCCGATGCCAAGGGCACGCACGCCCTCACCGGCACGGTTCTTCCTGCCCTTGCCCTTCTGCAGTTCCCCTGCCAGAAGGCCTGCAAAGCCGCTTTCCTGGGCCTCGCGAGGCTGGAAAATAACATACCTGCGCTTGAAAGGTCCCCCCTCCACAGTGCGGGTGGAATTCACATTTGCTATATTGTTGGATATAACATCCATTCTCAGACGCTCCGCCGTAAGGCCGGAGGCTGCAGCGTCAATGCCGCCAAACATACTCATTGCACTCTACTCCATTCTATCCTGAAGCACTTTTTCATGCTCAAACTCACTTGCTTGTTATCACTGTCTTGACGCCCTGGATATAGCCGCCGATCTTCTTCGCCATGGCATTATAATAAATCTGGTTCTTTGCCAGGCTGGCCATCTCCGCATCAATATCCACGTTGTTGTCATCCACACGCATGGTGGTGCTGTCATCCAGCTGTATCCTGGCAGCCGCCCTGCTGTCAGGCGGCGCCATAGGCAGATGCCTGTCATGGGTACGCACCATCTTCAGCTTTTTCTTGTCATCATCCAGCCCCAGCTCCTTGGCCAGCAGGGATTCAAATATCACATCGCTGCGCTTGAACTTCGGCGTATTCACGTTGGCAATATTGTTGCTGATAACCTCCTGCCGGAGATTTGCCGCCGCCAGCCCCCTCTGCATATAATCCATAGTTGGTGAATTCATTATCTGCTGCAGCACAAAATCCACTTCCTCATTTCCGCAAAATACATGTCAAACCAATCAATTCATCCCATGCCGTATACGCTATATTAATAAATACGACACAAAATGCAAAAATCCTCTATAACAGATAAATAAATTTATTCCGACTATATTCTAGCATTTTTTTCATGATTTAAGAAGTAATTTTTCATTTTAATCTCACAAAGTCAGAAAAATAGGGCAAAAGTTGCAAGTGTAAAAATATAACACTACAAACTTTTAACAGCAAAAAACGCAGGAGAAAAACTTCCTCCTGCGCTATTTTTCTGCCGGAACAGCCACGCCTGCCCAATGCCCCGAAGCACCGGCAGCGGTGCACATCACTTCCGTACAAACTTCTTCAGATACCATGCCAGCATGTCATCCGGATTCACATCGGCAACCTCCATGCAGTTATCATCAGCATACATCTTGTAGCCCTTGTCCAAGTCGATATCCGTCATGTCCACGATATCCAGGTCCAGAGCCAGCTGGCTCTCCCATATCCTGTTGGCAAGAGCCCGTATCTCGCTGCTGCCGGACACGTTGTGCTCCTTGGCATGAGCCTCCACATACTGCCTGGTCAGCTTCTTGCCGTACTCAGCGAACATCTCGTCAATGTTCATCTCAGTCTCCTCTGCCAGTTCCTCAACCCCGTGCCACAGGTACTCGTTGAGCACCTTGATATGGGTTCCCTTCATACCCTGGGACTTTGGCTCTACCACACCGGCTGACTCCAGCTTGCGGAGGGCGTTGACAATAACGGAACGGGTAATGGTCAGCATATCGGCAATCTTGGAGGCATTGACCGGGCCGTCCTTCCGCTTCAGCTTGCGGAAGATGGCGATAGTGGCCTGTCCCTCGGAAATGGAAAGGGTGCCCAGGGCCATGCGGACAGTCTCCCGCTTCTGGCTCTCCTCCTGGCTGCGCCTTGCCCTGTCGTGAAGCATCTCCATGCCCACCACGGCTGCCCCGTACTCCGCCAGCAGCAAGTCATCATCCGAAAAGTCCACATCGTACTTGGCCACCATCAGGGTGCCGATGCGCTCCCCTACCCCATAAATCGGCACAATAGTAGTATTCTTGCCGTTGAACTTGCACTGGGTATTTTCCTCCCCGAAGGCGCAGGTGCCGCTCTTGGAGCGGATATTAGCAGCAGTCTCATCTATCTTCTTCAGCCAGTTCACATAGTGCTTCGGGAACTTGCCCGGCACTACCACGTTGTCCATCATCACATCGCACTCAAAATCATCCAGAAAGGCACAGCCGTAAATCACGCCGCTGGTGTCCACTATATAAACATTGGCATCTATCACATTGCTTAGCACAGTTGCCATTTCCTTGTAGTCCACGTTGTGAAACCGCTGCAGCACGCGGTTTATCTTCCTGGTACGCTCCAAAAGTGTTGACATTGACACTTCCTCCTTTTACATCTCACTCAAAAATATATAAAGTTTTGTTCAATATGCAGAATAAACATTAGCTATTGACTGTTTCCATCACTAGAGTATATTGTACCATAAAAAAAAGAAATAATCACAATATTTTGTGATTATTTCTAAAAATTTTATAATTTTATTTAAAGTTAGATTATTTAAGTTATTTTGAACACGTTTCCTGCCTTTAAGATGCCGCCCTTACAAAATAAACTGGCTCAGGTCGTGGTTCACCACGATATCCTGCAATGCCTTGTTCACATACTCCGTGTCAATCAGCACATCCTTCTCCTCCATGTCAGGTGCCTCGAAGGACAGCTCCTCCAGCAGCTTCTCCAGGATGGTATGCAGGCGGCGGGCGCCGATGTTCTCGTTCTGGGCATTTACGTCACATGCCAGCTGGGCCAGGCGGTCGATGGCATCCTCGGCAAACTCCAGCTTGATGCCCTCTGTGCCCAAAAGTGCCTTGTACTGCTTCAGCAGGGCGTTCTGCGGCTCCGTGAGGATGCGCTTGAAATCCTCCTTCTTGAGGGACTTCAGCTCCACGCGGATCGGGAAGCGTCCCTGCAGCTCCGGAATAAGATCCGAAGGCTTGGATGTATGGAAAGCGCCTGCCGCAATAAAGAGGATGTGGTCTGTCTTCACGGCACCGTACTTGGTCATGACCGTAGAGCCCTCCACGATTGGCAGGATATCACGCTGCACGCCCTCCCGGGAAACATCGTGGCCGCCGGTGTTGCCGCTGACTGCCACCTTGTCAATCTCATCCAGGAACACGATGCCGCTGTTTTCAGCCAGCTTCACGGCAGTCTCCTGCACTTCCTCCATGTCCACCAGCTTCATGGCTTCTTCCTGCTGGAACAGCTTCCTGGCCTGCTCCACGGTGACTTTGCGCTTCTTGCGGCGCTTCGGCATCATGCTGCCGATCATGTCCTGCAGGTTGTCCCCCATGCCTTCCAGGCTGGAGCCTGCAAACATGCCTACCATGGGCTTGCTGCTGTCCTCGATGTCAATCTCGATAATCTTGTCCTCGTACTCGCCGGCCTCCAGCTTCTTGCGGCACCACTCACGGCCCGCCTGGTACTGCTTCGGCTCGTTCTCCTGAGGGGTTTCCTCCTCAGCCTCCTCGTTGTTGGCCAGGCTGCCAAAGAGCTGGCCGAAAGGATTGCTGGACTTCTTCGGCTCCGGCACCAGCACGTCCAGGATGCGCTCCTGGGCCATCTCCTTGGCCTTTTCCTGCACGTCCTTTACCCGCTGCTGGCGAATCATGCGGACGGAGGTCTCTGCCAGATCCCTGATGATGGACTCCACGTCCCTGCCCACATAGCCCACCTCGGTAAACTTGGTGGCCTCAACCTTGATGAAAGGCGCGTCCACCAGCTTTGCCAGGCGGCGGGCAATCTCGGTCTTGCCCACGCCGGTGGAGCCGATCATGAGGATGTTCTTCGGCACGATGTCATCCTGCATGCTGGCATTGTCCAGCTGCCTGCTGCGCCAGCGGTTCCTGAGGGCAATAGCCACTGCCCTCTTTGCCTCCTTCTGGCCTACGATATATTTATCCAATGCTTCTACAATTTGTCTTGGTGTCTGCTCGTTCAATGAATTTATCCTCCTGCCTTAATCTTCTTCCAGTTCCTCTACCCGGATGTTGTGGTTGGTAAATACGCAGATATCGGCGGCAATCTTCATGGCCTCGGTGCAGATATCCTTCGCCTCCATCTCCGTGTGCTCCGCCAGGGCACGGGCAGCGGACAGGGCATAAAAGCCGCCGGAGCCGATGGCGCACACGCCCCCGTCCGGCTCGATAACCTCGCCGTTGCCGGACAGCATGAGGATGTTGTCCCTGTCTGCTACCAGCAGCAGCGCCTCCAGCTTTCTCAGCACACGGTCAGTGCGCCAGTCCTTGGCCATCTCCACGGAAGCCCTCTGCAAATTGCCATTGTATTCCTCCAGCTTTGCCTCGAATTTCTCAAAGAGGGAAAAGGCATCCGCCACGGAACCGGCAAAGCCTGCCAGCACCTTGCCATGGTGCAGCTTGCGGATTTTCCGTGCCGTGGCCTTCATGATGGTGCTCTGGCCGAAGGTCACCTGGCCGTCACCGGCAATGGCTACCTTGCCATTTTTCTTGACTGCAACAATTGTCGTTGCATGAAACTGATTTTCCATATATAAACTCCTAATCAAAAACTTCTCTACCAGCTAATGCCCACGCATCCTCTGCCAGCTTATGCAGCCTGTAGCATACCCACGCTGCAAGCCGCAGCACCTTATCAGCCCAGGCTATGCTGTGCCTTGAATTCCTCCAGCATGGCCAGAGCCCTTTCGGCAATCCGCTGCTTTTTCAGCTTCTTGTCGCGGATTTTCTCCTTGATGGGGGACATGATGCCGAAATTCACATTCATGGGCTGGAAATGCTTTGCCGGTGCTGTAGTAATATAGTGGCACAGGGAGCCGTGAGCCGTTTCCTGAGGAAAGACCACCGGCTTTTTCCCCTTGACGCTACGGGCGGCATTGATGCCTGCCACCAGCCCCGAGGCAGCCGACTCCACATAGCCCTCCACCCCTGTCATCTGACCGGCAAAAAACAGGTTCTCCCCGTGCCGGAACTCCAGGGTAGGCTTCATGGTTTCCGGGGAATTGATAAAGGTATTCCTGTGCATGACGCCATAACGGACGAACTCGGCATTTTCCAATCCCGGTATCAGCCCGAAGACACGTCTCTGCTCCGGCCACTTCAGGTGTGTCTGAAAGCCCACGATGTTGTAAAGGGTGCCCTCCGCATTATCCTGCCGCAGCTGCACCACTGCATGGGCAAGCCGCCCGGTATGGGGATTTTCCAGCCCCACCGGCTTCAAAGGGCCAAACAGCAGGGTATCCTCTCCCCGGGAAGCCATTTCCTCCACCGGCATACAGCCCTCAAAGAAAATCTCCTTCTCAAAGCTGTGGGTTTCCGCCTTTTCCGCATTCACCAGCTCCTGCCAGAAATGCCGGTACTGCTCCCTGTCCATGGGGCAGTTGATATATGCCGCCTCCCCCTTGTTGTAACGGGAGGCCTTCCAGGCCTTGGTCATATCCACTGACTCCAGGGTGACGATAGGCGCCGCCGCATCGTAGAAGTACAGATACTGCTGCCCCATCAGCTCCCCGATGTCCTCCGCCAGCTTCCCCCCTGTCAAGGGGCCGCTGGCAACGATAGTCACTGCATCCGGCTCCCGGGGAACCTTCTCCACTTCCTCATGAATAACCTTTATCAGAGGATGATTTTTTACCCTGTCAGTAATATAACGGCTAAACCCCAGCCTGTCAACTGCCAGGGCGCCACCGGCAGGCACCTTTGTAGCATCTGCCGCTTCCATGATGATGGAGCCCAGGCGGCGCATTTCCTCCTTCAGGACGCCTACGGCATTTTCCAGCCCGGCTCCCCGCAGGGAATTGCTGCACACCAGCTCCGCAAACAAATCCGTCTTGTGGGCAGGGGTGCTTTTCACCGGGCGCATCTCGTAGAGCTCCACGGGAATCCCCCGCTGTGCCACCTGCCATGCCGCCTCGCTGCCTGCCATGCCTGCGCCTACGACGATAACCTTATTCACTTGCACTCTCAGCACTCTCTTTCGCTTTAGCAGCCTTTTCCCGCTGCTTTGCCAACTCTTTATTTATCGGATGATTAATCCTGGTTTCACAGGCATCATTGCTGCAATAAGGCAGCACCCTGCCATTTCTATAAACATGCTTCAGCTGCAGGCTGCCGCATTTCGGGCATTTTTCCTCCAATGGAACATCCCAGGTGACAAAATCACACTCAGGATAATTCTTGCAGCCATAAAAATTCTTGCCCCGGCGGGATTTCCGCTCCACGATAGTACCATCGCACTTAGGGCACTTGATCCCCGTATCCTTCAGAAGCGGCTTTGTATTGCGGCACTCAGGGAAGCCCGGGCAGGCCAGGAACTTGCCGAACCTGCCCTGCTTCACCACCATCATGCGGCCGCACAAATCACAAGGCACGTCGGAGACCTCCACCGGCAGCTCCACATGGCCGATGGCCTCATCAGCCTTGGCCAGCTCCTCTGCAAAAGGCGTATAAAAATCCCCCAGAAGCTTCTGATAGCCCAGCTCGCCTCCGGCAATGCCATCCAGGCGGCTTTCCATGGTGGCGGTGAACTTCTCATCCACAATGTCCTTGAAGTATTCTTCCAAAAGATCCACCACCACAAAGCCCAGCTCCGTAGGCTGGAATGCCTTGCTGATGCGGGACACATAGCCCCTGGCAAGAATGGTCTCAATAATCGGGGCATAGGTACTAGGACGCCCAATGCCCTTTTCTTCCAGCAGCTTGACCAGTGAGGCGTCATTGTACCTTGGCGGCGGCTCCGTAAAATGCTGCTTCGGCACTGCCTTCATCAGCCTCAGCTCATCACCCTCCGCCAGCTCCGGCAGGCTCATATCCTTGTCGCCCTCATTGTCTGCCATGATGTAGACAGCCTGAAAGCCCGGGAATTTCAGCTGGGAGCCGCTGGCGGCAGCCTGCAGGCCGCCGTTCTGCAGTTTGACGGACAGGGTATCAAATACCGCCGGCACCATCTGGCTTGCCACGAAACGCTGCCAGATAAGCTGATACAGCCGGAACTGGTCCTTGTTCAGATACTTTTCGATTTCCTCCGGCACGAACCCAACGCTGGTAGGGCGGATGGCCTCATGGGCATCCTGGGACTTCTTGCTGGCGGAGTAGACATTTGCCTTTTCCGGGTAATACTCCTGCCCGAAGTGGTCAATGATATATTCCTTCGCCTCCGCCTGGGCCACCTCCGAAATACGGGTAGAATCAGTACGCATGTAGGTGATGAGGCCGGATGGCCCCTTGCGCCCCAAATCGATGCCCTCATAGAGCTGCTGCGCCACCATCATGGTCTTCCTGGAGGTAAAGCCCAGCTTCCTGGCAGCATCCTGCTGCAGGCTGGAGGTGGTGAAAGGCGCTGCCGCCTTGCGGCTCCTCTGCCGCTTCTTCACCTCCGCCACGGACCAGGTACCCTCTGCTGCCAGGGCAGCGGCACGTTCCGCATCCTGCTGGTTGTGAATGTCCAGCTTGTAGCCCTTGATAGGCGGCATGTCATCTGCCATCTCACCTGTACGGGAAAAATCTTCCCCCATGGCTACCAGGTCCGCGCCAAACTGGTTGCTCTTGCCCTTTTTCAGCTTCAAATCAATGGTCCAGTATTCCTGGGATACAAAGGCCTGAATCGCCTTCTCCCGGTCACAGATGAGCTTAACAGTCACGGACTGCACCCTGCCGGCACTGAGCCCCTTCCTGACCTTGCGCCAGAGCAGGGGACTCAGCTTGTAGCCCACAATGCGGTCCAGCATGCGCCGGGCCTGCTGGGCATCCACCCGGTCAATATTGATGGGATGAGGCTCCTTGATAGCCGCCTGAATGGCCGGCTTGGTAATCTCATTGAAGACTATGCGGCAGGGGCTGGCGGCATCAATATCAAAAAGATGTGCCAGATGCCAGGCGATAGCCTCCCCCTCCCGGTCGGGATCGCTTGCCAGATACACCTTGTCAGCCTTGGCGGCCTCCTTCTTCAGTGCCTTGATCAAATCTCCCTTGCCCCGGATATTTATGTATTTGGGCTCAAAATTGTTCTCCACGTCAATGCCAAACTGGCTCTTGGGCAAATCCCTGAGATGCCCCATGGAAGCGCGCACCGTGTACCCCTTGCCCAGATAGCGCTCAATGGTCTTTGCCTTGGTAGGGGATTCCACCAGTACCAGAGTGCCACCCTTTTCCTCTTTCTTTGCCCTTGTTTTTTTCGCAGCCGTCTTTTTGGCCGCTGTCTTCGCCGCCGTGGTCTTCTTAGCGGCTGTTTTCGTCGCTGCCGTCTTTTTTGCCGCTGCCTTCTTCGCAGCTGCCTTCACCGGCTTCTTCTCCCCGGCAGCCTCCACCGGGCTGCCTGCTTCTTTTATCTCAGCTTCTGCCTGCACCTTGCTCACAAAACTCCTTCCTTCACTGTACGGACGTAACGGTGAAGGTCATCCGACCGTACTAACCCCTTAAACTCCAGCTGTAACAACACAAATGCCGCATTGGCAACATCACCGCCATGCAGCCGATAGATTACCTCGTCAATGGACAGGGGCTCATCAAATTGCAAAACCTGCAAAATGCGTTCCTCCGTCTCCGTTATTATAGCATGAGTTTTATTTTTTTCATCAATATTTTTCTTTTTATTGCGTTTTTTTGCAAATTCCGGATACTCCTCAATAATATCATGACTGTCAATAACCAGCTTGGCCCCCTGCTGAATCAGCCGGTGGCAGCCTGTGCTGACAGGGGAAAAGATGCTGCCGGGCACCGCGAAGACATCCCTGCCCTCGCTGACCGCCATCTCTGCCGTAATCAGGGAGCCGCTTCTCTTGGCCGCCTCCACCACGATAGTCCCCAGGCACATGCCGCTGATAATGCGGTTCCTGGCTGGAAAATTGCCTGCCAGGGGACGGGTGCCCGGCAGGTACTCGGAAATCACCGCCCCCTTTTCCGCAATCTCCGCCAGCAGCCTGCCATTGCCTGCCGGATAAACCACATCCACGCCGCAGCCCAGCACAGCCTCAGTAATGCCCTTTTTCAGGGCACCCTGATGGCTGCAGGTATCCACACCCATGGCTCCGCCGCTGACCACCGCAAAGCCGGCTGCCGCCAGGGAGCTGCCCAGGGACTCCGCCACATTCCTGCCGTAGGCGCTGACACGCCTTGAGCCCACCATGGCAAGCCGTGGCCTCTCCGCCAGCCTGCCCCGGTAAAACAGCGCCAGGGGCGGATTGTTTATCTCCTTCAAAAGCCCGGGATACTCCCCATCCTCAATGGTGCACAGGCTGATGCCCTTCCTGCCGCATTCCTCCTGAAGCCTCTCAGGCAGATCAGGCTGCCCACGCCTGGCCAGCAGCAGGCTTTCCAGCACGCCCTCATCCAGTATTTTCGCCTGCCGGAGCTCCCCTTCCCCTGCCTGCCACACTTCCATGGCGGAACCAAAATAATTTGCCAGCCGCCTGATTCTCTTGCCGCCCAGCCCATTAACCCCCTGCAGGGCAGCCAGAAAAAATTTTTCCATACTTCTTCACCTCGCCTGCCGCTATAATATCCCTTTTCTTTAAAAAAATCAATATTTTATCAAAAAAAATAAGCTGTTAATTACATCGTCATTAACAGCTTTAATATGTATATTAATATTAATATATATATTAATATATAATATTATTTTGCCCTGCGGGTGACCTCTACCTCCACATAATCCATCGGCCCCGTAATAGTGGCATTGTTCCTGCGGGCAGTAACCGTCACCTCTGCCAGGCTTGGATACTGGGAGAGCAGCTTGTCCGCAATATGCCCTGCCAGTGCCCTCATGTGGCTGAAACGCTTATTTTCCACAGTTTCCTTCACCGTAGCGTAGATGGCAGTGGAATGCACATTGTCATTGGATTCGTCATTCTCGATTACGCCATCGTCCTTGGTGACAGCCTCCACATCAAAATAAAACTTCTGCCCCAGCTCACGCTCATACTCATAAGTTCCGTGGAAGCCATATAACATCATGTTTACCAATCTGATTTTTGCCACAGCAACACATCTCCAATCTGTAAATAAATTCAAAACAATTACGCTTTTATAATATTTCGCCACAGGAAGCATATTTCCTGCCAAAAAACAAAATTTTCTAAAAATAGGACTTGTGACCCAAGCAAATATCATCCTCATGCCATTATCCCATTAATATATTCTTCCAGTTCTTTGGCAACCGCCTTCAGCCCCCAGGGCTGCTCCTGCAGCCGCGGAATCGCCCGGCGCAGCTGTGCCACCGTTGCCAGCACCAGCACATCCGTATAAGGAGCTGCCAGGTTTATGGTGGCAGCGGACACCGCCGCCTCCGCTCCCTGGCTGAGCATGGTCTGCTTCAGGATGTTGGCAGCCCTGGTATCCACCCTTTCCAGCCTGATGGCCTGAAACAGGGCCTTTTCTACCATAATCTCCACACCGCGGCTGGTGACACCGATTTCCTGCATGGCTTTTGCTGCCGCATTTGCATTATTTATCTGGACAATTTGCATAAACAACCTCTTTCCATTATAATGTACCTATAAACTATTTTTCAGGAGGCAAAAAATGGGAGACTTGGCAATACTGGTGCTGCTGCTGACGATGATTTCCTACACATTCTGGGATGACATTTTCGCTGACTAGCCGGAATTGGCTTTAGCCAATTCTATTTTTTTGCAAAAAAACAAGGGGCGGACAACGCCCCTTAAAATAACTTTACAAAACCCTGCGGGCACCAATATAGCAGGAGCCCCAGTAACCACTGTTCAAGGAATCAATGGCTACGCCACGGCTGGAAGATGCATTGATAAAGCTGCTGTCCCCCAGATAAATGCCTACATGAGACGGTCCGTACTCATAGGTTGAGAAAAAGACCAGATCACCAGGCACCAGCTCGCCCCTGGAAACCGGCATACCAACCTCATACTGCGCATCTGCTGTACGAGGCAGATAAATACCGGCATTGGCGAATACATAGCGCACATAGCCGGAGCAATCAAACCCGCTTGGCGAGGTACCGCCAAAAACATACGGCACACCAAGATAATTCATGGAGTTGGCCACTACCCTGCGTGAGATGTAGTTCGAGCTGCGGCTTACCTGAGGCATGCTGCGTCCCATAAGAGCCGAATAGGTACTAGGACCGACCAGACCGTCAGCCTCCAGCCCCCGAGAACTCTGAAAAGACTTGATTGCCTCCGCCGTTGCAGGACCGAAATCCCCATCTGCCGCTACATCATAACCAAGACTAGCCAGCTGCCCCTGAATCTCCGCTACCTCGCTGCCCTGATCTCCCATGCGGAAAGCTGATGCAAAAGCCACCGCTGAAAACAGGCACATCATCATAGATAGCACCAAAATACGTTTTACGCTACCCAAAAAGACACTCCTCTCTCTTTTCGCCTACGAGGTTAGCTGTCGGGTTAGGGTGGAGATACACCCTTTCTTCGCGGTCTTGCCGAAGCCGCCGCTTATAATTCACCCCAATAACCTTTATGCTTCCGCCACATGTTTCTTCACCATGCCGCTTTCACACTAGAATTAATAATTTGGTTCCCCCGCTCCTGGGCTGGATTAGGCTTTTTATATAAAAATAAAACCCATTTCTGTTGTAGTATTCGACATAGGCGGACCAAAGTCCTGCCTGATGCCAAAAATTTTTTATAAAATTATAAGTGCTCAATAAGCCGAGTTCTGTTCCGCTTGCGCGGTGACAATCATTTATCTGGACTGCCAGTTGCCTGACAGCTCTAGCGACACACCCGGAAGGTCAGCGGGCCGCCTCGTATCCTTCCCTATTCGGTCTTGCTCCATGTGAGGTTTATCAAGCCAGCCAGTCACCTGGCTGCTGGTGCGCTCTTACCGCACCTTTCCATCCTTGCCGGCAGGCGGACCTGCTTAGGCGGTTTCCGTTTCTATGACACTATCTCTGGGGTCACCCCCGCTGGACGTTATCCAGCACACTGCCCTGTGGAGCCCGGACTTTCCTCAAGCACATGCGCACAAGTGCACAGCACCAGCGATTGTCTTTCACACTTACAACAGCAACATTATAGCATAAACAAAATTAGGTGTCAATTTCCTACATTATAGATAAGATTTATTGTACAAATCTGCCTCATCCTTCATAAGGATAACTAATCTCATAAACCTTTTCCGGGCTGACATCTATTGCCCCATTCAGCCAGGTTATCGTACCGCCATTCAGCCTGGCTGTATCAAAGACTTCCTGCTTTTCCAGCTCCCTGTACGCAGGATACTGCAACAAAGGCTCAACATCAAAAATGCGCTTCTCCCCACCTGAAAATGTCACCAGCATATACAGCCGGTCAAGAATCTTGAAATCTTCTATTTCTGCATCAGCTTTCAAATCATCGGCATAGGCAACACCATTTACTACATACATATGCTTGTCCTCCTTTATCTCAGTGGGCTGATTTTAGCAGGATTTTCACCCTTAACAGCCTTATTCCACTCTTTGTACAAATCTGCCTCATGAATGAGCAGCCATGCTGTCAGGATTTTCAGCTGCTTCTCAGGTATCTTGCCAGCCAGCAACGAGCCATCAATAGATACAGAGCATTTATACTCACCATATCTCACATGAACATGCGGCTTATGATGCCGCTCATCATCAAAACAATACATGGTTATAATCATTCCCATGAAACGGCTTATTTCCGGCATAATATCACCTTCTCCCCTTTTATATTATATCACATCGCCAATACCCCCCCAAAACTGGAAATTTCAGTTTATACAGCGGTCGGCAGTAGCAAGTTTCGTCAGCCTCCCGGCTCCCCCTTTTCAGCTTTTTCGTAAAGTCAGATTGATTACCTTGGTAGCGTACAGCAGAGTATAGTTGATAACTATGTGCATATCTGTTCAGACACAAAGAGGGACAGGTGCGGCATGTACCCAAAGAAAACCTTGAGTGCAGCCTCGCTTCTTAGCGAGTGCAAGCGTAAGCGACGCAGGAGCTTAGAAGCGCGAGGCTGTGCTAAGAGCGAGAGCGAGTTTTCTATGGGTACTGCCGCTACCTGTCCCTTTATAATGTCTGAACAGAATCCACGAAATATCAAACTACATCATTAGTATATGCACGAAGTAACGATCAAGCACTACGAAAAACTGAAATCCTCAAATTACATGAGGTAGCGCAAATACACATAGCCGGTGGACATGATGATAGACAAAATCATGCACGGAAAGGCAATCTTCATAAACCCGATAAAGGAAATCTGCTGCCCGTGCTGTGCTGCCAGAGAGGCAACCACCACATTGGCGCTGGCACCGATCAAAGTGCCGTTGCCCCCCAGGCAGGCCCCCAGTGCCAAAGACCACCACAGCGGGTCCAGGTTGGTAATGCCCATAGCCCCCATGTCCTTAATCAGCGGAATCATGGTAGCCACAAACGGAATATTATCCACAAAGGCAGAAGCAACGGCACTCATCCAGATAATAAGGATTGAGGTAGCCTCCACGGAGCCCTCGGTAATCTTCATAGCCTCCGCAGCCAGCATCTTGATAACGCCAGTCTCCACCAAAGCGCCAACCAGTATAAACAAACCGGCAAAGAAGAAGATGGCCAGCCACTCAATCTTGCCCAGTACCTTGGCAATCTTTTCCTCGTCCCGGGTAAAGGTAATCAGCAGCAAAAGACCTGCACCGAACATGGCAGCCGTGGCAGACTCCAGCCCCAATGCCCCATGGGCCACAAACAGCCCCATAGTCAGGAACAGCACAAAGAGGCAACGCTTCAAAAGCGAAGTATCCGTAATCTGCTTCCTTGGGTTCAGCTTCATGACCTGGGCCTGCAGCTCAGGAGTGGTATGCAGGGACTTGCCGTACAATGCCTCAAGGATGAACACCGTCACAATGAAAATCACGATGGACACAGGTGCCAGATTAACAATAAAGTCCATAAAGCTCAGCCCCACCGCAGAGCCAATCATGATATTTGGCGGGTCACCTACCAAAGTTGCCGTGCCGCCGATATTGGATGCCATAATCTGCGCCATCAGGAATGGCTTTACATCCACCTTCAGCTGGGCAGTGATGCTGAAGGTAACCGGCACTGTCAAAAGCACGGTAGTAACATTATCCAGGAAAGCGGAGCAGACAGCCGTCAGGGTAGCCAGGGCCAGCAGCAGCTTCATAGGCTGCGCCTTGACCTTCTGAGCCGCCCAAATGGCCAGAAAGTTAAACAATCCCGTCTCCGCCGTAATATTGACGATAATCATCATGCCCATCAGGAGCCCCAGAGTATTGAAGTCAATATGATGGATAGCAGTTTCCTGGGAAAGAATGCCAAACATAATCATGAGCATGGCACCAAAGATACCTACAATGGTGCGATGCACCTTTTCCGAAATAATCAGCGCATAAGCGACAATAAAGATTGTCACCGCGATAGATGTCGAGTCAAACAATGTAATTGCCTCCTTTAAATAGCTTAAGCAGCTTAAATTCTTTAAATAAAGCATTATATCGTTTGTCTAAAGCATATCTCGTAAAAGAACAATTGCGGGAATGGATTAGGCTTACGGTATAGAATTGTAAAAACGAGAAGCTCCGCTTCGCACAACGGCGCAAAGCGGAGCTTGTGTGGATTACATCAGATATCTCAGATATACATAGGCAGTAGACATGATGATGGACAAAATCATGCACGGGAATGCCACCTTCATAAACCCGATAAAGGAAATCTGCTGGCCGTGCTGGGCTGCCAAAGAGGCAACCACCACGTTGGCACTGGCACCAATCAGGGTACCGTTGCCGCCCAGGCAGGCGCCCAGTGCCAGGGACCACCACAGAGGATCCAGGTTGGCAATACCCATAGCACCCATATCCTTAATCAGCGGAATCATGGTGGCAACAAACGGGATATTGTCCACGAAAGCAGAAGCGATGGCGCTCATCCAGAGGATGAGGATAGCGGTAGCCTCCACAGAGCCCTCAGTAATCGTCATGGCCTCAGCAGCCAGCATCTTGATAACGCCGGTCTCTACCAAAGCACCAACCAGTATGAACAGGCCGGCAAAGAAGAAGATAGCCAGCCACTCAATCTTGCTGAGCACCTTGGCAATCTTTTCCTCATCACGGGTAAAGGTCAGGAGAAGCAGCAAACCTGCACCGAACATGGCGGCAGTGGCAGACTCCAGCCCCAATGCACCGTGAGCTACGAACAGCCCCATAGTCAGTGCCAGCACGAACAGGCAGCGCTTCAAGAGGGCAGGATCAGAAATCTGCTTGGCAGGCTTCAGCTTCATTACCTGTGCCTGCAGCTCAGGGGTGGTGTGCAGCCCCTTGCCGTAGAGGAATTCCAGGATAAAGGTAGTCACGATGAAAATCACAACAGCCGGTGCAGCCAGGTTCAGGATGAAATCCAAAAAGCTCAGGCCAACGGCGGAACCGATCATGATGTTTGGCGGATCGCCTACCAGGGTGGCAGTACCGCCAATGTTGGAAGCCAAAATCTGCGCCATCAGGAACGGCTTAACATCTACCTTCAACTGAGATGTAATACTAAAGGTTACAGGTACGGTCAAAAGCACTGTAGTAACATTGTCCAGCAAAGCGGAGCAGACAGCCGTCAGGGTGGCCAGGGCCAGCAGCAGCTTCATCGGCTGCGCCTTTACCCTCTGGGCAGCCCAGATTGCCAAAAAGTTGAACAATCCCGTCTCTGCCGTAATGTTGACAATAATCATCATACCCATCAAAAGACCGAGGGTATTGAAATCAATGTGATGAATGGCAGTTTCCTGTGAAAGGATGCCAAACATGATCATGAGCATCGCACCGAAAATACCAACAATAGTACGATGCACCTTCTCGGAGATAATCAGTGCATAAGCGATGATGAAAATTGTCACCGCAATAGTAGTAGAGTCAAACAAATTTATGCCTCCTTCTTATAAATACGCTTTTACCTTCGACCCAACGCATTTTCTTGGTTTTGTGCCACAGCACATGATTGGTACAATAACGCTGCCTTGAAAATCACTTGCGGACAGATTTTCCGCCGGTCTTCTGCCTGGTTTCCACCGGCTTGATGATAATGCTCTGCCCGTCCTTTTTGACCTTCATGGTGTAGTTCTTGATGCCGTCCCGGAAAAGCTCCATCTTCAGCTCCAGCAGCTTCCTGCCCAGCTCCTCTGTCAGGTCATCCGTAAAGCCTGTGAGGGCGATATTCTTCTCCGGCTTGGACAGGCCTGCCCGGGCACGGCGGCGCTTGTCCTCCGCTTCCTCTGCGGCCAGGAACTGGGATTCCAGCGTTACCTGCTCCACATAGCCCTGCAGCATATCCTTGTCAGACAGCCCCTTGGGAATTTTTGCCATGTCTTACCCCTTCTTTGCCTTCGCCCAGGAATCCTTCAGCCCTACCACCCGGTTGAACACCAGATGCTCAGGGGTAGAATCCTTATCAACCACATAATAACCCTGACGCAGGAACTGATAATGAGTCCCCTCTGCTGTCAGGCGGACGCTTGGCTCAACGAGGGCGTCATGCAGCACCTCCAGGGAGTTCTTGTTCACAGCAGCCAGAAAATCTGCCGGAACCTCTCCCTTTTCATCCGTCTCAATGAGATAATCATAGAGACGGACCTCTGCCCTGACTGCATCCTCGGCAGAAACCCAATGGATAGTCCCCTTCACCTTGCGGTTTGCCGTAGCACCGCCGGTCTTGGACTCAGGGTCGTAGCTGCAGCGCAGCTCCCTGATGCTGCCATCCTCATTCTTCACTACCTCATCGCACTTGATGATGTAGCCGTGCTTCAGGCGCACCTCCCCATCAGGCTTCAAGCGGAAGAATTTCTTCGGAGCCTCCTCCATGAAATCCTCCTGCTCTATATACAGCTCCCGCGTAAATGGCACATAGCGGTGACCGCCCTTGAAAGGATGGTTCTCCGCCAGCATATACTCCTTCTGCCCCTCAGGGTAGTTGGTAATAACCACCTTCAGCGGGCGAAGCACTGCCATAATACGGTCAGCATTATTGTTCAGGTCATCCCGGACGCAATGCTCCAGCATAGCCACATCCACCAGGCTGTTGGCCTTGGCCACGCCCACCTCCCGGCAGAAAGCCCGGATGGCGGCAGGGGTATAGCCCCGGCGGCGCAGGCCGGAAATAGTCGGCATCCTCGGGTCATCCCAGCCGGACACATAGCCTTCCTCCACCAGCTGGCGGAGCTTCCGCTTGCTGGTAACGGTATTGGTGAGATTCAGACGGGCAAACTCAATCTGCCGCGGACGGGTAGCCGCATCAAAGCCAACAGCCTCCAGCAGCCAGTCATACAGAGGCCTGTGGTCCTCAAACTCCAATGTACAGATGGAGTGGGAAATCCCCTCGATGGCATCCGACAGCGGATGGGCAAAATCGTACATCGGATAGATGCACCACTCATCCCCGGTGCGATGATGGGTGGTATGGGCAATGCGGTAGATGACAGGGTCCCGCATGTTGATATTCGGAGAAGCCATGTCAATTTTGGCACGGAGCACCTTCTCCCCGTCACCGAACTCGCCCTTCTTCATGCGGGTGAACAAATCCATGTTTTCCTCAACGCTGCGGTTCCTGTAAGGGCTTTCCTTGCCAGCCTCCGTAAGAGTGCCGCGCATGGCACGGATTTCCTCCGCCGTGCTGTCATCCACATAGGCCTTGCCAGCCTGGATAAGCTGAACCGCAAAATCATACAGCTGCCCAAAATAATCAGATGCGTAAAACATCCTGTCATCCCAGCTGAAGCCCAGCCACTTTACATCCGCCTGAATGGAGTCAACGTACTCCACATCCTCCTTCACCGGGTTAGTGTCATCAAAGCGCAGGTTGCACTTGCCCCCATACTGCTGGGCCAGCCCGAAGTTCAGGCAGATGGACTTGGCATGTCCCACATGCAGGTAGCCGTTAGGCTCCGGCGGAAAACGGGTATGGACCCCCTCCCCATAGCGGCCGTTCTGCAAATCATTATTTATTTCATTCTGGATAAAATTAGAAGTAGTATTCAAAATTTCAGGCATGAAATTTGCCTCCTTAATTAATCATCTTTAGTCCTGCTTATTATACCATAATTTGTATGATAAATCTAGATAAAATGCTGTACACTTTAATATTGTTTTCTCGTAATGTATATTAGCTGCATACAACATCTTCAACTGCACATTTTTCAGCTACATATTTTTTCAGCCGATGCACGCCCAGCTCCACCTGTGGCAGCTGAGGCAGGTTAGCTATGATGGCATCAATGTAGCCCTTGTCCCTGATCCGCTGCAATGTCCAGGCAAAATTTACGTCGTACACCCACATGAGGCGCACCAGCTTCCTGTCCTCATTGGTACGGATCATAGTGTAATCCACCTGCTGGCCGTTGACGAACCGCTCCAGGAACCCCGGTGCAAAGATGCCCTTCTCCCCGGTAGCCTCCCCATTTGGCCCCTTCATAAACCGCTGAATAGCGGCAGACTGCTGCCCGGCATCCTTATCCACCGTCAGATAGGGAGCCAGCACCCGAAAAATATCCAGCTTGTCCGCATCCCGGATGAGCCTGGCAAATAAAAGCTTACGCTTAGAATTTGTCTGCTGAATTTCCTTCTTGTTGTGGTTGCCGATGGCAAATAGCAGCACCTCCCTATCAGCCTCTGTCAATTTGCCAAAAAAGGGCAGCTCCCTGATGACCTTGACGCCCAGATCCGCATGGTCCTCCGACTGGGCATCTACAAAGGTCTTGTACAGCTGCCACTGGCGAAACCGCCCCACATCATGCAAAAGCCCCGTCAGCTCCGCCAGCCCGGCATCCTGCTCATCCAGCTTCAAATACAGTGCCAGCTCCCTGGCATGGGCAGTCACATAGCCCGTGTGCTGCTCCTTCATGCGGATGCCAAACATTATATCCTTGTCATCACAGTAAAAGGATTTCATATATTCGTCCATCCATCGATGGGCTTCCTTCAATATTTCCTGCAAATACAACACCTCCTGCAAACAAAAAAATTGTACCAAAAATTTCCTCATTGTACAATAAGCATATCAGATTACTTTAGTGTATAATATATACATAAGCTAAAAACAAGGAGGTACACACATATGAAACTAGGTATCGCAGGCTCCGGCGGCATCGTCAAGGAAGTTCTCCTGGCCTTGCAGGAGGTAGAGGAAGTACAGGTAACGGCTATCTTCGTCCGTCCCCACAGCCTGGAAAAGGGGGAAGCCCTGGCAGAACAGTACCATATCCCATCCATCTATACCGACTACAACGAATTTCTCCAGAACCCGAACATAGATTTCGTCTATATCGGGCTCATCAACAGCGCCCATTTCTCCTATACCCGGGAGGCGCTGCTGGCTGGCAAAAACGTCATCGTGGAAAAGCCATTTGCTTCCAATCTGCGGGAAGTGAAACTCCTGGCAGAGCTGGCACAGAGCAAAAAGCTCTTTCTCTTTGAGGCGGTCTCCCTGCTGCACATGCCAAACTACGCCAAGCTCAGGGAGCTGCTGCCACAGCTGGGCAGGATTACCATGGTGCAGGCAAATTACTCCCAGTATTCCAGCCGCTATGACAAATACCTGCAAAGGGAGGTACTGCCGGCCTTTGACATTAACCTCTCCGGCGGTTCCCTCTACGATATCAACATCTACAACCTGAACCTGATCATCGGGCTGTTCGGTGCCCCGAAATCCGTTTCCTACATTGCCAACATCGGCTTCAACGGCATCGATACCTCCGGGGCCGCCCTGCTGCAATACGATGGTTTCCCGGCCATTGCCACAGGTGCCAAGGACTCAGACAGCCCCAGCGGCTGCACCATCCAGGGCGAAAAGGGCTGGCTACGCTGCGACGGCGTGCCGGGGGAGCTGCCTTCCGTTGACCTGTGCCTTAGGAAGCAGGAGCCGGAGCACTACGCCCTGAATTCCTATTCCCACCGCCTGGCACATGAATTCAAGGACTTTGCCGATATCTTCGCCGCCGGTGACTTCGCCGCCCGGGACCATTACCTGACCATCTCCCTGCAAGTAGCCGAAACCGCCGAAAAAGCCCGCCTGTCAGCAGGCATCCATTTCCCAGCTGACACCACTCTTGACAAATAATAAACATTGCAAGTCAGCAGGGAACAAAAGCCCCATGGCAATTACTCAACGAAAACCTTTGTTGCACCTCGGTGCTTAGCGATTTGCAAGCCGCAGGCGTAGCAAGAGCTTAGCATCCGCTAGGTGCAACTAGGAGCGAGAGCGTGTTTTCGTGAGTAATGTCATGGGGCTGCCGTTTGATGGATATTAATATCAAAAAGGTCCTGTCACCAGCCAAAACCGGTGACAGGACCTTTAAAATTAGCAAATTATGCCCAAGGCACAGCCCATTACATCAGACCGATGAGATGTGCGCCAATACCTACAGCAAACAGAGCCAGGATGATAACGATTGGAGAAACACCCTTCTTCAAAAGCCACATGCAGAGCAGAGTCAGCAGCAGCGGAACAAGGCCAGGAATGAGTGCATCCAAGTTATTCTGCAGGGTAGTAACCTTCACAGGCTCCAGAGCCATGCCGGAGGAGAACTGCTGGATAGCAGTCTTGATGCCCTCGCCGCCAGCAGGGAGCTGATCCCACTCGATATAAGCACCCTTGCTGAGCTGAATGCTGGAAACAACAGGGGCAAACTTAATGCTTACCCACCTCTGTACCAAAGCACCAAGCACGAACATACCCAGGATGGAAGCACCGCGGGTGATGTTGGTCAGCAGGTTGCCGGACAGGTTCTCAGTAATCTGGCTGCCAACCTTGTAGCCGAACTCCTGAGTATACCACATGAAACCAAAACGGAGAATGTTCCACAGGAGGAAGAACATGATTGGGCCAAGCATGTTGCCGTCCATAGCGATGGAAGCACACATTGCACCCAGGATAGGACGCAGGGTGAACCAGAATACAGGGTCACCGATACCGGCCAGAGGACCCATCATACCAACCTTAACACCCTGAATAGCAGCATCGTCAACAGCAGCGCCGTTGGCCTTCTCCTGCTCCAGAGCCAGGGTAACGCCTACGATTGGGGAAGCAACATACGGATGAGTGTTGAAGAACTCCATATGGCGCTTCAAAGCGGCAATCTGGTCAGCCTTTTCCTTATACAGCTTCTTGATGGCTGGAATCATTGCAAATGCATAACCACCGTTCTGCATACGCTCATAGTTCCAGGAAGCCTGCCAAAATGTTGAACGCAAGCAAACCATCAAACGGTCAGACTTGCTAAGAGTAATCTTGTTATCTGCCATGTCAATCACCACTTTCTCAATCAATAATCATCCAGAATATCGCCGATAGGGTCCTTGCTGCCGCCATTGCCGGAGCCGCCATTGCCGCCACCGTTCTCGGACAGGTGGAGGTAAATCATAACCATAGCCATAGCGATAGCACCCAGGGAGATAAGGGTGATCTCAGTCAGTGCAGCCACGCAGAAGCCCAGGATAAGGAATGCCCAGGTCTCCTTGTTGGCAATCATGTTGATAACCATAGCATAACCTACGGCAACAACCATGCCGCCGCCGATAGCCATACCGGTGGTCAGCCACTCAGGAATGGACTGCAGGCCTGCCTGTACAACCTCTGCAGGAATGAAGCAGAGAGCAACAGCAGGAATAGCGATACGGGCACCCTGCATGAGCACGGCAACAATCTGCCAGAACTCGATAGCGGCGAAGCTGCCCTTCTCAGCAGCACCGTCCATCATGTGCACGATAGGCACGGACAGAGTACGAACAATCATGGTGGTGAACAGGCCTGCTACTGCCAGAGGAATAGCAATACCGATAGCGGTAGGAATACCGGCTACGCCCTGTCCGCCCTGAATGAGGATAATAGCGGAAGCAACGGATGCCAAAGCAGCATCAGGAGCAACAGCAGCACCGATATTTGCCCAGCCCAGTGCAATCATCTGGAGCGTACCGCCCAGAATGATACATGGAACAGGATCACCGGCAACAATACCAATCAAGGAGCAAGCCAGGATTGGCTGATGGAATTCAAATTCATCCATTACGCTCTCCATACCAGCCAGGAGAGATACGATAATAATACCAATTAAGGTAAGAGTACCCATAATATAACCTCCAAATCTTTAATTGGACAATTTTTATAAAAAAATAATTACTTCAGGCCGTCCTCTGCCTTCTTGATCAAAGCATCAAGATTGTCAGCTGCATCAGCAGGCACCTTGCGCACGTCGAAGGAAATGCCCAGCTTCTTCAGCTCCTTGAAGGTATCAACATCCTTCTGATCCATGGAAATAACCTTGTTTACCAGCACCTTGCCTACGGAATGAGCCATGGAGCCGATGTTCAGCTGCTTGATGGATACGCCTGCCTTGATAACAGCCAGGGCATCCTGAGGGTTCTCAAAAAGAAGCATAGCCTTGGTTGCGCCAAAGCGAGGATCCTTCTCCACCTCGATAATCTTCTTCAAAGGAACAACATGCGCCTTTACACCCGGAGGCGCAGCCTTGGTAATCAGGCCCTTGCGCAGCTCGTCCTTTGCAACAGCATCGGATACAACGATGATGCGGTCAGGCTTTACGCTCTTGGTCCAGCTGGTTGCCACCTGGCCGTGAAGCAGACGTGAGTCAACACGGGCCAGTACATACTTGATGTGGCCGTCGCCCAGCACAGTGCCCTCCGGAATAGCACCTACAGCTTCCGGCGCAGCAGCAGCTGCAGCAACCGGAGCAGGTTCCAGAGACTCAGGCATTACGGTAACGCCCTCACGGGATGGGCCAAGAATGTTCTTTGCCATATCATGAGCAGAAATGTTCTCGTCACCCATGCGCTCGCCCAATGCAGTAATCAGCATTGGCAGGCTGAGGCCGGTAACGATAGCCCACTTGTCCTCGTGGCCGTTCAGAATCGCGCTGGACTGGTTGAATGGTGTGCCACCCAGCAAATCCACTAAGAAAATAACCTCGTCCTTGTTAGAAAGAGAATCTACAGCAGCCAAAAGCTTCTCACGGAACTTATCCGGACCATCCTCCGGCAGCAGCGTAACTGCAACCAGGTCTTCCTGAGGCCCGAAAACCATTCCGGCTGACTGCTTAACTCCTTCTGCCAGCCCACCATGGCTGGCCAAAATAATCCCTGTCATATTAGTCCTCCCCTCTGACAGAAAAGCCGTTTTGGTTGTTTCATTTCAACCATAAGTTATTGTAACATATTTCATATCATTTATAAACCATTTTTATAGGAAAATTTTATTGTTATAATTTTCACATATTTTCACTTGAATTAATATTATATCATAAATTTTCTTTAGGATAAAAGTCTAGTTAACTTAGAGACAATAATATTTTTTAATAGTTAACATTGCATGAAACAGAAATCTTTTGTTATTATTTTGTATCCTATGCCTTTATTGTACATTTTGGTTTTTTTGAACTTTTTCGAGAATTTTTGCACTATTTCATAAAAACAAGAAAAAGTTATGTCAAACAAGATAAGCTTTGACAATAGGATATATTTTATTTATAATAAGGATATAAATTTTATTGCATATATGTAAGAGAAAGGAAGAAGTAACTATGTCTTACCCATTATTAATGCAGGCTCCTGTCAAGGATTATATCTGGGGCGGCACCAAGCTCCGGGAAAAATACAACAAGGTTTCCGCAGCCGACAAGCTAGCTGAGAGCTGGGAGCTGTCCTGCCATCAGGACGGGCCAAGCATCATCACCAACGGCGAGGCACAGGGCAAAACCCTGACTCAGTACATTCAGGAACAGGGCAGGGGCATCCTGGGCAGCAAGGCACAGGCATTTGAAAACTTCCCGATCATGATTAAGCTCATTGATGCCAAGGACAATCTTTCCGTACAGGTTCATCCTGACAATGAATACGCCCTGAAAAACGAGGGTGAATACGGCAAGACCGAGATGTGGTACGTCATCGAAGCAGAGCCGGGAGCAGAGCTTCTCTATGGCGTAGAGAAGAAAATCACTGCCCAGGAGCTGGCTGACAGCCTGCAAAATGGCACCATCACCGACATCTGCCATCATGCGCCGGTAAAGAAGGGAGACGTCTTCTTCATTCCTGCCGGTACCATCCACGCCATCGGCAAGGGCATCCTGCTGGCAGAGGTGCAGCAGAACTCCAACACCACCTACCGCCTCTACGACTACGGCAGGCTGGGCAATGACGGCAAGCCACGGCAGCTCCATGTAAAGCAAGGCTCCGAGGTGTGCTCCCTGGAGCCGCTGCCTTTGAAGGATGAAAAGGAAATCGTCGCCCTTTCCCCTGACTGCGGGGGAGAGCTTTTGGCAGCCTGCGACTATTTCACCACATACGGGGTAAAGGTTGACGGCACTGTCAGCCTGACCGCAGGCAGTGAATCCTTCCAGACCTTCACCGTCCTGGAGGGCAGCCTCACCCTGACCGCCGGGGAAACCCTGCTGGACATGCCGGCAGGCCAGACCGTGTTCCTGCCAGCCAATATGGGGGATTATCAGCTCAGCGGCAAGGCAAGTTTGATTTTCACTACATTGTAATATACAGCCTGAAAAACGGAAAAATTAAAAGCCGCAGCTGCTACAGCTGCGGCTTTATTATTCATATCTGTACTCGTCACAGACTAGCCAAAGGCTAAAAAGCTATTATGCACGGAACTTGCGCTTGCGTGCTGCCTCAGACTTCTTCTTGCGGCGTACACTTGGCTTTTCGTAATGCTCGCGCTTCCTTACCTCAGCCAAGGTACCAGCCTTCTGGCTCATACGCTTGAACCTGCGGAGAGCGCTATCAATGGTCTCATTCTTACCAACCTTAATCTCGTTTGCCATCTATTTTTCCCCCCCTCCAATTGACTTGGGAGTGTATTTTTCAACTACACCTGATTATTATATCAAAATCAGGTATATGTTGTCAACACCAAATTAACCCGGTGGCCACTGCATGGAGCGACCGCCCAGCACATGAAAATGCAGGTGCTTCACGGTCTGACCGCCGTCCTCGCCGGTATTGGCTACCACCCGGAAGCCATTGTCCAGCTTGTTTTCCTTGGCAATTGCAGGGATAACCTCGCACATGATATGGCCTGCCAGCTCCTTGTCCTCAGGAGTCAGGGTCCCCACGCTCTCAATGTGCTTCTTGGGAATAACCAGGGCGTGAAAAGGTGCCTGGGGCTCCAAATCCTTGAAGGCAAGAACCAGCTGGTCCTCGTAGACCACAGTAGCCGGAATTTCCTTTGCTGCAATTTTGCAAAAAATACAATCTGCCATTTTGTACACCTCCTCGCCTCTTGCTGCTGCAAAACAATATCTGCCAGCCAGTCAGGCAGCCGGCAAGACAGCACTTTGCAGCTGATTCGGCCATTAATAATATTAATCAGCCGTATTTATTATTGTACCATAAACTCCGTCTTTATACAATCGTTCCAGGCAAACATCGTAAATTTCTCCCAGTTCTGCCTCATCATTGGTATAGACACGGATATAGGTATCGGTCAGCCCGTCCTTCTCACCATCAGTATCGGTTTCCAGCAGCACCCTCTGGGTTGTCCCCAGATAGGACCGGCAGTATTCCTGTGCCATCTCCCCTGCCACAGCCTGCATACGGTGCACCCGCTCCTTCTTGACAGGCTCCGGCACCTGGTCAGGCATCTCCGCTGCCGGAGTGCCGGTACGGGGCGAGTATGGAAAAACATGCATCCGGGAAAATTCCAGGCTGCGGATATACTCAAGGCTCTCCGCAAACATTTCCTCCGTCTCCCCCGGAAAGCCCACTATCACATCCGTAGACACGGAAACTCCCGGCACGGCGTCCCTTACCCTGGCCAAAAGCCGGGAAAACTCCCCCCGGTCATAGTGGCGGTTCATCCTTTTCAGCACATCATCAGAGCCTGCCTGCAAGGGCAGGTGCAGGTGATGGCTAAACTTCGGATTGTCCCTGAGCAGGGCCAGAAGCTCATCGGAAAGCTCGATGGACTCAAGGGAGCTGAGCCTCAGGCGGCGCAGCCCCGGCAGGTCCAGCACTGCCCTTGCCGCATCCGCCAGGCTGGTGCCATCCTTGAAATCCCTGCCGTATGCCCCCAGATGGATGCCAGTAAAGACGATTTCCTTGAAGCCGTTGGCCAAAAGCTTCTCTGCCTCCCGGCGCACGCTGTCCAGGGGACGGGAGCGCAAAGGCCCCCGGGTGAAGGGGATAATGCAGTAGCTGCAGAAATTGGTGCAGCCCTCCTGAATCTTGAGAAATGCCCTGGTCCTGGTTGGCATGTCCAGCAGGGGAATATCCTCAAACTCCCGCACCTTCATGATATCCGTCACCCCGTCGATGATTTTGCCGTTCTGCAGGATTGCCTGATCCACGTATTCCACGATGCGGCGGCGGTTTGCCGTGCCCAGCACCACCCTGACGCCCTCAATCGCCTTGATCTGCTCCGGGGCAATCTGGGCATAGCAGCCGGTCACGGCGATAATTGCCTCAGAATTCTGCCTCTGGACGCGGCGAATCAGCTGACGGGATTTCTTGTCGCCCAGGCTGGTAACGGAGCAGGTGTTGATAACGTACACATCCGCCGGCTGGCTATGCTCCACAATCTCATAGCCGGCCTCCTTGAAAAGCCCTTCCATGACCTCGGTCTCAAACTGATTTACCTTGCAGCCAAGGGTAACAAATGCTGCACTTGCCAAAATCTATCTCCCTCCTAAATCGCCGTTCTCATACTGGATCACAGCCGCCGCGCTGATGGCAGCTGTCTCCGCCCGCAAAATCCTGGTGCCCAGGCTGACAGAGGCAATGCCCAGCTCCTTGGCAAGAGCCGCCTCAGCCAAAGAAAAGCCCCCCTCCGGGCCGATGATAACTACAAATCGTTTTGCTGCCCTCTGCCCCTGCAAAAAATCCTTCATGCCCTGCTGCAGCTCATTTTCATAGCACATGCAGACAGCAGTATCATCCCTCTTTCCATCAGCTGCTTCCCTCAGCCACTGGCGGAAAGGCTGCACCTGCTGCACCTCCGGCAGGCGGCTCCTGCCGCACTGCTTGCCTGCCTCATCGGCTATTTTCTGCCACTTTTCCTGCTTGGCCTTTGCCTTTTTGCCGTCATACCTGACCACGCAATTGTCGCTGGCCAGGGGCACAATCACGTTTACCCCCAGCTCCGTGGCCTTTTGGACAATCAAATCCAGCTTGTCCCCCTTGGGCAGGCACTGGGCAAGCACAATCTCCACCGGGGACTCCGTCCGTTCCTCCACCTGCTGCACCAGCTTCATGGACACGGAGCTTTCCGTAAAGCCGGTCAGCTCATACTCGCCCACCTTGCCCTCGTCATCAGCCACCAGAATGCGGTCACCGGCCTTCGCCCGCATCACCCTGCCCAGATGATGGGCATCGCCGCCAGTAATTACCAGCTCCTCCTGCAAAAGGTCCTTGATAAAAATCCTCCGCATGGGCTGACCTCACGCCTTTCCGGCAGCCGCCTGCAAATCAGCCTTGCGTCTGAAAGTGATGCAGGCCCAGCCCTTATTTTCCATGCGCTCCGCCACGGCATATCCATGAGCCTCTGCCGCAGCCAGCACATCCTCAATCCTGTCCTCAATAATGCCGCTGGTGAGCAAAGTCCCCCCCGGCTCCAGGTGTTCATCCAGCTGGTCAAAGAGTCGGATGATGATATCCGCAATAATATTGGCAATCACCAGCTGCGCCTTGCCGTGAATATTCTGCATCAAGTCACTTTGGGCAACGGAAACAATATCCTGAACCTTGTTCTGAGCCAGGTTTTCCTCCACGATTTTCAGCACGGAATCATCATAATCCACCGCCTGGATTTCCTGCGCCCCCAGCTTGGCGGCAATAATGGACAAAATGCCGGAACCTGTGCCCACATCAAAGACGTTCATGCCCGGCTTCACCAGCTTCTCCAGCTGGCGGATGCACATGGAAGTGGTGGCATGGGTGCCGGTGCCGAAAGCAGCACCCGGATCCAGCTCGATGACAACCTCATCGGCCTCCGGCTCATAGCTTTCCCAGGTAGGCTTGATAACAACCCTTTCCCCTGGCTTTTCCGTGTGGAAATACTGCTTCCAGGTATCGGACCAGTCCTCATCCTGCAGCTCACTGGTCTCTATCGTTCCCGGGGCAATATTCACCCCCCTGCCCTCCAGGGCCTTCAGCTCCTGCCGGAAGGTCTGCAGCCTGCCCTCCAGCTCCCCATTAACCGGCAGATATGCCTTCTCCGTTACAATCTCCGTCTCCGTCGCAATGGGAATATCCGTATAATCCCACTTGCCGGAGGTGATATAATCATTGACCAGCTCCGGGTCCTCAATCACCACTCCGGAGGCTCCCAGATCACGGAAAATTTCCGCAATCAGCTCCACCGCCTCATGGGTAGTCTGAATACTGACCTCGCACCATTTCATGCCAAAAATCCTCCTCTATACAAAATAAAACCGCCTCAGATGATCAGCCCAGGGCGGATTTTCTCATGCCTTGATCGCAAAGGTAATTATACAAGAAAAAATGTTCAATATCAATGTGAAAATTTCAGTTTGTCGTAGTGCCGGTTTGTTACTTCGTGCATATACTGAATGAAATAGTTTGATAGTTCGTGGACTCTGTTCAGACATTTAAAAGGGACAGGTAGCGGCAGTACCCATAGAAAACTCGCTCTCGCTCTTAGCACAGCCTCGCGCTTCTAAGCTCCTGCATCGCTTACGCTCGCACTTGCTAAGAAGCGAGGCTGCACTCAAGGTTTTCTTTGGGTACATGCCGCACCTGTCCCTCTTTGTGTCTGAACAGATATGCACATAATAATCCAACTGCATTCAATTAGCATGCAACTGTAGCAACTAATTCTGACTTTACGAGCAAGCCTGAAAAGTGGGAGCCGGGAGGCTGACGAAACTTGCAATTGCCAACCGTTGCATAACGTATAGTGCAAGTAAACAAGCCTGTTTATAAGAGCAGGTTGCCTTGCATAGTTGTTGGCAGTAGCAGGTCTCGTCAGCTCCCAGCCCCCCTATTTCAGGCTTATTCGTAAAGCTGTATGGGGCACTATGGTAACAAATAATGTATGTGGTTCTGTCATTTTGTTTATATCTGTTCAGACAAAGAAAGGGATGAGTGAGGACAGTACCCATAGAAAACCTTTGTTGTACCTCGGTGCTTAGCGACTTGCAAGCCGTCAGGCGCAGCAAAAGCTTAGCATCCGCTAGGCACAACTAGGAGCGAGAGCGTGTTTTCTATGGGTAGCTGTCCCGCTCAGCCCATTTTAATCTGAACAGAGTGCACAAACTAACAAAACTTATCCGTTAATGTTCCAAAAGTCTCGTACCGGCACTACGATAAACTGAAATTTTTAAATTTATTGGAATATCTTCTTCACCTTGCTGAAAAAGCTTTCCTGCTCGGGATTTACCTTGTTGCCGCTGAGGTCAGCAAACTCCTTCAAGAGTTCCTTCTGCCTGCCGGACAGCTTCTGCGGTGTCAGCACCTTGATGCGCACATGCTGGTCGCCATTGCCGTTCCTGCGGAGCATCGGAATGCCCTTGCCCCGTAGCCGCATAATAGTGCCGGACTGGGTACCGGCAGCCACCTTCATCTCCACCTTGCCGTGGATGGTAGGCACCTCAATGGTATCACCCAAGGCAGCCTGCACGAAGGTAACAGGCACTTCACACAGCACATCATATCCTTCACGGGTGAACAGCTCATGCTTCTTGATATAAACATAAACATAAAGATCACCGCTAGGGCCGCCCCGCTTGCCAGCCTGGCCGCCGCCGGAAACGCGGATGCGCTGTCCCTCATCAATACCTGCCGGAATCTTCACCTTGATAGTCTTGTTGACCTTCTTCTGGCCCCGGCCGCCGCACTCCTTGCACGGCGTCTTGATAATCTTGCCGGAACCGCCGCAACGCTCGCAGACATGGGAGTTCACCATGCGGCCGAACGGCGTATTGGCATAGGACTGCACCTGGCCGGTGCCATGGCAGTTAGAGCAGTCCTCAGGGGATGTGCCCTTGGCCGCACCGGTACCGCCGCAGGCCGTACAATTCTCCATGCGGGGAACCTTCAGCTCCTTTTCTACGCCAAAGGCCGCCTCCTCAAAGGTCAGCTCAATATCCATGCGCAGATCCGCCCCCTGCTCAGGGCCGTTCCTGCGGGCCTGGCTGCGGCCGCCGCCCCCGAAGAAGGTATCAAAAATATCGCCAAAATCACCAAAGCCGCCGCTGAAGCCACCGCCGCCAAAGCCGCCGAAGCCCCCAAAGCCGCCGGCTCCGCCACCGCCACCACCGGCAGTGAAGGCATCATGGCCGAACTGGTCATACTGGGCCTTCTTCTGAGGATCCTTCAGTACGTCATAAGCCTCATTGATTTCCTTCATGTGGGCTTCTGCTTCTTCCTTGTTGTTCAGATTGCGATCCGGGTGATATTTAATCGCCATCTTGCGATAGGCTTTCTTGATTTCATCATCAGAGGCACCCTTTTTTAAGCCCAGGACCTCATAATAATCACGCTTTTCGCTCATTTATCTCACCTTTACCTGTTTTTATTATCACACGAAAATATGAGCTGCCACCTTGGTGCAGCGACTTGATAGACCACACGCGGGCAGCAGCCCATACAGACTTCAACTAATTATTTGCTTTCAGTAAACTCTGCATCGATTACATCGTCATCCTTCTTGCCAGCGGACTGCTGTGCACCTGCATCCTGCTGGGCACCGGCTGCCTGCTGAGCCTGCTGCGCCTGCTGATAAGCAGCAGCGCTGATAGCATGCAGAGGCTCCTGCAGTGCCTCGGTAGCTGCCTTGATAGCTGCGGTATCAGTGCCCTTGAGGGCTTCCTTAACCTTCTCAATAGCAGCCTTTGCCTTGTCCACCTGAGCAGCATCGGCCTTGTCCCCCATCTCCTTGATGAGCTTCTCAGCCTGGTAAACCATAGAGTCAGCATTATTGCGAATCTCAATGCCTTCCTTCTGAGCCTTGTCCTCTGCTGCGTGAGCCTCGGCCTCCTTAACCATGCGGTCAATATCTTCCTTGCTCATGCCGCTGTCGGACTGGATGGTAATATTCTGGGACTTGCCGGTGCCCAGATCCTTGGCGGATACATGCACGATACCGTTGGAATCGATATCAAAGGTAACCTCAATCTGAGGCACACCGCGTGGAGCTGGCGGAATATCGGTCAGGCTGAAACGGCCAAGGGTCTTGTTGCCGGCAGCCATCTCGCGCTCACCCTGCAATACATGAATCTCAACAGCCGGCTGGTTGTCAGCGGCAGTGGAGAATACCTGGCTCTTGGAGGTAGGAATGGTGGTGTTGCGCTCAATGATCTTGGTGCAAACACCGCCCAAGGTCTCAATACCCAGGGACAGAGGGGTAACATCCAGCAGGACCACATCCTTGGTGTTGGTCTCATCGCCGGACAGGATACCGCCCTGAATAGCTGCACCTACAGATACGCACTCATCAGGGTTGATGCCACGATGCGGCTCCTTGCCCAGATACTTGCGAACAGCTTCCTGAACAGCAGGGATACGGGAAGAACCGCCTACCATCAGAACCTTGGTGATGTCGCTGCCGGATACGCCTGCATCCTGCATAGCCTTGCGGGTAGGAATCATGGTGCGCTCTACCAGGTCGGCAGTCAGCTCATCGAACTTGGCACGGGTAAGAGTCAGATCCAGATGCTTAGGGCCGGTAGCATCAGCAGTGATAAACGGCAGGTTGATGTTGGTGGAAACCATGTTGGAAAGCTCAATCTTGGCCTTCTCCGCTGCCTCAATAACACGCTGGGCACTCATCTTGTCGGCGGACAGGTCAATGCCGTTTTCCTTCTTGAACTCATCCACAATCCACTGCATTACTGCATGGTCGAAGTCATCGCCGCCCAGGTGGGTATCACCATTGGTAGCACGCACCTCGAATACGCCATCCTCGATGTCCATAATGGACACATCGAAGGTACCGCCGCCCAGGTCAAATACCAATACGGTCTGAGTCTCATCCTTGTCAATGCCATAAGCCAAAGCAGCAGCAGTCGGCTCGTTGATGATACGCAGAACCTCCAGTCCTGCAATCTGGCCTGCATCCTTGGTGGCCTGACGCTGGCTGTCATTGAAGTAGGCAGGAACAGTAATAACTGCCTTGTCAACCTTCTCGCCCAGATAAGCCTCTGCATCAGCCTTCAGCTTCTGCAAAATCATAGCGGAAATCTCAGGCGGAGTGTAGCTCTTGCCATCGATGGATACAGTGTAGCTCTTTTCACCCATGTGACGCTTGATGGAAGCGATGGTACGGTCAGGGTTGGACACAGCCTGACGCTTTGCCAGCTGGCCTACCAGACGCTCACCAGTCTTGGTGAAGCCCACAACGGACGGGGTAATTCTGCTACCCTCAGGATTAGTGATTACTGTAGGCTCGCCGCCTTCCATAACGGATACTACAGAGTTGGTAGTACCCAGGTCAATACCAATTACCTTAGACATAATCTATTTCCTCCTTAAAATCAATCGGCACGCCATGTGCCTTGAAGTGTATCTGCAAATTATCAAATCATAACCGCCAGCCGCCACAGGCCGGCCTTTATGCCAATGCCTTGCTGCTAGCTGTTTGCCACAACCTGCACCATGGATGGGCGGATGACCTTGCCCTTCACCATGTAGCCCTTTTGCAGCTCCATGGCAATAGCCTCATCCTCCAAATCAGGATTTTCCACCCGCATCACTGCCTGATGGAAATTCGGGTCAAACTTGGCATCCTTGGTGTTAATCAGCTCCATGCCCCTGTTTTTCAGGATTTCTGTCAGCTGGTTGTAAATCATCTCCACGCCCTGCTGGAACTTGGCGGCATCAGTTGCCTCCGCAGCCATGGCACGGTCGAAGTTGTCCAGCATCGGCAACAGCTCCTTGATGAAGTCCTGCACCACCATATTGGACAATTCCTCTTTTTCCTGACGGGTACGGCGGCGGAAATTCTCAAAATCTGCCTGCAGGCGCTTCATGCGCTCCGCCCCCTCGGCCAGCTGCATCTTCAGTGCCTCAGCCTCGGCAGCAAAATCCTGCTCAGCAGCAGTCTCCTCCGCAGCTTCCTCTGCCTCTGCCACGGCCTCAACCTTAGCCGCTCCAGCGTCCTCAGCTGCCTCCTGGGCTTCCGCCTGGCTTGCAGCCGCATCGTCAGCCCCGGCATTATTTTCAGCCTGTGCCCCGGTATCCTTGATTTCCTCATTTTCTAAAGGCATTACTATTTCACCTCTTCATATATTGTAGATAGGACGAAGCTTTCTGCGAAACGTCCTACCAGTGCAACCTCTTGATTACCTCGGTCAGATTGCTGTTCATGTAGTTCAGCAGGGACATGGTGCGCCCGTATTCCATACGGGTAGGCCCCAGCACTGCCATAGAGCCAAGAAGCTCCCCATCCAGGTGGTAAGTGGCAGTGATGATGCTGCAATCCTTGATGCCGCTGTACTCATTTTCCTGACCGATGGTAACGGTCAGCCCATCCCCAAGATGGGCCTTCAAAATATCCTTCATCAGCTGGTCCTTCTCCAGCATAATGAGCAGCTCCTTCACCTTGTCCACATTGTGGAACTCCGGCTGCTCCATCATCTCCGTGGTGCCGCCCAGGTAAAGCCGCTCCTTGCGCCGGGAATTAAGGGCCTTGTCAATCAGCGTCATCGCGGACTCATACAACCCGTTATCGCCAATCTCCGCCTCAATCATCTTCAGGCTCCCGTTCTGGATAGCCCCCAATGTATGCCCTGCCAGGCAGCCGTTAATGACCTTCGCCATCCGCTGGAAATCCTCAAAGGAACTGCCAGCCGGCATCTCCATGATGCGGTTCTCCACAAAGCCTGCATCCGTCATCAGCACCGCAATCACCCGATGGTCATCCAGCGGCAGGAACTGCATGCAGCGGAACGCCGCCTTGGAAATCTGCGGTGCCAGCACCAGTGACACATTCCTGGTCAGCTTGGAAATAATCTTCGCTGTCTCCTGAAAAACCTGATCCAGCTGCTGCACCTTGGCCTTGTACCACTTGTCAATCATGGCCTTCTCTGCATCAGTCATAGGCTGTACCGGCAGCAGCGAGTCAACGTAGAGCCGGTATCCCTTGGAGGAAGGCACCCTGCCGGAGGATGTATGTATGTGCTCCAGATACCCTAGCATTTCCAGGTCAGCCATCTCATTCCTGATGGTGGCAGGGCTTACGCCCAAATCATACTTTCTCGCCAGTGTCCTGGAGCCCACAGGCTCCGCCGAGGATATATAATCCTGAATGACAGCCTGAAGGATACGCTGCTTTCTTTCATCCAGCATTTGCAACCCTCCTCTTGTTAGCACTCAAATCCAGTGAGTGCTAACTTCTGAACATAATATACCGCTTATTTGTCAAAATGTCAATAAGTCAAAATAAAAATTTTTCTATTTCCTGTCCAAAAGCGTTCTGCTTTATTTTTAAGCCGCTTTATTTTTCATCCTCCAGCAGAAATTCCCCAAAGACCTGATTGCCGTATTTCATTCCCAAAGGGGACAGGCATAACCGCTCCCTGTCCTCCAGCAAAAGCCCCTTTTCCACCAGTCTGCGAATCTGTTCGCCATAAAGCTCATGTACATCCCTGCCAAAAACAGCCGCAAAACGCCTGACGGATATGCCGGCTGCCGTGCGCAGCGCCAGGAAGCAGAATTCCTCAATATGTGCCTTTTCCGTCACCTTTTCCTCTACATGACACATGGCTCTGCCCTGAAAGACTTCCTCCATATAGACCTCTATCCTGGCAGAGTTCTGATAACGGCAGTCCCCCCAGTAGCTGTGGGCCCCGGAGCCGAAGCCCAGGTAGGGCACATCCTGCCAATAGGATAGATTGTGCCTGCTCTCATAGCCAGGCAGGGCAAAATTGGAAATCTCATAGCGGTAATACCCCCGCTCCGGCAGGAAGGCAGTAATATAATCATACATTTCCTCCGTCAATTCATCAGAGGGCAGCACCAGTTTCCCCTGCTGATGCAGCTTGTCAAACACCGTCCCTTCCTCCAGCTGCAGTCCGTAGATAGAGATATGCTGCACCCCCAAGGACAACGCTGTTTCCACTGACTCGCGCAGCATATTCATATCCTGCCCCGGCAAGCCATACATCAAATCCACGCTGATATTGGCAAAGCCTGCATCCTGCGCCTCTGCCACTGCCTCTGCCGCCTCCTGGCCGCTGTGGATGCGCCCGATAGCCTTCAGGCAGCCATCATCAAAGGACTGCACCCCCAGGCTGAGCCTATTGATGCCGAAGCCGTGCAGCAGCCGCAGCTTTTCCCCATCCACAGTGCCAGGATTTGCCTCGATAGTAATCTCCCCGGCATGCTCTACATCAATATGCTTTTGCAGGAGATAAAACACATCTGGTAGAGCAACTGTCTCCAAAACCGTTGGCGTTCCGCCCCCGATGTATATTGTCCCCGGTGCCAGCTTCCCATCACTGCCAAATACTGCCTCGCCCCTATCCCACAGCCTCTGCCGCACCTGGCCCATTTCCTGCTCCAAGGCTTCCAGATAAGGGCCTATCATCCTTTCCTTCCCGGCAAAAGAAGGAAAATCGCAGTAAAAGCACTTCTGGCGGCAGAAGGGAATGTGTATGTATATGCCAAAATCCTTCATCAGAGCGTCCCTGCCTCCCGATTGCCCAGGCTGATAATAATCGCCTCCAGCTCCACAATATCCCCCTGTCCCGTCTTCAGTCCATAATCTGCCTCAGAAAGTGCCAAAAGAGCATTTTTCAAGGCACCTGCCGGAAAGGTGGCCGCCTCCCTGCCGGTCTTTTCCGCAATAAAAGGAGGCTGTCCCAGATGAGTAGCCAGCGCCCTGCCCCGGATGCCCCTCGCCTGCAATTCCTGAGCCAGCCACCAGAGCCGCACCTGCCGCGCCAGCATACCCACAATCAGCACAAAATACACGCCGTTTTCCAGCTGCCGCTGGAAAAGCTTCAGTGCCTTTGCCGTATTCCTGTCCCCGATGGCATTCAGCATAGCAAAGCTGGAAATCTCCGGCACATCGGAAAACACCTGCAAAAGATGCTCCCGGCTGATTTTCCGCTGCCCCGGCCCCATGAACAGGGCCAGCTTTTCCAGCTCCTTGCTGAGAAAGCCCAGGTTCACCGACTGCATGCTGCTGACAGCCCCCACAAAATACTCATAGGCATGTCGGTCCATCTCCTTGTTCAGCTCCTGCAGCCTGCCCTGGAGCCAGTCACCGATATTGCTGGCACGGATGGGCTCCGCCTCCATGACCTGCCCGGCACTGCTGATGGCCTTGTAAAGCTTTTTCCGCTTGTCCGCCTTGCCATGCAGCTCAAAAATCACATAGGAAAACTCCGGCAGGTTTTTCAGCAGTGCCAAAAACCGCTCCTCCCCACTGCCCGACTTCCTGCCGGATTTTCCCTCATCTTCATTCTTCTTATCCTTGAACAAACCTGCCGCCTTGACTACAATGACATTTTTATCCAAAAAGAAGGGCACTGTCTCCACCGCTTCCATGATTTCACTCAGGGAAGCACCTTCCTCCAGTACCTGCACGTCTTCCTTCTGATACCCTGTAGGGAAAAAGCACTGCAAAAGCCGCTCCTTCGCCTTTTCAATAAAATAGCTTTCCTCCCCTGCCAGAAGGTACAGATGCCCCGGGCTGCCCTTGCGCAGCCCCGCCATCAGCTCACCATATTTCATCGGGATTCACCTCGCATCATTCTCTACCTAGTATACCATACCGATGCAACTCCCCCAAACATCCGTCATCCATTTTTCTATTATCAATCCCGATAACATTCCACTTTCATGCTTTTGCCATCTGTCCTGAATACAATGGCCCCCTTTTCATCTGTCCGCAAAAGCTCCGCCCCGGTCACATCAGAAATACGCTGCACAATCTCCTTATGGGGATGTCCGAAGCTGTTGGCATAGCCGCAGGATATAACCGCCCACCTGGGATTTACCGCCTGCAAAAATGCCTCCGAGCTGGATGTACGGCTGCCGTGATGCCCCACCTTCAGCACCGTGCTCCCCAGCTGCGCTCCCCGCCGCAAAAGCTCCGCTTCCTGTGCCGTCACTAAATCGCCTGTAAACAAAAAACTGGCATTTCCATAGCTCACCCGGATAAGATTGGAAAATTCGTTGCCCGTTGCCTGAACATTTCCCTCCATGACCTCCCTGCGGTCAGGAGAATACAAAATCTCAATCCGCACCCCATCCAGCTCCATAGAGGTATTTTCCCTGAGAGGTGCCAGCAGCTTTTCCAGCCTGGCTGCCTCTCCCCTGCCAAAGACCTTCAAATACTCACCGGCTCCCTCATGGCCTGTCATCACAGCCTTGACAGGGATTTTGCCAAAAATCCCCCTGACCCCTGCCGCATGATCATCATGGGCATGGGTGAGAAAAATATAATCCAGCTGCCTGACGCCATAATGCAAGAGATAGGGCACATCCACCATCCTGCCAATATCATATCCCCCTTCCCGGACACCGCCGGCATCCACCATAAAGGCATGGCCGTGGGGCGTAATCACCAGCGCGGCATCCCCCTGCCCCACATCAATAAAATGCACCTGCAAATCCCCGGAACGGCACGCTTTCCAGCCACCTATGAAAATCAGCAATACCAGCATCAGCACCGCTATTTTCTGTTTATCCGCAAGTCCCCCATTCCGCCACTTATCAGGCAGATACAACATAATCAACTCAACAAGCCTTCTTCTTGCCTGTCCCCGGCAATTTGGCGGCAGCAATAGCCAGCCCAGTGCCCCATAATACATCAGGCATCCCCATACCCCAAAAGACGGCACATAAACCTGGCTAAAGGGCAATGCCGCTACCAGCCGGGACATTTCATACACAGCCCCCAGCATTACCCCTGCCCCCATAAAAACCAGCCTGCCCACAAAGGGAAGCAGGCTTCCGGCAAGCCCCGCAAAAAGCCCCACCACAATAATCAGCTCCACTACAGGGGTAATGACAAGATTTGCCAGCAATGAACTAAAGGAAATCACGTTAAAATACCAGGCAATCACCGGCAGGACAGACACCTGGGCACCTATAGTCACCGCCAGGCTATCAGCTGCAAACACAGGCAGCTTTTTCCTTAAAACGCCCCTCAAAATAGGAGCAATATACAAAAGGCCAGCCGTTGCCCCGAAGGACAACTGAAAGCTGATATCATACAAGAGAGGCGGCGCATAAATCAGCAGTCCCAGCGCCGTAAGCCCCAGGATATGCCGGGCATCCCTCTCCCTGCCCATGGCAAGGGCCAGCAAGGTAAGAAGCCCCATCAGGGCTGAGCGTATCACCGGCGGTATGGCACCTGCCAGCAAGCTGTAAAACAAAATGGTGACTGCTGCCAGCCCCGTTGTCACCCTGCCTGGCAGATGCAGCAGCCTGCCAATAATACCCGCCGTTCCTGCCATCAGGGTAATGTGGGAGCCTGACACTGACAGGATATGCACTATCCCCGTAGCCGTAAAAGCCTCCAAAAGCTCCGGCTTGATGCCCTGATAGCCGCCAAAGAGCATGGCAAAGATAGCAGCCGCATCCTGCCTGCTCATGGCATGCTCCATATGCTCAAGATAAGCAGAGCGCACCCTGGCAGACAGCCTCAGCAGCCGGTCATGCCAGCCACCTTCCTCCTGCTGCAGCCTCAGGCTGTACTTATCCGCCGTCATCCTGGCATGGATGCCCTGGGAAAAATAAGTCATCTCCCTGTTCATCCTGCCAGGATTGCCATAATCATGCAAAGCACGCACCGTCCCAGATACGGTAATCCTGTCACCAGCCCTGCCAGCTATGCTATCCTCCGGCTTGGCTATATCCCCTGCATCCATACCTGCCATGCCGCCCTGAGCAGGTTCCCCCTTTCTATCAGCCAAGGAACTGCCATTGGCATACAGAACCAGCCTGCCGCTGACCTTCTCCTTCCCCTGACCGGCAGACAGCTGCTCCGACTCCACCACATAGCGAAGCTTCAGCCTGCCATCATCCTCAAAGACCGCCTGGGGTGTTTCCGCCAGCACCCCTGACATCTTTACCTTCTGTCCTTCAAAATGCAAAATATCATCATCACTGGGCACTGTCACCGCACCATACCGCCCCAAGCCCAATAAAAGCATTGCCACAGCAAAGGCTGCCCAGGTACCTTTGCTGCCTCTCCGCAATAGAAATACCGCACCAAGAACGGCCATTGCCAGCAGGCACCAGACCACAGATAACTGCTCCCTGCCTATATGCCACATATGTCCTGCCCCTATGCCCAGGCACAGAAGCACCAGCAGCCCATTGATAAAGCCCTTCGGATGCTGTCCCATCCCCATCCCCTTCACCTCACAGCGTTACCTGCTCCTTCAGCTTGGCAAATTTTGCCTTGCCAATGCCCTTTACCCTCTGCAAATCCTCCGGGGACTGAAACATGCCGTTTTCCTCCCGGTATTCCACAATCCGCTGTGCCATGGCAGGGCCTATGCCCTTCAGCTTAGTCAGCTCGTCAGCAGTAGCCGTATTGATATTCACCATCGCCCCATCACTACCGGCAGACACCTTGCCACCTGAAGATTTGCCGCTTTTAGCCGAACCTTCCGTTCCCTGCGGAAAACTGTTCCCCTTGCTGGCAACACCCCCATTTCCTGATGGCAATTTCTCAGGCACCCTGATGTGCATACCATCCTTTACCGGCTGTGCCATATTCACTTTGCCCATGTCAGCTGTGGGCAGCACGCCGCCGCACCCATTGACGGCATCTGCCACCCTGCCATCAAATGCCACATACACCACTCCCGGCTGCTGCACCTCCCCTGTTACATACACGGCAATCTGCCTTGTATCACATGCGTTTTTCCCAGCCTGCTCATCCCCTGCACTCAGCCTATTATCTGCCAGCAGCTGTACCTCATCACCATCGTACATCTCCCACATGGTCACTCCGGCTGCCACCGCTATAATCACCAGCAGCACTGCCATGCTGCGCTTGAACATCGGCATCCCCATCATCCCCTTCAAAAACTGCCTTTCGCCCTCCCCTACAAATATAGCATTGCAACCCCCATATTTCAACAGGCGCAAAAACCGCCATAATATATATATTGTAAAAACATTAAACCTTCAGCAAAGTTCTACACATCTAAGCTTTTATCACATGAAAACTAAATTTTTTCACAAACATTTACCTTTCAGCTTATACAACGGTTAATATTTACAAATTTGTGAAGTAATCCCGTGAAACCGTATCCGTAACAACCTCCAGCGTCTTCTTCATCTCCCTGCTTTCCTGCCGCAGATAATCCGCCAGCACCTTGACCACCGGGAACTCCGTGGCAAAATGCCCGGCATCAATCACATTTATCCCCTGCTGGACAGCCTTCTGGGCATCATGATACTTCACATCGCCGGTCAGGTACACATCAGCCCCCTTGAAGGCCGCCTTGCCGATAAAATCAGCCCCGGCACCACTGCAGAGGGCCACCTTCTGCACCTGCCTGTCATTGCCCTGCACCACCCGGACACATTCAGCACCCAGCCTGCTTTTCACCTGCCGGGCAAAATCAGCCAAAGGCATCTTTTCCGGCAGATAGCCCATGCGCCCGATGCAGGCACCTGAAGCCTCATCCGTCACCGCAAAGCCCTCAACACGCTCAAGCCCCACAGCAGCCGCCAGCACATCATTGACGCCCCCCTGAGCAATATCCAGATTAGTATGGGCAGCATAAACAGCAACATTATGGCTCAGCAGCAGCTGCAGCAGCCTCCCATCGTACAAATCAGTCCGCACATGGCGTAGCCCGTTGAAAATCATGGGATGATGCGCCACCATCATATCCGCCCCTGCAGCTATTGCCTCCTCCGCAGCAGGCAGGCTCACATCAAGGCACACATACACCTTCCCTACCTCCTGCAAAGGCGAGCCTACCAGAAGCCCCGGATTATCCCATTTCTCAGCCAGCCTTTTGGGCGCCAGCCTCTCTATCAAATCCATCACTGCCTGACATTTCATCTCATCAACGCCTCCAATTCGCTTCTTCTCCAGGTACCCAAAATCATACAGCCCGGCACTTCATTCTATCAATGCCTTCAATTCACCCATCTCACGTTCCAGTGCCTCAATTCTTTTTCTATCAGGATTATTGCCCCTTTTCAGCCCTGCCAGCACCTTTCCCATGGAATCAAGATTATTCTCCACATGCTCCCGGAACAAGGCCGGGCGTTTTTTCAGCAGCACCGGCCCCAGCAAAAGCTCCTGCCAGGAGGGCATATCAGCCTGTCCCGGCACCGCCCGGATAATCTGATACACCCTGCCATCAACCTTGGCCAATGCCTCATCCTCAATCCGCCACCCATGCTCATATAGCCAGCCCCTGAGAAGGGCATAGGCATTCTGGGGCTGCAAAACTGCGCATTTCAGCCCGGCAAAAACCTCCGGCTGCGCCGCCAGGATATCTGCAATCAGCTTGCCCCCCATACCGGCAATGCAAACAGTATCCACCTCGCCAGCAGCCACAGCCGCCAGCCCGTCCCCCTGCCGCACTTCTATCTCCTGCTCCATGCCGTTTTCCCGCAGGGTTCTGCGAGCCGCCTCGCAGGGACCACCGTTCTTGTCCGCCGCTATCACCCTGCGGCTGCCGTCACGCCTTTTCAGCTCCATGGCCAGATAGCCGTGGTCAGTGCCAATATCCGCCACTGCCGCGCCACTGCCCACAAAAGCCGCCACTGCTTCCAACCTGTCATCCAGCAACATAAAACCTCCTACATCACTCAGCACATAAAGAAAAAGAGTGTAAGACACCCTTACACTCCATAAATCACAATCAATCCAGGAAATCCTTCAGCTTCTTGCTCCTGCTAGGATGCCGCAGCTTCCTGAGGGCCTTTGCCTCAATCTGACGGATGCGCTCCCTGGTCACGCCAAAGCTCTGGCCTACCTCCTCAAGGGTTCTCGCCCTGCCGTCCTTGATGCCGAAGCGCAGCTCCAGCACCATCTTCTCACGCTCCGTCAAGGTGGACAGCACATCCGTCAGCTGCTCCTTCAGCAACATGTAGGAAGCCGCCTCAGCCGGAGCCGGGGCATCATGATCCTCGATAAAATCACCCAGATGGGAGTCCTCCTCCTCGCCGATAGGAGTCTCCAAAGAAACAGGCTCCTGGGCAATCTTCATGATTTCCCTTACCCTTTCCACCGTAATCTCCATATCCTTGGCGATTTCCTCCGGGGTCGGTTCCCTGCCCAGCTGCTGCAAGAGCTGCCTGGACACCCGGATAAGCTTATTGATAGTCTCAACCATGTGGACAGGAATACGGATCGTCCTGGCCTGATCCGCAATGGCCCTGGTAATGGCCTGCCTGATCCACCATGTAGCATAGGTACTGAACTTATAGCCCTTGGTGTAGTCAAACTTCTCCACGGCCTTGATCAGGCCCAGGTTGCCCTCCTGAATCAAATCCAGGAACAGCATGCCCCTGCCCACATAACGCTTGGCAATGCTTACTACCAGGCGGAGATTGGCCTCTGCCAGTCGCTTCTGAGCCTCGGAGCCGTCATTAATGTCGGAGTTCAGCTGCTTCATTTCCTCCGCATCAATAGTCTTCAGCGGAATTTCCAGCTCCTCCAGATCGGCATTATACTGGCGATAGCTCTTGCTGTCATTTTCCTCCGGGTCATCCTTGATGCCGTGCATCTCCCGCAGGGCCTTGACCATCTCATTGTCATCCCCCAGCATGGAGGTTGCCACCACGCTGTTATCCACCCCCAGCTTCCTTGCCAGCTTGCCCACGGTCAGAACCTTGCCAGGATTGCGCAGATATGCCTTTATGTACTTGTCAGCCCGGATGCGGCGCTCGGCACGGACGCCAGCCTCCATATCCGTGGCAAGATGGATTTCCTCCTCGGCAGTCAGAAGGGGCACCCGGCCGATTTCCTTCAGGTACATGCGCACCGGGTCATCAATATTGATGCCCTCCGGCACGCTGAAGTCCACATCCGTATCTACATCCTGCAGCTCCTCGTCCTTCTCCAGATCCTCCGGCGTAAGGTCTGCATCATCCGCAATCTCCACGCCCTTCTTGCCAAAATTCTCAAACAGAGCCTCAATCTCATCCGGGGAAATATCCTGCTTCTGCAGCGCCTCCACTACCTCACCGTAGGTCAGGGTGCCACCATTGCGCTTGCCCTTTTCCAGCAAATCCGCAATAATCATGCCGCTGCTCTGCTTCGCTTCACGAAGGCCGCTGTCCGCAGCCTCCTTTGCGGCTGCTGGCTTCTTGGCAGTCCTTCTGGCGGCAGCGCCTGTCTTAGAGCTCATCTTCTTTTTCTCCTTAACATCAGCCATCGAGCTTCCTCCCTTTCTCCAGCATCAGTAAATCTAAGCTAGCTATCACGTTATAATTCATCCATTTCATTTTTAATCTTCTGAAGCAGTGCCAGCTCCTCAATGTAGCCTTTCTGCCCCTCACGGCTGAGCCTGTCCGCCCTCAGGCGGTGCAGCTCAAACTGGCTGTGCAGGTAATGCTTCCGCAAAAGCCTGGCACAGTCCTCATACAGCCCCATCAAATCCTGCTGGGACTGCTCCTCCACCAGGGCACGGGACAGCTCCTCCACAGCCTGCTCCCCCAGGCTGCCAAACTGCATGACATCCGTAAACTCCTCACCCCGGTCAAGCATTTCCTTCATATGGCGCAGGACAGAGCCCTGCACCTGGTCAGGCACAGCATCCAGCGGCACCATGCCGGCAAAATGCTCCAGCACCACCGGCTCCTGCCAGACTGCCCTCAGCACAACCCTGCCGGCACGCCTGCAAGCATCATCCGCCTGCCGCCTGGCAGGCCTTGCCGCACGCACCTGCTCCTGGGACTGAGACTGATAGCTGCCATATCTGCCACGATGCTGGCGGTTCAATTCATTCATCAGCTCATTCTCAGCCACCCCCAGAATCTGGGCAGCCCTTGCCACATAGGCGTTTCTCTGTGCCATATTCTTCAGCCCGGACAGCACCGGCAAAATCCTTGCCATGGCCTGCAGCCTGCTTTCCAGACTATTCAAATCCATATCCCTGACAATGTACTGCAGCTGGAACTCCACCATGGGCAAAGCTCCCTGGATGACCTTCTGGAACTCCTCCGCCCCATGCTTTCTGATAAATTCATCCGGATCCTTGCCATCTGGCATCTGCACCACTTTTATCACGGCATTCTCCATCTCCCTTGCCACCTCAATGGCACGGAAAATGGCATTCTGCCCTGCCTCGTCACTGTCATAGCAAAAATAAATCTCAGGCGCGTACCGCAGCAGCTTCTTGCACTGCTCCCGGGTAAAGGCCGTCCCCAGGGATGCCACCACGTTCCTGATACCGGCGGCATACACAGAAATCACGTCCATGTACCCCTCCACCACCAGGGCAAAGCCCGCCTTCTCAATATGGCGGTAAGCCTTGTCCAGGCCAAAGAGCAGCTGCCGCTTGTTAAAAAGGACAGTCTCCCTTGAGTTCAGGTACTTGGCCTGCTCCTGCTGGGAACTCTCAATAATCCTGCCCCCGAAGCCCACAACCCTGCCCCGGTCATCCCGGATAGGTATCATCACCCGGTTCCTGAACCGGTCAAACAGGCCGCCTCTCTGCCTCTGCCGCGCCAGGTCGCACTCCACCAAAATTTCCGGGCTGATGCCCCGCTGCAGGAAGGCAGAGGAAAGCTTGTCCCAGGCATCCGGGGCAAACCCCAGGGAAAATTCCTTGATTGTCTCCTCGTCAATTCCCCGCTGGTGAAAATACGCCAGCCCTTTCTTACCGTATACGGTCATAGTAAGGCAATTGTGAAAGAAAGTCCCTGCCAGCTTGTTTACCTGCCGCATATCCTCGATATGCTTCTCCCGGGCAATCTGCTCCGGAGTCTGCTCCCTGCGGGGCAGCGGTATGTTCAAATCCTCCGCCACCCTGGCCACGGCATCGTAGTAGGGGATATTCTCATACATGGAGATAAACTTGAAGACATTCCCCCCGGCATGACAGCCGAAGCAGTAAAAGAAGCCATCATCAGGCTTTACCGAAAAGGAAGGCGTCTTCTCGTTGTGAAACGGGCAGCAGCCCCAGTACCTGTCACCCCTTTTTTTCAGGGACACATAGCCTGAGATAACCTTCACAATATCAGCAGAAGCCCGCACCTTGTCCACGAACTCCCTGGATATCATTCCACGCTCAGACATCGAACCGCCTCCGCCACCTTTCCGACTTGCACGCCTGCAAATTTTACAAATATGTTACTGCACTGACATATATTCTATAAAAATAGCCAAATTCCTCTTTTTTTGCAAAAAAACTTGCCGAAAAATTTGCCATTTTTTCATTCTAATAGAAAAGTCACCATAAGTCAACCAAAATCTAACAAACATACTACCAATTCTACTGCAAAATGCACACCGGAATGACAGCAGCTGCCAAAATAATTCCGGACAGGAAAAAGGACTGCCGCCATGCAGCAGTCCCCCATATAGCTTAGATAACCCTGTAAGTAAACCGGTAAATTACTTTACAACCTGAGCCAGAGTAGCAGCTACGCTCTTGCTCATGATGTCAAGAGCAGTGTCAACAGCCTTCAGATACAACAGACCTGCATCAGAAACACCGCGGCCATTTGCTACAGCGTTCAGGTCGATGTATTCATGAGTAGGCAGCTTGCTGCGCTCCTCGGCGATTTTCTCCTTGAGAATCTGTTCGATTGCTTCCTGAGTCATTTTTCAATCTCCCCTCTACAACAAAAGTTTAGATAATTATATCATAGATTGCAATTATTGTGGAGTAAAATTTTTTAAGCCAGCACAATTTTACTGAAATCAGCAATTTTGCATACAAGTGCATCAATCAGCTTCAAAAGGCCAAGGCGGTTATTCTTAATCTTCTCGTCCTTGTCCATAACCATAACGCCCTCGAAGAAAGCATCAATCGGTGCAGCTAAAGCGGACAGGCTGGCGATGGCGGCTGCGTAATCCTGGGTTGCCAGCTGGCTTTCTGCCTTCTCTGCCGCAGCCTGATAAGCACCATACAGCTCCTTCTCCACCTGCTCTGCAAAGGCGGCTTCATCCACGGAGGCAGCAGCCTCTGCCTTACGGGCAATATTACCGGTGCGGACAAAGGCCTGAATGGTCTTCTCCATATCCTGCTGCACTGCCTCGTTGACAGCAGCGGCACGGAGGGAAACACCATAGATATCGTCAATATCCACAAATACTGCATCCACCACGTCATAGCGGATACCTGCATCTGCCAGCACGTTCTTCAGGCGCAGCTTCATGAAGTCAGCCACATCAGCCTGCATTTTCTCCTGAGCCTTGCTGTCTGCAATCTTCAAAAGCTCCATGGCCTTTGCCACAAGGCCGCTAAGGGAAATGTGGTACTGAGCCTCCTTCAGCATGTTCACGATGCCAAGAGCCTGGCGGCGCAGGGCAAACGGATCCTGGGAGCCGGTAGGGAGCAGGCCGCGGCTGAAGGTAGCCACCAGATTGTCAATCTTGTCAGCCAAAGAAACGATGCGGCCGGCTACAGAAGCAGGCTGGGCATCACCGGCAAAGCGAGGCATGTAGTGCTCGTCAATGGCCTGTGCCACAGCGGCATTCTCACCATCCAAAAGGGCATACTCACGGCCCATAACCCCCTGCAGCTCGGTAAACTCAGTTACCATGCCGGTTACCAGGTCAGCCTTAGCCAGCTTGGCGGCACGGACAGCATCCGCCTTTTCCTGCTCAGATACCTGCAGCTCATCAGCAATGTAGGCAGCCAGTGCCTCCAAACGCTGTGCCTTGTCGTAGATGGAGCCAAGGCCTTCCTGGAACACCACTGTCTTCAGCTTGTCACCATGCTCCTCCAGTGATTTTTTCCTGTCCTCATCAAAGAAGAACTGGGCATCCTCCAGGCGGGCCCGGAGCACACGCTCATTGCCGTGCTGCACAGTCTCCAAAAAGTCGCTGCCGCCGTTACGGATAGTGATAAAGAGAGGCAGCAGCTGGCCGTCCTTCAGCACAGGGAAGTAACGCTGATGGTCACGCATCGGGGTAATAACCGCCTCGGCCGGGAGCTTCAGGTACTTCTCGTCAAACTTGCCGCAGAGGGCAGTAGGATACTCTACCAGATAGAGAACCTCCTCCAGCAAATCCTCGTTGATTTCAGCCTTGCCGCCATTGGCCTCGGCAACCTGAGCAATCTGCTGCCTGATCATGTTGCAGCGCTTGTCCTGATCAACAATGACAAACTCTTTCTCGCAGGCTGCCTCATAATCATCAGCAGAAGCAATCTCAAAATCACCCTCGGACAGGAAGCGATGACCGCGGGAAACACGGCCTGACTTTACAGCCGCCACCTCAAAGTCAATCACATCCTCGCCATACAGGCCCACCAGCCAGCGCAGCGGGCGGATAAACTTGTAATCGAGGTTTGCCCAGTGCATGTTGTTAGGGAAGCTCAAGCCGTTTACCAGGCCTGTCAGGGTATCCCCCAGAAGGTCACTGGTCTTGCCGCCCACCTCATGCACCATGGCATATACATAGCCGTCCTTGGTCACCAGGTCCTCTGCCTTGATACCCTGGCCCCGGGCAAAGCCCTGAGCAGCCTTGGTCGGATTGCCCTCTGCATCAAAGGCGATATTGACAGCCGGACCGCGGTTTTCCTTGGACAGATCAGCCTGCTGCTCCGCCAGCCCCTCCACAATCAGGGCAGTACGGCGCGGCGTGCCCAGAGTTCTGATATTCTTATATTCAAGGCGCAGGCCCTCAAAGGTCTTGGCCGCATTTTCCTTCAGCTGGGACAGGATACCCGGCATTACATGAGCCGGAACCTCCTCAGTACCGATTTCCAATAATAAAGTCTTGCTCATGTCTTATTTACTCCCCTTTCCCATCATCGGATAGCCAAGCTCCTCACGCTGCTTCAGATAGCACTGGGCACAGAGACGTGCCAGCTTCCTTACCCTGCCGATAAAGGCGGCACGCTCGGAAACGCTGATGGCACCGCGGGCATCCAGCAGGTTGAAGGCATGGGAGCACTTCAATACATAATCATAGGCAGGATGTACATAGCCCTTGTCAATAACCCGGACAGCCTCCGCCTCATACTTGTCAAACAAATCAAAGAGCAGATCCGCATCGGACAAATCAAAGGCATAAGTTGACTGCTCAAACTCATTCTGATGGAAAACATCACCGTAGGTGTAGTCCCCTGTCCACTGAATGTCGTATACATTCTCTACGCCCTGAATGTACATGGCAAGGCGCTCCAGGCCGTAGGTAATCTCCACAGCCGTAGGCTTGATATCCTGGCTGCCCACCTGCTGGAAGTAGGTGAACTGGGTGATTTCCATGCCATCCAGCCATACCTCCCAGCCCAGGCCCCAGGCACCCAGAGTCGGGGACTCCCAGTTGTCCTCTACGAAGCGGATATCATGCTCCTTCGGATTGATGCCAAGGCGCTCCAGGGAAGCCAGGTAAAGCTCCTGAATGTTATCAGGGGACGGCTTCATGATGACCTGGAACTGATGATGCTGATACAGGCGGTTCGGGTTATCGCCATAGCGGCCGTCAGCCGGGCGGCGGGATGGCTCCACATAGGCCACGTTCCAAGGCTCAGGCCCCAATACGCGCAAAAAGGTAAACGGATTCATGGTACCGGCGCCCTTCTCTACATCATAAGGCTCGCCGAGAATACAGCCCTGCTCTGACCAGAACTGCTGCAATGCCAGGATGATTTCCTGAAATTTCATAAATATAAACCTCCTCAGATGATGTTACAGTGCAAAAAAATACGCCCCTGTAACATTTTGATAAATGTTACAGGGACGAGCAAATACATCGCCAAACATCGGCTCATAAATACCAAAATATCAAAAGCCCAATGCCTGCGCTAAACTCGCGGTTCCACCCTGCTTGAATAGAAAATATTTTCTACTCCGCCTCAATTGGATATACAATTTCGCTCCAAAGTGCCCTTCGCTTCCTGTGCAGGCTCTCACCCTCCCTGCTCGCTGCATGGCACAGACAGCCATCTACCTTGCCATCTGCCTGGAAGCTACTCCTCTTTATCATTGCTAGGTGAAGTCTATCAAAAAAAAAGGCATTTGTCAACCTAATATGCACTTTATCTTTTATTAGTGCAGGGGAGCTGTCAGAAAAATTTCAGTTTGTCGTAGTGCTTGATTGTTACTTTTGCGATATATGTACGTTTTAATTATTAGTGCAGGGGAGCTGTCAGAAAAACATCAGCAAATACTCCAATGGTCGGAGAGGCAATGCCAAT
>NZ_VUNR01000013.1 GCF_009695585.1 Anaerovibrio slackiae
ATAAAAATACCGTAGGAATTACGGAAATTAACGCCCACGGAGAGTGTGTAAGTCCTTTTGCCAAGGCAGAAGGCTGTTCTCGTAGAAGTGGGAATCTCCCTCCTCAAACGCCTAGGCGTTAGGAGGGGGGAATTCAATATAGCGTTTATCCTGCTGTGCATGGTGCAGGCTGTGGCAGGCATGTGGTCGGTGCTGCTGGTGTTTGACAGCATGTTTTTCTGGTATAATGCCTTCATGCTCTCTACGCTGCTGCTGACGGTGACGCTGCAGCTTCTGGCATGCAACCTCCTGGAGGGCAGGGCATGCAGCTTTGTGCGGGGCATCCTTGTGGTGAGCCTGCTGTTTTTTGTGCTGGCATGTGCAGATGAGGCGGCTGAAATCGGCCTGGCGGAGGCTGTCAGGGTGGGCAGCTACTGGTGGTCCAATTTCGGCCTGGTGGTGATTTCTATATTCCTATATTGTCAGGGACGGCAGGAGGCCTATTGCCGCAGCCTGTCCTGGCCCATCATGGCAACGGCGCTGGCAGGGATTGCCATAGGCGTTGCCTGGCAGTACGGCATGGTGGATTATCAGAACGGATTTAGCAACCTTTTGGTGCTGCCTATGCTGGTGTACGTTATCTGGCTGATGCGTCACATGATGGTGGAGGAAAAGAGTCTGTCAGTGGAAAACCAGCTGCTGGATCCGAAGTCGCTGAAAGGGAATCTGCCGTAAGGAAAGCCATCGTGAGCCGGGCAAAACAAGGTAAACAGATTTGTTATAGCTGTTATACTTTCTATATGAATTTTGTATACATGTCCAACGACTGCGGATATGTGTTGACAAATGCCATACATAGTTGTAGAATAGTCCTATAATTACATACAAGATATTTGAGCAGGACAATGGAGTCTTAGATGGATTTCCTTGTCCTGCTTTTTGGTTCTCAGTTTTCAGTTTTTAGAGGGGATGATGTGTATGGAAGATTTGCTGGCGCACAAGGAAGAAATCAACCGCCTGATGGCACGCTATGGCGTGAAGTTCGGCATTTACAAGAATGGCACCTTCAAGGAGAGGCTCTTTCCTTTTGACCCTATTCCCAGGGTGATTCCGGCTGATGATTATGCTGAGCTGGAGAAGGGATTGGTACAGCGGGTGACTGCCCTCAACCTGTTCCTGAAGGATATTTATGCGGAGAAAAAGATAATCAAGGATGGGGTTGTGCCGGAGGAGTTCGTGTATCGCTCCCCGGGGTATCTGGCCCAGTGCGAAGGCATTTTGCCTTCCAAGGGCGTATACAGCCATATTTCAGGTATAGATTTGGTATTGGGCAAGGATGGCGTGTGGTATATTTTGGAGGACAATCTCCGCATTCCTTCCGGTGCCTCTTATCCTTTGATTGCCAGGAATCTCTGCCGCCGCTGCAGCCCGGAAACCTTCCGACAGAACAAGGTGGTGGATAACCGCAATTATGGGCAGCTGCTGCGGGAGACCATGGATTATGTCAACACCGGCGGCATCAATGTTATCTTTACGCCGGGACGCTACAATGCAGCTTACTTTGAGCATTCCTTCCTGGCGGAGCAGACCGGGGCGGTGCTGGCGGAGCCGGATGATTTGTTTGTCAGCAACGATAAGCTGTATTACCGGGGCAACCATGGCACCATACAGGTAGGTGCTATCTATCGGCGTATTAGTGACGAGTATCTGGACCCTCTGTGCTTTGAGCCTACTTCCTTGATTGGCGTGCCGAATATTATGGAGGTGTACAGGGCTGGCAATGTGGGGCTGATGAATGCGCCGGGCAATGGCGTGGCTGATGACAAGGGGATTTATTATTTCGTGCCGAAGATGATAAGGTACTATCTGGATGAGGAACCGATATTGAAGAATGCGCCTACATTTCTGCCGTTTTATGAGGAGGATATGAAGTATACCCTGGAGCATATGGAGCGGCTGGTTATCAAGGATGTGGCTGAGGCTGGCGGCTATGGCGTAATTTTCGGCAGGGACCTGACCAGGGAGCAGCTTCAGAATTTGAAGGAAACTGTCAAGAGAGAGCCACGGCGGTTTATTTCTCAGGAAGTGATTGATTTTCAGGACTTGGAAATCGTTGAGGGAAATACTACCGTCATGCGCAAGGCTGATTTGCGTGCCTTCGTGCTGGCAGGGGAGACTGTCCGCGTGTGGCCAAGCGGCCTGACACGCTTTTCCAGGCGGCCTGACAGCTTCGTAGTCAACTCATCCCAGGGAGGAGGATTTAAGGACACATGGATTTTATCTCACTGAGCAAGACAAACAGATTATTTTGGCTGGGGCGGTATTATGAACGGGTATCCCTCTCCATCCGTCACATGATGGGCGCCTATGATGCCATGATTGATACCAATACCTTTGATTATGCGGAGTATTGCAGGCAGATTGGCATCTGCAACAAGTACGAAAGCGTAGAGGATTTCTTTCAGCACTATATCTTCGATGCCCATGACCCTGACTCCATCAGGAGCGCGGCGGAGCAGATGCTGGGCAACGGCATGGTGCTCAGGGAGACTATCGGCTCCAGCACCCTGGCGTATTTGCAGATGGCGGTGTACACCCTGGATGAAGGGGCTGAGGATGAGGTTATCGGACTGAAGCTTTTGCAGGTGCTGGACAATCTCATGGCATTCCGGGGCTGCTATGATGACTTCATTGCCGAGGATGCGGTGCGCAATACCATCAAGTGCGGTGCCAGCGTGGAGCGGCTCAGCTATACCCTGCGCACAGGGCTCCGGGAGGAATTTTTGCTGGAGGAGCTGCAGAAGCTGCAAAAGCGCCTGACCTGGAGCAATTTGCAGACGGCGGCTCTGCCTATGCAGAGCATTATCCGCATGGAGCGTATTCTGGATGGCAGGAACCCGGAGGATGAGATTTCCCGGGAGGATTTTCTCAATGCAGTTGAGGGATTATTTTTGGTGTAAGGTGCAATTGATGCAATAGCAGGGGAGCCGGAGGCGATGTAATGCAGAAGCTGAAATTTTTATTTCTCACGAAGCTGGATTTTTCCAGTATGATAGGAGAGCACCATTTTATTCTGCGCTGTGTGCCCCAGGTACTGCCTGAACAGCAGGTAGTTGACCTGGATATGAAGGTTATGCCCCAGGCGTGTACCGGCGTATTCAGCACTGACAGCTTTGGTAACCAGCTTTATGCCGGCAGCCTGCTGGCCCCCCACAGGTTCTTTTATTATCGTGTCAATGGCGAGATAGTACGGGATGACGGGGAGAGGCGGCAGGAGGCTGCCGCTTCCTGCCTGCGCTATCCCACGAAGCTGACCAGCCCCTCGGAGGAAATGCGCCTCTATGCAGATGAGCTGTGGCAGCAGGAGCTGTCCTGTCTGTCCGGGGACGGCTACAGGATTGCTTCCCGGCTGAGTTATATCATCTACAAGAGCTTTACCTATGCGCCGGGGAGCACCAATGTGCATACCACGGCGGCGGAGGCATTCCGGCAGCGGAGCGGCGTGTGCCAGGATTATGTGCATGTATTTCTTGCCCTTGCCAGATTGTATGGCATTCCAGCGCGCTATGTCAGCGGCCTGCCCTTCGGGGAGGGAGCCACCCACGCCTGGGTGGAGGTCTGGCATGAGGGCCTGTGGTACGGGCTGGACCCTACCCGTGGCTGCCTGGCTGACGAAGGGTATATCAAGCTGAATGTAGGGCGTGATTTCAATGACTGCCCTATTGAGCGGGGCGTGTTCCGGGGACAGGCGGACCAGCTCCAGACCACCTATATGAAGGTGGATATTTTGTAGGGCATTGCAGAGGCAAAGGTGCTATAATATTATCGGGTATATTGTATATTATATGATTGTATTTTATGTGCCTGTGCAGTGCACCTGCAAAAAATACAGATGAGGATTGTGATGTTGAATGGTTGAAGATGTGGTACGACTACAATTGCCGGTGAGTGAGGAGCTGGCAATTCAGAAAAATGTTATTCAGGGTGAAAGAGGCTCAGGCAAGAGGATTTGCGTGATTACCGGCACCCACGGCGATGAGCTGGAGGGGCAGTATGTAGCGTGGCAGCTGGGCCGTATTTTGGCGGAAAAAAAGGGGGAGCTCCTGGGGAGCGTGGAGATTTATCCATCCCTTAATCCTATGGGCATAAGCACTATTTATCGCGGCCTGCCGGGCTTTGACCTGGATATGAACAGGATTTTCCCGGGCAGCGAGGGCGGCTCCATGCATGAGTATGTGGCAAAGAAAATCGTGGACGATATCCAGGGGGCTGACCTGGCAGTGGATATCCATGCCAGCAATATTTTTTTGCGGGAGCTGCCCCAGATACGCATCAATGAGCTGACGGCAGACAAGCTGGTGCCTATGGCCAGCCACATGAATATGGATCTTATCTGGGTGCACAGTGCGGCTACCGTGCTGGAAAGCACCCTGGCCTGGAGCCTGAACAGCATCGGCACTCCGTGCCTGGTGGTGGAAATGGGCGTGGGCATGCGGCTGACCAAGGAGTATGGTGACCGCCTGACACGGGGGATTCTTGCCACCATGACCAAGATGGGCATGCTGCCTGACTACAAGGGGACAATCCACCAGCCCCTCATCAGCCACGACGGCAATGTGGGCTATATCAACGCCAATCAGTCCGGCATCTTTATGCCGGAGGCAAAGCATGGCCAGTACCTGAAAAAAGGTCAGCTGGTAGGCGTGATTGCGGACCCTCTGACGGGGGAGGTCCGGGAGGAGCTCCTGAGCCCTAATGCCGGTCTGTTGTTTACCCTGCGTGAGTATCCGGTTACCCTGAGCGGCTCCCTGATTGCCAGGGTTTTGGAGGTGTAAGTGATGGAAAAAAAGACAATATTTACATTTTCAGCCCTGCCTTACAGGCAGAAGATTCATGTAGATGGATATTACTTCGGTAGCCGGGACAAGAGCCTGGCCATAGTGGGCTCCACCCGGGGTGACGAGTACCAGCAGATTTTCGTGTGCGGACTTTTGATACAGGCCCTGAGGAAGCTGGAGGCGGCAGGCGACTTTGCTCCTGATGCAGGGGTAGTGGTTATCCCCAGCGCCAGCCAGTTCTCCATGAACGTGGGCAAGAGGTTCTGGCCTATGGACAATACGGATATTAACCGCATGTTCCCGGGCTATGACCAGGGTGAGACCACCCAGCGGCTGGCAAACAGTATTTTTGAGGAAGTGCGGGGCTATGCCAACGGCATCCAGCTGGCAAGCTTCTATCTGCCGGGGGAGTTTGTGCCCCATGTGCGCTACATGAATACCGGCTACCACAAGTCTGATGACGGCCTGGCTTTCGGGCTGCAATATCTGATGACCAGGGAACCGGCGCCTATTGACACCACTACCCTCAACTACAACTGGCAGGTTTTCGGCTCCAATGCCTTTTCCATCTATGCTAAGTCCACAGGCAGGATTGATCCCAAGGCGGCGCGCAGGGTGGTGGCGGCTATCCTCCGCTACATGCGCTATAAGGGCATGCTGAAGGAGGGCGTGAAGCTGCCTGCCGGCAGGGAAACTGTCAGGATTGATTCGGCAGGGCTCAGGAAGCAGCTTTCCCATGTGGGTGGCTTTGTGCATTTTGCCCTGAAGGTGGGGGATTATGTGGACGAGGGAACTGTCGTGGGGCAGATTTTTGACCCGTTTACGGCCGAGTGCCTGGAAGAATTGAAGTCACCGTGCTCAGGCCAGCTTTTCTATGTGCGGTCGGATTGCGTGGCTGTCTCAGAGCATGAGCTGATGTTCAGCGTAACGCCCATTGAGCAGGTGGTTGTGATTTAATTTCAGTTTAATTTAATTAAATTTTATTTTGATAAAGAAAAAGCTGTTGGCAAGATTTGCTGGCGGCTTTTCTTTTTTGGGTGTACACAAATGCAGCGTTTTGTGATAGAATATAGTCTGTATTTGTGTGTGACTAAGGAGGCACTATATGGAAAAGCGTACAGGAGCAGCCCAGAGGTCACGGCAGGCCCATAAGCCTCCCCAGCGAGGCAATGGCAGCCGTATCCTTGTTGTCATTGCTGTGGTGCTTGCAGTGATGATTGTCGGCGTGGGCTGTGGTTTTTTAACAGCTACCTTAAATACCAAGCAGGATCTGGAGGATGTGAGGCCGGCGGCTTCGTCCCAAATCTATGATATTAACGGCAACGAGCTTGCCAATGTCCATGCAGAGCAGAACCGCGTGCCTGTGAAGATCAGCCAGGTGCCTGAGCATTTGAAGGATGCTTTTATTGCGGTGGAGGATGTGCGTTTTTATGACCACTCCGGCGTGGACCCGAAGGGCATCATGCGTGCCGTCTTTGCCAATATCACCAACAAGGGCGTGGCAGAGGGCGGTTCCACCATTACCCAGCAGCTGGCAAAGAATGCCTATCTGACTCAGGACAGAACCTACAAGAGAAAAATCCAGGAGGTTTTCCTGGCGTTGCAGCTGGAGAGGAAGTACACCAAGGATGAGATATTGGAGCTTTACCTGAACCAGATTTATTTCGGCCAGGGTGCCTATGGCGTGCAGGCTGCTGCCAGGACTTACTTTGGCAAGGATGTCAAGGATCTGGATTTGAATGAGTGCGCCATGCTGGCAGGCATTCCCAAGAGCCCGAATTATTTTTCCCCGCTGAACAACTTGCAGGCGGCCCAGGAGCGTAAGGCCGTGGTGCTGGACCAGATGGCGAAGTATGGCTATATCAGCTCGTCTACCGCTGCCAAGACCAAGGCGGAGAGCCTTAAACTGGTGAAGCCTCAGAAGCAGGAGACCAACGGGCTGGCTGCTTACTTTATTGACTATGTAACCCAGCAGATGATTGAGAAATACGGCGCGGATGCGGTATATCAGGAAGGGCTGAAGATTTATACCACTTTGGATGTGGATATGCAGAAGGCGGCAGAGGCGGCTATGCAGAACCTGCCGACTTATTCTACTGACGGCAGCGGCAACAAGCAGCCTCAGGGGGCACTGGTTGCCATTGAGCCTTCCACCGGCTATATCAAGGCGATGGTAGGCGGCAGGGGCACGGACCAGTTCAACAGGGCCACCATGGCTGAGAGGCAGCCTGGCTCATCCTTCAAGCCATTCGTGTTTGCGGCAGCTTTGGAGAACGGCTTGACGCCTTCTTCAACTGTAGAGGACAAGCCTATCAATATCGGGGGCTGGCAGCCTCAGAACTATAGCCGCAACTTTAACGGCACTGTGACTATGCGCTATGTGGCGGAGCAGTCCCTGAATGTGCCTACCATTAAGATTGCCCAGGAAGTGGGCATGGAAAAAATCATCTACCTGGCAGAGAAGATGGGCATCAGCACCTTCGTCAAGGAGGGCAGTGCCAATGATATGAATTATGCTGTCTCCATCGGTGGCATGACCAAGGGCGTGACTCCTTTGGAGATGACCAGTGCTTATGGCACCTTCGCTAACGACGGCGTCCATGTGGAGCCGGTGGCTATTGTGAAGGTGCTGAATCAGAAGGGCGAGGTGCTGGAAGAAGCACATCCCAAGTCCGAGCAGGTGCTGAAGAAGTCCACTGCCAACAACCTGACTAGCATGCTGATGGGGGTTATTGCCCGTGGCACAGGCACCAGAGCCAATATTGGCCGTCCGGCAGCTGGCAAGACAGGTACTACCGACAACTATCAGGATGCCTGGTTCGTGGGCTATGTGCCTGACTTGGTAACAGGCGTCTGGGTAGGCTGTGATGACAATGCCCGCATGGGCAGCATGACAGGCGGTACCACGCCTGCCACTATCTGGAAGGCATTCATGTCCCAGGTTGTGCAGGGAATACCGAACAAGAATTTTAACGGTGTTTACCTGACCTCGGTGGAACAGCCTGTCAAGACTGATGACAAGGACAAGAAGGACGATAAGGACAAGGATAAGGACGGCAAGGAGCAGAAGCAGGGCAAGGATGCCAAGTCCAAGAATGCCGGTACAGCCGGTGAGGGTAATGCCCCGGCAGCTCCTGTGCAGGATGCAGTGCCTGCGCCGACAGCTCCATCCCCGGTGCCGGGCGGTGGCGGCAAGAAGGCCAACTGATATGCCTTGCGTGTATGCATATGTATAAGATATGTATAACAGTATGTATAACAGAATGAAGCAGTCTGTGGCTGGTTCATTATGATAGGAGAGATAGAGCAAAGTGACTACCAGTATTTTTGATGTTCTGAAGGAACGGGGCTACATAGCCCAGTGTACCAACGAGGACGAGGTCCGCAGCATGCTTGCCAATGAAAAGGTGACCTTTTACGTGGGCTTTGACCCTACGGCGGATAGCCTGCATGTGGGGCACTTTTTGGGCCTGATGGTGATGGCGCACATGCAGAGGGCAGGCCATCGTCCTATCTGCCTTGTAGGCGGCGGCACCGGTACTGTAGGTGATCCGTCCGGCCGTACCGACATGCGCAAGATGCTGACGGATGAGGATATTGAGTACAACTGCAACCGCTTCAAGGAGCAGATGGCAAGGTTTATCGACTTCAGCGATGACAAGGCATTGATTGTCAACAACGGCGACTGGCTGAGGAAGCTGAACTACATTGAGCTTCTCCGGGATGTGGGGCCTCACTTCACTGTCAACCGCATGCTGGCGGCTGAGTGCTACAAGAACCGCATGGAGAAGGGCTTGACCTTCCTGGAGTTCAACTACATGATTATGCAGTCCTATGATTTTCTGGAGCTGCACCGCCGTTACAACCTCAAGCTGGAAATGGGCGGCGATGACCAGTGGTCTAACATCATCGGCGGCGTGGAGCTTACCCGCCGCAAGACAGGGGATGCGGTATACGGCCTGACCTTTACCCTCTTGACCAAGAGCGATGGCAAGAAGATGGGCAAGACGGCTGGCGGCGCCCTGTGGCTGGACAAGGAAAAGACACCTGTGTATGATTTTTACCAGTACTGGCGCAATGTGGATGATGCGGATGTGGAGAAGTGCCTGGCGCTTTTGACCTTCCTGCCGATGGATGAGGTGCGCCGCCTGGGCAGCCTGCAGGATGCAGCCATCAACGAAGCCAAGGCTGTGCTGGCTTATGAGGTGACCAAGCTGGTGCATGGGGCGGAGGAAGCTGATAAGGCCAAGGCTGCGGCAGAGGCAGTGTTTGGCGGCTCCGGCTCCAATGAGAATATGCCGACTATTGAGCTGGCTGGTGAGGGGGTTGGCAGGAAACTGCTGGACGTCCTGGTGGCTGGCAAGGTATTTGCTTCCAAGGGCGAGGGACGCCGCCTGATTCAGCAGAATGGCTTGTCCTTGAATGATGCCAAGGTGGCTGATGCTGATTATGTGCTGTCTGATGGGGATTTCCATGATGGGGAGGCCATTGTCAAGAAGGGCAAGAAGAAGTTCTACCGGCTGGTGAAATAACTACCAATAGCTACATATAATTTTAATACCAATTAATTTTATATGAGTTTTATATTAATTTGATTTTATATACAAAAAAGGAGCATGAATATTAATGTCAGGACATTCTAAATGGGCAAATATTAAACGTAAGAAGGGTGCAAATGATGCTATCCGCGGCAAGATTACTACAAAGATTGGCCGCGAGATTACTATTGCCGTGCGCATGGGCGGTGCTGATCCTACCGGCAACATGCGCCTGAAGCTGGCTCTCAGCAAGGCAAAGTCCAACAATATCCCTAAGGACAACATCAATCGCGCTATCCAGAAGGGACTGGGGGCTTCCGATGGCAGCAACTATGAGGAGCTGACCTATGAGGGCTACGGCCCGGGCGGCACAGCAATTCTTTTGGATATTCTTACCGATAACCGCAACCGTACAGCTGCGGATATCCGTCATATCTTTTCCAAGCATGGCGGCAACCTGGGTGAGTCCGGCTGCGTAAGCTGGATGTTCAAGAAGAAGGCTGTCTTTGTAGTGGAGAAGGAAACCTTTGATGATGAGGACGCACTCATGGAGCTGGTGCTTGAGGCTGGTGCCGATGACCTGAAAAATGAGGACGATGTATTCGAGATTACTGCCGAGCCGGAGGCATTTGATGACATTGAGGCGGCTCTCGGGGAGAAGGGCATTGAAACTGTGTCTGCCGAGGTTACTATGGTGCCTGACAATACCGTGAAGGTTGAGGGTGATGCCGCTGTGAAGATGCAGAAGATGCTGGATGCACTGGATGAAAATGATGATGTGCAGGAAGTATATGGCAACTATGAAATGGATGAGGAGTAAGATCCTGAAATAACAGATATAACGCGAGCAGGATACGGTAGCCTCGAAAACCCGCTCTCGCTCTTAGTCGTGCCTCACGCTGCTAAGCTCATGCTTCGCTGGCGCTCGCATTCGCTAAGAAGCGAGGCGCGACAAAGGTTTTCGCTGGCTGCCGTACCCTGCTCTTGCTTTAGTGCCAATCTGTAGCAAGCTGGTATGGCACTTCGTGGGATGAACTCATTTGCCAATCAGCTTGAAACTGTAATTTTTTTGTGAAGGGGGTGAGGTGATGCTGGCACTGGGAATAGACCCGGGAACGGCGATTTGCGGCTACGGCTTTGTGGAGAGCCGGGGCAGCAGGCTGGTTGCCCATGAGTACGGGGCGATTACCACCAGCCCAAAGGCTCCCATGCAGGAGCGTCTGATGAAGATTTATGACGGGCTGGACGGGCTGATCAAGAAGTACCAGCCTGATGCCATGGGGGTGGAGCAGCTTTTTTTCAATCGCAATGTGGACACCGCCATCCCCGTGGGGCAGGCAAGGGGCGTGATTTTGCTGGCGGCAGCAAAGAACAACCTGCGGCTTCTGGAGAGGACTCCCTTGCAGGTGAAGCAGTCCGTTACAGGCTACGGCAAGGCTACCAAGGAGCAGGTCATCTACATGGTGACGAAGCTTTTAAATCTGCCCAAGCCCCCCAAGCCGGATGATGTGGCAGATGCGCTGGCGGTGGCTATTTGTACATCCCACATGATGAACAGCTTTACATTTCGCAACAACCTCTGATTGTATTCATGTATACATGAATAGATTCGTCAAATTTGTACTTTTCACACTGGACATTTGCTTTTTCATGTATTATAATGGTATTCGCTTGATGTGTTGCAAGCTAAAAATGACAAATGTCCTTGATAGACGAATATAGCATAGCTGCTATAAGGAATTTGCATACTTAGGGGGAGAGACATGGCTTTAATTGTAAAAAAGTTTGGCGGTACCTCGGTAGGCTCTACTGAGAAGATTATGAATGTTGCCAAGAGAATTATTGATGAGAAAAAGCCTGGTGACCAGATTGTCATGGTGGTATCCGCTATGGGCGATACCACGGATGACCTGATTGAGCTGGCAAAGGGCATTAATAGCAATCCGTACCAGTATACCCGTGAGATGGATATGCTGCTGACCACCGGCGAGCAGGTGTCTATTGCGCTTTTGACCATGGCATTCAAGAGCCTGGGGCAGAAGGCGATTTCCCTGACCGGCCCGATGGTGGGCATGCGCACCAACTCCGTGCATACCAAGGGCAAGATTGTGGATATTAAGCCATCCCGTGTCCGCAAGGAGCTGGAAAAGGGCAAGATTGTGGTTGTGGCAGGTTTCCAGGGTGCTGACGAGAAGGGCGATCCTGTAACCCTGGGCCGTGGCGGTTCCGATACCTCCGCTGTGGCTCTGGCCGGTGCCCTGAAGGCTGATGCCTGCGAGATTTATACCGACGTTGACGGCGTATATTCCGCAGACCCTCGCCTGGTGCCGGATGCACGCAGGATGAAGGAGATTACCTATGATGAAATGCTGGAGATGGCCCGTCTGGGTGCAGGCGTAATGCAGCCGCGCTCCGTGGAGATGGGTATGTATTTCAACATTCCGATTCATGTTCGTTCCACCTTTACCAACAAACCAGGCACAATGATTAGGGAGGCTTATACAATGGAAGAAAAGGATTTCTTGATTCGTGGCGTAGCCCATGACAGCAATGTAGCAAAGGTAGCAGTTCTGGGCGTACCAAATGACCCGGGTGTGGCTCATGCCATTTTCTCCGCCCTGTCCGACAGGAACATCGCTGTAGACATGATTGTACAGAGCATCAGGAATATCGAGAAGAACGTAACTGATATGGTATTTACCATTGCCCAGGACGATCTGGCCGAGGCCAAGCAGATTGTGGACGGCGTAGCTGACAAGCTCCACGCTGTAGCAGTTCTCATCGAGGAAGATGTGGCAAAGGTTTCCATCGTAGGTGCAGGCATGCTGGGCAACCCTGGCATCGCTACCCGCATGTTTGGCGCACTGGCTGATGCCCAGGTGAACATCGATGCCATCAGCACCTCCGAAATCAGCATTTCCTGCCTGATTAAGGGCAGCCAGCTGAAGGAAGCTGCCAATGCTATCCACAAGGAATTTTTCCCTGAAAAGTAATTTCATCTAAAAGAAGTCTGCTGGCTTTCCGGCGCAATGGTGCCGGAGAGAGGCAGCTGAAAGCTATAATGTGGGCAGATGGCGGCAGATGTGCGCTGTCTGCCCGAATGATTGTTTAGGAGTATACAGGAGGAAGAAATTTTATGAGTTCTCAGGTTGCATCCCATCGCGTGGGCAAGAAGCTTGTAGATGTTATTTTTGGTGCCAGCGCCGCATGTGCAGAGGCCGTAAAGGAGCATGGCGCTGACAAGGTTACCAACGCAACTATTGGTGCCATTATGGGCGAGGATGAGAAGCTGGCATGCATTCCTACTATGGAGAAGGTTTTCCATCAGCTGCCGATAGCTGATGCCATTGCCTATGCGCCGATTGCAGGTTTGCCGGGCTATCTGGATACGGTTATTGACCTGACCTTTGCTGACAACAAGCCTGAGGGCTACCTGGCGGCTGTTGCCACCGCAGGCGGTACCGGTGCCATCCACCATGCCATCGTCAACTACACCGAGGCAGGGGATCAGGTGCTGACCTCTGACTGGTTCTGGGGCACTTACAACGTGCTCTGCCAGGAGCAGGGCCGTACCCTGACTACCTATCAGCTCTTTGACGAGAATCAGAATTACAACCTCAAGGCTCTGGCTGCCAAGCTGGAGGAGCTGTTTGCCAAGCAGGATTCCCTGCTGCTCATCATCAACACCCCTGCCCACAACCCTACCGGCTACAGCCTGTCCGAGGCTGACTGGACCGGCGTGCTGGATTTGTGCAAGAAGTATGCGGCAGAGGGCAAGAAGGTCAACCTGCTGGTAGATATTGCCTATATCGACTATGCCGGCGAGAAGAATGAGTGCCGCCGCTTCATGAAGCAGTTCAGCAACCTGCCTGAGAACATCTTCACCATGTTCGCTTTCTCCATGTCCAAGGGCTACACCATGTACGGCCAGCGCACCGGCGCTATCATCGGCCTGTCTGCCAGCAAGGAGCTGGTGGATGAGTTCGTTGATGTGGCGAAGTATTCCAGCCGTGCCACCTGGTCCAACATCAACCGTGGTGCCATGGCTGTGCTGAATGCCATTCAGCAGGATGATGAGCTCCTGGCAGCCTTTGAGGCGGAGCGTGAGTCTTTGTATGAAATCATCCGCGACCGTGCCGCCATCTTCATGAAGGAAGCTGAGGAATGTGGCCTGAATGCCCTGCCATACAAGGCCGGCTTCTTCCTGTCCATTCCTGCCAAGGATTCCAAGGCAGTGTGCGACGAGCTGCACAAGGATCTGATCTTTGCGGTTCCTTTGAAGGCCGGTGTCCGCATTGCTGTCTGCTCCGTGCCGAAGCAGAAGATGTACGGCATGGCAGCCAAGGTTCTCAAGGCCCTGAAGGCCGTTGAGGGCTGATGACAGCTTTATAATATCTGCGTGATGGTTCAAGTTACTGCATGCTTGTGGGGCGTGCAGTAACTTTTTTTATTGCGCAAGAAAATAATTAATGGTAAAATAATAGCGGAATAAGTATAATTTATGCTTTGAGGAGGATATTCAATGTTTGATTTGAAACCTAAGAAAAAAAGCAATGAGTTCTTTGTCCTGTTCGAGGAAAGTGCCGAGTATTTTTATCAGGCTACCCTTCTTTTGGACGAGGTTATGATGGACCATCGCAAGGCTGACATCAAGGTCAAGGAGATTAATGACCTTGAGCATAGGGCCGATAAGGTTAATGACGCTATTATTGACAAGCTGAACCAGACCTTTATCACTCCTATTGACCGTGAAGACATTTACGCTATCGCCAATGGCCTGGATGATGGTGTAGACCAGCTGCAGGGCATGCTGCAGCGCATTGTTATCTACCATACCGGTGAAGCCCGTGAGGGTGCCTTGCGCCTGACCAAGCTTCTGATTGAGTCCACTGCGGAAATCAAGCGGGCGGCTGCGCTCCTTAATGCTATCAGCAAAAATCAGAATGAGATTCTCGCCATAACCTCCAAGATTGACAAGCTGGAAAGCGAGGGAGACCATGTTTTCCGGGGTGAATTGGCATACCTCTTTGAGTATGTGAAGGACCCGATTGAGCTGATCAAGTGGAAGGACCTGCTGGAAGGCCTGGAGGATACCCTGGACCACTGTGAGAGAATGGCAGACTTGTTAAAAGGTGTGGTAATGAAGTATGCTTGATATTCATCCTTTTATAATTATCGTAGTCGTGCTGGCTCTTGTGTTTGATTTTATCAATGGCTTCCATGATACTGCCAATGCTATCGCTACTTCTGTTTCCACCCGTGCCATTTCCCCGAGCAAGGCCATTATGATGGCTGCCGTGCTGAACTTCCTGGGGGCTATGATCAGTACCGGCGTGGCGAAGACCATCGGTGGCGATATTGTGGTGGGACATATAGAGCAGCCGATTATTATCGCTTCTTTGGTGGGAGCGATTATCTGGAACCTGCTGACCTGGAAGATTGGCCTGCCCAGCTCCTCGTCTCACGCCCTGGTAGGTGGCATGATTGGCGGCGTCCTCATGTCGGACATGGGGCTGGCGGGGCTGAATTTTGCCGGTATCGGCAAGATTGTCATCGCCCTGGTGACTTCGCCGCTTTTGGGCATGGTGATGGGCTATATTATCATGACGGTCTTGTTCAGGGTGTTTGAGAATTCCAGCCCGTCCAAGCTGAATCACCGCTTCAAGAAAATGCAGATTGTCACGGCTGCCACCATGGCCTTTTCCCATGGCTCCAACGATGCCCAGAAGTCAATGGGTATCATCACCCTGGCACTGTTTTCCGGCGGCGTGATTTCAGAGTTCGAGGTGCCGACTATCGTCAAGATTCTGGCGGCTACTGCCATGGCGGTAGGTACGTCCCTGGGCGGCTGGAGCATCATCAAGACCGTGGGCGGCAAGATTTTCAAGCTGGAGCCTGTCAACGGCTTTGCAGCTGACCTGAATTCTTCCATCACCATCTTTACTGCTACTATGCTGCATCTGCCGGTTAGCACCACCCACGTGGTTTCCGGCTCCATCATGGGCGTAGGCGCGGCCAAGCGCATCCATGCGGTACGCTGGGGCGTGGCACAGCAGATGGTCATGGCCTGGGTGCTGACCATTCCGTGCACGGCGGCTATGGGGGCCCTTTCCTATGTAGCTGTCATGGCTGTGTTCGGGTAATAATCGGATAATATGATATATTGTAAAGAGATTGTCAATTTGGCAATCTCTTTTTTGTCTAATTCCTTTGGGCATGTTATAATGTTGGTGGAATAATTTACGGAGGTGAGGGTATGTCATTTCAGAAAACCCTGGAAGCAAGCCAGGAGTGGGCGAGGATTTTGCACTGCTCCTATGTGACTGATTTGAATGAGATTATCGAAAAAGGGGATATCGGGGAGCTGATCCGGGTGTCGGAGGCACTGCATGAAAAGCGCATTGCCAATATTGCCGATGAGATTGCCAGGAAGATTGATACCAGGCGGCTGGTGCTGATAGCAGGGCCGAGCTCCTCCGGCAAGACCAGTTTTGCCCAGAGGCTCCGGGTGCAGCTCCGGGTGCTGGGGCTGGAGCCGGTGTCCATATCCATGGATGACTACTTTCTGGACAGGGAGCACACGCCGAAAAAGCCAAATGGGGAGTATGACTTTGAGTGCCTGGGGGCTATCGACCTGCCCCTCTTTAATGAGCACCTGCAAAAGCTGCTGGCAGGGCAGAGGGTGCATGTCCCGAAGTTCAACTTCAAGAAGGGGGCAAGGGATGAAAAGCCGTCAGCGGTTATTGAGCTGCAGCCCAGCCAGCCTGTGATCATCGAGGGGATTCACGGGCTGAATGAGAGAGTCAGCAGCGCTATCCCACGGGAGCAGAAATTCAAGATTTATGTCAGCTCCCTGACGCCGTTGTACATGACGCCGGAGGTGCGCCTGTCCACTACCCAGGCCAGGCTGTTCCGCCGCATGGTACGTGACTATCGTACCAGGGGCACTTCGGCTGCGGAAACCATCAGGCGTTGGCCAAATGTGATTGAGGGGGAGCAGAAGAATATTTATCCTTTCCAGGACGAGGGGGATGCCACCTTCAACACGGCGCTTCTCTATGAGCTGGGGGTGCTGAAGAAGTACGCCATGTACCTCCTGTCGGAGATTCCGCCGGAGGACAGCTCCTACGGCAAGGCACAGGAGCTGCTTGCTTTCTGCCGCTACTTCAAGTCCATCGGGGATGAAAAGGATATACCGAATACGTCCATCCTGCGGGAATTTATCGGCGGCTCTTGCTTTGATGTGGGCTGATAATGCAGTTTAATACTTGAAATTTTCAGTTTTGAGGCATATAATTGTCATTTGTATGATAGTTATATGCCTTTTTCAGGCTGGAATGTGAGGTAATTATTTTGAATGAGATAGATATTAGCGAAAAGGTAAAGAGAGCGATTAAGTTCGGGCTGCCTGCCCTGCTGCTCCTGTCCGTGGCTGTGGCAAGCATCGTCTGGTATGCCCTGTACGGCACAGGTGACCTGGTGGTGAGGGATGCCAGGGTGTCCAGCAGCATGGTGGGCGCCAGGGTAAGGGTGGCAGGTACTGTATCTGAGGTGCTGGTGAAAGACGGGGATGCAGTCAAGGCAGGGGATGTGATTGCCCGTATCAAGGTGAATGTCACCGAGGAACAGCTGAAGCAGCTGCAGCAGACGGTGGAGCTGACTCAGAAAAATCTTGACCAGCTGAAGCAGGGGATAACGGTGCGCACGCCAAGGGTTGTGTCAGCATCTGCCTCTGCCGGAGCATCAGCAGGGGAAGTGGAGCGTGCCAGGAGCCGCATGGAGCGCATGAACCAGCTCTACGAGATGGGAGCTGTCAGCGCGGTGAAGCGTGACGAGGCAGCCGCTGCCTATCAGGCTGCCGTTGCCGCCAGTAGTGCATCAGCATCCTATGACAGCAATGTAGTCTATGATACCACTGTGCAGGCTGCCAGTCCCGAAGTTATCAAAAAAGCGGAGCTGCAGCTCCGTCAGGCCCAGGCGGCACTGGAGCGGGCCAAGGGCAGTGCCGCGGCAACGGAGATTACTGCCCCTGTGGACGGCACTGTGTACATAGGTGAGCTGGCAGAGGGCATGGAGGTGCAGGCAGGGCAGGTGCTTGCCAATGTGGGCAACTCGGACAGCATGTGGATTGAGGCGTATCTGGAGCCGGAGCAGCAGGACAGCGTGCGCCTGGGGCAGGTGGCAGACTATTATGTGGACAGGAAAAAGTATGAGGGCCTGGTCATGGAGATTAACCAGCCGGTGGAGGATGAGCAGCAGGAAGCGGCAGGCAATACCGAGGGAAGCTACGGGGAGGCAGCTTCCGGCAAGCTGGTGGTGAGGATTTCTATTTCCCCGGAGGATGCTTCCGGCATGAAGATAGGGGAGAATGCCGAGGTGCGCTTTTTGAAGAAGGGCTGATGCACAGGCAAAATTACGGGAAAACAAACTTTTTGTCACTTTTGCCTAAAAATTTTCAAAAAGTGTTTGACAAGGGGACAATGATATGCTAATATAACACCTGTAAGCAAGTTAAATATTTCTAAGGCAATGAAGCCATACAGCGAGTGCGGAGTATCTGTATCCTGTGTGGCTATTTTTTTGCCAAGATTACCTCAAAATAATGTAAGAAAAGGTGGTTTAAAAATGGAAGATTTACTCTATGTCATTCCTGCGAACTCTAAGAAAGAAGCTATTGTTGAGATGCTGGAGGCTCATCCGGAAATCAAATTCGTTTCCCTGGTTGGTATTGACCACGCCGGCAACGACACTGATGAGAAGATTCCTGTACGCATCTTTTTGAAGGATATGGATGATTTCTACGCCGGTTCCGCAGTACAGACTGACGGCTCCTCCGTAGTGCTGGCAGGCATTGCAACCCTGAACAATGCAAAGGTTGATATGCCTATTGACCCATCTGTAAACTGGTTTGTAGATTACAACTTCGAGAACTACGATGAGGAAACCGAGAAGCCTATCGGTACTCTCCGTATTCCTGCTTTCCTCATTCACGAGGGCAAGCGTGTAGATTCTCGTGCAGTTTTGAAGGATACTCTGGATTATGTAAAGAAGGAGCTGCTGAACATTTTCCATACCACCGGCACTATCTCCGGCCTGGAGCATATCAATGGTGCTGATGTGGAGGATATCTGCTTCACTTCCGCTACTGAGCTGGAGTTCTGGGTAAAGACTCCGCTGGAGGATGCCAACATTGAGGAAATGTCCGCTTCCCAGGTTATGCAGGAGCAGTACTGGCAGCGCACCCACGGCATTGTCCGCAATGCCTTGGAGCAGGCAGTTCTGCTGTTGGACAAGTACGGACTGAGCGTTGAGATGGGCCACAAGGAAGTAGGCGGCATCAAGGCTCATTTGGATGAGTCCGGCCGCATGGTAAGCGTTTGCGAGCAGATTGAGGTTGACTGGAAGTTTGCTGATGCTCTGCAGGCTGCCGATAACGAGCTGATTGTCCGCACTTTCATCCGTGAGGTATTCCGCATGAACGGCCTGGAGGTTTCCTTCAAGGCTAAGCCTATGATCGGCCTTGCTGGTAATGGTGAGCATACCCATATCGGCATGGGTGCAATCCTGAAGGATGGCAAGTTTGTGAACCTGTTTGCACCAAAGGATATGACCAAGGACTTCATGAGCGCTATCGGCTATGGTTCTATCATGGGCCTTTTGAAGAACTATGAGGTTATTAACCCGTTCGTATCTGCTACCAATGACTCCCTGAACCGCTTGAAGCCGGGATTTGAGGCTCCTGTATGTATCGTTACCTCCCTGGGCCATACTCCTGAGGTTCCATCCCGTAACCGTACTATCCTGGCAGGCCTGATCCGCGATGTGAACAATCCGGCTGCTACCCGCTTCGAGCTGCGTGCCTGCAACCCTTATACCAATACCTATCTGGTGCTGGCTGCTATCTATTCTGCGGCTTTGGACGGCATCAAGTACGCTGTTACCAAGTCCACTGCTGACCTTTTGACAGAGCTGTCCAAGGAGGCTGGCGTAGAGGCTGGCTATCTGGAGAAGGAGCGCGCTTATCGTTCTGAGAAGGATGTATTCGAGGATTATACTGATGAGGAGCGCAACCGTCTCTTTGGTGCACCTCCTGCAACTGTTTGGGAGAACCTGTCCGGCCTGGACAACTATCCTGAGAAGCGTGCTGCTGTATGCGCTGCCGGTGCTTTCACCGATGCTATCATCGAGGCCTTCAAGGCTGGTGCCCTGCTCCGCTGGAAGACTGAGCTCATCAGCCGCATTATTCCTGAGAACCGTGATATTGTACGTGCTTGCAAGGAAATCGTGTCCGACTATGTAACTGACCAGGATTCCTACAACTGGAACAAGATTAACGGCCTCCGCTGCTACCTGGCCAAGGACAGCATTGATGAGAAGTCCCTGTTCACCCTGCTGAAGACTGCTCTTGTTGAGGGCGATTATGAGACCGCTTCCGGCCTCCAGGTTGAGATGTATGACAAGATGGAGGAGCTGAAGGCTCTCTATGACTCCTATCAGAAGAACATGATTTGATATAAAACAGCGAAAGCCCCTGATTTATCAGGGGCTTTTTTACATTCACGGAGTTTTTGAAGCCCTTTTGAAGTCCTTTTCTATCATTTGGGCAATTTCCGTGTCATTATCCTTGTAAACGTGTGCATAGATATTCAGGGTGATGGCGGGGGACGAGTGTCCAAGTCTCTTTGATATGGCGGTTATGGCTACGCCCTGCTGGATGAGATAGGAGGCGTGAGAGTGTCGCAGGTCATGCAGCGTAATTCTGCTTACCCCTGCCAAGCTGGTATATTTTGTCAGCCTTGCCCTCATGGTGGTTGGAGGATGAAGCATGAAGGGATATTCAGGCTGCACAGGCAGGGAATCAAGATATTCCTTTATGTCCTCCATCATGAACTCCGGCATGGTTATATTGCGTATGCTGTAGCTTGTCTTAGGCGGCCCCATGACCTTTATGGCATGGAGGTATGTGCGTCTTATGGATATGGTGTTGCTGTCAAAGTCAATATCCTCTGCCGTCAGAGCTTCCAGCTCACCTATGCGCATACCTGACCAGAACAGTATGGAGAAAACCAGCTTGTCATAGGCATTGTCTATGACGCTTTCCAGCTTCATGAATTCATCCACTTCAAGGAAATCAATCTTCTTCCGTATCTTGCCTGTCTTGCCTGTCTTTTGGAAGGGATTGGACGGGCAGTTGAAATACTTCACGGCAAAGTTCATCATGGCAGAGAATGAAACATTTATGGAACGTATCATAGATTGGCTTATGCCGGTAACAGCCAGTCTGTTTTGCCATTCCTTTATGGTCAGAGGCGTTATCTCCGATATTGGCAGTGCTCCAAGCTCGGCAGTTATGTATTTGCGTATCCTGTTTTTCACTGTCAGGTATGAAGATATTTTCCGGTTCACCTTGTAATCGCTAAGATACTTTTCAGCAAGGGCTTCCAGCGTCATGGAAGGCGTCCCCTGGGATGATGCCTTGAAATTGACCTCGTAGGCTATGGCATCCTTTTTCCGCGCGAAGCCTCGCTTGGTGGTTTTCCGTGTCTTGCCGGTCCAGTCCTTGTACTTGAATGTGCAGAACCATTTCTTTGTCTTCTCATCGTATGAGGCCGACATAAAAACTCCCCCTTTGGCAACAGTCAGAGATTGGTATGGTATGTGCTCAATGCTTCAGCAACTTTTTCCGGAATGCCGTTGCTACGCATGAAGTCGTATATGGAAAAATCCTCGTAATGGCAGCCTGCTTCCATGCTCCCGGCCAGCATCAGCTCCGTGGCAAATACATCAGCTTCACGCTCGTATCTGCCGGCCGGGAAATAGCTTTTGGTGGTCAGATAGTGCATATTGATTTTGTCGTGCAGCAGCGCATGGCCAAGCTCGTGGGCGCAGATGTACCCCAGGTGCGCATCGTCAGCTTCCGTGCTTATGACGATAATCTTTATTCTGCTGCTCTTGATGTAATATCCTTGCAGGCTTTTTATAGGCGCGTATACCAGCTGGATGCCGCATAGCTCGGCCAGCTGAAAAGGGCTGCATGTATTGTGCTTTTCAATAAGCTCCTGCACATATTGTCTGATGGCTGTGTTGTTCATAGGCATTGTCCTCGAAGTAATAAAAGACGCTGGTGGCGTTTTTAGTATCAGCAGTGTTACGTAAATGAAATGTAAAAATTATGTTTGTTATGATATAATGTTAGGGAAAGGCGGTGCTGAAGATGAAGAACTGCAAGAGTTACATGATAATCGCTCATGTAATGCTATCGGTGTCATGTTTAGTGTATTTTGCTTGTCGTTTTTTTGACAAATTTTTTGATATAGATATAATTATTACAATGAATAGATTGAAAAGGAGAAGACCTGCGAAATTCGTTCACGCAGTCGAAAAGCGAAAACCAAGCAGTAGACTGCCAGCAGGTAATTTTTAAGGGTTACGTGTATTAACCTGCCGTAATTTAAAGACCTTGCGGTTGTAAAGATAACAAGCATTCATATACACAATACCGTGGGACACACGGAAATCTACGCTTGGGGAGAGCGTGTAAGACATATAGGCCACGGCCTATATGCAGTGCTCAAGGAACCAAGAATCCCCTGCCTTTAGGCATGGGGAGTGTCAAGATGAATTGTCGCCAGAAGCTAAGAAAGAACTTCAAGAATTGCTATCAGGTCTGCAACAAGTCCAACAGCAGCTGCGAGATAATTAGTCTGTGGGGGTGATAATTATGCAGATTACGTTTGATATAAAATTGAGTGAGGAAAACGACCTTCTGAATATGGATGCTTGCGTACTGGATTTGATAAAGCTCATAAGTGCCTACCGTATCCCGCTGTGCTATCTTGATGATATGTTTGCCGGGGTAAAGGAAGATATAGAGTGTGCACTCTTGATTACGCCTGAGTCTGTCAGCCAGGAGTTAATCCCTTCAAGATGATAGACTGTCCTATTTTCATGGCAACATCAAAAACAAAAGATAAGCCCTTATCGCATAAAGAGATTCCTATTTTGTCCTTTACTTCATGCCAGATACTATCTTCTCTTATTGCAGATAGGAATTCATGTCCTTTTGGGGTAATATCAGAAAAATAGGGATTATACCAATACTTTTTACTACCTGTTATATATTTTGCATCAATAAGGAAACAGACGTGATATGAGACTGTTTTCATGTATTCCTTGTTTTGGCGTTTTTCTTTTGGCACAAGGTTAACAGCCCTGATATGGCTTTTTCCATCTGATATATTCTCAATGCGTATGAGTATATATCTAAGTAAATCATAATCAATTTTCATATTTATCTCCAAGGCCAGCTTCGTGCTGGTTCTTTTTATGTGCAATTTTTGCTTGCTTTTCGACATATTTGTACAATGTGTTTGTTCTTTCGACCTATAAAGTGGTTGTTTCAAAAATGGAAATAACCACATACGAAAAACGCCCCATGCTATAAGCACAGGACGTTTCTGCTTTAGTTGCGGGCAAGCCGCATCATCACGATTTTATTGCGGGCGAACCGCTCATTGTGCTTATATTCTATAATATATTTGATTGTATGTCAATTTCAAAAACGAAAAGCCCCCATGCATAAGCACAGGGGCTATCGTTAGTTCGGGGGTATGAGAAATCAATTCCCGAATCGCTCAGTGCTTATTATACAATATAAAAAAACAATAATCAAATATTGCTTAGTTTCTCCGATGTTTTTCTCTGATTTAATTTCTTCTCCAATTGCTGTATGCTTTCTTTCGGGGTTGGGAGGTCTTCCGGCATGGTGCCGCCAAGGTCTTTGATTGTCTGCCGGACTGCGGAACCAACTTCAAAATGGGTTTTATTGGCAGCTTCTTTGCCTTTTATATTTTCGCGGCGCATCTTCGCCTCTGTTTGAGTGGCACGAAACAGGTTGGCTGCTAGTTCCTCATGGCCCATGTAGTCAAGTATTTGCTGGTTTTTCTTTAGGCCTTTTCTAGTATGAATATCCTTAGCTGTAAGACCGCCATATAATCCCATATATCCCTTGTTTTGAAATACAGCATAATCAAAAGCTGTGGTTATTCCAGCGTCGTGTGCTGCATCTGCTAAGAAAGTGTTATGCTTTTTTAATTCTTGCCTGATTGCCAATCGTCTAGCGTTTTCGTCTAAGTTGTCAAAATTCTCAATAAGTTCCTGCTGCCTGGTCTTTACTGCAAAATAGGTTTGTGCAAGTGCTATTTCCTGAACAGATGGATTACCATTCATGGCAATTAAATAACATGCATATCTTGAGAGCTCATAATCGTCTATTTCACGTTTGGCACCACTGCCGAGGCTGACCATTTTGCTCGTTCGGGCAAAATGGTCTGATACGTTGTTTTCAGTGGCCTCACAAGACAGAACAGCTTTCTCTATAACTTTTTCAAAATTACGCCATTGTTTATAACCTAATATGGAAAATAGCTCTCTAGCTATCCAGTATTCCTGCCCATATTCATTTATATGTTTTATGGAATCAAACAGGGATGCACCCTGCTGCATGTTATCGTCGTCAAAAAATAAAAACATAATATTACATCCTTTCTATCATTGATATGCCACCTTCATGGTTCCTTCCGGTACTTCTTTGGGGTGAATTTCTGCTTTTTGGATGCCTGTTGTGTTAGATTGAGTAGTCCCTGATTGCTGAAATAATTGAATCTGTATTCCATCTTACGCGCACATCTGCTATAGTATAAATATCTGATGGCATTTTTTGGCTCCCCCAAGGAGCAACAGCTATGATGGGCTTATTGTATTTCTTTGCTATGTCTAGTTCCACCTGCATCCATTCGTGGTAATTGTAATACATTCCGGATAGCATGATAAAGGCGTTGACAGGGCGTATCTTGTTAGCCAGCTTTCCAGCCAGGACACCTTTACTAATCCTGCCGGTAAAGAATAACGGCTTATCAGGCGGGGCGGAGTAGTTTCTGTAAGTGAAATAAGGGGCAGCATCAAGGAGAGCGATAAAACTATCGTATTCCTCTACATATTTCCAGGCATGGCTTATAAATAAGTCGTATATCTTCAAGTGTGGCATAAAATCAATCCTTTCAATGCAAAAAAGAGGAGGTGAGAAAATGGGCATAGTGAGAAAATACAGAAAGAGGCCCGTGGTGGTGGAGGCCTACCAGACCGAAGTGGAGATGATTATCCCGACTTTGGAGGGAGACCATCATGCTTCGCCCGGTGATTACATTATCACGGGCGTACATGGCGAGCAGTATCCGTGCAAGCCGGATATTTTCGCAAAGACTTATGAGCTGGTGGAGTGAGCGTCATGCTTGCCGGATTCCTTAATGGTATTCCTCCAATTCAGGTTATCTGATGCAATGATTGCTTCTGTGTTACAAACTAATATGTTTAGACGTACATCGTCCGTCTTATCAAAGTAAGTACCTGTTTTCGTCAAGAACAGGTACTTTTCTCTTTTCAGCTGTTCGCTGGTAGCGCGATATTGAAGCCATAGCTCAAGGTGTGTTTCCAATGTGTTCTTGAAATATAACCAGGTGACAACTGCTCCTGAGGCCAGCATGAACATCCTGCCACAGAATTGGTCGGATATGAAATAATTTATAATGGGGGCGGCAATAGTTATCGCTATGGCTGCTTGCTTGTAAAGCTTATACATCTGCTGATGTTTATTGCTTTTTTGGCTGAACCATTTTTGCTGTTCGTCCAATCTGGTTGTTATGTATTCCTCGTTATTTATGCAGACCACCTCATTCCTTCCGGTACTTCTTCGGGGTGAATTTCTGCTTGGCAACTCTTTTGGCGAGGGTGACGGCCTGGGTGAGAGATGATTTTAGGAGTTCGAGGTCTTCGTCGTCGGTGATAATGGAGCCGCCGAGGGCAGCGGAGTTGTCCAGGCCGTCAAGTATCTTTTCGATTTCCTTGGCGATGTTCCGTTCATCGCGAGGGGTGAGGGGCGGGAGGTCTGGGTGAGTGTCATCATTTGAGGAACTAACAATATCCGATACTTTAACATTTAATGCAGTTGCTAAATTAACAATATCTTCGTTCGTAATATTTGGTGTATACCCTCGCTCCCAATTAGATATTACTTGTGGAGATTTATGTACTTTTTCAGCCAATTCTTTTTGTGTTAAACCTTGATATTTACGTAAAGATTTTATTCTATGTCCAATATTCATAGTAATCACCTCAATATATATTATAACAAAAGTAACGTATTATGTTATAATAACTAACGAAAATTGAGATTTTTTTATAAAAAGACTTGACATTAACGCAATCCGTTAGTATTATAATAATCGTAACGTATTTCGTTAAAGATGGAGGTGATAAAATGCCAGTGCATGAGAATATACGAATGATTAGAGAGGCTAAAGGCGTATCAAAAACTTTTGTAGCCAAAGGCCTTGGGATGAGTTTACAAGGTTATCGCTACATTGAGGATGGTAGCGTTAAGTTAGATGTGGAGCGAATGAAGGTTATTGCTCGTCTGCTCGGTGAGGATAGTGCAGTTTTTTTGAACGATAAACTAACGAAATCCGTTATAGATAAAATGAACACCGCAGTATTTGGAGCATAATTGATGGCAGGAAACAAAAAAACCGAACCAGCAGAAAAGCCAGTTCGGGATAATTGTCCTAGCGGACAATTTCAGAGAAAGGATAGATTAACAATGGAAAAATTGAATTTTGAGTACAGTGAATTTATTAAGTTGGTAGCTCGTGTGAGGGGGAAAGAAATAGACCAGTATGAGATTAGCAAACCTCATGCTGGTCGTGACGGGAGATTGAATTTGAAAGCTGCAGCACTTCAAATCGTTGATGTGTTGGCAGCAAACAACGTAAATTTCAATCAAATTGGTATGGTTTTCGATGCTGCAAAATACTATGCAGGGGTGGTTACTCCGGTTGCTTCAACTTCACCAGAGTCTCAGCCGAATGAGAAACAGCCAGGGCTTCTTTGAGTTTCCGTCCCCTTCCGGGGATTTTGGTTTTTAACGATGGTTTGAAAGTAAAGGATTCCGAATACCAGGAGGCAATGTTTCCGTCCCCTTCCGGGGGTTTAGGTTTTTAACTACGCTGCTGTACGCTACTGATACTAAGCGCATGACGGAGTTTCCGTCCCCATATGGGAACAAGAAAATTTTATCATTGATAGATAACACTGTCAATGATATTGAACACTCAAGGAGGAAATATGAAGTTCATGGATGTCTTGCGGCAAGCCCGCTACAGAAAGAAAATATCCCTTCGCCAGCTGGCAAAACTTTCGGGCATATCAGTGGGTTCCATCTCACTGTATGAGCTTGGAAAGATAGAGCCGACATTGAGGGCCGCAAACCAGCTGTGCAAGGTGCTGGGAACCAGCATTACAGTCGGCGAAGGGACAGATTATACGCCGGTGAGAGAGTTTAAGAAGGGAGGCAGGAAAGATGCCAGTGCTTAAACCAAAGAAGCTATATTACGGGGCGGAGGATGTGGCAAGCATCCTCGACTACTCCAAGCAGCACGCCTATCGCGTGATTAAGAAACTGAACGCGGAGCTGGAGGCGGATGGCAAATTCATAAGGCCGGGCAAAGTGCCAATCGTGTACTTTAAGCAGAGGTTTGGTTTCTAAGAAAGGAGAATGTCTTATGACGAGGACACAGAGAGTACAGTTTGAGGCGGAGTTGAAAGCAGCCGCTAAGAGGCCGGCACTGGCACTTTACCTGCTTGACTATGATATGCCGGAGAAGAACCGGGAGAAAGTCCAGGCAATATATGAGGATAGCCGGGATGAGCTGATTAGCTTGGTTGGGGTAATGAACCCTTTCCATGCTGAGTGGCGTGAGGATTTCGGCGATGAGCTGGGTGAGAACTTTACTGAAGACGATTTATATGAGGCTGTTGCTGATGGATACATCAGCGATGCCGTGGATGAGTGCAATTATGAGTGTGCAGAGGAGGCGTTAAGATGTCAGTTAAGCGCGTGAGGCGGGTTCGCTGGGGCAGGGTGGCAGCCGCTATTATCGGCGGTGCATTGGCTGTAACCCTGCTGACTGGTTTCTATGACGGAGACCAAAAGCTGGTGCAGACGGTCTATACCGTCCGGGAGGGTGATACCCTCCGGGAAATCAGCGAGCGGTTCCTGCCGCTGAACACAGGAGGCCGCCGGTACATCCTAGAGTTCGAGGAGGGTATAGTACAGCTCAATCCGGAACTTTGGGAGAACCGTGGGGACATCAGGCCGGGACAGCAGATAAAGATTAACTATTGGGTAAAGGAGTGAGCAGCCATGATTTCTGAGTATGGCTGGGGCTGGATCGGCATCATTATCATGATAGCCATAGGAGTTTTCCTGTGATGGGCATTTCAACTGTTTCCCAGATGGAAATAGTTGAAATAAAAAAGAAGCCAGGCTCCTGCAAAAAACCTGGCTTCCGGCCCGTCATCAACGACGCGACAATATGAACAACACCCTCATGATACTGCATCAGAGGGAAAAAGTCAAGGAGGAAGGACTTATGAAGATAAGGGAAATGAAGCTAAACAATTTCCGAGGCATTAAAGAGCTGACGGTAAACTTTGATGGCAAGAACGCTGCCATCTTCGGCGCAAACGGCACCGGCAAGACTACTGTTGCAAATGCTTTCTGCTGGCTGCTTACCGGCAAGAGCGTCACCGGCGAGAAGAATTTCTCACCAAAGACTGTGGGCATGAAAAAGGCGGAACATTCCGCTGAGGCCGTGTTCGTGTCTGACGATGGTGCTAACACCATTTCCTTGAAGAAGGTATTCAAGGAAAAGTGGAAGAAGCCACGGGGGCAGGAGGCTGTCCTTGCTGGCCACGAAACAATCCTTTATGTGAATGACATAAAAGTCAAGGATTCCGAATACCAGGAGGCAATCGAGAGATTACTCCCTGGCATAGGCAACATCGAGGCACTGACTATTGCAGGGCACTTTACTGAGGGACTCAGCGTCAAGGAACGGCGCAGCATATTGTTCCAGCTGTTTAACGGCAGCATTGAGAACCTGATTGACCTGCCGGAGTTCATGGAGCTGAAAGTAAGCCTTGAAGGACGTTCCGTTGAGGACTTCCGGAAGTTCTCCGAGGCCGGCCGAAAGCAGGCTCAAGCATGGCTTGATGAAGCCCCGGCATCCATCTCCCTGCTGGAAAGTACCAAGGAAAATATCATTGAGGGTAATATCGAGGCAGTGCAGGAAGAATTGCACAGCAAGGAAGACCAGCTGCATAAGCTGATTGCAGCAGCTGGCAGCTCCGACAAGGAAACCGAAAAAGCAAGGCTGAAAAGGGAGCTGGATGATGCTGAATACCAGTATTCGGTAAAGCAGCGGGAAATGGAAGAAGCCTGGAGCACACAGTTAAGGGCAGAAAAGCTGGCTCTGTCTGTCATATCTGATGAACAGGTTGAGAAAATCCGCAAGATAAAGTCGCTTGAAAAGCAGGTAGCGGAGCAGATGGAGGAGCAGGAGAAGCTCCGGAAAGCGTTCCGGGATGTGGCAGGCAAGAAATGGGACGAGGCACAGGCCGTTTGCCCGACCTGCCACCGGCCATTGCCTGCTGATGAAGCACAGCAGATGCGGGCAGAGTTCGAGGAAAACAGTGCATCCATCAAGGCAGACATAGTCAAGAAGGGAAAGCAGCTGACTGAAATCATCAAGCAGCTGGAGGCAGAAAAGGTCGAGGCTAAGAAAGAAGTCGAAGACCTGGAGAAAAGTATTGCATCCCAACACGAGGCTATACACAAGTTACGGGCAAAGGAGCCTAGCAAAATTCCATATAATCAGACCGTAGAATATGCGGCTAAATTCAAAGAGTACAAAGCAAAGCTGGCAAGCCTTGAGGGAGACGGCGAAAACTCACAGCCGGAGGATAACCGGGAGAAAATTGAGGCACTCAAGCAGGAGATAGAGAAACACCAGGATTATCTGGCTAAGCTCAAGGGCAACGCCAATATTGAACTCAAGATTGCTGAAATCAAGAAGGAAAAGAAGGTCATGCTGAAAAGACTGGAAGGCTTCGAGAAAGCTGTATACATGGCAGATAATTTCATGGATAAGCGTGCCAAGATGGCTGAGGAGGAAATCAACAGCCATTTCTCCTACATCAAGTTCAAGCTGTTTGAGCAGCAGGTGAACGGCGGCATGAAGGAGGTATGCGAGCCTCTTATCCCTAATGCGGATGGGCAGATGGTTGACTACAAGTCAGCCAACACGGCAGCACAGATAAATGCCAACCTGGAAATCATGGAGGCCTTGGCAAAGGCTTATGGCGTATCGGTGCCAATCTTCATTGATGGTGCCGAGAGAGTTTCCAAAATCCGCAAGATGGATTGCCAGACAATTGCCTTGGTGGTATCCGCTAAGGATGATGTTTTAAGGGTAGTGCAGGAATAACAAGGAGGAATTTATATGTACCCAGCAAGCAACAAGAACAATGCCGTAGCACCGCAGCAGCCGCAGACGGCAACGCTGCGTGTAAACTTCGAGAAGGCCGTGAACAATGACCTGGTGAAAGCCAAGTTCCGGGAGGTACTTGGGAAAAATGCAGATGCCTTTGTAGGCAGCCTGCTTTCTCTGGTGAAGAATAATGAGCTGCTTTTGAAGGCGGCTCCCAATACAGTCATCGCCGCCGCCATGCAGGCCGCTACATTGAAGCTGCCGATTAACCAGAACCTGGGGCTTGCCTACATCGTGCCTTACTGGAACAGCAAGGCAAAGGAGAATCAGGCGCAGTTCCAGATGGGCTAAACCTATATTATGGCCCGCATGTCAGGAATGATATGACAAATAAATCTTGTGAACCCTATTACTCAGGGGTGTCTCCGGAAGGAGGCTAACGTGGAAGCCCTCCCAAAAGAAAAGGGTAATCACGTGCTAAGACCAACGCCTTTATTATAAAATACGGAAAGGAGGTTGATAGAATGACAGGTATATACATGATAAAGAATATGATTAATGGAAAACGCTATATTGGAAAATCGAAGAATATCAAGAGAAGATGGTATGAGCATAAAAGTTCTTCATCAATGCAGTATTCGGATTTAAAACATGATATTAAGAAATTTGGAATAGATAAATTTAAGCTAGAAATTCTTGAGGAATGTCCTGAAGATAGGCTTGATGAACGTGAGAAATTTTATATATCAATGTTAAAACCGGAGTACAATATAGCACTTGGCGGACAAGGATCAACAGGTCATAAAGTTAGCCAAGAAACACGGAAATTACTAAGCCAAAAGGCTAAGAAACAGTGGGATGATTTACCTGAGTACGAAAAGCAAATTAGGATAAAAAATAATCTCAAGCGGCCTGCATTAGGACATGCAGTTAGCCAGGCTACGAGAGAAAAACTCCGAAAAGCAAATCTTGGAAAAAAGCAATCTCAAGATACAATAGAAAAGCGCAGCAGGATTATGAAGACGTCTATGCTTGGAAACACAAATGGCAATAAGCAAGTTGTAAGGCTAGATGATGGTGCTATTTTTGATAGCATTAAGCAAGCTGCTAAAGAAACAGGAATACATCCTTCAGGTATTACAAGTGCAATAAAAGGCCGTCAGCGGACAGCAGGCGGTTACCAATGGGCGTTGGTAAAGTGTAGAGACTAACCGTGATGAATGTAGCGGTGTAGGGGAGAAGATGAGTTACTCCTCCAAGTGCAAGACACCCAGAACGGGTGATGATATAGTCCACTCCGATAAGATGGCAAATTATCGGTATAAAGGATAAAGGTTTTATTCAGCTGGCGGAGCGCACCGGCCAGTACAAGACAATCAATGCTTCCGTAGTCTATGAAGGGCAGATAGAGGACATTGACTTTATCACAGGCAACATCATAAGGGGCAAGAAAATCAGTGATACCGTGGTCGGCTATGTGGCCTACATTGAGTTCCTGAATGGCTTCTCCAAGACCTTCTACATGAGCAAGGAGGAGGTTGAGGCACATGCCAGCAAATACAGTCAGAGCTACAGGAAGGGCTATGGCGTCTGGAAGGATAACTTCGATGCTATGGCACTGAAGACCGTAACAAAACTGCTCATAAGCAAGTACGGCATTATGAGCATAGAGATGGAATCCAGCAGTCTGGCAAGAGCATTGGCAGCTGACCAGGCCATTATGGAGAGCGAGGACGAGACGTATACATACGCTGATAATCCTCAGGACACAATCAGTGTAGAAGTACAGGAACCGCCACAGTATGCAAGGACAATAAATGTAAATGATATTCCGCCGGCAGAAGAACCGCCAGCGGCATCTATACCGGCAGCAGAACCACCGGAAGAAGCTCCCCGGACTGCCCAGCAGGGGAACGAGGCTGAAAGCCAGCCAGAGGAATGTCCTTTTTAATAATGTTTGATGTGAAGTGCATCGCATCCAGCAGTGCTGGTAACTGCTTCATCGTATCAGATGGCATAACCAGCCTGCTGCTGGATGCAGGCGTGAAAATGAAAGAGATATTGGTTGCTTGTGACTTCAATATGGATAAGATAAGCGGGGCACTTATCACCCATGAGCACAACGACCATGCCCGTTCCGTGGAGGAACTGACCGGGCGAGGCATAAGGATTTACGGCAGTGCGGCGGTAGCGGCCAAGTTCAAAGAGGTGCGCTGCATAAGGCCTTTTGCCAGGTATGCCATAGATACCATAGATTTTTTCGCGGTGCCTATGGAGCATGATGCTACCTGCTATGCTTACTGCATCAGGAGTGTAAAGACAGGCGATACCCTGCTGTATGCCACTGATACAAAGCGTATGACGGAGTATATAGATGGGCTTGGGCAGATGATTATTGAATCAAATTACAACGTGGAACTGCTGGAGAATAGCGTAAAACCTCGAAAGCTGGTTAGGCGCATCGCAGATTGTCACATGAGCGTGGAAACGTTAGCTAAATACATTTCGCGCATGGACCAGGGCAAGCTGCAGGAGATTTACCTTTGCCATTTGTCTGACGACCACAGTGACGTGGAAAAGATGGTGGAGAAGGTCAGGAAAGTTACTCAGGCAAAAATATTCGTCTGCAACAAGAATGGAGGTGTGACGGATGCCACAGGAATTGGTACTGGGAAGGATAACTGATTTCCGGGAGAATGGCAGCGTGATTATTGAGGCCGGTGTGCCGAACCTTGACCGGGCAATCAACAGGAAGTATAGCAAGGTGCTGATCGCCTTCAAGGACGGCAGGAGAATTTCTCCGGAGCAGAGGTCAAAGGCATACGCTCTTATAAAGGAGATTGCTGAATGGATGGGTGATGCACCCCAGGCGACGAAGGAAACCATGAAGCTGGAGTTCAGGCTGAACCGGATGGAAGGGATGGCAAGGCGGGCGTTCAGCCTGTCTGATGTGGATATGAACACGGCTGCCGACTTCATTACATACCTGATAGACTTCATCGTGGAGAACGATATTCCTACCTCGGAGCCGTTGTACAGGTATGCTGAGGATGTAGGCAAGTATGTATATGCCTGCACCATGAACAAGAAGTGCTGCCTGTGCGGCAGGCCTGCGGAGCTTCACCACTGCGAGGGCAGCAGGATAGGAATGGGAGCTGACAGGAAAGAGGTTAATCACTTGGGGCGGAGCGTATTGCCACTCTGCCGGGAGCATCACGACAGGATTCACCAGCAGCCGGAGAGGATATTCTTCGAGAAGACGCATTTGATACCTGTGACAGCCGACAAGGCAGTGTGCAGGCTGTACAGATTGAAGGAGTGAGAAGCGTGGCTGAGAGAAGGATGTTCTCCAGCAGGGTGACAGGGGCGGCAAGGTTTCTCAGGCTGCCGCCATCAGCGCAGGCACTGTACTTTCACCTGGGGCTTTATGCAGATGATGAGGGAATAGCGGAGGGTTTTTCTGTTGTCGGCATGGTCAGGGGGCGGGATGAGGATTTGTTCCTGCTGGAGGAAAAAGGATTTGTAAAGATACTCAATGAGGATTTGGTCACGTACATCGTTGACTGGAATGAGTGCAATCAGCTGAGAGCTGATAGGGCCAAGCAGAGCATTTACCATGATTTGCTGGTGGATTATCTGGGGAGACATTCAGAGGAAGGTGCAGCAACCTACCGTCATGCCGTTGGCGGGGGCTTGCAGGAAGACCATCATGCCGTTGATGGCGATGCACCTGGCGACCATTATGCCGTTGATGGAGCCGTTTCCGATAGCCGTCATGCCGTTGGCGGCAGAGTGTCAGAAGACTGTCATGCCGTTGACAGCGAATTGTCCGCAGACTGTCAGCAAACCGCGGCGAAATGTCCGCAGGCTGACAACCAAATGTCAGCAACCTGCCGTCAAAGTGCGGCGGATTGTCCGCAGACTGTCAGCGAGTTGCCGACAAGCCGCGGCGAATTGTCCGCAGACTGTCAGCAAACCGCGGCGAAATGTCCGCCTAGTATAGTAGAGGATAGTATAGGTAAGTATAGGGGAGTATATACTGCTGCTACTACGAACTATAGCGATAGTTCGAGAGTTATAGAGCCGCCTGTGGATAACTGTGTGGAAAAGCTGCGGCAGCAGAAGCAGGGTTCCCCCATAAGCAGGAAGGACCCAAGGCTGGCGGAGGTATTCACCCTCTACCAGGACAACATACACAGCATTCCCAACCAGGTCGAGGCAGACGACCTTGCTTCCCTGTACGACGAATTTGGCCGTGAGTGGCTGGTTCAGGCAATCAGGGAGGCAGCCAGGGCACGTGCCAGGTCTATCAAGTACATCATCAGCATACTGGAGTCATGGGCGAAAAAAGGCGTATCGGAGCCGTGGAAGCATCAGGACAAAAAGCGTCCCGCAGGCGGGGCTGTCTTAGAGTTACCCAAAAACAAGCAGCAGAAAACCCATAGCGAGAAGGTAGCTGACATTGCCCAGCAGGCAATTGACATGCTGGGATAGCTGGCAAGAAAGGAGAATGAGGACCATGAAGAACGAACCGGAAATGATAGTATTCGAGGATAGCGACATAGCAAAAATCAAGGGCGCGCAGATTATCAAGGTTCTGACGCCGTATATGGCAGTATTCCCAAACTGCAAGATTGATGCCACAGGACTTTTGCTGTATTCCAAGGCACTGATGCCGCTCCGCATCCAGGACCTTGAGGCGGCAATGGTGAAGCTGTTGCAGACATGCAAGTTTTTCCCCAGCGTGGCAGAGATATTCGAGGCCGCCGACAGCGTAAACGGGTATGTGGAGGCCATCAATGGCAGCAGGCTGCCTACTCCGGCAGAGGCATGGGCGGAGGCCATGCGCAACGTGAGGGAGTTTTCCTTGTACAGGCCGTGGGTTTATTCCTGTCCGGAGGTTGAGAAGACTGTGGAGCAGTTCGGCAGGTATGAGCTGGCCATGCTGGAGGCAAAGGACGTGAATATAGCCAGGGCGCAGTTCATGCGCATCTATGAGAGCGTTGTCAGCCGCAGCCGTGGTGACTGGGAGAACCGCAGGGCACTGGAGGCACTGAACAACAGCAATGCGCATCTGCTTTTGCAGCGGATTGACGCCGTCAAGCAGATAGAGGGGGTGTGAGATTATGGCAAAGCTGGCGAAGAAAATCAAGCTGAACAAGTTGATTACTGCGGACAAGCAGCACATGAAGGAAACGGCCGGCGGCAGGGTAAAGCCGTTATCTGTGAGAAGGGCAAGGGCGGCAAGCCACATTGACAAGAAGACCGACTATATCCCGAAGGAGAACCTTGAGAGGATTATAGGTGTTGCCAGGGCTCATGCTTTGTGGTTGCACATGGATGTGCTGAAGCACACCTTTGGCTTTACCGGCAAGCAGCTCATTGAATACCATGACAGGCTGCAAGGGGTACTAACCTACGCCATCGATGATACCAGCGGAGGCACCGTGGAGGACATTATCCATGTTACTGTTCATGGCAGCAGAAAGGAAGATGCAGGCAACATGGGCTACCCGGAGTATGAGCAGCCTGTTTTTGACCCGAATGGGAAGCTGTATGACTACTACGCTGACAAGTATTGCAGCGTGGAACGTTGCCTGTCTGAGTACAAGCAGATGCAGAGAACATTCATAGAGTTCGACAAGTGCGAGGTGGCTTCTATGCTGGTGCTCAAGGATTATTTCGGGTTTGCCCATATCCGGTTGCGCCGGTTTGTTGAGAATTTGCGTGAATCATTCCGGAACGCTACCTGGAAGCTTTACGAAGCGAAAATCAGGTATTTTGAGAAGCTGTGTAAGACAGATTTTGGTGAGTTTGCTGCCATCAAGGGCGGTAAGGGCGTGTTCTGGTACTGATGGCAGGAGGGATAACAATGGAGCAAGAAAAGTTAAACGAAATCATAGCTAGCCATGGCAGATGGCTACAAGATAAAGGTGGAAAACGTGCTTGCCTAGAGTGGGCTGACTTGCGCGGGGCTTGTCTAGAGTGGGCTGACTTGCGCGGGGCTGACTTAGAGGGGGCTAGACTAGAGGGGGCTGACTTGCGCGGGGCTTGCCTAGATAGGGCTTACTTGCGCGGGGCTTGCCTAGATAGGGCTTGCTTGCGCGGGGCTGACTTGCGCGGGGCTTACCTGTGCAAGGCTTACCTAAAGGGGGCTGACCTAGAGGGGGCTGACTTGCGCGGGGCTTGCCTAGAGGGGGCTGACTTGCGCGGGGCTTGCCTAGATATGGCTAGACTAGAGGGGGCTGACCTGCCGATAGGTGTATATCAAATTGTGGGACCTGGTAGCTGTAATCGTTGCACCACCTATGACGTTATCAATGACCAGATAGTGTGCGGGTGCTGGAACGATAGAAATGGAAACCATCTCGACTCATTTATTAAACGAATTGAGGAAGTTTATGGACCAAAAGGGGAAAATCCTAACTCAAAATATTATGCAGAATATATGTCTGCGGTTGCCTTTTTTAAAGCTATGAAGGAGTTAAAAAAATGAGTAAAAGTATAAGTGTTGTTTTAAACGCCCACATTACGGGGATAAATTTAAAGGGTATGAACTGCCCCAGGAAAAAATTGACGAACTGGCTGATAGGGGGATAAGCGGATGAGCAAGTATAAGAGCGTCAAGACGGTCATTGACGGTATAAAATTTGATTCCAAGGCGGAGGGGGAGTTTTATCTGTACCTCAGGCGCAAGGAGGATAAAGGCGAGATAGCTCTGATTGGTGTGCATCCAAAGGTCAGGCTCCAGGATAAATTCTCTTTAGCTGGTAAAACATACCCGGCCATAACATACGCACCTGACTTTCATGTTGAGTTTGTTGACGGCAGGGAATTGTATTTCGACGTCAAAGGAATGTCGACGCCGGTCGCCTTGCTGAAGTACAAGATGTATATGCACCTGCAATATACAAGGCCGGAGTTTGCGCGTGTGCCCCTGCTGTGGGTGAAGCTGGAGCGCGGGCTGTGGATGGATTATTTTTCCGGCAAGCCTATCAATCTGGACGGGGAGTGTGACGGCCATGAACGTGGCACTCATTGATGTGGATTTGCCCAGGAACGGCAAGGTTAAGTTCCCGACATTGACATTGATGAAAATATCAGCATACTGCAAGGCAAGAGGTGATAGTGTTCATCTGCTGACTGTTGATGAATACCTATCCGGAGATTTGTTCAACAGGTACGATAAGGCATACGCCAGCTGTATATTTTCTAAAAATGCGCAAAAGGCGAAGCTGCTTGCAGATATGGGCGTTATTGTTGGCGGCAGCGGATATGATATAAATAAACGCCTGCCAGATGAGATTGAGCATATAATGCCGGATTATTCCCTGTATGGTATCACTGATACTGCCTACGGGTTCCTGACAAGAGGCTGCCCGCGGGGCTGTCCATTCTGTATTGTTGCAGGGAAAGAAGGACAACAGAGCAGGAAAGTAGCTGATTTATCAGAATGGTGGTCGGGACAAAAGAACATAAAGCTGTTGGATCCGAATTTGCTGGCGTGCAGCAGCCACATGGAGCTCATGCACCAGCTGATTGAAAGCGGGGCAAATATTGATATTACTCAGGGGCTGGATATTAGATTATTGAACGATGATAACTTGCAGCTGATAAACAACATGAAAATCAAGATGCTGCACTTTGCCTGGGACAATCCTAACGATAAAAGCACCCAGCAAGCCCTGCAAAAATTCCGAGAAAAATCCATAATCGATGCAAGAAAAGTCGGTGTTTATGTGCTGACCAACTACTGGAGCACGCTGGAGGATGATTTGAAGCGCATATACTGGCTTCGTGATAACGGCTACAGCCCGTATGTGATGATTTACGACAAGGACCATGCACCGGTAGAAATACGGCTCTTGCAACGTTGGGTGAACAACAAGATTATATTTAAAAGTGTTGATAAGTTTGAGGACTATGACAGGCGCATCGGTTAGATGATGCAGTGAGGAGGATGTAAAATGACTAACGAAGAATTCCTGAGAAAATTTGATGCACATGAAGAATTCAGCGAGAAAGAAATTGAAGATATGTGCTGGGGATTTATTGGCGATTGTGTCAGTGAGGACATCATTGAACAGGGGGACTGGACTATTGATAAAAGAACAGTATTCAAGGTGAACAGCAGGTTTTTTGGCGTTTATTGGACGGACGGTGCAACAGAGCAGCAGGAAGATTGTAGAGAGTTCCCTGATTATCCAACAGAATTACGCAGAGTTGAGAAGATGGTATATGACTATGTACCAATCAAGGAGGACAAATAATGAATAAGATGGAAGATGTGGCAAAACTGTTAGGCTTGGAGCTTGGACAGTTTTTCATGATTGACTCAGACGTGTTTGAAACATCAATTTTCTATTTAGAAACTAACGGGCTTCATATCATAGACATAGGAACAGAGGAATTTGACAATGCTGATACCGCTTGCCTATTGATTGCTTTGCTAAGAGGTGTCGAAACAATCACCCGGGTTGTAGATTGGAAGCCGTTTGAGGAGTGCGAAGCATATGAAGATAAGGGAGATAGATAACGGCTGCATCCAGACTTACGACCTTGTTGATGGCTACAGATTAAAGAGATGGTGCCATAGGTGTAAGAAATATGTGGCGTTTATAAAGGTGCTCACAACAATAGAGGCGCCTGAAGGAAATGTTGAGAGATATTGCCCGTATTGCTGCGAGTGCTATCATAGAATCCAAAAGGAGAATGAAGAAAATGACAAACAGAGATAAGATTAACGCACTGTCAAACATAGAATTGGCTGGATTTTTTGGCAAAAATGGAATGAAATGCTCACTTTGTGTTTATAGGCGCAAAAGGTGTTTTGACAAAAATTGTGCAGAGGGCATAAAGGCATGGCTGGATGCTCCAAGCAACAAATCATCACGCAAGAGATTAGCGGTTAAACCAGAAAATCCACCTGCTATCAAAGATAATTTGGCCAAGGTTGTTGCAGGCGATTTGGCGGAGATGTTTGAGGATATGATTACCAAGAAGCACAAGACTGTACCACGGCAGAAGCCGGATGCAGACAGCAAGGAAGACATTGAGTCATTAAAAGAGCTATTCAAAGGTGCTGAAATTATGAACCCTATTGACTGGGAAATACTGGATATTCCCGCCCTTGGCGCGAAAACCTATATGGTAGTGTTTAACGATGTTAATGAATTGGTAATTTTGGAGAACAAATTTATGGTAAGCGATATTGAGTTATGGATGCTGGCCCAGGGAAGATTGTTTACCGACCGCTGGAGTGCTGAGATGTACCTGAAGAAGTGCACTGGGGTTGTCAGCGCTATGAAGGCGCAGCTCCAGGTACTCACTAAGGAGGATAGCTTATGAGCAGAAAGAATTGTGATGATTGTGCATACCGGTGCAGCTGCCGCGGAGTCAGGAAGGCGCAGGCAGCCAGCCTTGGGTATTGCTTTGATTATGAACAGGCAGATAGCTGGTCAAATCATATTGATGCTATATGCGCCCTGGCTATTGCCACTGTACTGATAGGCATGGGATTGGCTGCGATGCTGCACATCAGCCTGTGGATACTGGAAGCGATATAGTTTAATAAAAAGAGGAAGGTGAAGACGATGGATGAGGAATATATGGAATACATATCGTATGTCGGAAAAATTATTGACAAACGGACAAAGCTAGAACAGCTGGCGGAGGAAGCGGCGGAGCTTTCCAAGGCGTGCTTAAAGCTGATTAGGGCAAGCGGCTTCAGCAACAATGTGACGCCGGTCGACAGGGAGGAAGCATTACGGAACCTTCGTGAGGAATTCGCAGATGTGAATATGTGCTACTACCTACTTTTCAGGAGCTATGAGACAAGGCAGTCTATCATAATGAGGCCAAAATGGAAACGCTGGGCGCTCCGCTTAGGTTATCCAGGAAAAGGTAAGGAAGGTGAGGAACAGAATGGATGAACAGGAATACTATCAGAAACGTAAGGAAATCATAGAGATGTTCAAGCAGCACCAGCTGCAATCCAGGGAGGCAACATCCCGATTGAAGGAGCTGGAAATGGAATACCGGAAGATAAGCCGCAAGGCTAAGAAGTGAAGAAGGGGAGTGTGACATGATATGAAAGGTAATAAGAATGATTGTGTGACACTCGCACAAAATCACTTGTCCAATATGGTTTACTACCAAAAGTTCCTGGACAACGCGGCAGCAGATATGGAGGATATAAGGCACAGGCTTGAGTCTGTGCCCGTTGCTGTGTCACATTATGGCATAGACGGTACAAAAGGCAGCGGTGGTGATGGTATGATTGGTGTTGAGGCCGAGGCGGAGAGGCGTATATTGCTCATGTCGCAGCTGGTCAGCTTGGAGAAAAGCACAACGGAAACGGCCTCGCTCCTGGGCAAGCTGGAAGCCGCCATCATGCTACTGCCCAAGCTGGAGAAAGATGTAGTGGAAACAGTTTACAAGAACGGCATCCGCATAGAGAAAGCAAAGGACATTCATCACATGTCAGAGCGTACCTGCCGCAGGGTGTGCCGTCAGGCAGTGTGCAAGATTGCAGTAACATTATATGGTGCGGCTGCTGCCAGGGAGATATTTTTTGCTCGGGCAGTAGAATGAATAGTCAATGCGTAAAAGTAGGTTGGCCAAAAAATGGCGGATATGACACTGCAACCTGTGATATAATATAAACTGTCAGTAGTTGGGAATTGACGCAAGCTTCATAGTCCTCCTTTTTATAAAACATTTCCGGAAAAGGCACTCCAGCAACAGGGGGTGCCTTTTTACTTGCAAAAAAGTTAGGTGGTGAGCGTATGGCAGACAACAGCAAATTAACCCAGCAGCAGGAGCTATTCGCTCAGAATATTGCAAAGGGCATGAATGATACGGATGCTTACAAGGCTGCTGGCTACAAGGCAAAAAACGACCAGACCGCGCAGGCATGTGGCAGCAGGCTGCGGCTTCGGCCAAAGATACAGGCAAGGCTCAGGGAACTGGCGGATGAAGCGCGGGCCCCCAACATAATGGACAGGCAGCAGATACAGTCACGGCTGACGGAGTACGCCATGCGAAAGGAACAGCCGGATGAGGTGGTTCCCACTGTGGCGGAGTCCATAAAGGCCATGGAGATGCTATCTAGGCTTCAGGGCTTGTTCATAGATAAGCAGCAGGTTGAGCTTAACGGAGCACTGCCGGTCATGATTAGGAATGATGTTCATGAGTAGCGGTGCAATTACCATATCCATGCAGGAAATGCTGGGAAAGGGATATGCGGAATTCTGGAATTCAAAGAAACGTTATGTGGTATGCAAGGGCTCCAGAGCTTCAAAGAAGTCCGTAACAGCGGCATATAAGATAATGGTGCGCATGATGGAAATGCCTCTGGCGAATACGCTGGTAATCAGGAAGACCGGCTCCACACTGAAAGATTCCTGCTGGGCAAAGCTGCAATGGGCAGCAGAAATGCTGAAAGTATCGCACTTGTGGCACTTCACAAAGAATCCGCTGGAAGCTACCTACATCCCTACCGGGCAGAAGATACTTTTTAGGGGACTGGATGAGCCCTTAAAGCTGACATCCATTACAGTTTCCAAAGGTTATCTTTGCTTTGCGTGGCTGGAGGAGGCCTATGAGATTGATGAGCAAAGTTTCAATACTGTAGATGAATCCCTGCGTGGCGTTATGCCAGAGGGATATTACATCCAGTGGCTGATTATCTTCAATCCCTGGGACAGTTCATCTTGGTTAAAACGGCGGTTCTTTGACGAGCCGCACCCTAACGTGCTGGCTATGACAACGACATATAAGTGCAACGAATGGCTTTCCAAGGATGACTTGGAGAAGTTTGAGGATATGAGAAAGACGGATCCGGAACGCTATAAGGTGGCCGGGCTTGCCGAGTGGGGCGTGGCTGCCGGACGGTACTTTAAGCAGTGGGATAGCAGTGTGCACATAGTAGAGCCATTCCAGATACCACAAGGCTGGACGAGGTTTCGGTCATGTGACTGGGGCAGTGCCAGGCCGTATGCTGTGCTATGGTTTGCTATAGACTATGATAATAACATGTATTGCTACCGTGAGCTGTACGGCTGGGGTGGCAAACCGAATGTGGGCACTGGTGAAACCGCCAAGGAAGTAGGGCAGAGGATAGCGAAGCTGGAAAAGGCTACTGAGAATGTCAGGTATGGTGTGCTGGATAACGCCTGCTGGGCGCGGACGGGAGTTACCGGGCCGACTATAGCAGAGGAAATAAACAATGTGCTGACTAAAAGCAAGCTGGTGACGTTTGGCAAGTGTTCCAAAGGGCGCATAGAGATGGCAAACGCCTTCAAGCAGCGCCTGATTGGCAACAAGCAGAAGGACGGCAGTTTTAAGCCTGCCATCTACTTTTTCTCTACCTGCGTGCATACTATCAGGACGATACCGCAGCTGGCACATGATGAGCATAACCCGGAGACATACGACACAAAGGGCGAAGACCATATTGCAGATACGATTGGCTACGCCTGCTTATCGCGGCCTTGGACGCCGACAAAGCCTGCTAAGGACAAGGAAATAGACGGCTGGCGAGAAAATGAATACAGGAAGCCATCCGCATGGAGTACATAAGGGTGACTGATAAGGCGATTGATGAGGTGATTGATTTGGCAGCAACAGAAGATGTTTTTGAAAGGCATAGCACTGACGATACTGAACACTCCGTGATTGGCAAGTTCAGGCGGTGGTTTGAGGAAGCAGCTGACTGGGCAGCAGACTGGCGTGAGGAAGCAAAGCAGGACTATGATTTTGTGGCTGGCAAGCAGTGGGAGCAGGCAGACATTGAAAGATTCCATGAATCGGGCAGACCTGCCATAACCATCAACCGCATCAAGCCTCTTATTAACGTATTGAGCGGCTACCAGAGGCTGAACAGGTATGACATAGAGTTCCTGCCACGGACCGGCGATGATGTTGATATTTGCCAGGTGCGCAAGGGTATCACAAAATATATCCTTGATGAGTGCGATTATGATTCCGAAGAATCTCATGCTTTTCTTGATGCTGCTATTGGCGGACTAGGCTGGTTTGATGTTGGTTACAAATTCCGTCCGGAAGTAAATGACGGCGAGGCGTATGTGAAGCGTGAGGACCCGTTCAGTATTTATGTTGACCCGGAAGCTCACAAGACTGATTTCAGTGATGCAAAGTATATCTGCCGTGCCAAATGGGTAGACAAGGACGAGCTGGTCATAACGTACCCGGAGCATAAAGCTGAGATAATGGCACAATATGCCATTTATGACAATGCTGAGAAGAATGATGGAGCGTATGAAGACCCGCTGTGGTACAAACGTGACATTCAAAAGGCGCGTATGGTGGAGTGTTGGTACAAGGTCAAGGAGCGCGAGAGCATCTATTATATGCAGGACGGCAGTGTGCTGGCACAGGGAGAGATTACGCCAGAGCACTTTCTTAGCGGCGCTGTGCAGGGATACACCAACACCAAAGTAACGAAAGTGCGCTGTGCTGTTTTTATTGAGCGGTTCCTGCTGGAGGATATACCATCACCGTATGAGCATGGGGAGTTTCCTTTCGTGCCAATTGTCTGCTACAACTATGGCACCGGGGATTTACCGGCAGGCTTTGTGCGGGACTTGAAGGACCCGCAGCGGGAGATTAACAAGCGGCGCATCCAGGAGCTGCACATACTGAATACCACGGGAAATGGCGGTGGCTGGATTGAAGAAGATGCAATGGACAGCCGCCAGAAGGCAGAGTTTGAGCGAAAGGGAAACACTCCTGGCTATTTTGCTGAGGTTCGTCCTGGGGCAATATCTCAGGGAAAAATCCATGAGCGTATAATGGGGCAGATACCTGCTGCTGTTATTCAGGCAGAAAACCAGGCAACAGCAGATTTGACCGCTGTGTCAGGTATCAATGAGGCATTGATGGGGACGGACATAGCTTCCACATCGTCAGGACGTGCCATCGAGTTAAAGCAGAAGCAGGCGATTACCCATATTGCGCCGATGTTTGACAACCTTCGCAAAGCGAAGAAGAAGATTGCATATCGTCTCTGGGGGAAGCGCGGCTTTAAAGGCATCATTCCACAGTATTACACCGATGATAAGGTTTATCGCGTTGAGGGAAAGAACGGTCAGCAGTTCATCAGGGTAAATCAGCAGGTTATCCAGCAGGACCCGTTAGGAAGGATTATCCACCAAACGTTGAACAATCTTTCCGAGGGCGAGTTCGACATTGTTATAAGTGATACGCAGGCATCTACAACGCAGCGTCAGGCACAGCTGTGGAGTTTAGTGGACAGCGTAAAGAACCTGGGCATACCTGGAGATTTGATATTTGATGTTATTCTGGACCTGTCCGACCTGCCTAACAAAGAAGAAATTAAGCAACGCTGGCAGCAGCGTCAGCAGGCGCAGGCACAGGCACAGCAGCAACAGGCCCAGCAGCAGTTGCAGCTGGAGATGATAAAGAACCAGAGCCAAAGCCAGAGCATCAGCTTCAAGGATGCGCCGTTGCCAATTCAGCTGGCGATGGCAGCCAAGCAGGGGCTGATTGATGCGCAGATTGCGCAGTACGCAATCAACCTATCTGTTCAGCAGATGTTTCCACAATTGGCGGAGCAAATGCAGCAGCAGGCACAGCAGGCCGCTGTGCAGCAACAGATGCAGCTTGCAGCCCAACAGCAGCAGGAACAGCAGGCACAGCCGTCAATCGCACAACAGCAGCCTAACAACGGCAGAGGCCAAGGGGGCGGCATGACACAGGCAGCTGTCCAGTCTTTGATTAATGGACAGGGTCCTGCAATGTAAGGAGGTGATAGCATGGCAGTAAGGAAAGCAAAGCCGATTATCAATGAGGCAGATTCAGATGCGACTCAGGGTGTACCAGTCAATGAAACTGAAATTAAGGAGGCACCAGCTCCTTTTGAAGCGTTTCGCCTGAATCTCATTCAGCTTGGCAACGAGATGATTGAAAAGGTTCGTGGTAAGCAGATTGATGTTTGTGATGGCATCGATAAGATTGTGTCTATCTATAATGCAGTGAAGTAGGCTGTTTCAGCCTGCTGCTATAAAACGCGTCGCCTGCGGTTAAAGGGCGTTTTCCGTGCCGCCTACGATAAGGGCGCATTTCGTACACTGAAACGATATTCAGAAAGGAAGTATTCAAATGAGCAGAATGAATTTTGTTTTTGATTTGCAGATGTTTGCAGAAGACGATGAGCATGTTGATGATAATGCCAATGAGGGCGTTGTAGAGGAAAAAGCAGGCAATGCTTCTGGCAGTGAGGAAGAAAACTTTGAGGTGCCGGATGAGCTGGCAGGTATTCCGGAGGATATTGCCAGGGAGATTGTGGCCGAGCATGAGCAGAACCAGCAGTCTCCGGAGGAAAGCGACAATAATGCTGAAGGAAACAGTTCAGATTCAACCGCTGAAGATGGCAGCGATAACAACCATGATGATGAAGAACTGGTGCCAAAGGAGCCTATTCCATATGTGCGATTTAAGCAGCAGGTGGACAAGAACCGCCAGCTGGAGGAGCTGGTGAAAAACCTTCAGCAGAGGCTGGAAAGCGGAAGTCAGGGTGATGTTAATCAGTCGTCCCAGGCGCCTAATATGCAGGTTGTGAATGTTGCACAGCCGCAGAACCAGCAGGCTGCTGATAGCACTCAGCAGGCAATGCCTATCCTTAATGATGATGTTGCAGCTAAGATTCAGCAGGCCATTGATAGCGAGGCTATGCAGCTTTCCGGCGTGACAGCGGAGGAAATAGCGGGTTTCAAGTACCTTGACGATGATGATAAACGCAAGCAGACATGGGAAACCGCCCGCCGTATGGCTCAGAACAATGTCATGCAGAAGATCGCCATGGCACGTCAGCAGCAGATGGAGCAGAGCCGCCGTGTGATTGCACAGCATAATCAGGCGGTACTGGACTATAACTCTTTCGCCCAGAAGGAGTTCAAGGACCCTGAGTACAAGAACATCATGCAGTATGCGACCAATGAATACTTCGAGAAGGAGACCGGGCAGACGGAGCAGGGCGTGATTGCGGCAGCCTACTCACGTATCGAGCACAATACAGCCTCGCCGCAGGATATTGCCCTGATTAAGCGGTATTACACCGATGCCAAGAACTCCTATATGGCCAGGTATGGCAAGAGCAACAAGAACAACAACGTATTGAGTAAAGTAAAGCAGGGAAAGGCATTTCCGCGTTCCTCAACCATTGATGGGGCCGGTACTGATACCGGCGGCGTTACGCTTGAAACACTGTCCAAAATGCTTGAGGATAAGCCGTTTGATGAGATACCAAAGGAGTACCAGGAGATGCTTTTAGGCTATTGATAGCCGCCTGCTGTTCGTATCATGAAAGGAATGATATTAAATGGCATTGACTACAATTCCTAAGGAATTAGTCCTGAAAGCGTGGGCAAAGAATTGCTGGGAGGCAGGCCTCCGCAAGTGTTTTTTTCAGCGCTTTACAGGCAATAGCTCCGACAACATCGTACAGATTAAGACTGACCTGCAGAAGGGCAGGGGCGACAGCATCAATATTCCATTGCTGCTGCCGCTGAAGGGGACAGGCATTAGCGGTGATAATATGCTGGAAGGCAACGAGGAAGCAATGATTTACCGCTCCTTCGATGTCAGCATAGACCAGGTTCGTAATGCAGTCCGCCTGACCGGCCGCTTCGAGGAGCAGAAGACTCAGCAGAATATGCGGGAGGATGCCCGTACCAACCTGTCCAACTGGCTGGCTGATACCATCGACAAGAAGATTTTCAAGGTGCTCAGCACATCCCCGTCTGCTGACAGGGTGGTTTATGCCGGTTCCGCTAACTCCGAGAATACCATCGGTGCAGCTGATGTATTCAGCACCGACATTATTGGCGAGGCAAAGCGGCTGGCTACGGCTGATGAAGACACCGCTGTGCGTCCTATTCGTATCAATGGTGCAGACCGCTATATCATGATTATCGACCAGTATCAGGCCCGCGACCTGATGAAGGATGCCCGCTGGCTGGAAGCTCAGCAGTATGCCAATATCCGTGGTGAGAAGAACCCTATTTTTACCGGTGCTCTCGGCATGTATAACGGCGTTGTCATTCATCAGTGCAATCGCGTACTGCGTACTGATACCGGTGCTTCCAACACCAAGGTAGGTCACGCATTGTTCTTGGGGGCTCAGGCAGCCGTTATGGCTGTTGGCAACAATCCGCGCTGGGACGAGAAGACCTTCGACTACGGGAACCAGTATGGTGTTTCCTTTGGCCGCATGTTTGGCATCAAGAAGTCTGCTTTTGACTATGATGGTGATGGCATGGCAACCGATTACGGCTGCGTAAATGTCATGACGTCCTCCGTGGATGATTAATTGATTGATTGACGGAAAGTTGCTGAGGCGTGCCAGGCGCCGGTACGCCTTCATGCAGCTTGCTTAGGAGGTGCTTATAGTGACTTTGGTGGATATTATTGACAGGGTGCGTACAAATACCCACGACAAGGATGTTCTGGAGTATGAAGATACGACCATTACGGACTATATCAACGATGGCATCAGGTTTGTACGCCGGACTATCCTCAGTATTGATGCGTTGCAGCTGCTTGATGATATTGTCACAGGCACGTTACCGGCAGGTGAAGCCATAATTCAGCAGGATATGAGGTCCTCGGCAGTGCTTGAGGTTCGCATTAATGGAAAACGGATTGACAGGATAAGCCCTTGGGGAATTTACGATACCAGGGAGCGGGGAATGCCGCAGGGATATTTTGTAACCGGCTTCGGTAAGATTAATGTATGGCCTGTACCATCTGAAGATGTGGAGTACAGCATAATGGCCATACGCGACATGGTATTACTTAGAAACCTTGACGACGAGTTCCCAATGATGAATGAGCTGGTTGATTTCGTTGTGGAGTATGCCTGCATCAGAGCATCCATGACGAATGAGTTTGATTTATCCCAGGAAACTAGTGTAATGGGTTCAGTGGTTTCCCAGATTGAAGATTTGATCAGGAAGTATAATTCCAGAGGCATACAGGCTGGCGGTTATTGGGACACGGCTGAAACCGCTATTAGCGATTATGGCAGGAGGCGTTACAGATGAGGCTGTCAGCAAAGCACGCTAATCAGCAGACAGTTGAATATAGGGACTTTACCGGCGGGCTGAATACGACCAATGCAATAGAGATGATTGAGATGAATGAGCTTAATCGCTGCGTGAATTTTGAGCTTATGGGTAATCTTCTCCGGACAGTATCAGGTACCAAGGATATTTACAGGACTGACAGCCTTCATTTCACAGATATGTTCTTCGACACAATTAACGGTTTGCTGCTGCTGTGCACCAAGGATAGGCATGTATATACGCTTATGACGGATGGCACGCAGCTGACTGACAGGGGAACGCTCACAGGCAAAGTAACGCCTGGATTTGCTTCATGGGAAGATGGCGTTTTGATTGCTTCCGGCGGAAAGCTGCAATACTGGAATGGGGCGGAGCTTGTAGCCATTGAAGCCTCCCCAGATGTATGCAACGGTGTATTTGTAAGCCATGGCCGGGTAATTGTTTATTATGACGATGTAATCCACTATTCTGCTGTTGGTGATGAAACCAACTGGACTGAGGACTCCAACGATGATTCATCCTCCAAATGGCTTCAGGTCGGCTATAAGGATGGCGGAAAGATAACGGCAGTAGTTAATCTTTCTGCCGATATAATTGCTTTCAAGAGCAACAACACCGCCTTTCATATTGCCGGGCAATACCCGGACTGGGCGCAAAGAGAAATAAGCCGCAACATCAGCAACAGAAGCTGGAGAACTGCACTTGCTCTAACAAATAGTGCAGTCGTGCTAGGGGATAATTCCTTGCAGGCGTTATCAACTACAGATGATTACGGTGAAATAAAAGCAAGTGACTTAGGGGTAAAGGTTCAGGACAATATAAAGGCGTTGCCTTCAAGTATGAAGCTGAGGTATGTTGCTCCTTTAAACCAGCTATGGCTCATCAGTGGCGAAAGAAGATTTTTGTTCATGGATGTGGCAAGGGGAGCATTCTTCATGCGCGAATATAATTCACCTGCGGTAGATGTCTGTTACCGCAGGGAAACTGTATTTGTATTGAAAGATAACGCTGTTTGTTATCTTGATAACGGCATGGACATACACGATGACGGTGAGCCTTTGAGATGGGAAATGTACTGCAAGACAATAGTGTCATACAATGATTATCTGGTTAAGCGTGGCAGGGTAGACATAACGCCGTTATTTCAGACTTATGCATATGTGAATTACTATGTTGGGCATGTATTGTATTCCGAGCTTGTGCCGAAGGAAGCTCTGCAGATATGGCACGATTACACCCAGATATATCATAGCAAGCGTGGCATAAAGGGCAAACCTATTGCCAACATTTATACGAACGGTGATGAAATATATGACAATGATTATGAAATATATGGCAACACAACTTACTTAAAATCCACTGCTTATGTGCGGCAGAGCAAACGGCAGCTTGACCGCCATAAGGCCATCAAAACTTACGGCAAGGGTTCTGGTGGGAGATTTATATTAAACCTTATCAGTTATGATGTAGCGGAGGTGTAAATTATTATGGCTAAATTTCAGCAGGGCTGGCCGCTGGATTACCGCAATGGCGGCGATACAGTTGATGATATGGCACAAAAATACAGCAAGGAGTTCAACAAGGTTTATGAGCATTTAAATTCGCTGAGGGTAAGTTCTGATGGAGGCACATTTCCTACCGAGCCGGAACCATACCAGCTGCGAATTTCTGACAACAAGTTTTACATACGCAATGCGGAAAATACAGCCTGGGTATGGCTGTTTGATGTGAAGTATCGTATGGGGATTGCAGGCAGTGAGCAGTCTGTAGTGATTACAAGCGATGATGTTACCACAAAAGCTGAACCTTCCAAGATAGTAAAGACCAATTCATTGGGAAAAATTGATGCTGATATTACAGGAAGTGCAGCGAAGCTGGGAGGCCATCCTGCTGCTGATTACGTTTTAAAGAGTCTGGTTTCTGCAACTGGTGGAGCAAATAAGATTGTGCAGACTGACAGCAAAGGTGTAGCGAACATTTCCATTAGCGGGAGTGCAACCAGCCTGAATGGCATGGGGGCAGATTATTATCTGAATGTGGATTCCGTAGCGCGGCCTGTTGCAAGTGGAAAGGTAACGTATGAGAACGACAAAATTGTTAAGACGAATGATGACGGACTTTTGCCTGTGGATATAACAGGAAGCGCTGCAAGAATATCCGGCATCTCTATAAGGCTGGATGATTTGCAGGATGGCGAAATACTGGTGTATCGCTCAGGAACCCGTACCTTTGTCAATGAAGCCAAGGGCGGGAGCAAGGCACTTACCGTTACCTATGAAGGAGTCCCACTGGTTCAGTACAACGGAGATGAGCCTCGCACTGTAGACCTGTCAATCTGCAATCCGTTTGAGTACGACGGATATGGTGACATAGGCCCGAGGCTGGCATATCCTTTTTTGCTGGACAGCAACGGCGATATAACCATAAGCGAAGAATATGCAGAAGCAGGCATTCCTGGTGGCGTCGTTGGTACCGGCATTTCGGTTGTAAATGGTACATATTGCGTAACTTATGAAGAATAGCATGAAAGCAGGTGTTTTTTATGCCTAGGGTGAATGTGACACGGGACTGGAAGCTGTTGCCAGCGTCCTCAGGGACCATAGACAATAACGGCGTTGTCCCGGTTGAAATATCTCAGGATAAGGAAGTCGGGATTGTAATCCATCCCAAAAGCCGTTTTTCCTACATGAATGTTGAGCTTTATATAAAAAGCCACAAACAGGACACTATAGTATCGCTGGTTGAGTTTGCAGAGTCCGGCCAGTCCAGTGCCGGTAATATACCGGATGAAAAAATTGCTACAGATGATGATATTGATAAAATGTTTGATTAAATTTGAATTTATCTGATGTATAGGCGGCCGCTATACACCCAGATGAAGATATATTATTTTATGCTACTACGAAAGGATGTATGTTATTATGGCTACCAATTTGAATGAGAAGTTTGTACAGTATGCTCAGCTGAGCCATTTCAAGACCAAGCAGGATGAGTTTAATGCTGGCCTCTATGCCAAGAAGGCTGACCTTACTACTGTATTCCGTTACAAGGGCACCGTTGATACCTTTGCCGACCTCCCTGCTTCCGACCAGGTTGTAGGCGATACCTATAATGTCGTTGCAGCCGATGTGGCTCACAACGTGAAGGCAGGGGACAACGTTGTATGGAACGGCACTGATTGGGATGTGTTGTCCGGTATCTTCGACATCAATGCTGCCGTAAAGGTACAGGCTGAGACTATGACTGCCGGTACCAAGGTTGCCACCATTACCATTGATGGCGTACCTACTGAGATTAACGTGCCGAAGGTAACTGCTACTGCCACCGATACTGCTGGTTACAAGGCTGCGACCATCTCCGTGAATGGTGCCGATGTGGATGTGTACGTACCTGTGTGCACTGATGATGATATTGATGCAATGTTTGCCGGTGCCTAAGGGCAATAATCTGCTGTGAATGATAGGATAAAGCCCTGTTTGGCGTATGGACTTGCAGGGCTTTATTTACAGATTTAGGAGGCAGGTATGGCAAATAGTAAATTTATAGACAGTAAGAATCTGGAACGCTTCAAGAAAAACATAGATAATAAATATTCTTCCTTACCTGCGATAGTATTTCCCACTTTGCCTACGACAGATAATACACCGGGAAAGATTGTCTTTTGCGAGCAGGATGAGAGGTTATATATTTATACTTCCAGCGGCTTCAAGAAGGTGCCATGGGAGGATGAAATACTGTTTGCACTCAATGAAGATAACCAGATTTGCCAGAAGGAGGTCTGATTTTTTATGGATAGGGGATGGTCTCCCAATGTGCATGTAAGCAAGCTTGGTAATCCTAGAAATCCCTGGGAAAATGTCTATGCAAAAACGGCAGAAATAGAAGCGTTTAAAAACAAGGGGACTACAAGCACGCCTGTTTATTTTGATAAAAACGGGATACCTCAGCCAGTCAATGAGGTTAAAGCTGATACTGCAAAAACAGCTGAGGAAGCCAAGACAGGCATGGGCTTGTCGGTTGTAAATGGCCTTGTTTGCATAACTTATAACACATGAATGAAAGGAGAAAATTATGGCAACAGTAACAAAAGCAATCCTTACTGATGAGACGGGATTGAAAATCGTGGATGCGATTAACGCCAAGAACATCATGGATATTATTAACAATTATGGGCTTTCCCACAACAGCATCTACCGTGGCAAGGACCTGACTAGCTATTTTGCTAGCGGTGAAATGTCCCAGGCCATCGCAAATGGTACGTTCAAGGACATCTACATCGGCGACTACATCATCCAGCCGATTACCGTGGACGGCACCACGTACAACGTAAAGTGGGTGGTAGCAGACTTCGACTATTACTACGGTGTTGGAGATACCGAGTGCACTGCGCATCACATCTTGATGATTCCGGATGTTACTGTACAGATGAATGTAAGCATGAATGATACCAACGACACCACGGGGGCGTACCTGGGCTCAAAAATGTGGACAGTCAATATGCCACTGTACAAGACTGGCATCATCAACGCTTTCGGCGATGCACACGTGCTGAAGCACAGGGAACTTTTGACAAAGACTATGAGCCCTACAGCTACAAGTGCTGCCGGTGCTGGCTGGACTGGCTCCTGCACGGATTGGGAATGGGCTGACACCTGGGTTAATATCCCGAATGAGCCGATGGTATATGGTGGACGCGTGTTCAGTTCTTCCGGGTTTGATGTTGGATGCGCCAACAAGCAGCTGGCACTGTTCCGCCATGAGCGTTTTTCTAAGAACAAGTACAGTGACGGTGCGAGAAAGTGGTTCTGGCTCCGTGCGGTTGCTTCCGGTAGTCGGTTCTGCGTTGCCTACGGCGATGGCGGTGCCAGCTGCACCGATGCGTCTGGTCGCAACTCCCGCGGGGGCGTCCGCCCGTATTTCCTGCTCCGCTAACCCCAAACCACGCCCCTTTATGGGGCGTGCCAGGTTAGCGGCTTAGGAGGAATGAAAAATGTCAGTATTAGCACGCAACAGAAGCATCTCGAAATTGAAATTCTATGTAAATGCAAAGAATATACATGCCAAGCTGATGGATTTGTGTCAGCGGGATTTCGGTGTGAAGATGATAAGAAATATCGTGATACACAAAAACAGGATGGAGCCGGAAGACGCAGAAACCCTGGCAAATCTTGCGGAAAAGTATTATGGCACGCCTAAATTACCGGCCAAATACCCCGAGCGTATTGTTGAGAAATACTTCAATGCAATATGGGATATATCCACGGCAATGCTGCATAACGTTATATGCGCATATACCTTGTGGCCGACATGCAAAGCAGAAGCTGATGAACGGCGCATTTACCAGGACAGGGCTATAGCAAACTGTGAAGTGCTTATTGTTGAGCTTGAGCTTGCATCGCGGGAACTGGATGTATCCGCCGATAAATATAAGCAGTATATCGCGATGCTGGATGAGGAAGTCGGCCTGCTGAAAGGCTGGCGGAAATCAGACAACAAAAGGTTCAAGGATTTGAAGTGATTAATTTTACAGGGTGTCAGCTGATTGCGGTTGCTTCCGGTAGTCGGTTCTGCAATGCCAACAACAATGGCAATGCCAACTACAACGATGCGTCTAATCGCAACTCCAACGGGGGCATCCGCCCGCTTCTCTGAGGCTGCCGCACCAACGGCAGGAGAAAAATGAGCAGGGAATGAGCTGGCATCCTTCCACACTTTGTGGCAAATAGGAGCTGTGACGATACCGGCCAAGGCTGTTGTATCTGCAAGCACAGCAGGAAAGGATAAAAAATGCAGGATTTTACCAGTGCCGATAATTTGCTGCGTGGCTACCAGCGCACAGTAAAATGCAGTGGCTGGAAAGAGGCTACCCAGAAATTCGGGCTGAATCTGATGAGGGAGATTTTCTCCCTGCAGGACAGCCTGAGAAACGGCACCTATGAGCAGCAGAAGGGCGCGATATTTATATTGCATGAGCAGGGCAGGAAAAGGCTGGTGAGGGCTCTGACAGTGAGGGATGCGGTTATGCAGCATTCCTTGTGCGATACAGTCCTCACGCCAGCTTTGTCCAGGTATTTGATACACGACAATGGAGCTAGCCTAAAAGGAAAAGGTATCAGCTTCACCAGGCGGAGATTCGAGCAGCATCTGAGGTGGCATTATGTAAGATATGGCAAAGCCGGATATGTACTCAAAATAGATTTCCGCAAATATTTTGATAACATCCGCCATGATGTGCTCATGCAGGAAATATCCCGCAGGGTTGCTGACAAAACTGTACTGGACACCATCCAGAAGGTTCTGGCTGCCAATGAGCATGATGTTGAATATGTGCCGGGCATTAACCCGGACGATGTGCTGTTCAACGCATTAGAGCATTACAACCCCGACCGGCCAAGGCCGGAAAAGACGATGCGCATCAGGAAGTCGGTTGCCATCGGTGCACCGCTGGCACAGATTGCAGGCATCTACCTGCCAACGCGGATTGACACATGGTGCAAAAATGTCAGGCAGATACATTGCTATGATGCGTATATGGATGACCGCATTATCATCCACCCGGACAAAGAGTTCCTGAAAAAGCTGTTGCTGGAGATAAAAGCTATTTGCAAAGACCTGGGGATTTTCGTGCATGACGGAAAAACGCAGATCATCAAACTGAGCAAAGGATTCACGTTCCTGAAAACCAGGTACATCCTGACAGACAGCGGGAAAATCATCCGAAGGATTCCTAAAGATGTCCTGAGCAGGCAGAAGCGGAAAATGCGCAAAATGGCAGCTATGGTCAGGGACGGAGAAATTTCCTACAGAGATTTCGCCAATCAATATAAAAGCTGGCGCGGTGACAAGAAGCGTTACCATGCCAGGAAGGTATTAGCAGAAATGGATAAATTATTTAAGGAGCTGAACGAACATGGAAAACGAGAAGCAGAATATCATTAACGGCAAAGAGCAGGAAATCATCAATCTTACCAATGATTTAACCAGCCCTGTATCTGCCATCGGTGATTACAAAATCATCAAGTGCTATGAAGCCGCCCTGCTGGGCAAGAATGATATGCCTTATGATGTGAATGGACTGGTTGAGCAGCGTCAGGCGGTGCGTGACAAAATCAATGCGCTCCAGGCAGAAGTCAAGGCTCTCAGGGCAGAGGCACAGGCTGAGTGATGCAGGAGCTTGAACTTAGGGCAAAACTGAGTGACATGACAATTGATATGCTGGTGGAGATAATCGTGGAATTGCTCCACCTCATATCTGCCCTGAACCGGGAGGTGAAAATATATGAGGAGAATAAAAAATGCGCTGCTGGCGATGATTTTTACGGTATTGATGCTATTATCAATGCCTGTTCTGGCCGCAGAGCGTAATATTGCTGACAGCGTGGGTGTTGACAGGTTTGCTCATTTCGGGCTCAGCTATGTTATTTGTGACCAGCTTAAACGAAACGCTGGCTTCAATGATTTTTGGGCGGCTACGACTACGCTGGCAATTGGCGCAGCAAAGGAAAAATGGATTGATAATCAGTGGGACACCGGTGACTTCGCTGCTGATTGTGCCGGGGTGCTGTTCTATCAGATAAGGTTTTAGGGGTGAAGCTATGGAAAAAGCAGTTTGCTCTATACGGGATTTTTTGCCGGGGACGGGAGGTGCCGGGGCGGTGGTAGGAGGGGTTAGTTCTGTGGCAGGCCTGATTGTAACTCACTTATTCGGCGGCTGGTCCGTAGGGCTTGAAGGGCTGTTAATTGCCATGATTATTGACTATATCACAGGCGTATCAGCATCCTTTTTCTGCCCGGAGCTGTCACTTGACAGCCGCATCGGCTTCCGGGGCATTGTGAAAAAAGTGCTGATATTGCTCATGGTGTCCATGGGGCATATCATGGATGCGGTTATAGGCACGGAGCTGGTGATGCCGATGGTGCTCTATTTCTACCTTGCCAATGAGTGCTTGTCCATAACGGAGAATATCGCAAATGCTGGTGTCCCGATACCGAATAGGCTGAAATCTACATTGAAGCAGGTTAGGGAAGGGAGAGTGAAAGGATGAAAAGAGAAGTAACAATTGATGAAGTTGAAAATATGGCGGCATCCGCCAGGGAGTCAGTCTGGAATAAGGCGAAAGCTGAAGGCAGGGAGCCGAAAATCTACTTGCACTGGACGGCTGGCAATCATACCGCTGTATTTGAGGATTATCACATTAACATTACAGGTGATGGTGAAATCTATGTGACTACTGATGATTTGTCGGAGACTAAAAGCCACACCTGGCGGAGAAATACCGGCTCCATTGGCATCGCTCTTTGCTGCTGCTATGGCGGCGGTTCTGCCAGCCTCGGAGGCTTCCCGCCGACTGCTAAGCAGATAGAAGTTATGGCTCAGGTTATTGATAGGGTTGCCACTGCCTTGTGGCTAACTATCGACAAGGCTCACGTGATGAGCCACGGCGAGGCAGCGAATAACGAGGACGGCGGTGTTGGCACCCACAAGCCCTATGCCTGGTGGAATGATGGCTACGGGGATGGAGATACCCGTGGCGACCTTGAGTATCTTGGCACCAGCGAGAGCCCGTCTTACAAGCCGTGGGCTACCGATGGCAGTCGTGGCGGTGATGTGCTCCGTGGCAAAGCCAACTGGTACAAGAATCAGAGGGAGTGTTCATGAAATGATTTTAGCAGATACTATTGAGATGATGAATAGCGAAGATTTTAAGGAGCGCTTTAGAGCAGAGTATTTTCAGTTGAAAATCAGATACCAAAAGTTGCATGATATGGTTGTGAAATATGAAGCCGGTACTTTGCCGTTTACGCCGAACTGTCCATTAGAATTACTGAAACATCAGAAAAGTTTGATGGGGCAGTATCTGTACGATTTGGAAGTAAGGGCGCAAATTGAAAAAATATGCTTATCGTAATGTGATTTTGGTTCAGGCGGTGTAAAAGCCGCCTGTTTTATTTGGAGGGATTATAATGGCGCAGGTTTCGGCAGAACAGTTACGTTCGGCTTTTTTATCGGAAAAAGACAACAAGGAGTCGTTCGCACAGAAAGCACAGGAACAATTACGCAAAGACCAAATGTCGGCGATGCAGCTGGCTATGCTACGCAACCAGTATGGCGATATTGTAAATGCAGCTCAGTCATATAGCAGCAATCCGGATAGCTTGTCAGCGCGGAATACATTTTTCCAAGCACTTAGAGCAAACGATGCTACAAAGGCAGGTGCAAATACCATGTTAGGCAATCGTGGCAGTGCTGGTGATGTTATAAATGGCGCACTGGGAGCGACAGGTAATACTGGCCTTGGCAATCTGTTTTCGCTTCTGGCAGAAGAACAGGACAGAAATAATCGTGGTGTAGATTTAAGCGGATACACTGATAAGGGAATGGGAATTATGACTATTATGGGCGGCCAGCAGTCTGGAAATTCAGGTCAGGGAGAAAATAAGAATGTTTATGGCAGCAGTGGTGCACCGAACCTTATACCTGGTCTTATGGGGAGTGCCGATAATAGCAATGCTGGAGGTAGTTTGCGGACATTAAAGAAAGTGTGATAGGCATGGATTTATTTCAGTGGATTGCAAAATATGAGCGGAAGACCGGAGAAAAGTTCGAGCGCGATGAGCGGTTCGAGCTTTTTTTCTTGCCGGAAAAAGGCTTTTGTGAAATTGGCCAGCTAAAAGATATGCTGGTGGCAAATCAGTGCTGCGGTGATTTGCTTTTTTGGCGTGACAAGATAAATAGTGCGGCGAGAAAAGCTGGAGGAATAAAAGCGTGTGGCACCTGGTGCATACGCAAGGAAATAAAAGCATACATTCGCTTGCTTGGATATAGAATTGAGAAAACTGTAGAGCTAGCTGATGGGGCGAGGCAATATATATGTATTCATAAAGATACAGGTAAAATGGGACGAGTTTCTCCGGCTTTCAAGTATAAGAAATCTGGCAGGCAGGCTTATTTTATAACATGGGAGCCCTGAAAGGAAGGGAGGCTAGAAAATGATATTTTTTGATAGATATGGACGTCAGCAGGAGAAGTGCAATTTTTTTGGCAAGTGCGTATTCAAGGGTGGTTCATCCACGACAGTAAACAATACAACAACATATACGCCTACCGAGTATGAGCTGCAGCTGCAAAAAGCTCAGGCAGATTATGCAGATGCCATTGCGCCCAATTCGTTATGGCTGAATGATACTGCCAGGAATATCCTGCAGAACAGCATAGGTGCTGTGCAGGTTGATTTTAACGGTCTGAATAATCAGGCTCAAGGACAGATAAACAGTGCGAATTCTTCTAACCAGCAGCTTGCAAATGGCCAGCTGCCGACAGCTTATTTACAGAATATGCAGGATGCCATACAGAGCGGCGTGGAGAACAGTTATGGAAAACTGCTGACACAGTCGGCTAAAAACGGTGTCTTGAATAGTTCTGTGACAAATCGAGGTCTTAATGAGATTTCCAAGAATGTTTCTGACACGATGGCACAGAACTTCAACAATAATATTACCCAGGTAAGCAATCTAAACAACAGCAATATCAATAATGCTACGGCAGGCATTACAACGGCAGCAGCGGCCCAGGAGGCGGCCCAGCAGCCTGCCCTTAACCTTTGGAATGCTTCACTTGGTCTCAATGGGTCCACGACTTCTGCACTTGCGGCAGCGGCAGGCAAAGGAACTACACAGAGCAGTTCCACGCAGTCAACAAGCGGTGGCGGTGGATTCTTCAGCGGCCTGCTTGGCGGATTGTAAGTGAGGTGAGCAGTTATGGATGATGAAATTACTACATTGATAGATATGATGAGAAAGCAGCAGGAGGCAAACAGCTTCGGAAGCATGGGGAGCAGGCAGCAGCTGCAAAGTGGTCTTCTTGGCAATGCTTACCCGAATGGCGGAGCAAATGCGCAAGCTATGAAGCAGCTTTCCGGCAATGCTTCACAGCTGGCAGGCAGCATGGTCAATCAGGGACAGCATCAGACACAGCAAGCTATGCAAGCCAAAAACAATCTACAAGGCCAGATGGATAGCTTATCAGCACAGACACAGCAGCAGGCGGCTAGTGCTTTGCAGCAGCAACAGGCCCAGCAGGCTCGTGAGCAGCAGGGGCTTGCAAATATGATAAAGATTGGCATGATGATTTATGGCGGCGGAGCTGGTGGCGGTGCAGAGGCTGCTGCCGGTGAAGGTGCAGCCGCCTCCCTTGGTGCGGAAAAGCTGGCTGGCATGGAGTGGGATAATCTCTTGAAAAATAATTCGCTGAAGTGGTTCTAAAAAGGAGGAGAAAGAAATGAATTGGCAGACACAGGATGCAAATATGTCAGGAAATAACGGAAATAATGACCAGTCAAAATGGATGCAGGCTTTGTCCATGGCAGCTCTTTCAAATGGAGCGGATGCCAATACCATGCTGGGTTTTGCAACAGGCAGGCTCATATCCAATCTCGTCAACGATTGGATTGGCAATAGAAATGCCAGGAATGATGCCAAGGCAGCTGAAAAATTGAAAAACCAGGATGCTGCCGGGCAGAGCCTGGGAAACCAAAATGCAGGAGCCATGGCGATGGCAGGAAATGCGGCATCGCCTACGGGTACCTATGACTTCGCCAAGGATATTGCTGCAAAGGAAGCCGGTATCAATTATGGCAACCTTGGCAATGCTGGCGAGATTGGCTTCAACGTCCTTACGGGAAAATCAGAATACAACCCGGTGACGCCTGTGCAGATGGAGGATTTGCTGGGGGCTTTTACCGGGAATAAGAAGATTATGTAAGCGGGGTGTGTAAATATGGCACAGATACCAATGTTAAAACTGCTTGGCTCCCAGCAGGTGCAGCAGCCTCAGAATGGCACTCAGATGATGGACACGGCTGCCACCCAGGGAATTCAGCAGGGGATTCATGAGAGCAACGTAAATCGCGTTACTAATCAGATTGCCCAGGATGCACAGAATGAGGTGGCCAAGTTTCAGACCGGATTAATGACTCCGCAGGACCAGCAGAGTGTAGCCAATGTAGCTATGCAGAGGCGTTTTCAGGATTTGGCAATCAATGCAAAGCAGAACTGGGAAAACGCAGCTATGAATGGCGACCAAGCCGGGATGGATGCGGCCAGCCAGCAGGCAAAGGTTTATCGGGAAGCTGCCGAAAAGGCCGGAATAGACCTGTCGGGAGTCGGTGCAGACCGCACGCTGGCACAGGCAAGGGCGGCAAGGGACGTATTCAACGCCCAGCAATATGGTAATTTCATCGTGGGAGGCATGGACTCCGGCCAGATGTACAACAGCTCCTACCAGGAGGCACTCAACGCAGGCATGAGCAGGAACGGGGCCCGTGATTATGCCAGGAGCAAGGCATCTGATTACCAGGAAAAGAGGGTGCAGGGGCTGATGGATGAGCTTTATACACAGGGGATAAACCCGGATAACTCCATTAACTCATACGGCATCCAGCTTATCAGCGCAATCCGAGATGAGGATGCCGACAAGGCAAATGTAGCACTTACTGCTTTTGGCTTGCCGGTCAACAACTATACCTTCGCCAAGAAGGAGCAGGCAGCTCAGAGTGCTTTCCAGAGGACTTTGCAGCAGATGGGATATGGCACTGACGAGCAGATTAAGCTGCTTAACGCCCAGACATCAGCACAGGGACAGCTGGCGCAGCAGCAGGCACGCTTGCAGGATTGGATAGCTGGCAATCAGTTTAGCAGGATGATGCAGCAGTATGAGAAATATGGTTATCCTGCCAGCAGTAGCAGGGGCTCAGGTTCTAAAGCTAGTCAGCCTAAAGAAATGAAGCTCAGTTCAGGTCAGGAAAAAGCATATAACAAAATAGACATAGCCATGAATAAATTGAGGAATGCGCTGGCTAATCCTAAAAAAGAGGAAGATACGGTTGCCACTCCTGAAGAATCAGATGCACTGGCAGAATTAAACTCAGCTATACAGGATGCGGAAAAGAGTGGTGATTTCGACCAGGAAACCATAGATGAATTCTGGAAGATGGCATGGCCTTTGGCTGTATCGTATCAGAAAAAGTACAAATATGCACCGAATTTCAATCAGTGATAAATAAACACCTATGACAGGGAGGAGAATATCTTATGTCAGAGATGAGCGAATATATAAAGAACAGGCTGAATAGCAAATATGGCACGCCGGAGCAGTTGCAGGATAGCTTAACAATGGCAAATGGCTCCTGGTATTATGATGGGGCGGAGGAAAAGACCAGCCCGCTGGAGGACCTTGCGAGAGTATTTGCCAGCAGTGCTGTGGGCGGCACCGGCGATATACTGACAGGCCTTGGGACACTTACCAAGAATTTTATGGAAGATGATGATGGAACGTCATTGTTCCCGTTGCCAATCGCCAAGCCTGTAAGCGAGGGGCTTATCAATAACGGCCAGTACCTGAACAAAGTCAGCCAGGATTTGGCCGGTGGCAGCATGAAGCAGGGCAAGTCCCAGGACGGGTACTGGCAGGATAAAGGCTTTCTGGACAGGGTATCAGATATTGATTACTGGACGGATCCGTATGGCGTTGGCATGGATATTGCTATGCTTGGCGGAAGCATGGTGCCGCAGCTTCCTATTCTAGCAGCTATGCCGGAGGTTGGCGTTGGACGTCTGGCCGGTGGATTGCTAGGCAAGTTAGGCGGTAAATTTGCGACTAATGCCGCCCGCGATACCAATATGCTCACTCATGCAGGCAATACAATTGCAGCAGGCCTTAACAAGGCTGGCAGTGCCCTGGGCGGAAGCACGGCTGCACAGATGGAGCATTGGGCATTGGCAGGCGGCCCGACTACTGCCCTGATGAACGCAGGCGGATTATATGAAGACCTGAAAAAGCAGGGGTATGATGACAGCCAGATTGCCAACAGCATGTATGGCATGATGCAGGAGGAATTGCCGCAGGATTTCCTGACAGGTGCGCTGGCGGGACTTGCCTTGAGCGGCAAGCTGGGTAGAGTTGTAGGTGGACAGAACGCGGGCAGGCTGCGGCAGGGCGTGCAGAACTTTGCTATCAATGCGCCGATTAATGTAGCTTCCGAATACTTTGATGAGGCAAACCAGCAGAGATTACAGAATAAGTACACCAACAAGACTTACGGTTCTGATATTTTCAATCTTACAGATGATGAGAAGGCGGCAGGTGCCAGTGCTGCCGCTCCTGCTTTAATCCCTGGTGCTTTGGGTGGTGCGAAGAATGTCATTACTAGAGGCAGGAGCTTTAGGGAAGCATACAGTGATTGGCGTAATAGCGGCGGGAGATTGCCGTTCATCAACAGGAATAGTAACAGTAACAATGCTGAAAATGATGTTGTCAATGATGGGGAATTGCAGCAGCAGATTAATGCTGTGAACCAGCAGATTTCTGATGCGGTAGACCAGGCAAATGCCGAAGCCATCAGCACGGCCGCCCGGAATATGCCACAGGTTCCTGCCGTGCCACAGAATGTGCCACAGGCAAATACTGTCGGCAGTAACGCTGTGGAGGCTGCAGCGGCTCCGCTCATAGGCAATCGCATGGATAACGGCGAAAACGGCTGTGTAGAGGCTGTTACAAAGATTGGTGCCAGCACCAGCGGCTTCCTGAAGAACGAACTGGATAATGGCGTTGTGTATGTGCCGAAGCTGGTTGAAGATGCCCAGAAAGCCGGTGTCGGCGTAGTAGCGTACAGCCCTGAAAAGGTAGTAGCAGGTGACATTATTGTATATGGTGATAACGACCATGTTGTTATGGCCGATGGCAAGGGTGGCTATGTCGGCAACAGCACCAGCCAGCAGAAAGTTGTGCATGGCAGTGACTACACTGACATGGGGGATTTGAAGCCTACCAAGATTATCAAGACAGGAAACACCGGCACATCAGCGGGGCGTTTTGCTGGAGAAAGCTATTCCGGAGATAGTGCTATTGATTCCGCCATTGTATCAGCTGCCAACAAATACGGCGTGGATCCTGCTTTGGTGGCTGCCGTTGCCAAGCAGGAAAGTGGCTTCAATCAGGAGGCTTCTTCTGGAGCAGGCGCGAGGGGAATTATGCAGCTCATGCCGGAAACAGCAAAGGGACTTGGCGTAAATCCTGATGATATGGTGCAGAATATTGAGGGCGGCGCAAAATATCTTGCCGAGATGTTGAAGGCATTTGGCGGCAATGTAGAGATGGCACTGGCTGCATATAACGCAGGTCCTGGCAACGTGGAGGCAACAGGCGGTGATATGTCCAGGCTGCCGAAGGAAACCCAGAATTACGTGCCTGCTGTGATGGAGAATTATAATGGCTTTAAGTCCGGGGGAACTGTTGTAAAAAATGCAACAGTTGGTGAAGCAAACAATATGGATATGCCGAAGGCTGATTTTAGGAGCATCTTTGAAGGCTTGGATAATTTCTCAGCTGATGATATGCTGAATGATTTCGTCCAGTCAAATGTGGATGAGTATGGCAATGTAACTCTGCCGGGCCTTGCGGAATTGCTCAACAACAAGAAGGACAACTTCACCCAGAATGGATTTAAGCGATTCACCCAGGACTCGGAGCTGCTTTTAGCACTGGCCGAGCAGATGTATAACCGTATGGCAGATGATGATGTGTCAATTGTTCGGATGATGCTGGAGAACGCCAGCAAGAGAGCTGATTTTGATAATTATGCCAAAATTGGGCAGGCTCTGACCGAAAATGACACTCCTGCAATCAAAAAGTATGCGGCAGATTACAGGTCAAAAATGACCAAGGCACTGAACAATCTGACAATGCTGGCCAGCCGCATGGAGGACAGCAAGCAGAAAACGGAACCAGCTGCCGAGAATAAGCCGTTTACTGCAAACGATGATATTCAGCAGCAGGCAGCAGTCAATAAAACTGAGGAACAGCAGAAGGGGCAGAGTGCGCCTGCTATGCAGAAACAGCAGGCAATTCTTCCGGAACCTAAGCCACGCATGGACTTTGCAGCAGAGCCTGCATACAATGCGCCGCAGCCTATTGCACATCCAGTTCCGAATGCGCCAGCAGTTCAGGATATGCCTGCCACACAGAATCCGCAGGCGATGCTCCCGGCACCGAGGCCTCGTGTGGACTTCATGAAAGCACCTGTATATAATCTTCCGCAGGCTATGGCTCCGGTGGCACCAAACAAGGATGAACGTATCCAGCAGGCGGAGGCAATACGCCAGGTTGCTGCCGATAATGATGTAACGCTCCCCAAAGAGCTTGATATGGGGCTGGATTCGGGCGCAAAAAAAGCTGTGCAGGCAGCACAGCAGGAGTTAATCAATGCAGTACCGTCACTGGAGGCGGTAAAGAATGGAGGAAATACAAATGAAAATCAGAGTATCAGCACCGAAGCGGCCAAAGCCGAGGAAGGTATCAACGCCGAAGATAAAATTCAGCACGCCGAATCTGGACAAGGCAAAGAAGGGGCGGTGCAAGTAAACGAGGATAATGTTGCTGATAATGCTGCTACGGAGCATTTTACTGGAGGCACGCATATTCACACCAAGACCAGGGCAGAAAATCCTGCCGCCAGCCTGAACATGAAGGTGGACAAGGATGTTTACAAAAAGGTTAGTGCAATTGCTAAAAAGCATGGTGGCCACTACAGCCGTTTTGCAAAGAAGTTCCTGTTCGAGACTGTGGAGGGCCGTGATGCTTTTGTTGATGAGGCGGAGCGCGATGTGTTTAGCCAGAAGGATGAGCAAACCATTAAAGATGAAGGGGATAAGTCTGTCCAAGCTACCACGGTACAGGAGCAGCCTGCACCTGTTGCAAAGCCCGCCGAAAAAACTGCCGCAAAGCCAAAAAATGACAATATGGTGGGGGATTGGTATGTTCCTAATTTTAGTGACCCATGGAAACAGTATTCCGATTCAGTGAGAATCACGTTGCAGGAAGTGCTGGATGGCGAAACAACTACAGACAAGGCAGCTGCGCGGCTCAAGATGATTTATGCCCGTGCATATGACGAGCTGCCACAGTTTTTTGATGGTAATATGCACTCTATGGTCAGAAACTATCATGACAGCTTGATAAAGTCACTCGAAGCTGGTAACAAGCCTGTAGATGTAAAGGAAAATGTAGCAAAATTTGCAGACAGAATTGGTGTAGATGCTGGCCTGTTGCAGGATATGATAAACAGGGGACTTACCTACGAAAACATTAATGAATACGGCCGCTTTGACAATCTGCTCAAGACTCTGGATGCGGAAAAGGCGAAGGCGTATATTGCATCCCTTACAGGTCAGGAGATGCCACAGTTCCGTGTAAATAACAGGGTAAATGCTGTTTTGAAGTCTGTCATTGTCAGCGGCAAGGTGCCTGAAGGCAATAAAACGGTTGTCGTGAAAGGTGATGAATTTGGTGATTATGACGGAATTAAAGATTTGCGTACTAAGGCTAAAGCGTATTATAAAGAAAAACTGCAAGGTACAGTAGTACGTAATGAACAGTTAGGCTTGATAGATATTGATGAAAATGGTGAGGTTAATTTTACCAGGGCAGGAAGAGAAGAAATGGCCAATCGCTCATACGGGGAGAATAAACTATTATTAGTTAGGTACCTTCCTGTTTTAATTGAGTCAGCAAACGATATTACATCTTCGGAGCCTAAAAAGGAAAAACATCAGAATGAATATTTCTATTATCTTCATACGCGAGCAACTTTCCCTAATGGAGATTTACCTGTAAAAATCACTTTAATCAAACGCAATAATGGTAAAATTCAGTATTACGACCATTATGTTATGACGGAAAATGGCAAAAAAAACGAAGGTGTAGTAGCCTCTACGGCGCCAGCATCTTCCGATGAAGCCCTCGGCACTCCGTCCTTACATACACCTTCTCTTACTGCAAGTGTAGCACAGAATGAGGAAAATAGCAACAGCAAACCTATCTTTGGGGAGTATAACGAAGCAGAGCTGTTTGAAGCACTTGGGATTGAAGCAGTAGAAGACGATGATGTAGTTCTTAGCGCACCAGACAATATTTCCAATACTGCCGAAGAACGTGCAAAGCTGGAGGCCAAGCTGGCAGCAAAGCTGAATAGGATTTCTGCAAATCCTGTATTCGACCCTGAGATATACACGCTTGCTTTGCAGATTGGCTTCACGTACATAAAAGATGGGTACAGCACAGCAAAGAAGTGGCTGGCAAAGATGCACCAGCAGTTTGGGGATAAGATTTCCCCGTGGGCACCTGCTATTTTAAAGACAATAGAGGATTGGCCAGCAGGTACTGATTTCAACGAAAAACAGGCTATGCTGTTTACAAAAGCAGTTGGCTCCCTTTATGAAGGTGGCGAGACTGATGTAAATGCCATAACAAAACGCATCACCGGCAAAATGTCGGCAGCGCACAAGAAACAGTTTACACCTATCATCGAGGCGGCTTATAATGGTATCAAGATATTCTTTGATAACATGGAGGCTGATAGAAATGGGAAGGAACGCACAGAGAGCAAAGGACCTGATGGAGGATATGAAAATGTACAAGCCGGACAGGCTGGAGGAGTGGAAGAAGCAGGGGATAAAACCTCTGGAGTACCTGGAGAAGTTCCTGGACGGAGTGGACGAAAGGGAGCAGAAGACACTGGAAGTCCTGAAGGAGAGAATACCGCAGGGGCTGGATCCGCTGGAGTACGAGCAGGAGCTGAATTGGAAAAGACAGCAGGCAATGGAGATAGCAAACCAGGAAGTAAACAGTCTCCTGCGCTGACACCAGCACAGAAGAACCCTTCTCCTACTGAGATACCGGGGCATGACTGGGAAATTAAGGAATCTGCTGCTGGAAAGACCAGCGAAAAGCAGAGGTTTCAGCAGAATGTGGAGGCCATAAAATTACTCAAGCAGCTGGAGGCCGACAACCGTATGCCGACACCGGCAGAGCAGGCTGTGTTGGCAGCTTATAATGGCTGGGGCGGCTTGAAGGATGCCTTTATGGAAGGCAGTAAAGAGAATAGCGAGATTAGGGCATTACTCACAGATGATGAGTATAATGCTGCTAAGTCTACCATGAACGACGCCTTTTATACCAGCCCTGGCATCATCAGGGCGATATGGAAAGGCGTTTCTCGTTTGGGCTTTAAGCATGGCCGTATTCTGGATCCATCTATGGGTGTTGGCAATTTCTACGGCTGTATGCCTCGTGATATGATGGCAAAATCTGATTTGCGCGGTGTTGAGCTGGATAATCTTACTTCCAGATTTGCCAAAATGCTCTATCCTAGTGCCTTCGTTGAGAATAAGGGGTTCCAGGACAGCAAGACACCTGATAACTATTTTGATTTGGTTATTTCCAACATTCCTTTTGGGCAGAAAAAGATTGATGGCTATCAGGTGCATAATTATTTCTTTGCCAACGGCATTGACAAGGTTCGCCCTGGCGGCCTGATGGTATTCATTACCTCGCAAGGTTCCCTTATTGGCGGTGCCGATGGAGCACGCATGAGGAGCTATCTTGCTGGCAAGGCAGACATGATTGCCGCTTATAAGCTGCCAGACACGGCTTTCAGCGAAGCAGGCACCAAGGTTATAACTGATATTATCATCATGCGCAAGCGTGACAAGGATAACGTGCAGTCGCCTTATGCAAATGATTTTCTGACTGTAAGCACATATAACCAGATGGCTTATCGTGGAGGCGGTTCAGCAACTATCAATCAGTATTTCTTGGACAATCCGGATAAGGTTATTGGTACTTTGGGAATAGAAAAGAATCAATATGGCAAGGATGCTATTACTGTAAAGGGCAGTGAAAATACAAAAGTAGAATGGGATTTAGAGAAAGCTATGAGGGATTTGCCAGAAGGGGCATATCAGGAGGATAACAGAGCAAAGACAAAGGCGTTTGATTCCGCATCCGCAAATAAGACGGCCCGTGCTGATGAAAAAATGCGTGATTATGAGTATTACAGGCGCAGTGACGGCAAGATTGTGCAAAATCAGAGTGGTGTTGAGGTAGAAATTACAGGCAAGAAAGCTAAGGTTGTCGATGCTTACATCGAACTAAAAAATGCACTTAACGCTATCATCCTTGCCCAGATGGATGCCAAGGCTACGGAGAAGCAGCTTGACAGCCTGCGGAAGACACTGAACGAAAGATATGACAGCTTCGTTGAGAAATATGGTTATCTTAATAATCAGACTACAGCCAGAAACTTCATCCAGGACCCATCTGCCGGAATGGTTATGGCATTGGAGAAGGTAAAATTTGAGGGTACGGGCCGGAGCAAGAAGCTGGCCAGCGTGGAAAAGAACGACATATTTACCAAGCGTACAGTGGAAGCAGTCAGTGAAGTGACGAAGGCTGAAAGTCCATCTGATGCCCTGCTGTTTTCTCTTGCCAATCGCAACGGCGTAGACCTTGATTATATGGCAAAGCTCCTGGGGAGCACGCCGGAAAAGGTGGCAGCAAACCTTCAGGGCAAAATATTCAAGAACCCTATGACGGGTGCGTATGAAACCAGTGATGAGTACCTGTCCGGAAATGTCCGTGAGAAACTGGCGTATGCCGAAGCGGAAGCCAAGCGCGATAAATCTTACGAAGGTAATGTGGAGGCACTGAAGAAAGTTGTTCCGGAAGATTTGGTATCTGACGAAATTCTGGTCAACATCGGTGCTCCGTGGATTCCTGTATCTGATTATCAGGATTTTGTCAATTATCTGATGGGGCGTGAAGACAGCCCTTTTGAAAACGTAAAATTCTTGCCGTCGGCAGGCAAATGGGAGATAACGGGATATATCAATAGCCCTAAGTTTAAGGTTAAAGGTATAAAGTTTGAAGATTTCTTGCAGAATATTTTTAATAACAAAGCTATTACTGTATATAGCTACAGTGGCAAAGATAGAGTTGTTAATCAGGAACTTACAGATGCAGCTAATCTTACGGCAGATGAAATACGCCGTGAATTTTCTGATTGGCTTTGGAGCGAAAAGGAGCGCGAAAAGAGGCTGGTTCGCTATTATAACGACAATTTCAATAACAGCGTAAACCGCGAATATGATGGCTCGCATCTTACTTTTCCAGGCATGAATGGCAAAATTCATTTAAAGCCGCATCAGAAAAACGTTGTGTGGCGTATGCTCCAGGGTATGAATACACTTATCGCTCATTGTGTAGGTGCTGGCAAGACCTTTGAAATGCAGGCAGGCGGTATGGAAATGCGCAGGCTGGGCATAGCGAAGAAGCCTATGTATTGCCTGCCGAACAATGTAGTTGAGCAGTTTGCCCGCGAGTTCAGGCAGCTGTACCCTAATGCGAAGCTGCTGGTACTGAAGACAGAGGATTTGCCAGAAGTTCCTAAGATGACAAAGACTGTCAAAACAGCTGATGGCCGCAATAAGAAGGTTGCAAAAATTAAATTTGAGAATCTTCCAGAAAAAGAAAGGAATAGCATACTTGAGAAAAGAGCTGCCCGCAACCGTACCCTGGCACGTATTCAGACTGAGGATTGGGACGGGATTATAATCTCCCACACTATGTTTGAGCGATTCCCGCTCACGCCGGAAACAGCTTCTGAATTTATGAAGGAGCAGATTGATGTGCTTGAACGTACTGTGAAAGAAGCCAAGGCAGGTAAAATGGATAAGCGGGCTATTTCGAGCATGGAAACCAAGATTGCCAACATGAAGGAGAAGCTCAATGACATTTTAGATACAAGCCTTGATGATATTGGCATTCCGTTTGAGCAGCTTGGCATTGACCAGCTCTTTGTGGATGAGGCAGACTTATTTAAAAATCTCCATTATGCCACATCAATGGACAGGGTTTCTGGTCTCACTAATTCAGATGCAATCCGCTCCAATGATATGTTTGCCAAAACTCAGTGGCTTACCAGGACGCTAGGCGGAAGGGGCGTAGTGTTTGCAACCGGCACACCTATTTCCAACACTATGGCAGAGATGTTCACCATGCTCCGCTATATGGATATGCAGGGGCTAAAAGAAAAGGGGCTTGACCTCTTTGATAACTGGATTAGGACGTTTGCCGAGATTGGCACCGGCATTGAAAGAAAACCGTCTGGTGATGGCTTCCGCAAGATAAACAAGGTTAAGCGTTTTATCAATATGGCTGACCTTACGAAGATGTTCCGAAAGATTGCTGATGTAAAAACGCAGGCTGATTTGGATTTGGATATTCCAGAATTGAAGGGTGGCAAGCCTACTATAGTCAAAATAAAGGCGGATCCTAAATTGGTTCGCTATATAAAGGAAGAAGTTCCTGCCCGTATTGCTGCTATGAAAAAAGGCTTTATACAGGAAAAAGGCGGGGATAATATGCTTGCCCTCACCAATGACCTGCGCAAAATGTCACTTAACGATGACAAGATTGAGGCCTGTGCTGACCAGATAGCCAAGAAATTTGAAGAAACGTCCGACATTAAAGGTGCACAGCTTGTATTTTGCGATATGGGCATTCCGAGGGCAGAATCAGATAATGAAAAAAAGAAGAAGGACGATGAGCTGGACGATGATAATGAGGCTGAAAATGCCAGCGTATATGAGAAGCTCATGCGGGCACTGCGCAATAGAGGCATACCAAATGACCAGATTGCCTTTGTACAGAGCGCAAAGAACAAATCCCAGATGGATGAACTTTTCCAGAAGGTTGACAGTGGTGATGTGCGCATACTGATTGGCTCTACACAGAAAATGGGCGCTGGCACAAACTGCCAGCATCATCTTGTTGCCTTGCATGATTTGGATGCACCTTGGCGGCCGCGTGATTTGGAGCAGAGGCATGGCAGAATTTTGCGCCAGGGCAATCCGAATAAGGAAGTAGAGATATTTAACTATGTTGTGCAGGATTCTTTTGATGCTAATATGTGGGAGAAACTGAAGAATAAGGCTGCCATCATCGCCCAGGCTATGAGCAGTAATACACAGCTGCGAGCTGTAGAGGATGCCGACCTTGTGACACTGGGATATGCTGAAATTGAGGGCGCCGCTACCGGCAATCCCCTTATCAAGGAGCAGCTGTCGCTCAACAATGAAGTGACGAAGTATGCCCATGCCCAGACAGCTTTCAAGAAGCGTCAAAGAGATGCCCAGGCAAAACTTGATACACTACCGGAGTCTATTGACAATTTGCGGCTTATCCGCGACAAGCTCAATGAGGATATTGCCAGACGTGTTGATACGAAAGGCAATGCCTTCAAGGCCACCATTGATGGCAAGGTGTATACCGAGCGTGCCAAGGCAGAGGAAGCCCTGCAGAAGGTGCTGGGGAGCTACAATAATACTGTGTCTACCTCCATCGGCAGCATCGGTGGCATGGAAATCAAAGCTGTGTACAAGGAAAACAGCTACACTATAGGCGACGAGGCAGGCAGCTCTGTAAAATTGCAGTTGGTTGGCAACCGCGCCTATACTGTAAAAAGCAATTCCATTCAGGGGATTGAGAATACCCTGCGCAACGGACCGGAGAACCTGCTGAAGGAAACTGAAAGCAACATCAGTCAGCTGGAAGCAGAGCTGAAGGATGCCGAGGAAACTATGAAGCTGGAATATCCTTATGCTGAAAAGCTGAAGGAAATGCAGCGGCGGCTTGATGAGATTAACCGTGAGATTGAGCAGACTCTGGTCGACAACGGAAGGAAGCAGCTGTCCGAAGCGGATAATGAAGAAGGGGCGGAGACTGCTGAAAAGAAATACTCTGTTGCTGATGATGGCGTGGCAGAACGAACCATGATGACTACGGAAGAATTTGCCGATGTAGTCCTTAAGGCGTTCCCAACGGCTAGGAACTTCCAGAGAAACGGCAATGAAGTAACTTTCACCCTGCCGAATGGCAGCAAGGTTACTGTGGACCTGGTAGAGAGGATTGCTTTCTCTGCTGCCGACAGGCGGAAGGCTGCCGGTGACTATGGCAGGGATATACGCACCGATGAGGCACCGGAAGGAATGTATGAAGGTGTCGGCAAGGACGCATTTATCACCCTGGCCAACGGTGGCAGGCTAGGCACCATCTTCCATGAGGCCTATCACTTTGCCAGGGCGGTTGCTCTGCCGAAGGATATGAGGGACTTCCTTTCCCAGCGTTATGAGAATGAGGAGGCAGAGGCCGAAGCCTATCGCAAGTGGCGGCTGGCAAGGGACCGTTCAGGAATGTTTGGAAAAATTTGGAGCAAAATAAAGGATTTTGCCAGTGCCATGTCGAATATACTCGGTATAGAAACAGAGCATAATATTTTCCGCGGCATTGAGTCCGGCAAGGTGTTTGAGCGTGGAACTGCCGGTGGCGTCACCACAAAGTTTTCTCTGACTGATAGGGCAAATAATCAGCTGATGGAGGCCATTGTATCGAGCATTGACTCTGCTATAAGGAAGTGGCAGTTCTCTGGGATTAGCTCGGATGAGATAAGGGCAAGACTCAATGAGGATAATTCCGATTTAAAGAACCAGATATTGGCTCCTATCAGGGCATCCTACAATGACATAAAAAGCCGTAAAGATAAGGATATTTCCAGCAAGGCTGCTATTGTTGATAGAATTAGAGGTGACAGGCTACTGCCCGAAGGTGTAGGCTATGAGCAGCTGTATGAGAATTATTTAGCAGATATGAAGGAGATGTATGAAAATGCAGCAAAAATCTATTCAGCAGTCTGCCGAGATAAGGGAATTCACAGAGACTACTCTACTGAATTACGTACTTGGGCAGATGTCCAAAGAGCGAGAAACAATGCCATCGCAGATAACAGAACCGAAAGAGAAAGACAAATGACAGCCAGAGCCGCCGTTGCTGATGATGGCGGTTCTTCTATTGTAAGAAAGTATTCTATCGCGCCGGATGATAACTCCAAGGAAAGTTTCGTAAAGCGCATTGTTAACCGCTTCCGAGGTCAGCACAAGGGCGATAAGGAATACCGCGAAATGGTTAAGAATATCATGGAGGAGCTATCCCAGTGCAAAATCCGCTGGGGTAAGCTGGATGCAGGACTGGAATCCATATTCAAGGAAGCCGAGAGGATTATTCGTGTTGCCAAGCCTTACGATTGGGCAACAGTTCTGCCGCACGTGGGCAAGGCAGTGGCAAAACGGCTGAATATATCTACTGATGAGGCCATGCAGAACTACATAGCTGACTGGATATTGTCAGGTGCGCCAAACAACAACAGCGAAGAAGCCAAGATATTCAGCGAGGCTATGAAGAATAATGAGTATATGTCGGATAAACTTATGGATCTGAGGAGTATTTTCTCTGAATACGCGGAGAAGTCCACGCACGATTTCCACCAGAATGTCATTTCCTATGAAAGGCCGCGTAAAAAGAACTCATGGAACGATAATCTTAACTATTGGTATGACCAGTGGGTAGAGGAATTGGGGCCGATAAAGCGCATGGTAGAGGCTATTGAAAAGCAGAAGAAAGCCCGCTTGCCTCTGGCCCTTAATCCGTATGTTGGGTTCCGCCTGTTCCGGGGCCATTATGGCAAGGCCATGACTATGGTGGAAGGCACCAGCAAAAAAGCGGTAGAGGCTTTGCAGCGCATCTATCCAAATGTTAATTTTGATGGCTTCGAGACGATCCACATGATTCTGGATAGCATTAACGCCCTCAATGATAAAAAACGGCGAGAGGCCTTCAGCGAGTATTGTGTAGCGCGTCATGTGCTGGATATTCATGACAGCAATGACGAGATACGCTCCCAGCAGGGAAAAGTTGAAGACCGCATCGAGGAAGTGCAGAATATCATTATTAGTCTGAATGAAGAAATGGAGAGAGCTACCCAGAAATCACATAAACAGCGTATTAATAAGGATTTGGATGAGCATTTAGAGGTCCTGGAGGAGTTGAGGGATGAAGTAGAAAAACTCAAAAAGAATATTATGGAAACGCCGAAAACCCGTGCAGAATGTGAAAAGATTATCAATGATTATGCTGATGATATGGATATGCAACGGGCACAGGAAAAGCTTGTGCATTATTCCAATACCATGCTGGCTATCCTGCATGATTCCGGCTTAATCAGCGACAAGCATTACAAGAACACCCTTAAGAAATGGCCTAACTATGTGCCTATGTTCAGGGTGTTTGAGGAAAACGAGGACATTCAGTTTGGCGATAGTTTTAAAGCGCAGGTTGGTTCCACACGTCAGGTAATAGACCCTCTGGAATCCATCATTCGGAACACATACGACTCTGTGAAGCATGGTGAGAAGAACAGGGCAAAGCTGCTTCTGGCAGGCCTTGCACGTTGCACCGGCGTAGGTGAATATGTGGAGGAGGTTAATGCGCCTGGTTCTCCAAGTCTTGGTGATACCATCACATTCTATGACAGAGGCAAGAAACGTTACCTGGTTACGGATCCGGCTGTTGTTCAGGCGGTAAACGGCATGGGCAGGGATAACAGTAGCTTGGCACTCAGGCTGTTTAATTTCCCTGTCAGGATTGCCCGTGCCTGCTTTGTAACCATGAACCCGTCTTTTGCCATCAGAAACATATTTAGAGATGTGGCGGATGCCACTATTTACAGCCAGTACGGGTTCAAGCCTTGGGATTTCGTATCAGGCTTCCTGCATGTACTGCGGCGTGATGATATATTTTATGAATGGATGGCATCTGGTGCGGCGCAGGCATCTGCACTTTCCCTTGATAGGCAGTACACTCAGGCTACCATTGATAAGATGGGCAAAAGGTTTAGAGAGAAGGTAATTTCACCAAGGAGCTGGTTAGACTGGCTAGAGATGGCAGGCGAAGTATCTGAATACGGCACGAGGATTGCGGCTTATGAAAAGGCCCGGCAGGCTAAATATTCAGAGAGCAAAATTAGTGCTGGAATTATAGATGCCGCCATCGAAAGCCGCGACTTGATGGACTTTGCCCGCGGTGGCCGTGCTTCCAGGACGCTGAACAAAATTGCTCTTTTCAGCAATGCAGCTATTCAGGGCTGGGACAAGTTCTTTAGAACCTTTGACCCGCGTGACGAGAAAACGTTCATGAGGGCTGTGGCAAGGCTGGCATTTACTGCTATGCTCCCGGCTTTGCTGTTCAGCCTGCTGTATCGTGATGATGAGTGGTACCAGGAGCTTCCGGATTGGCTGAAAGAATCCAACTGGGTGGTTGGCAAGGTAGGAGATACGATTATCAGAATACCTAAAGGTCAGGATTTGGGCATCCGTATGACTTCCAATTTCATTGAAAAGGCTATTGGCAAAAAGAGTAAGGTTACAGTTAAAAACCAGTTCAAGCCTATAATGGATGCACTGCCTTCACTTATACCACTTGGATTGCTTCCTATTATAGAAAATATGTCGAATTACAGCTTCTTTAATGATGCGCCTGTAGTGCCTGGATATTTGCAGAAACTCCCGGATGATGCACAATTTAATGCCAATACATCCAGCATGGCGAAGTTCTTAGGGGAAAAGCTGGGCTACAGCCCGATAAAGATAGACCATCTCATGTCCGGTTATGCCGGAAATGTATATCGCGGAGCAATGGAGACTGTAAACTTCGTTGAGCGCGATAACAAGTCTATCCCACATGTAACTGACATGCCTATCTTGAATGGCTTAACCTACATGCCGTACAAGAACCCTGCCTCCGTCACGAAGTTCTATGATGAATGGGAAAAGATGGAAAAAGAGCACAATCTGTTTAAGCAGACTGGCAAGCAGCGGGATGGTTATTCGGAAAACAGGTATAAGCGCATGAAGGAGGCCAGCAATAAAATGACCGAGCTTAACAAAAAGGAACGTGCCATAGTCATGGACAAGCGGCTTGATACCGGCAGGCGGTATGCACTTCAGAGAGGCATCCAGGAGCAGCGCGTAAGGCTGGCCAATTCAGTGCTTGGCAGGTGATTCTGTGAAGTCCTTTTGAAGCCCTTTTTCTTTGAAAAGCAGATTTGGAGGTGAGAAATTTGAGATTAAGCCGCATAAATACTGCATAGATACACCACGAAAAATGGGTGTAAACGTTTTGAAAGAAGAACATGATTTGAGTTATATAGTTATATAAGTTCTGTTTAAAATAGTGAACATGAAATAAGAAAATCCCTGCTTTGGTGCGCTTTTGAAAGAAAGCGTATCACGGCAGGGATTTTTGTCTTAGGATTTTCTGTATGGGAAGTTTTAGTACGTATCTCATTAGAAAAATGAAAAAAATTATCAGTAAGTCTTGACAATGATAGTGATAAATATTATCATATTAAATGTGCTTTTGAGAATTGTTATTATTATATTGTGCAATAATTTATCATTATCATTGGAGGGATAAGCATGACATTGAAGGATGGTAAGGCCGGGATGGTGCTGCGGGTTGACAGCATTGCCGAATCGGGCTTGAAAGAACGGTTGATGACCATGGGGCTTCTGCCAGGTACAAAGATAAATGTGCTGCGTTCCGCGCCTTTGGGTGATCCGATGGCCATAGGGCTGCGTTCCTATCATCTGGCAATCCGCCGCAAGGATGCCGCCAATATCCAGGTGAGCCAGGTTTGATTTGTCTGGCTGATTTGAATGGAGTGGCGTGTCGTTTCATCAGAAAGGAGTTTTTAGATTATGAGTGCAAGCTTATCGGTAGCACTTACCGGCAATCCTAATACCGGCAAGTCTACGATTTTTAATGAGCTGACAGGAGCCAGGCAGAAAATCGGCAACTGGCCTGGCGTTACTGTGGATAAAAAGGTTGGCTATGTCCGCCACAATGACAAGGATATCATGATTGTGGATTTGCCGGGAACTTATAGCATCAATGCCCGTTCCCCGGAGGAAAAAATCGTCATTGATTACCTGCTGACCACCCATACGGATCTGGTGGTGGATGTGGTGGATTCCTCCAATATTGAGCGCAATCTCTATCTGACCTTGCAACTTTTGGAGCAGGGGATTCCCCTGATTATTGACCTCAATATGCAGGATGAGGCGGAAAAGCGGGGCATCAAGATTGATGTGAAGAAGCTGGAAGCATATCTTGGCTACCCGGTGCTGCTGACCATTGCCCGTGATGGCAAGAGCCTTAAAAACATGCTGAATGTATTTACGTCCATTTCTATGGAAGGCTACGGTGCCAGCCCGCAGCTGAAAGCCCATATTGCCAGGGTGCAGGCGATTGAGGCGGAGGTACGGGATGAGAAGGAGCGTCAGGCACAGCTGATTGAGCTGCGCTATGAGTTTATTGACAGCATCCTGAAAGAGTCTGTGGAGTTCTCCCATGTGGGCACTACCACCTCTGAGAAGATTGACAAGGTGCTTGCCAATGGCGTGCTGGCCATTCCGGCATTCCTTGCCATCATGTACGCTGTCTTCCAGATTACCTTTGAATGGATTGGCCAGCCGATTGCAGATGCCCTGGATGAGTTTATTGCCGGTGATGTGACGGAGGCAGTGGCTGCCGGGCTGGAGTCCCTGGAGGTGGCTGACTGGATGCAGTCACTGGTGCTGGATGGCATTGTAGGCGGCGTTGGTTCTGTTATCGTCTTTGTGCCTTTGATTTTTATCCTGTTTTTCTGCCTGAGCTTTCTGGACGGCACAGGCTATATGGCCAGGGTTGCTTTCGTGATGGACCCGATTATGCGCCGGGCAGGCCTGACCGGCAAGGGCGTAATGCCTCTGATGATGGGCTTTGGCTGCGGCGTGCCTTCTATTATGGGTGCCAGGGCGCTGGACTCTGAGAAGGACCGCATGCTGTCCATTTTTGCGGCGCCCTTCTTGACATGCGGCGCCAAGCTGCCTATAATGGCATTGTTTGCCGCTATGTTCTTCCCGGATAATGCCGCCAACGTGGTGTTTGCCATGTATGTGGTTGGCGTGGTGATGGCGATTGTGTCTACCAAGCTGCTTTCCCATACTACATTTAAGGATGATAATTCTACCTTCCTTTTGGAGCTGCCTCCGTACCGCATGCCGGATATGAAGACGGTGCTGCTGGAAACCTGGGACAAGGGCAAAGGCTATCTGGTCAAGGCCGGTACGATTATCTTCCTGGGCTGCGTTATCATCTGGTTCCTGGGTGCCTTTAACGGCGAGGGAATGGTGGAGGACATGAGCGATAGCTTCCTGGCTTCTATCGGTGCCGCTGTAGGTGCCCTGTTCACCTTCCACGGCTTTGGCACATGGGAGGCCGGTGCAGCAGCGATTTCCGGCATCCTGGCCAAGGAGTCAGTGGTGTCCACCATCGGTATCCTCTACGGCCTGCCTGATGTATCCGCTGAGGCGGAGGATGCTGTTGAGACTGCTGAGGTCATGCTGCAGACCGGCATGGGCAGTGCCTTTACGCCCCTTTCCGCTCTTGCCTTCATGGTGTTCTCCCAGCTGTATACTCCTTGCGTTACCGCCCTGGGTACTATCAAGAAGGAAGCTGGCAGCTGGAAATGGATGATTTTTGCGGCTGTGTACATGTTTGTGCTGGCGTGGGTTGTGTCCCTGCTGGTATATCAGGTGGGCAGTCTGCTGGGATTTTGAGTTTGATTGTCAGGAGGTCTGCCTTATGGCTACTTATGTAATCGGTTTGCTTATTCTGGTGCTGCTGTTTCTGGCAGGCCGCCATGTGGTTAATAATTTCCGTACCGGCGGTCATGACTGCTGTGGCTGTACTGGCTGCAGCAGAAATGGCGATAGTGCCGGTGAGGCTGAGGGTGCAGCAAAAGCGGGATGTTCCTGCTGCGCCCTGCATAAATAAGCATAGATAATCAATACACCTAAGTGTTTTCTCCATAATATCATACAAAAATGACCGACGTGTAATAGCTTTTGCATTATGCCGTCGGTCATTTTTTTGCAGATTATATGTAGGATTTGCACAGGTCGATAAAAGTTTTCAGGCCTGCTGTCAGGTATTTGTTCTTGTGGTAGACGATGCGGAAGCTGCGGCGGAAGGTGATGCCGGGGATGGTGAAGGATGCCAGCTTGCCCTCCTGCAGTTCCTTTGCTACCAGGCGGCTGGAAATTGCGCTGATGCCCAGCCCGGCAGCTACCGCCTGCCTGATGCTTTCTGTGTTATTGTAGGAGCCGGTGACGTGGCATTGCAGGTGGTGCTGGTTCATGACATGCTCAAAGAGGTTGCGGGTGCCGCTGCCTTTTTCTCGCAGGATAAAGGGCAGATCTGCCAGCTGCTCCATGGTGAAGCCTGCCGGGGGCAGCTGGTCGGGAGCAATGATGAATACCAGCTCGTCCTCCAGGAAGGGAATCTGGGTAAGGTAGGCAGAGGTGATGCTGCCCTCTACCAGGGCGGCATCCAGCTCGTCCCGCAGCAGGGCATCTTCCAGGGCGGCGGTGTTGTGGACATGGGAATAAACTTCCTGCTCCGGCATGGTTTTTTTCAGCCTGGTGATGATGTCGATAAAAATGCTTTCCCCGATGGAGAGGGTAGCGCCCAGCCGGATGGGGGCGGCCAGGGAAAAGCTGCGCAGGGTTTTCTCGGTCTGGTCAGACAGGGATATGATGTGCCGGGCGTAGTGTAGCAGTTCCTGCCCGGCAGGCGTCAGAAAGAGCTTTTTGCCCAGCCGTTCAAAGAGCCTGACCTGATAATGCTCCTCCAGCTCTTTTACCGCCTGGCTGATGGAGGGCTGGGAGATGTGCAGCTGCCGGGCTGCCTGTGTCATGCCCTGCTCATCGCAGACGGAGATGAAGATTTGAAAATGGCGCAGTGTCATACTGCTTGCCTCCTTTTATGCAATTATCTAAGTATTCGATTATCTGATTTTATATGATTATACATAAGTAAATACATATTAAAATAATTATATCATAGTATTTTACATATATAAAGAAAAAGGCTACAATGTAACCATAGTAATGATGCGCATTGAGAGTAAGTCAATGAGCCTTGTATGGTCAGGGCAATAGTGCATGGGAGGCATGTTGAGATGAAAGGTCTTTGGAAAGGTATTTTGTACGCATTGGTGCTGGCAGTACCTGCTGCTTATCTGGGGAAGCTGTATCCGATTATCGGCGGCCCTGTTTTTGGTATTCTGCTGGGCATTATCTGCGCCTTTATTCCGCGTGGTGAGTCCTTCAATGCGGGGATTAATTTTACGGGCAAGAAGATTTTGCAGTATTCCATTATCCTGCTGGGCTTCGAGATGAATTTGTTTAATGTGCTGGAAGTGGGGTCCCAGTCCCTGTATGTGATGATTTTTACCCTGCTGACTTCCTTTGCCGTGGCATGGTGGGTAGGCAGGCTGCTGAAAATGCCTGAGGACACCAAGACGCTGATCGGGGCAGGCACTTCCATCTGCGGCGGCTCTGCCATCGCGGCGCTGGCACCTGTTATCGGGGCAAAGGATAAGGATATTGTGTTTTCCATCTCCACGATTTTCCTGTTCAACGTACTGGCGGTGTTTATTTTCCCCTTCCTGGGGCATGTGATTGGCATGTCGGATTTCGGCTTTGGCATGTGGGCTGGTACGGCTATCAATGATACTTCCTCGGTGGTGGCGGCAGGCTATTCCTACAGCGAGGCGGCTGGCAGCTATGCCACCATCGTCAAGCTGACCCGAGCTCTGATGATTGTGCCAGTGTGCCTGTTCTTTGCCGTGCTGACGGCACGGAAGGCCAAGGCGGAGGGGCAGGGCTTTGATTTAAAGCGGATTTTTCCTTTCTTCATTCTGTGGTTTGTGGTGGCTTCCATTGTCAATACCAGCGGCATCCTGCCGGCAGAGGTGAGCAAAGGGCTGGGGGATTTCGGCAAGTTCTGCATCGTCTGGTCCATGGCAGCCATCGGGCTGAATACCAACCTCATGTCCCTGGTAAAGAACGGCGTGCGCCCGATTTTCCTGGGGCTGTGCTGCTGGATTGCGGTGGCTGTGGTGTCCCTGATTGTGCAGCACATCGTGGGGATCATGTAAAAATATATGTAATTTCTAAAAAAATTCCTGCCTTTAGCAGGGATTTTTTGTTTTATGGCGAATGTATAAGGGTATAGCAACCTGGTAATATGTCAACAGGTTTTCTCAAAAGTTTTTGAAGCAAATTCTTGAAATAAAGTGCACTTAACAAACCTTCAGGATTATAAGCAAAAATCCCAAAGGCATGTTTGTAAATATTAT
>NZ_VUNR01000014.1 GCF_009695585.1 Anaerovibrio slackiae
GCAGCCAGGAATATTCTGGCTAAAGCAAAAGAAATAATAGCTGCATAAGCTTCAAAGCATAAAAAAATACCGTAGGAACTACGGAAATTAACGCCCACGGAGAGTGTGTAAGACCTTTTGCTAAGGCCGAAGGCTGTTCTCGTAGAAGTGGGAATCTCCCTCCTCAAACGCTAAGCGTTAGGAGGGAGTAGTTCAAGGAAACATATATCTGATGATGGTATAATAATCTTAGTTGATTAGAGGCAATACACATCGTGATGGATACTAGATAAGGCAGGTGTTGATGATGCTGGTGCGTGAGCGGATTGAAGAACAGGAATATCTTTTGCTATCTCCTTTGGCGGCAAAAAGCAGGGAGGCTGTCAGGGACAGGCAGCAGGACGAGTGCATTTTTCGCAGCAAGTTCCAAAGAGACCGGGACAGGATAATCCATTCCAAGGCATTCCGCCGCCTGAAGCACAAGACCCAGGTATTCATCATCTCCGGTGACCACTATCGGACCCGCATGACACATAGCCTTGAGGTATCACAGATTGGCAGGACCATAGCTAGGAGCCTCCGGCTGAATGAGGATTTGACAGAGGCCATAGCCATGGGGCATGATGTGGGGCATACACCCTTCGGGCACTCCGGGGAAGCGGCATTGAACAGGCTGACGGGGCATTTTGCGCACAATGAGCAGAGCCTGCGCGTTTTGCAGGAGCTGGAGAAGGGAGGCAGGGGGCTGAACCTGACACGGGAGGTGCAGGACGGCATCCTGCATCACAGCGGCAGTGTCAGGCCTTTTACCCTGGAGGGGCGCATTGTGCACTGGGCGGACAGGATTGCCTACCTGTGCCATGACTTTGATGACAGCATGCGTGCCAATATCCTGACGGCAGATGATTTGCCGGAGGTGGTGCAGCAGCGTATCGGCACAGTGACCTCCCACATGATTACGGCAATGGTTTCCGATGTGATCTGCAACTCGGAAAAGGCAGGAGACATTGTTTTTTCAGAGCCGATGGGGGAAGCGATGGCTGTTTTTAGGGAGTTCATGTTTAAAAATATTTATCATTCCGAGCTGCTGGAACAGGAGCGCAGCCAGGGCATATTTGTGCTGGAGCAGCTATACGATTTTTTCATGAAAAACAGTGACAGGATGCCGGAGGAATTTCGGCAGCGCCGGCAGGAATGCAGCCTGCAGCAGACGGTGGTGGATTATGTGGCAGGGCTGACGGACAGCTATGCAGTCCAGCTTTTCAATGATATATTTATGCCGCCGGTAGGGGTAATGGTACGCTGATGCCGAAGCGGTTATTTTTTGCAAGTACGATAGTAGGTACAATAAAACGGAGTTTGGATGGTGATATGTGATGCAGGCGTTGCTGAATGCCATGCTGCAGGATAGTTCAATCAGGGAAATGGCAGGGCAGTTCAAGAAAAAGCAGGGGCAGGCATTTGTCTACGGGCTGGCAGGTACCCAGAAGCACAGTGCCTTTGCGGCGTGCTATCTGCAAAATACGGCGGTGATTATTACCAGCGGCAGCCAGGAGCTGAGCGGCTGGCGGGAGGATTTGCAGAGCCTGCTGCCTGATACAGAGGTGGTGGAGCTGCCGGTACTGGATATGGCGGAGTTCAATGCTGCTGCCAAGGGACTGCACAGGCTGGCAAGGCGCATGGAGGTGCTGGGCAGGCTGCTGAAGGGTGACAGGCTGGTGGTGCTGGCAACAGTGGAGGCCGCCATGCAGAAGGGCATCAGCCCCGATGCCTACCGTGAGCTCAGCCTGGTGCTGGAGCCTGGCATGGCATTTGGCAGGGAAAAGCTTTTGCAGCAGCTGGTGAAGCTGGGATACGAGCGCAGCGACCAGGTGGAGATGGCAGGAGATTTCAGCGTCAGGGGCGGTATCGTGGATGTATTCCCCCTGAACAGCCCTCATCCCTGCCGCATCGAGTTTTTTGACGATGAGATAGATTCCATCCGCAGTTTTCATATTGTTACCCAGCTGTCTGTCGAAAAGCTGGATATAGTGGAAATCCTGCCTTTTGGCGGAGTGGCGGAAAAGCAGAGAAAATCCTGCTTTACGGATTTTTTGCCAGCAGATGGCACTGTCATTATTGATGAGCCATTGAAGGCAAGGGAGGAGAGCATCAAGCTTCTCAAGGAAAATCCCGATATCCGCAGCCGCATGTTCAACTGGGAGGAGCTTAGCCAGCAGGTAGAGGGCAGAAATGTCCTCCTGCTGGCTCTTATGCTGCACAATCTGCATAACGCTGCCCTGGACAGGATTATCAGCGTCAAGGTCAATGGCGTCACATCTTATCAGAAGCAGATGGATATGGTAGTCTCAGATGCCCAGGACTGGCTGTCGGCAGGGAACGGCATGCTGATTACCCTGGGGGATATGATAAAATCAGCTTCCCTGAAGGAGCTTTTCGGCAGGCAACGGCTGGCGGCGGTGGAAACCAATCCGGAGGAGCCAGTAAAGCCGGGGCGCATCAACCTGGTGCAGGGGGCGCTTTTGAACGGCTTTGAGCTGCCTGGTGCAGGGCTGGTGCTGGTGACTGAGAAGGACATTTTCGGCAGGCAGAAAAAAAAGCTCAGCCGGGTAAGCAGCGAGGAGCGCATCAGCAGCTTCCGGGAAATCAACGTAGGGGACTATGTGGTGCATACCCAGCACGGTATCGGCAAGTACATGGGCGTGGAAACCGTGGAGATAGAGGGCATACGCCGGGATTACCTCCGCATTCAGTACGGCGGCGATGACAAGCTGTTTGTGCCTACGGACCAGGTGGGCATGCTGCAGAAATACATCGGTTCCGAGGGGGAAATTCCCCGGCTGCACCGCATGGGCAGCACCGCCTGGGCAAAGGCAAAGGCCAAGGCGAAATCCGCCGTGGAGGATATTGCCCAGGATTTAATCAGGCTGTATGCCCAGCGGAAGAAAACCCAGGGCTTTGCCTTCGGGCCGGATACCGTGTGGCAGAATGAGTTTGAGGACGCATTTCCCTTTGAGGAAACCCCCGACCAGCTGGCTGCCATCAATGATATCAAGCGGGACATGGAGAGGCAGCAGCCCATGGACAGGCTGCTCTGCGGCGATGTGGGCTTCGGCAAGACGGAGGTGGCCATCCGGGCTGCCTTCAAGGCTGTCATGGGGGGCAAGCAGGTGGCGGTGCTGGTGCCTACCACGGTGCTGGCCCAGCAGCATTACCAGACCTTTGAGGAAAGGTTCAGGAATTTTGGTCCTTCGGTGGATGTAATCAATCGATTCCGCAGTGCCAAGGAACAGAAGGCAATCCTGGAGAAGACCAGGGAAGGAAGGGTGGATATCCTCATCGGCACCCATGCCCTGCTGAACCAGAAAAAGGTGCAGTTCAAGGATTTGGGGCTTTTGATTGTAGACGAGGAACAGCGTTTTGGCGTCAAGCAGAAGGAAAAAATCAAGAGCCTTGCTGTCGGCATAGATGTGCTTACCCTCAGTGCCACCCCGATACCCCGTACCCTGCACATGTCCCTGGCAGGGGCGAGGGATATGAGCATTATCAGTTCGCCGCCTCAGGAACGCTTCCCGGTGCAGACCTACGTTGTGGAAAACAGCAATAGTATCATCAGGAACGCCATTCACAGGGAGCTGAAGCGGGGCGGACAGGTTTATTTTGTCTACAACAGGGTGGAAACCATTGAGCAGATGAAGCTGAAGCTGGAGGAAATCGTGCCGGATGCGGTGATTCAGATTGCCCACGGCCAGATGCCGGAGGCACAGCTGGAGCGCGTCATGGTGGAGTTCTACGAGGGTAAGTACGATATCCTGCTGGCTACCAGCATCATCGAAAGCGGGCTGGATATTGCCAACGCCAACACGATTATTGTTTATGATGCGGATAGGTTTGGCCTGGCACAGCTCTACCAGATGCGGGGCCGGGTGGGGCGTTCCAATCACCTTGCCTATGCCTACCTGCTGTATCAGCAGAACAAAGTCCTCAGCGAGGTGGCGGAAAAGCGCTTGCAGGCCATCAAGGAATTTGCAGAGCTGGGGGCAGGCTTCAAGATTGCCATGCGTGACCTGGAAATCCGGGGTGCCGGTGACCTTTTGGGTGCCCAGCAGCACGGGCACATTGCCAGCGTGGGCTTTGAGATGTACTGCCGCCTTCTGGATGAGGCAATGCAGCAGATCAAGACCGGCAAGCCGGTGGAGATTATCCCTGAGCCGTTGATAGAAATCCCTGTGGAGGCATATCTGGATGGTGGCTACATCGGTGATGCCATGCACAAGATTGAGATTTATCAGAAGATTGCCGCTGTCAGGGACAATGACCAGCTGGAGGCTGTCTTCGGGGAGCTGACGGACCGCTTCGGGGAGCCGCCGATGCAGGTGCTGAACCTTCTGGATGTGGCGAAGGTGAGAAACTACGCCCGTCAGATAGGCATTGAGAAGATTGTCCAGACGCCGATGTTTTTGGAGATTTATTTCAGGGATACGCCGAATATCCGCCCTGAGGGTATGCTGGCAGTTTCCCAGGAGCTGAAATCCGCCTTGAAGGTGCTGAAGGAGCGGAATCTGATGCGGATAGCCCTGAGGGCGCTGGCGCGGAAAAGGGTGCTGGACTTCGTGCTGGATATTGTGGAAAAGCTGGCAGCGTAAAATGACTATCGCTGGCAGCATAAAATGGCATTTGCCGATGCTAGCGGCGTTACAATGAATATTTCAGGAGGATTTTATGGGAAGCATAAAGGTTGTAGGGCTGGGGCCCGGTGATTTTGGCTACATTACGATGGAAAGCTGGGAGCTGATGCAGGGAGCAGAAAATCTCTATCTGCGGACAGCAAAGCACCCTACCGTGCCCATGCTGGCAGAGCGGGGCATCAGCTTTGCCACCTATGACAGCTTCTACGAGGAAGCGGAGGATTTTGCCCATCTTTATCAGCGGATTGCCGATGACCTTATTGCCAAGGCGCAGTCGGGCATAGATATCGTCTATGCCGTGCCCGGGAGCCCTATGGTGGCGGAAAAGACCGTGGTGCTGCTGAGGGAAAAGGCGGCAGGGCTTGCCGGCAGGGCAGATGAGGTGAAGCTTGACATCCTGCCGGGCATGAGCTTTGTGGAGGTGCTCTACGGCAAGCTGGGCATTGACCCTATTGACGGGCTGACGATTATCGATGCGGAGGATTTTGCCAGCCTGCCGGTGGATATGCCTACCGGGCTGGTGGTAACCCAGGTGTACAACCGGCAGATTGCCTCCGATGCCAAGCTGAGCCTGATGGAGGTGCTGCCGGACGAGTATCCTGTCACCTATATCCATAAACTGGGCATGCCGGATGAGAGCATCCGGGAGATTCCCCTCTACGAGCTGGACAGGCAGCCGGATATTGATTACCTCACCAGCCTCTACATCAGGCCTTATCCCAAAAAGCCGGAGTTTGACATCACGCCACTGCAGGATATTATCAAGACATTGAGGGAGCCGGGGGGCTGCCCTTGGGATATTGCCCAGACTCACGAGAGCATCCGCAGGAACCTCATCGAGGAAACCTATGAGGTGCTTGAGGCTATCGACCTGGAGGATTATGACCTTTTGTGCGAGGAGCTGGGAGATCTTCTCATGCAGGTGGTCTTCCATGCCCGCATGGCGGAGGAAGCAGGGGAGTTCTCCATGCAGGATGTGGTGGAGGGCGTCACGGAAAAGCTGGTGCGCCGCCATCCCCATGTGTTCGGGGATGTGCAGGCAGCTGATGCCGGTTCCGCCCTCATCAGCTGGGAGGCTGTGAAGAAAGAGGAGAAGAAGGATCGAAAATCCCTGCTGGACGGGGTGCCGAAGGATTTGCCTGCCCTGATGGCAGCCCAGAAGCTGCAGGGCAAGGCGGCAAAGGCCGGTTTTGACTGGGAGGCGCCGGAGCCTGTCTGGGACAAAATCCACGAGGAGCTGGCGGAGCTGAAGGAAGCCGTGGCAGAAGGGGATGCCGGGCATATTGCCGAGGAGCTGGGTGATGTGCTTTTTACCATCGTCAACCTGGCACGGTTCCTGAAGGCGGACAGCGAAATGGCACTCCTTGGCTGCAATCAGAAATTCCGCAGCCGGTTTTCCTTCGTGGAGCAGAAGGTCAGGGAGCAGGGCGGCAGCTGGCAGGATTTCACTTTGGCACAGCTGGACGAATACTGGAATGAGGCCAAGCGGCAGCAGGGAAAACCGATACAGTAAATTTTTGCAAAAATTTCTGGAAAATATAAAAAAATAGTGCAAAATCCCAGTGTTTATGGTATATTGTAGTCAATCGGCAAGGGGTTGCCGGGGATTTTGCAGAGTATTATTATATTTTTATACTTTGAGGGGGAAATTGCATGAATAAGGCAGATTTAGTGGCAAAGGTTGCTGAGAAGTCCGGTGTTACCAAGAAGGATGCTGAAAAGGCTGTTGCAGGTATTTTTGCAGCTGTGCAGGAGGCATTAGTAGCCGGTGACAAGGTTCAGGTGCTGGGCTTTGGTACTTTTGAGGTCAAGGAGCGTGCTGCCCGTACCGGCCGCAATCCGCAGACCGGCGAGGAGCTGCAGATTGCCGCTTCCAAGAATCCTTCCTTCAAGCCGGGCAAGGCTCTGAAGGAGGCTGTGAATGTAAAGCCTGCCAAGGGCAAGAAAAAGGCAAAGAGCAAGAAATAAAAATATCATAATAAAATGCAAACAGCCCGGTTTCGCGTGAAACCGGGCTGTTTTATTACTTAGTGTTATGGAGTTTGGAGCATGATGAGATATTTCTTACGTTCTGGCATGGCAACTTCAAGAATAGTGAGTGCTTTTTCAGCCGAGCAATGAGTATTTTTCATTTCAGATTGAAAGCGGCAGATTGGCACGGAAATTTTGTTAAGAAAAAAATAAAAAAATTTTAGAATCAAGCAGGAAAAATCCATGGGCATGGCGAATAATAACTTGAAAAGAAGTTGCGGGGGTCTGAGGGGATCTCCGCTGCTTGACAGCGTTATTATTTTGCAGAGGGGGATTTTGAATGGCTAAGAAATATGTAATGGCATTGGATGCAGGTACTACTTCCAACAGGGCAATCATTTTTGATGAAAATTCCAAGATTATCGGCGTGGCTCAGAAGGAGTTTACCCAGCATTTTCCGAAGCCGGGCTGGGTTGAGCATGATGCAGAGGAAATCTGGAGCACCATGTGCGAGGTCATGAAGGGTGCGCTGGAGCAGAGCGGCCTGGAGGCCAGCGATATTGCCGCTATCGGCATCACCAACCAGCGTGAGACTGCGGTAGTCTGGGACAAGAATACCGGGCGTCCTGTGTACCATGCTATTGTATGGCAGTCCCGTCAGACCTCCGGGATTGTGGATGACCTGAAGGCAAAGGGGCTTTTGGAGGAATTCAAGCAGAAGACCGGACTTACTCTTGATGCTTATTTCTCCGGCACCAAGATTACCTGGATTCTGGATAATGTAGAGGGTACCCGTGCCCGTGCTGAGGCCGGTGACCTGATTTTCGGTACTATTGATACATGGCTTATCTGGAAGCTGACCGGCGGCAAGGCACATGTAACTGATTATTCCAACGCTTCCCGTACCCTGATGTACAACATCAAGGAGCTGAAGTGGGATGATGCCCTCATCGGCTATCTGAACGTGCCGAAGACCATGCTGCCGGAGGTGCGTCCTTCTTCCAGCGTGTATGGCTACAGCATTCCTGCCATTCTCGGTTCTTCGATTCCTGTTGCCGGTGCTGCCGGTGACCAGCAGGCTGCCCTCTTTGGCCAGAACTGCTTCCAGCCGGGCGAGGCAAAGAACACCTATGGTACCGGCTGCTTCATGCTGATGAATACCGGCACTGATATTTATGACTCCAAGAACGGCCTGGTTACCACTATTGCCTGGGGCTTGGACGGCAAGGTTGAGTACGCTCTGGAGGGCTCTATTTTTGTTGCCGGTTCCGCCATCCAGTGGCTTCGTGACGGTGCCCGCATGGTTGACTCCGCCCCTGACTCCGAGTGGGTGGCAAAGAAGGTCCGTGATACCGGTGGCGTGTACCTGGTTCCTGCTTTCGTCGGCCTGGGGGCTCCGTACTGGGATTCTGATGCCCGTGGCATGATTATCGGTATCACCCGTGGCACTACCAAGGCTCATATCGTCCGGGCAACCCTTGAGTCCCTGGCATATCAGACCAAGGATGTGCTGGGAGCCATGGAAGCTGACTCCGGCATCAAGCTGGCTGCCCTGAAGGTAGATGGCGGTGCTGTTGCCAACAACCTGATGATGCAGTTCCAGGCTGATATTCTGGGGGTTCCTGTGGATCGTCCGCAGATTATTGAGACTACCGCTCTTGGTGCTGCTTATCTGGCAGGCCTTGCTGTGGGCGTATGGAACAGCAAGGAGGAGCTGAAGACCGCCTGGAAGCTGGATGTGCGCTTTGAGCCGGTGATGCCTGAGCAGGAGGCTGCCAAGCTGTACAAGGGCTGGAAGAAGGCTGTTAAGCACGCTATGCACTGGCTGGAGGATGAGGATTAATTCGGGATTGGCCGTTGGAATGTATGTGATGCTAGGAGGGTATTATTGTGAAGAAGATTATTAATGCAGTTGAGAACGTAGAGGAAGAAATGATTTTGGGCCTGGTAAAATCTGCTCCTGACAAGCTGCGGAAGCTGGAGTGCGGCAACGTGGTTGTCCGTGCCCGGAAGAAGGAGGGAAAGGTTGCCCTGATCAGCGGCGGCGGCAGCGGCCACGAGCCAGCTCATGGCGGTTATGTGGGCGAGGGCATGCTGGATGGCGCAGTGGCAGGTGCCGTATTTACTTCTCCTACCCCTGACCAGATTTATGAGGCTATCAAGGCAGTGGCTACTGACAAGGGCGTTCTCTGCATTGTGAAGAATTATACCGGCGATATCATGAACTTTGAGATGGCTATCGATATGGCCAAGGACGAGGATATCAATGCCGACTATGTGGTTGTGAACGATGATGTTGCCGTAAAGGATTCCCTCTACACCACCGGGCGCCGCGGCGTAGCTGGCACGGTGCTGGTTCACAAGATTGCCGGTGCTCTGGCGGAGACCGGTGCCAGCCTGGAGGAGGTCAAGGCGGTAGCCGAAAAGGTTATTGCCAACGTGCGCACCATGGGCATGGCTATTACGGCATGCACCATGCCGGCTGCCGGCAAGCCTGGCTTTGAGCTGGCAGATGATGAGATGGAAATCGGCATCGGCATCCATGGTGAGCCTGGTACCAGCCGTGAGACCTTGAAGCCGGCCAATGAGATTGCCGATGAGCTGCTGAGCAGGATTGTGGAAGATATTGACTATACAGGCAAGGAAGTTGCTGTTATAATTAATGGTATGGGTGGCACTCCGCTGATGGAGCTGTACATCGTAAATAATTATGTCTCTGACTTCCTGGCAGAAAAGGGTATCAAGATTTATGACACTATGGTAGGCAACTACATGACTTCCATTGAGATGGCAGGCTTCTCCATTACGCTCCTGCGTCTTGATGATGAGCTGAAGAAGCTGTATGATGCCAAGGCTGATACTCCTGCCTTGAAGAAATAATTTCGAGGGGAGCTGTTTTCTACGATTACGAATGACAAGATTATTGAGATTTTAAAGGCTATTGCGGCACGGATTGAGGAGCAGAAGGATTACCTGACGGAGCTGGACAACGAGATTGCCGATGGCGACCATGGCGTGAACATGGCCAAGGGCTTTAATGCCGTTGTGACGAAGCTGGATGCCATGGCTGGCAAGGATATCGGTTCCCTGCTGAAGACTACCGGCATGACCCTGGTGTCCACCGTGGGCGGTTCTGCGGGCCCTCTGTATGGCACTGCCTTCATGAAGGCTGGTGCCGTGCTGAAAGACAAGATGGAAATCGGCAGCCAGGAGCTGGTGCAGGCTCTTGAGGCTGCTATTGGCGGCATCAAGATGCGGGGCAAGGCTACTACAGGTGAGAAGACCATGCTGGATGCTATCTGCCCTGCCTATGATGCCATGAAGGCTGCTGTTGATGCAGGTGAGGACATGAAGCAGGCTGTTGCCAGGGCTGTGGAGGCAGCCAGGGCAGGTGTTGAATACACCAAGACCATCAAGGCAACCAAGGGCCGGGCAAGCTATATTGGTGACAGGAGCATCGGGCATCAGGACCCTGGCGCTACATCTGCATTGTATATGCTTGAGGTGCTGCTGGAGCAGATCTGAGCCGTAATTGTTCTAGGGATGTGTGATGATTGAAGTGGGGAAGTTTTTCTTCCCTGCTTCATTTGTTGTGTGAGATTGCGTATGTGAGAGGGTAGATAAGGAAAGTTGATGCTGTAGTGCAAAAAGGAGATGGTACAGATGGTAGGTATCGTAGTTGTATCCCACAGCCAGTGCCTGGCGGAAGGCGCTGTGGAACTGGCGAAGCTGATGGCCGGCAATGCGAGGATTGCTGCCGCCGGCGGCTTGGAGGACGGTACACCTGGCACCAGCTTTGAAAAGATAATGACGGCGATTGAAAGCGTGTACTCCGAGGATGGGGTTGCAGTGCTGATGGATATGGGGAGTGCTGTAATGACCACGGAGATGGTGATAGAGTCACTAGGGTATGACAATGTATTCATGCTGGATGGCCCGGTAGTGGAAGGTGCCATTGTGGCAGCCCTGGAGGCATCTTTGGGAACTCCTGCGGAGGAGCTGCAGTCCAAGGTGGATGAAGCAAGGGCTGCAAAAAAATTGGATTTGTGAGCTGTATGACGTTTGGCAAAGGCAAAATAAGAGTCACATTTTTCAGAAAGTGTGATTTTTATTTTGCCTTTTTTTATCTATGTGATATAATCAAAAAGATACGAAAGGGTGATTTTTTGCGAGGATATGTATATCTGCTCATGGCGTCCTTTTTTTGGGGGACCACTTTTGTAGCCCAGCTGACGGGCATGGAGTGTATCGGTCCCTTTACCTACAACATGAGCAGGTTTGTGATAGGCTTTTTTGTGGTGCTGGCCATCTGGGCTGCTTTCGGGAAGCAGAGGCAGCGTGCCAGGGCTGAGGGAAGCTATATTTCCGGCTGGAAATTCGGCATCGGCGCCGGCTGCATCATGTTTCTGGCATCTGCCTTTCAGCAGTTTGCCCTGCTGTTTACTACGGCAGGCAAGACAGCTTTTATTACTTGCCTGTACATCGTGTTCGTGCCTCTTTTTGCCAGGCTGCTTGGCAAGAGGATACGGCTGGAGAACTGGCTGGGAGCCTTTGTGGCGGCAGTGGGGCTTTACTGCCTGTCGGTGCAGGGGGAGCTGGATCTGAACTACGGTGATGTGCTGGCCTTTATCTGCTCGATTTTTTGGGCATTTCATATTTTGTTTATTGACAGGTATGCTGAACGGGCGGATAATATTGAGCTGTCGGCTGCCCAGCTGGCAGTGTGCGCCCTGCTGAATGGCATCGCCTGCTTTTGGCTGGAGACTTTTGAATGGCAGTATCTGCTGGATGCCGCTATACCGATTCTTTATGCGGCGGTGCTGTCCTCGGGAGCGGCCTTTACGCTGCAGATTATGGGGCAGAAGACGGCGGAGCCTGCACCTGCTGCAGTGATTATGAGCCTGGAGTCGGTGTTTGGGGCACTGGCAGGCTGGCTGGTGCTGGGAGAGCGGCTGTACAGCGTGGAGCTGGCAGGATGTGCCCTGATGCTGGCGGGCATGCTGATTACCCAGGCAGGTGTTATCCTGCACAGGAATTGAAATGGGCTTTAGTTTTTTGGATATATACCGGGTTTGCAGCTGGTTCGGTTGATTTTATGTTTTAACGGGTTGTTAGTGGATTAGTGGATTTAGTGGAAATTGGCATAGAGGAGGCACGAAAATGGCAGAAGTGCAGAATGGAATCAAGGGAGCAGTCATTACTATCAAGATTGTCGGTATTGGCGGCGGCGGCAATAACGTCCTGCGCCGCCTGGCAAAGGATGGTTTTGACAGGAATCAGCTCCTGGCTATAAATACAGATGTACGTCAACTGAAGGCACTGGAGGAGGACGGAATTCCCTGCCTGCTGATAGGTGCCAGCAGCACCCGGGGCCGGGGTACTGGCGGCAATGTGGAGAAGGCGCAGAATGCTGCCATCGGTGACAAGGAGGAGATCGCCAAGGCGATTGCCGGTTCTGACCTGGTGTTCCTGACTGCCGGTATGGGCAAGGGAGTAGGTACCGGGGCGGCACCGGTAGTGGCGAAGATTGCCAAGGATATGGGGATTCTCACTGTAGGCATGGTGACGCTGCCGTTTACCCATGAGGGTTCCCGGAAGATGGAGACGGCCAAGGCCGGTGTGGAGCTTTTGCGCCGCCACATGGATGCATTGGTGGTGGTCAACAACGATAATATTGAAAAGCTGCCTGAGTTCCGCCGGATTACGGTAGGTGAGACATTCTCCATGGTGGATGAGGTGCTGAGGCAGTCCATTGGCAGCATTGTGGAGATGATTGAGACTACCGGCGTGGTCAACGTGGATTTTGCGGATGTGAAGACTATCTTTACCCAGGGCAGCACCAGTGAGGCGATTATGGGCACCAGCCTGGGCAGGACGGCCCTGGAGGCGGTGCAGAACGCCATCAGCAGCCCGCTGATTGAGATTTCTGTCCGTGGCGCGAGGGGCATTATCGTCAATATTACGGGTAATTCTTCCTTGGCACTGGAGGCTGTCCGGGAGGCAAACACCTTCCTGTGCGAGAATACCCATCCTGATGTCAACAATATCTTCGGCCTGGTGGTGGATGAGAAGCTGGGCAATCAGGTGAGGGCTACGATTATCGCCACTGACTTTGACCCGAAGGTGCTGCTGGAGATGCAGAACCAGATTAAGCCGATTGCCTTTACCGGCAAGGAGCAGCAAAAGCCTAGTCTGTATGGTGACAAGCCGCCTGTAACCAGGGGCACGCTGTTTGGCAGGCAGCCGGTCCGCCAGGAGGGCGGTTCCGGGCTGGGATCTGGTGCAGGTGCCGTGCAGCAGCCTTCCGTGCAGAATGTGAACGATGTGGATGTGCCTGAGTTTATGCGCAAGAAAAATCCGGCACCGCTGATGTTCGGCAGGCGGGACAAGAATTGAGCCTTTGGATGAGGGAGTGATTTTATGCTGGATCAGTTTTCCCGTACCAGAATCCTTTTGGGCAATGCTGCCATGGAAAGGCTTGCCGGAGCCCGTGTGGCGGTGTTCGGCGTAGGGGGCGTGGGTTCCTATGCGGCGGAGGCCCTGGTCAGGTGCGGCGTGGGAAGCTTTGTGCTGGTGGACAGCGATGATGTGAGCCTGACCAATGTGAACCGGCAGATACATGCTACCCTTGATACAGTGGGGCAGTGCAAGACCAGTGTTATGGCTGAAAGGATGCGGAGCATCAATCCCGGGGTGGAGATACAGGAGATTAATGAATTTTACCTGTCGGAGAATCATGATTTGTTTTTCGGGGGCAGGCTTGATTATATCGTGGATGCCATTGATACGGTCAAGAGCAAGATAGATTTGATTGTGGAGGCTGACAGGCGGGGTATACCCATTATCAGCAGCATGGGGGCAGGCAATAAGCTGAACCCGGCGCAGCTGGAGGTGTCCGACATCTATAAGACCAGTGTCTGTCCCTTGGCGAGAGCTCTCAGGCAGAAGCTGAAGAAGCTGGGAATCAGGAAGCTGAAGGTGGTTTATTCCAAGGAGGAGCCTCTTAAGCCCATGGTGATTGAGGGGCATACGGAGGAACCGCCAGGCTCACGGCATACGGTGCCGGGCAGCGTGTCCTTTGTGCCGTCTGTGGCAGGGCTGATTGCAGCCAGCGAGGTTGTCAAGGATTTGGTGAAGGCTCGGGCTTCTGACAGGTTGCAATCCTGAGTTTTTGTAATAGTAAAATATTGGTGTAGCTGATGCTATTGTATGTAACGATGAGGTTATATTGCCGCAGGGACGGCAGTATGGCCTCTTTTTGTGTTTTTGGGTGCAGGGCTGGTTTACCTGTGGCAGGAAAGAAGGGGTTGTTATGCTTACATGCGGTGATTTGAAAAATTTGCCGGTGCTGCAAAAAATAAAATATCTGACAGGGGACAGCGGTCTTGCCAATCCCATTCGCTGGACCTTTGTGCCGGAAACGGAGAAGCTTGAGCCCTGGATACATGGCGGTGAGCTTTTGCTGCTCAGCGGCGCCTTGTCCCAGCGCAGGGGTTTCCGGCTGGGACAGGTCCTGCTGGATGCCATGCGGCTGAAAATGGCAGGTGCCGTGCTGCTGGTGGGGGACAGCTACATTCAGAAGGTGCCCAGGGAAGCTATTGCCAGGGCGATAGAGCAGGATTTTGCCATTATGGCTATTCCCTGGAATGTACCGCTGGTGGATATTCAGGAGGCTGTGGCAAGGGCTATTGTGATGAGCGATACGCAGCTGACACTGGATAATGCCCTGGATTTTTTGCTGCAGGGTAGGATCAGTGCCAGGGAATATGCAGGCTTTGTGCTGGCACCTTTTTTGGCACAGGAGGAAAGGACCTGCCGGGGGCTTTTGGAGACATTGGAGTCGTATTTTGCCTGCAATGGCAATACCATCAAGGCTGCAGAGCTGCTTTTTGTGCATCGCAATACCGTCAAATACCGCCTGGGGCAGGCGGAGGCCATCCTGGGCTGCTCGCTCTCCGATGCCGGTGTCAGGCTGAAGGTGCAGCTGGCACTGTATATCCGCAGCCAGGAGCAGGATAATGGGAAGAAGGTGTAGTTTTTGTGCAGCCTGCACAAGGAAGCAGGGGATTTTTGGCCATGCTGCACAAAAATCAGGCATTTTGTTGACGATAGTGGTCTTGCTGGCTATAATGTGAGCATAACGATGAGTTAAGAACAAGCAAATTTGATAGTGGACACTTGTGGACAACGTGGTTCTCGCTTCTGTGACGTATGGGCGCAGGGGCGGGAGCCTTTTTATTTGCTTTTGTTGGATGTGTGCAGAAAGAAGGTAATTATGATGGCAGAGAAGAAGCTTGACAATGATTTTTCCCTGACAGCGGTAGGGAAGGAGGGCCGTCGCGGACTGGTGCCGATGATGGCTATCATGCTGGGATTTACTTTTTATACCGGTACTATGCTGACCGGCGGCCGGCTGGGCACCAGCCTGACCTTTACTGATTTGGCGGCAGCTCTTTTGATTGGTGACTTGATTTTGGGGATTTATACGGCCCTGCTGGCGTATATGGGCGGCAAAACCGGCCTTTCCACTCATCTTTTGGCACGTTATGCCTTTGGTGAGAAGGGCTCCTATCTGGTTTCCGGCATCCTGGGGCTTACCCAGGTGGGATGGTTCGGTGTCAGTGTCGTGATGCTGGCTTTGCCGATCAGCAAGATTTTTGGCATTGATATTACGCCGGTGATTCTGGTCAGCGGTGCCATGATGGTGGCCACTGCGTATTTCGGCGTGAAGTCCCTGACTATTCTCAGTATTGTGGCAGTGCCTTCCATTGCGGTGCTGGGCTGCTATTCTTCCGCTATTTCCCTGGATGCCATCGGCGGCTGGGGCGAGCTGATGGATTCTACTGCGGTCAGCACCATGAGCCTGACTATGGCACTGAGCCTGGTGGTGGGCTCCTTTATTTCCGGCGGTACCTTGACGCCAGATTTTGCCCGTTTTTCCCGCACGCCGAGGATTGCGGTGGCGTCTACTGTGGCAGCGTTCTTTATTGGCAATATCCTCATGTTTGCCTTTGGTGCCATCGGCGGCCTTGCCACAGGCATGGCAGATATTTCCGATGTGATGATTGCTCAGGGGCTGGTGCTTTCCGGCATCATTATCCTGGGGCTGAATATCTGGACGACCAATGACAATACCATTTATGCGGCAAGCCTGGCTTTTTCCAATATTACCAAGATGCCGAAGAAGCAGTGGGTTGTTATTAATGGTGTTCTTTCCACGGTTTTTGCCATGGTGCTGTACAATCATTTTATTCCTCTTTTGAGCTTCCTCAGTGCGATTATCCCGCCTCTGGGTGCCGTGATGCTCATGGATTATTTCTTCCTGAACCACAAGGCTTACGAGGGGGATTTTGCCGAGGCTGAGTTCTCCGTGGTTAATGTACCGGCTATTCTGGCTGTGGTTGTGGGCGGCCTTTGCGGTCATCTGCCTGTAGGTGTTGGCTGCCTCAATGCGGTGCTGGGGGCAATGGTTTCCTATGGCGCCTTTATGACTGCCAGGAATGTATGGGCCGGCAGGGGCAATGACGATGATTTTGGCAATATGATTCACAATGTATGAGCCAGCAGGTGATGAGCTGTTGCATGGGCTTTTATATAAGCTTATGCGTGGCAGGTAATTCTGAAATGCAATGACAGGTGCTGCAATGGAGGGGCAGGGAAATCGCTTCTGTTGCAGCACATATTTTTTAGAGAAGGAAGATTGGATGATTATGAAGAAGTTATACAAGAATGCGAGACTGGCGGATGCCAAGGAGCTGCAGGATTTCTTGGTGGAAAATGGCAGGTTTGCCGCAATTGGTGCTAATTTGTCTGCTGATGATGCCCAGGTGGTGGATCTGGGGGGCAGGCTGGTGATTGCTCCTTATGTGGATCCCCATCTGCATCTGGATTATGTTTATACTGCTTTGGGGGAGGGTGCGAGAAATGATAGCGGTACCCTCTTTGAGGGAATTAAGCGCTGGAGCGAGACCAAGGCCGGTGCTACGGTTGAGGAAATCAAGGCAAGGGCGAAGCGGGCTGTCCGGGAGGAGCTGCTGCACGGTGTGCAGTATATCCGTACCCATGTGGATGTGACGGACCCGAAGCTGACTGCCTTGAAAGCACTTCTTGAGCTGAGGGAGGAGCTGAAGGATGTGGTGACCATTCAGATTGTGGCGTTCCCTCAGGAGGGCATGTATGCGTATCCGGGCGGTGCCAAGCTGGTGGAGGAGGCTCTCAGGATGGGGGCTGACTGCGTGGGGGGGATTCCTCATTTTGAGCTTGCCAGGGAGTTCGGGGAGATGTCTGTGCGCAAGGCTGTGGAGCTGGCGGTGCAGTATGACAAGCTGATTGACTTGCATTGCGATGAGACGGATGATGACCAGTCGCGCTTTTTGGAGCTGTTGACTGCCTTGGTGATTATGGAGGATATAGGGGAAAGGACTACGGCAAGCCATACCTGTTCCTTTGGCTCGGTGAATAATGCCTATGCTTTCCGCATGATGGCAAATTTCAAGCGGGCGGGGATTAATTTTATTTCCTGTCCGACTGAGAATATTTATTTGCAGGGACGGCAGGACAGCTATCCGAAGCGCAGGGGGCTTACCCGGGTGAAGGAGTTTTTTGAGGCAGGGATTAATGTGTGCTTTGCTCAGGACTCTATTTCTGACCCGTGGTATCCCCTGGGCAATGGCAATATGATGAATATCCTGGACCATGGGATTCATATCTGCCAGATGATGTCCTTTGAGGAGATTGACAGGGCTTTTGAGCTGGTGACTGTCAATGGTGCCAGGACCATGCATCTGATGGATGAGTACGGGATTTTTGCTGGCAGGCCGGCAAGCTTCCTGGTGCTGGAGGCGGAGTCTGTTTTTGAGGCTATCCGCAACAGAGTTGGGGTGCTGCGCTCTGTACGCAAGGGTGAGGAGCTGTTTGTCCGCGAACCAGTGAAGATTTCAGTTTATCGTAGTGCTGGATTGTAACTACGAGCATATATTGAATGAAATAGTTTGACAGTTCGTGGACTCTGTTCAGACATTATTAAAAGGACAGGTAGCGGCAGTACCCATAGAAAACTCGCTCTCGCTCTTAGCACAGCCTCGCGCTTCTAAGCTCCTGCATCGCTTACGCTCGCACTCGCTAAGAAGCGAGGCTGCACTCAAGGTTTTCCTTGGGTACATGCCGCACCTGTCCTTCTTTTAGTCTGAACAGATATGCACATAATAATCCAACTGCATTCAATTAGTATGCAACTGTAGCAACTAATTCTGACTTTACGAGCAAGCCTGAAAAGGAGGAGCCGGGAGGCTGACGAAACTTGCAATTGCCAACCGTTGCATAACGTATAGTGCAAATAAATAATTCTTTAGCCCAACTGTATAAGTTGCATGGGATAAACTGCTAACCTTAGCATAAGAATATAGTGACATGTAAACAAGCCTGTTTATAAGAGCAGGTTGCCTTGCATAGTTGTTGGCAGTAGCGGGCCTCGTCAGCGCCCAGCCCCCCTATTTCAGGCTTATTCGTAAAGCTGTATGGGGCACTATGGTAACAAATAATGTATGTGGTTCTGTCATTTTGTTTATATCTGTTCAGACAAAGAAAGGGATGAGTGAGGACAGTACCCATAGAAAACCTTTGTTGTACATCGGTGCTTAGCGACTTGCAAGCCGTAGGCGTAGCAAAAGCTTAGCATCCGCTAGGCACAAAGGGATAACGAAACCCTATTGACATGAATTAGTTTCGAGGATAAATCCTTGTATGCTAGGCGGAGGAGGAAGGCATGGTGGTTCCATGCCGACCGACGACAACAACGCAGACAAGGATTTAGACCGAAAATAATCATGGATATAGGGTTTTGTTATCCCTCGAGCGAGAGCGTGTTTTCTATGGGGAGCTGTCCCGCTCAGCCCATTTTTATAGTCTGAACAGAGTACACAAACTAACAAAACTTATCCGTTAATGTTCCCAAAGTCTCGTACCTTCACGATGATAAACTGAAATTTCCCAATATTGTAGTCGATATTATATGTGCACACATTTTGTTGAAGGATGGGAAGCGTTTATGGATAAAGCAGGGAAAAAAGTTGTTTTGATTACCGGCGGCACGTCCGGTATCGGGCTGGCAGCAGCGGTGCTGTTTTTGCAGGATGGCTGGCAGGTGGCTGTCATGGGCAGGGATGCTGGAAAAGGGCAGGAGGCTCTGGATTATCTCAAAAAAAATGACGGAAAGGCCGGAAATATCGGGGAGGCAGTGTACTTGCAGGGGGATGTGTCCAGCATGGAGGATTGCCGCCGGGCGGTGGCTGAGACAGCCGGGCACTTTGGCAGGCTGGATGCCCTGATCAACTCGGCAGGAATTTATTTTGAGCGTGCCATTGAGGATGTGGATGAGGAAGCATTTGACAGGATGCTGTCCGTCAACCTCAAGGGGACGTATTTTATGACCAAATACGCCATAGAGATTATGAAAAAGCAGGGCAGCGGCTGCATCGTCAACGTGTCCTCGGATGCGGGGCTGCAGGGCAACATGCTGTGCAGCACCTACTGCGCTTCCAAGGGGGCGGTGAATATGTTCACCAAGGCCATGGCGCTGGAACTGGGGCCCTTTGGCATCCGCATCAATGCCGTCTGCCCGGGGGATGTACTGACGCCTCTGACTGAGGCACAGCTGTTGCAGTATCCTGACCGGGAGCAGGCACTGGGGGAGATGGGCAGCGTCTATCCCTTGGGGCGCATAGCTTCTCCCGAGGAAGTTGCCTCCGTGATAAAATTCCTTTGCAGCCGGGAGGCGGGCTTTGTCAACGGTGCCCTGTGGAGCATTGATGGCGGGCTGACCTGACAGCCCGATGGGCGGATAATCTGAGCATAGCTGATTTTACTGATTTTATGGTTGATGAATTGGCGCAAAATGTGATAAAATTTAGTTTAAAGTAATTGTAATTTTCGTTCAGGATAGGCTCCAGCAGTCAGGCAGCGAAGGATAAGGCAGAGGTGCAGGTATGGGAAAAAGTTTTTTGCTGGTTACGGCATCCATTGGTTCAGGCCATGAAAAGGCTGCCAGTGCCATTGCCGAGGGCATACAGGCATATTTTCCCGATGCCAGGATAGATACGGTTGATTTCATGCGCTGGGATACATCCTTTATCAATGCCTTCATGAAAAGCTGCTATCTGAAGATGCTGGCGCTGGTGCCCAATCTCTACGAGTTCATGTACCGTTTTACGGATGGGAACAGGAAGGGCGGCCTTATCCAGCTCTTGATGGCACAGGCTATGTCCCGCTCCATCAAGAGGCTGGTCAGAAAATACAGGCCTGATGTGATTATCTGCACCCATCCTTTTCCGGCAGAGGCGGTGTCCCATCTGGGGGATAGCTGGCGGCAGCAGTTTGTGTCAGTGGCGGTGATTACTGATTATTCCGTGCATCGCATGTGGATTTGTCCCAATATGGACTTGTATTTTGTAGGCTGCGATTTTATGAAAAAGCAGCTGATTGCCGATTGCATCCGTGAGGATACCATCCATGTGACGGGGATTCCTGTGAGCAGGGATTTCTATCAGGCCTGGGACAAGGCTGCATGCAGGCAGGCGGCAGGGCTGTCGCAGGATTTGCCCGTGGTGCTCCTGATGGGGGGCGGCCTGGGGCTGGGGCGTATTGTAGCGGCACTGGAGCAGCTGGAAAAGCTGGAGCCAAGGCTGCAGCTTCTGGTGGCTGCCGGCAGGAATCATGAACTGAAAGCGCAGGCAGAGAGGTTTGGGGGAACTTCTCATCATTGCGTTCATGTCTATGGCTTTACTGACAAGGTTTGTCAGCTGATGGGGGCATCAGATATATTGGTGACGAAGCCCGGGGCGCTTACCTTGACGGAGGCGATGGCAATGGGGCTGCCCATGGTGCTGCATGAGCCTATTCCGGGGCCGGAGACTGATAACGCCAGGTATATGTCAGGCTGCGGGGCGGCTGTGTGGCTCCATGCCGGGGATAATCTGGCCTGTGTTATCAGGGATTTGCTGTCGGAGCAGTATGCGCTATCCGATATGGCCATGGCGGCACGCCGTCATGCCAGGCCGGGTACGGTGCAGGAGATTGCCAGGGCGATAGAGGAATTGCTTTAGATTTTTGCGGGGGTTGTTTTGTACATTTGCATGTACTGAAAAGAATAGGCGGAGTGAGGCAGGGTGGCAGTAAGTAAGCTGGAAAAAGGAAATGATGGCAGGTTTTCCTGTCCTGAATGCAGTCAGGCATTGGAATACCTGTCCGGCGGCCAGGTGCGGGTGGTCGATGGAAAGGTTGATTATGATAACGTAAAGCCAAAGTATATCTGCCGTAAATGCGGCAAATATTATCGGGAGCTTTTGAATACAGGGTATTATGATGTGTTTTTCCTGATGCCTGAGGATTTGGCGGCATTGGATAAGGAACAGGCTGCCGAGGAGGCTAAGGAGAAAGCAAAAAAGAAAAGCTTCACTGGCAGTCCGGTGACAGCCCTGATGACCAATGCCCAAGGGGGCTATGACTGCCCTGAGTGTGGCAAGGGCATGGTGCACAGCGAGGGCGGTGCCGTGCGCGTCATCAACGGCAAGGTGGACTACGAGAATGTTAAGCCCAGATATATCTGCTATGACTGCGGTATTTTTTATCGGGAGCTTTTGCGTTCAGGACTGTATGAGCGGTTTGAGCTGCCAGAAGATGAAAAGACGCCGCCTCCTCCGCCACCAAAGCCAAAGCGCAGGATAAAATCCACCGGGGAGCTGGCACCTATGCAGCTCAAGAGGAATGCCAATGGCTATTGCGAGTGTCCTAGGTGCGGCGCAGCTATGCGCTTTTTGGAGCCGGGGGCTGTGAAGATTGTGGATGGCAGGGCAGATATGTCCGATACGGTGGCACGCTTTAAGTGCGATGAGTGTGACTCCTTGTACCGGCGGATTGCTACCACCAATTATTTTCAGTGGAGCGAAAAATAACAGTAAGCAAGATGGCAGATAAGGTGGCATGCCCCCGGTGGAGTGTGCTGATTTTGCCGTTTGGGATACGTTAAGCGGGGAGACGTTAGGTGTGGAAGACAAGGCAAGGAAAAAAGAAAAGGCAGGAGCTGGCAGGGGCTTCAACTGGTTCGCCATCCTGCTGGCAGCGATTGTGGCCTATGGCGGCTGGATTCTGGCTGACCAGCAGATGACTATGGGGGCTCTGGACGATGATATGGCTGCTGCCCGGGAAAGGCTTCAGGCTGCCCGTACAGAGAACCAGCAGCTGAAGGACGAGAATACCCGGCTGCAGGATGATGGCTATATCGAGAAGCTGGCAAGAGAGGAGCTGGGCATGACGCGCAAGGGTGAGATGCCATACATCTATGCCGATAATAAATAATTGACACTTTGCCCTCTATAAGGGTATAATGACGATTAAGTTAGATTTTTTGAGGAGGAAATGTTTTGTCCATTGAAGTTGGAAGTATTGTAGAGGGTGTAGTCAGCGGCATTACCAATTTTGGCGCGTTTATCAACCTGCCGGATAACAAGGTGGGGCTGGTGCATATTTCAGAGGTGGCTGACGTCTATGTAAAGGATGTCAAGGACTTTCTGAAGGAGCAGGACAAGGTAAAGGTAAAGGTTCTGTCCATTGATGAAAAGGGGAAGATCGGGCTGTCCGTGAAGCAGGCTCAGGAAAAGAAGCCTGAGGAGCAGCCACAGCGTGAGCAGAGGGGCTTTGCACCGCGTCAGCAGCACGAGGGCGGCAGCGGTTTTCAGCGCAGCGAGGGCTTCCGCAGCGCAGGTGGTGATTTCCGCCGGGGAGGTTCCCGTTTCGGCAATGCAGGCACGAATGCTTCCTTTGAGGATAAGCTGTCAAGGTTCCTGAAGGACAGCGATGAGAGGCTGACGGACCTCAGCCGCAAGACGGATAGCAAGCGCGGCGGCAGAGGTGGCGGACGCAGAAGATAATTTTGGCAATTATAACATAATTATGTGAGGAAGCACCTTTCGGGGGTGCTTCTTTTTCGTAGCGGTGATTATTTGTAGCAGTGATTATTTTAAAAATCGCAAAATGCCAGGGAGAAAATACAGGAAAGATGATTTGTGATGGATTTGTTGAAGTGCTTTGAGAAAAACTGGCGGGAAAATATTGCCCCGCCGGAGGGGGTGACAGTGCTGGCGGCATGTTCCGGCGGCATCGATTCCCTTGCCATGCTGGATATGCTGGACAGGCTGCAGGAGGTGCTTGGCGTAAGGCTGGCAGCAGCCCACTTTGAGCATGGCATCAGGGGAAAGGATTCCCTGGAGGATGCGGAGTTTGTCCGGGAGTTTTGCGGTGCCAGGGGCATCGAGTTCTACGGGGCGTCTGCTGATGTGCCCGGGGAGGCGGCAAGGGCAGGGGAGTCCTTGGAAACGGCGGCCAGGCGGCTCAGGTATGCTTTTTTGCGGCGGATTGCCGGGGCGCTTTCGGAAAAATACGGTATGGGTGAAAATCAGGAAAAGCTGGGCAGGGTGGTGATTGCCACCGCCCATCATCGGGATGACCAGGCGGAGACTGTCCTGATGCATCTTATCCGTGGCACCGGGCTCCGGGGGCTGGGGGGCATCCGGTGCCGTCAGGGGGATTTGGTGCGCCCCCTGCTTTTTGCCAGCAAGAGGGAATTGGCTGAGTATTGCAGGCAACGCAGGTTAGAACCGAGGCATGATGCCACCAATGATGAGGCGGACTGCCTCAGGAACAGGCTGCGGCTGGAGCTTTTGCCCCTTCTTGCCAGGGAGTACAATCCGGCACTGGGGGATGTCCTTTGCCAGCTGGCGGATATTGCCCAGGCTGATGAGGATTATCTCCGGCAGGCGGCGGAAAAGCTGTGGCAGGAGCTGGCGGCAGAGGCGGAGCAGGGCTTTTGTTTTAACCTGGGCAGGTTTCTGCAGCTTTCTCTTGCCATGCAGAGGCGGCTGGTACAGCAGGCGGCCTTTGAGGTGAGTGGCTGCCAGCTTGCCTATGTGCAGGTACAGGCGGTTCTGCAGCTGGCGAAAAAAGGCAGGACAGGCACGGAGCTGCAGCTTCCCTTTGGTTTGCTGGCGGAAATTTCTTATAATTTTTTGTATATCATAAAAAAGACCATTCCATTTTCAGGAAATCATGGTACAATGGATATCGTGGGGGAGTTTGAGAAGATTTCCCTGCGTGTGCCGGGAACTACCTGCCTGCCGGATGGCAGCCGCATTACAGCGGAGCTGGCAGAGGACAGGCAGCAGCTGGAGGTGCTTTTAAAGAGCGCGGCAGGTCATGCAGATAGTGCAGACACTGCAGCAGGCAATGCAGGCAATGGCGGCTGCATGGCAGTTTACGGCGATTGGGACAAGTGTAATCAGCCTCTGGCTGTCCGCCACAGGAAAAATGGCGACCGTGTCAGCATAGGCAACGGGCACAAGAAGCTGAAGGATTTTCTGATTGACAGCCGCATACCCAGGCAGCAGAGAGATGAGCTCTGGCTGGTGGCGGATGGCGGCGGTGACGGGAACATCCTGTGGCTGCCGGGTGTCAGGCGGTTTGCCGAGGCTGCGGCTGACGAGGGGACAAGGAAATTTTTTGTCCTCCGCATGATTAATAAGGGGTAAAGGAGTAGACAAAATGTTAAATGATCTGGCAAGCGTGATGTTTGATGAAGCGGCACTGGCTGCCAAATGCCGTGAGATGGGGCAGGAGCTGACAAGGGACTACGAAGGCAAGGATTTGCTGGTGGTGGGTATTCTGAAGGGCTCGGTGATGTTTTTTGCCGACCTGGTACGCCAGATAAATGTGCCGCTGAATATTGATTTTATGGTGGCTTCCAGCTATGGCAGCGGTACGGAGACCAGCGGCAAGGTAAACATCAAGAAGGACCTGGATGCGGATATCAAGGGCAGGCATGTGCTTCTGGTGGAGGATATTATTGACTCCGGCGTTACCATGAGCTGCCTGATGGCAGAGCTGGCAAAAAGGGAGCCTGCCAGCATCAGGCTGTGCGCCCTTTTAAGCAAGCCGTCACGCCGCCAGGTAGATGTGCAGATTGATTATTGCGGTTTTGAGGTGCCTGACGAGTTTCTGGTGGGATACGGCCTTGACTATGCGGAGAAGTATCGCAACCTGCCGGTAATAGGCGTTTTGAAGCGGGAAATTTATTCTTGAGGTTATAACATTGTAGAATGTGATAATTAATGCTATAATTATTCTCTGTGAGGGTGTCGGGGCTTTTTGGCAGGTCGTGAGCCCTTGCGGAAGGAGGATGTGGAATTGGATAAATTCATGAAAAATGTAGCATTGTATTTGCTCATTATTTTCGTCGCTATATCTGCTATAGATTATTTTTCCCAGCAACAGCAGCCAAAAATTCAGGAAATGAACTATACTGATTTTATGGCGCAGGTTGACAGCGGCGAGGTTGCCAAGGTTGTCCTGACCGAGAATGTGGTGAAGGGAACCCTGACAGATGGCACGGAGTTCAAGTCCGTCATGCCGGGATTTCCTTATCAGGAGGAAAATCTGGTAGATAAGCTGCAGGCAAAGAATGTTACAGTGAAGGCGGAAAATCCGCCGGAGCCGCCTTGGTGGTCAACCCTGTTTTCTTCCCTGCTGCCGATTATTCTCTTGGCAGCCCTGTGGTTCTATTTTATGAACCAGACCCAGGGGGGCGGCGGCAAGGTGATGTCCTTTGGCAGGAGCCGTGCCAAGATGAGCGGCGGCGACAAGGTAAAGGTGCATTTTTCCGATGTGGCAGGTGCTGACGAGGCGAAGCAGGAGCTGCAGGAGGTTGTGGAGTTTTTGAAGCAGCCGAAGAAGTTCAACGAGCTGGGGGCAAAAATCCCTAAGGGCGTGCTGCTTTTCGGCCCGCCGGGCACAGGCAAGACCTTGCTGGCCAAGGCGGTTGCCGGTGAGGCAGGGGTGCCTTTCTTCTCCATCAGCGGTTCTGACTTTGTGGAGATGTTCGTGGGCGTGGGTGCTTCCCGTGTCCGTGATTTGTTTGACCAGGCGAAGAAGCATGCTCCGTGCATCGTGTTCATCGATGAGATTGATGCGGTGGGACGCCAGCGTGGCGCAGGCCTGGGGGGCGGCCATGATGAGCGGGAGCAGACCCTGAACCAGATGCTGGTGGAGATGGACGGTTTTGCTGCCAACGAAGGTATCATCATCATCGCTGCTACCAACAGGCCGGATATTCTGGACCCGGCACTTTTGCGCCCGGGACGCTTTGACCGCCAGATTGTGGTGGACAAGCCTGATGTGAAGGGGCGTCTGGCTATCCTGAAGGTGCATATCAAGGGCAAGCCTATTGCCAAGGATGTTGATTTGGATGTGCTGGCACGCAGGACGCCGGGCTTTACCGGTGCTGACCTCAGCAACCTTGTGAACGAGGCGGCACTTCTGGCAGCCCGCCGCAACAAAAAGAGCATTTTCATGTCCGAGCTGGAGGATTCCATAGAGCGTGTCATCGCCGGACCAGAAAGAAAGTCCAAGGTCATGAGCGATAAGGAGAAGCGGCTGACGGCGTACCATGAGGGCGGTCATACCCTGGTGGGCATGCTGCTGCCGAATGCTGACCCTGTGCACAAGGTAACGATTATCCCTCGCGGCAGGGCCGGGGGCTACACCCTGATGCTGCCGAAGGAGGACCGTTCCTACGCTACCCGGGGCGAGCTGCTGGATAAGCTGAAAACCCTGATGGCAGGCCGCGTGGCAGAGGAAGTGGTGCTGAAGGAAATCAGCACCGGCGCACAGAACGATATCCAGCGTGCCACCCAGATGGCACGGAGCATGATCATGGAATACGGCATGAGCAAGCACCTGGGACCTATAGCCTTTGGGGAAAGCAGCGACCATCAGGTATTTTTGGGCAGGGATTTGAATAACCAGCGGAATTATTCCGAGGAGATTGCTTCAGATATTGACCGGGAGGTCTACAAGCTGATTACCTCCGCCTATGAGGAATGCCGCATTATCCTGTCTGACAATATCGAAAAGCTGCATGCCATCGCCGCAGCCCTGATTGAGAAGGAAACCCTTGAGGCGGATGAGCTGAAGGATATCGTGGGCTTTGGCAATGTCACCGAGAAGGGAGACCAGGATGACAGCCGCAGGGATGATGAGGACGAGGACAATACTGCCACGCCCTTGCTGATGCCTCTGGAGGAGGAAGCTCCGGCAGCCGTGCAGGAGCGTGCCAGGGAAAAGGAGCCGGTGCCGGTGGATGTGACCACCCCGGAACCTAACCTGAATACCTCCATGAAGGAATAAGTCCTGAGAAACAGGTTTGAAAGCATAAATTTGGCAGAAGAAAATTTCACATAAATGAAATTTAATGCCATCCTATCAAGATGGTTGTGAGATGAAAAGGCGGCATTGGTTTTATCCATGCCGCTTTTTGATTTTTTCAAGGAGAGGGGTATGTTTTATGAGTGAGATTATTCTGGAGTACACGAGGGCAGGCCATGTGGAGAATATCCATCGTGCTGATGTGGTGGCAGTCAACTGCAAGGGTGATATCCTGAAGGAAGCCGGCAATGGCAGGCTGCCTATGTTCTGGCGCAGTGCCGCCAAGCCTTTTCAGGCCTTGGCCTTTGTGAAGAACGGCGGGCTGGAGAAATACGGCCTTACTGACAGGGAGCTGGCCTTTCTGGTGTCCTCCCACAGCGGCGAGCCTTTCCATGTGGAGCTGGTGCAGGGGATACTGGCGAAACTGGGGCTGACTACTGATGTGCTGAACTGCGGTGCGGCACGCCCTATGAGCGGCAAGGCCAATGTGGAGCTCATCAAGAAGGGGGAGCGGCCTCAGGCGGTGCATAACGCCTGCTCTGGCAAACATTCCCAGATTCTTGCCCTGTGCCAGATGATGGGGCTGCCGGTGGAGGACTACATCAAGCCTGACCATCCGGCACAGAAGGTGATTTTCCAGCATGTGGCCATGGCATCCTGCATGCCGGAGGACAAGCTGGAAATCGGCATTGACGGCTGCGGCGTGCCGGTATTCTACCTGCCTCTTGACCATATGGCCAGGGCTTATGCCCGCCTGGGCAGCCCTGACAAGGGTGAATGGGGCGAGTACGAGGCTGCGGCAAGGACCATCCGTGATGCCATGGCTGCCCATCCTGATGCCCTGGCAGGTACAGGCCGCATCGATACGGCTATTTCCCAGGTGACAGGTGGCAGGGTAATCGCCAAGATTGGCGCGGATGCAGTGTACTGCATGGCTGTGAAGGATGAGAATATGGGCATTGCCTTCAAGGTGGAAGACGGCGATTATGGTGCCGTAAATCCTGCTGTCATGGCGGTGCTGAAATACATGGATATCCTGACTAAGGATGAATATGAGCAGCTGCTTGCCAAGTATCCGCCGGTGCTGAAAAACCACCGGGGCGATGTGATTGGCACCATCGAGTACAAGCTGTAAGCTGGAATTTTCCCTGTATAATGGCATAGCTGCATAATTGTATAATTGTGCAACACCATAATGGTATAACGGTGTAATCATATAACGGCATAGAGGAGGCGCGTGATGCGTTCCAAAATTCTTGAACTGCTGCGCTTACAGCAGGAGGGCTGTATTTCCGGGGAGGAAATCGCCAGCCGCCTGGGGGTATCCAGGACGGCTGTCTGGAAGCATATCAAGGAGCTGAAGGCGGCAGGCTACAATATTGAGAGCAGGGCACGGAGCGGCTACTGCCTGACGGGAACGCCTGACAGGCTGCTGCCGGAGCTGATAACCCATAACCTGCCTACAAAGCTCCTGGGGCAGTACGTCATCAGCTTTGATGAGGTCAGGTCTACCAATGACGAGGCCAAGAAGGCTGCAGCCGCCGGTGCTGACGAGGGCACGGTGGTGGTCAGCGAGATGCAGAGCACCGGCAAGGGGCGGCTGGAGCGGAGCTTTTTCTGTCCCCGGGGCGGCGTGTGGTTTTCCGTCATTCTCCGTCCGCCCTTTTTGCCTCAGGAGGCACCTAAGTGCACCCTGCTGGCAGCGGTGGCAGTGGCAAAGGCCATGCAGGAGCTGGGGGTGGAGGCCGGCATCAAGTGGCCCAACGACATTTACTGCCAGGGGCGCAAGCTGACTGGCATCCTGACGGAGATGAGTGCCGAGATGGACAGGATAAACTACGTGGTCATCGGCACAGGCATCAATGTGAATATTCCGCTGCAGAGCTTTCCGGAGGATTTGCAGGACAAGGCTGGCTCCATGTCCCAGCTGCTGGGGCATGAGGTGGACAGGGTGGCGTTTTTGCAGCGGGTGCTGCAGCACATGGAGGCTTTGTATATCGATGTGCTGAAAAACGGCTTTGCCGGGCTGCTGGACCAGTGGCGGCAGCATTCCATCACCCTGGGGCAGGAAATCAATGTGCTGGGGCTGCAGGAGACCTTTGCCGGTGTGGCAAAGGATATTGACGCTGACGGGGCGCTGCTGGTGGAGACACCTGGGGGACTGCGCCGGGTGCTGGCAGGGGATGTATCCATCCGGCCAAGGAAATAGACAGATATAGAAAGATATAAAGCAAGATGATTTGGGGGATTTTATGCTCTTAGTAATAGATATTGGCAACAGCAATATTGTCATGGGAACTTATATTGGCAAGAAGCTGCAGCACCATTGGCGTATTTCTACTGACCGCCAGAAAACCAGTGATGAGTACGGTTTGCTTTTGGAGGGCATTTTCCGGCATCACAATTTTGGCATGTCCGATATTGATGCGGTGATTATTTCTTCCGTGGTGCCGCCTCTGGTTATCCCTATGGAGAAGATGTGCGAGCGCTATTTCCATCTGAAGCCATTGGTGGTGGGGCCTGGCATCAAGACGGGCATCAAGCTGAAATATGAAAATCCAAGGGAAATCGGTGCAGACCGTATCGTGAACGTGGTAGGAGCATACGAGCAGTACGGCGGGCCGCTGATCGTCATCGATATCGGTACTGCCACCACCTTTGATGTGGTGGATACCAACGGCGATTTTCTGGGAGGCGTGATTTCCCCGGGGCTGGGCACTGCCGCCGAGGGGCTTTTTCAGCGGGCTGCCAAGCTGCCCCGCATCGAGCTGGTGACGCCGAAGAACATCATTTGCCGCAATACTATCAACGGCATGCAGGCAGGGCTGATTTTTGGCTTTGCCGGGCATATTGACGCCATCGTGCACCGTATCAAGAAGGAGTACGGCAGGGAGATGGAAGTAGTGGCAACCGGCGGCTTCGCCAAGATGATTGCCAAGGAGTCCACCACTATCGACAGGATTGATTATTTCCTTACCCTGACGGGACTTAGGGCCCTGTATGAGAGGAATCAGTGATGCGGATAGGTGATTTTGAGTTTGCATATCCGGTGTTTTTGGCACCTATGGCAGGGGTGACCGATACGCCTTACAGGATACTGGCACGGGAGATGGGCTGCCCATTGGTGTATTCGGAGATGGTCAGCGATAAGGGGATTAATTATCGCAACGAGCATACCCTGAATATGCTGAAGACGGAGCCGGAGGAACGTCCTATGGCCATGCAGCTTTTTGGGGCGGAGGCGGACAGCGTGGCCAGGGCAGCAGAGTATGTGGCAGGCCTGGGTTGTGCTGATATCCTTGACTTCAATATGGGCTGCCCTGCTCCCAAGGTGGTGAAGAACCATGAAGGCTCCGCCATGCTGAAAAATCCTGAGAATGCCTACAGGGTGCTGAAGGCGCTGGTGGCAGCGGTGGACATGCCGGTGACGGTCAAGATGCGCATCGGCTGGGATGATCAGAATATCAACATCATGGAGATGGCGCAGCTTGCCCAGGAGGCCGGGGTTGCCGCTATCGCTATCCATGGCAGGACCAGGGAGCAGTTCTACCGGGATCAGGCGGACTGGGGAATTATCGGCAAGGTGCGTGCCAGCCTGCGGATTCCCGTGATAGCCAACGGTGATGTGAGGAATGTGCAGGATTTGGCCAAAATCCGTCAGGTTACAGGCTGCGAGGCGGTGATGGTGGGCAGGGCTGCCCAGGGCAATCCCTGGATTTTCCGCCAGCTGACCGAGTATTTGAAGACGGGAGCCGTCCTGCCGGGGCCTACCATTGAGGAACGGAAGGAAGTCATCATCCGCCACCTGGACATGCTGCTGAAGTTCAAGGGGGACTATATCGGCCCTCGGGAAATGCGCAAGCATGCCACCTGGTACACCAAGGGCATCAAGGGAAGCGCGGAGCTACGCTGCCTCTTTAATCAGGCGGTGTGCCGGGATGATTTTTTGCGCATTCTGGACAAGATGAAATAATAGTAAGGAAACAATCGAGGTAATTTTTATGGCAGAGGAAAAGACAGAGACCATGGAAAACAAGGATAAGAAGGAAAAGCAGGAAAAGCAGGAAAAGGCTGTCTGGAACAGCTATACAGAAGCTGAGAAGGAAGCTCTTGCCAGCCTGAATGAAAACTATAAGGATTTTCTCAGCAGCTGCAAGACAGAGCGTGAGAGCACTGAGGAGATTGTCCGTCAGGCACGGGCAAAGGGCTATCGCGATTTGCAGGAGATTATTGATGGCGGTGAAAGCCTGAAGCCGGGGGACAAGGTGTATGCTGTCTGCATGAAAAAGGCCGTGGCCATGTTCAATATCGGCACCATGTCCATGGAAAAGGGCATGGCTATCCTGGGAGCACACATCGATACCTGCCGCCTGGATTTGAAGCAGAAGCCACTGTATGAGGATGGCGGCATGGCTTATTTTGATACCCATTATTACGGGGGCATCAAGAAGTACCAGTGGGTTACCCTGCCTCTGGCCCTCCACGGAGTAGTGGTGAAGAAGGATGGCAGCGTGGTGAAGGTGGTTATCGGCGAGAAGGAGGATGACCCTGTTTTCTGCGTGACTGACCTTTTAATCCACCTTTCCCAGAAGCAGATGGAGAAGAAGGCTACCGTGGTGGTAGAGGGTGAGGACCTTGACGTCCTCATTGGCAGCCATCCGCTGGAGGGCAAGGAAAAGGATGCTGTCAAGGCAGGAATCCTTGAACTTCTGAAGGCGCAGTATGGTATTGAGGAGGATGATTTCATCTCCGCGGAGCTGACCATGGTGCCTGCCGGCAGGGCAAGGGATTTGGGCATTGACCGCAGCATGGTGCTGGCCTATGGACATGATGACCGGGTATGCGCCTATACATCCCTGGCTGCCATGCTGGAGGTGGACCAGGTGGAGCGCACATCCTGCTGCCTGCTGGTTGACAAGGAAGAAATCGGCAGCGTAGGTGCCAGCGGTATGCAGTCCCGGTTCTTTGAGAATGCGGTGGCAGAAATCCTCCATGCCCTGGGGGGTTACAGCGGCCTTTCCACACGCCGCTGCCTGGCCAACTCCTACATGCTGTCCTCGGATGTCAGCTCTGCCTTTGACAGCCTCTATGCCAGTGCCTACGACAAGAAGAACTGCGCCTATCTTGGCAAGGGCATGGTGCTGATGAAATTCACCGGCTCCAGGGGCAAGTCCGGCTCCAATGATGCCAGCGCAGAGTACCTGGGCAGGCTCCGGGCAGTGCTGGACAAGCACAAGGTCAGCTTCCAGACAGCGGAGCTGGGCAGGGTTGACCTGGGTGGCGGCGGTACCATCGCCTACATCATGTCCCTCTACGGCATGAACGTCATTGACAGCGGCGTGGCGGTGCTGAGCATGCACGCGCCTTGGGAAGCTGTCAGCAAGGTGGATGTGTACGAGGCCTACAAGGGCTACAAGGCATTTTTGCAGGAAATTTAATTGCCCATTAAATTTGCTTCCGGCTTGCAGTTTAGGGAAAATTGTTTTGTTTATGCTATTTTTTCCTTCGGGAAAGGTTTTTTCAGAGAAGTGGTTTTATGACGGAATTTTTGATACGGAAATTTGTTAAGGATTTTGATAATGTGAATAATTCCCGGGTGCGTAAGGGATATGGCCTTTTAAGCGGCAGTGTGGGCATCTGCGTGAATCTGCTGCTCTGTACCATGAAGCTGGTGACGGGCTTTGTCAGTGGTTCTGTGGGGATTATTGGCGACGGCATCAACAATCTTTCCGATGCGGGAAGTTCCGTTGTGACTATGCTGGGGCTGAAGATGTCTGCCAAGCCGGCGGACGAGGAGCACCCCTATGGCCACGGGCGCATCGAGTATATTGCCGCCCTGATTATTGCCGGGATAATCCTCCTGGTGGGATTTGAACTGATCAAGACTTCCGTTGAGAAGCTGCTGGCGCCGGAACCGGTGGAGGTTTCGGCACCGGCCCTGGCTGTTATGGTGTTCTCGGTGGTGCTGAAGATGTGGCTGGGGGCATTTAACAGGTATCTTGGCAAAAAGACGGATTCGCCTGCTTTTAATGCGGTGGCTATGGACAGCATGAGCGACTGCGTGGCTACCTCCGTGGTTATTGCCTGCCTGCTGGTTTATTGGTGGACAGGCTATAACCTTGATGGCGCGGCCGGAATAGTGGTGGGCATGTTCATCATGTACAGCGGCTGGGGAGCTGCCAGCGAGACATTGCAGCCTATTCTGGGCAAGCCTGCAGACCCGGAAATCCTGGGCAGGATTATGGAGATTGCGATCAGGGACAGACGGGTGCTGGGGGTGCATGATGTGATGGCCCATAGCTACGGGCCGGGGAATGTCTTTGCTTCTTTGCATATTGAGGTGACTTCTACTATGAAGCTTTTGGAGGCTCATGCTGTTGCCAGCCATTTGGAGCATGCCATTGAGAAGGAGCTGGATATTCATGCCATCGTGCATGTGGATCCGAAACTGGTGGGGGATCCTGAGTTTGACGCCCTGCTGGAAAATCTTGCAGAGGTGCTGAAGGGTATAGACGGCAGCCTGAGCATGCACGATGTGCATATTTTCCACGGCAGCCGCCTGGTGTTTGATGTGGAGGTGCCTTATAGCTACCCGGCAAGCGATGAGGAGCTTACAGAGCGGATCGTGGCGGCTATGGAGGCAAGGGAGCCTGATTACAGCGTATCGGTAAAGCTGGATAGAATGTAAGGCAAAGCCTTGTCACGGGGCAGGCGGTGAAGCCGATAGCCGGGCTGGCCGGTTCCATAAAAGAGCAAAAAAAGACTGTCCGTAACTTGTATCGGACAGTCATACAGGGGAATATGGATTATCTGCTGCAGCCCGGAGTTTTTTGTTGGGTAGCTTGCCGGGGCAGCAGCAGTGGGAGAGCTGTTATTTTACATCCGCCTGCCAGAGGCCGTGCAGGTTGCAGTAAGCAAGAATGCTTTCAATCTGCTCACCCTGGTTGAGGGTGAAGGTGGCTTCCGGCGAATTGGCAGGGCAGAGAATTTTTCTGTGGATGCCGTGGTTTGTCTTGAGGACAATCCAGCCGATGAAGTGCTCCGGCACCATAGGATGCGGCACGGAACCGACAGTTACCTTGACAATGTTGCCTATCTGGTTGCAGACAGGCACATGCTTCTCCTGGGAAGCATCTACGGAACCGGGCACCAGTTGCTTCATTTTCTGGCCACAGCAGGTCAGCGGTGCGCCGGAATCATTAATCATCTCTACGATGTTGCCGCATTGCTCGCAATGATAAAACTTTGGTGTCATGGGATATCACTCCTTCTCTATCTTTCATGGTTGTCAGGCTTAATTTTTTTATCTTTGCCTTTCTATGTTTTATAGTATAGCCTGTCAGACTGAAAAATATCTGTGCCAGAGTGAAAACAATCTGTATATGAATAAATATTTTCATAAGGTCGCATTTATAGGGGCATCAGCACGTAAAATATGCTGATGTTTTTTTGATGGCTGTCATCATGTTTAGTCTGCCTGTATATATCTGTTGAGGACAAAGCGCTGGAAGATGGCAGCAGAAGGAGGCAAGGTGGCAGTCGTATTCCAGGCGATGCCGATGGCTCGTTGGCATACAGGGAAGGAGATTGGCAGGAAAACCAGCTCGGGTGAAGCCAGGGCTGGGATTTTTGGCAGCAGGGCTATGCCAAGGCCTGCCCTTACCAGCCCTGCTACGGAGAAGATGTCTGCTCCTTCAAAGATGATATCAGGAGAAATGCCAGCCAGTTCACAAAACTGATCCGAGAGCAGCCGCAGGGTGAAGGCGGCTTCCAGCATAATGAAGGGCTCAGAGGCGGCTTCCTGGAGATTTATCTGCTTTTTGGCAGCAAAGGGATGATTTTTCGGTACAGCCAAATAGATTTCCTCCGAGCAGAGATACATCCAGCCGATATGCTCCGCCGGAAGCATGTTGGAGCACAGGCAGAGGTCTGCCTTGCCCTCCTGCAGGCTCTGTCCAAGGCTGGCAGGCGTATCCTGCCTGAGGGAAATGGAGATGCCGGGATACTGCTCTCGAAAGGCACAGAGCAGCTGCGGCACAAAATAGCTGCCCAGGGACTGAATGAAGGAAAGGCGGATGCTGCCCTTTTCCGGGGTGTCGGCAGAAATCAGGCTGCGCCCCAGTTCCAGCTGCCACAGTCCTTTTTCCACATACTTGAGGAATTTCCTGCCCTCAGCGGTAAGTTCCAGCTGCTTTTCACTGCGGTCAAAGAGTTGTACGCCAAGTTCTGCTTCAAGCTTGGCAATGGAACGGCTGAGGGCAGGCTGGGAAACGGCAATTGCCTTTGAGGCATTGGTAAAATGTTTGATATGGGCAAGGGTACAAAAGTATTCAAGCTGATGTAATTCCATGTATGATGTCTCCTTTGTGAAAAAACGGTCAGGTTTTTGTGTTTTATAAAAGCTGATCTGATTTTGCAGGAACAGATGGGGCTGGTTCAGTAGAGATTATACGCAGGCAGCGGAGAAAAAACAATAGCTATAGCTATGCAAGTTTTTTATGGGAGGATATACATTTTTGTAATAATACGGCTGCCAGGCAAAGTGGCGGCTTGGGCTGCTGCATAGTCCTTGTCTCGTTGGCAGGGGGGATAGTTGTGTGCTTTAATGCACAGGCTGCATAGAAAAGCATGTTTTTTGTATATTGGACAAATTGCGGCGGCAGGCTTATCCTTTTTTGCGAAAGGAGAGCGTTAGATATGTGTTGCAATGACAAAGGTTTTGTAAATGAATTGTCCAAGGAAATGAATATCACGGAGGCCGATGCGGAGTTCATCCTAATGAGCCAGGGAGTGGTGGGTCTTTATAACAGGCGGAGGCGGGGAACTGAAGAAGCTGAGGAGCAGGCAAGGGCTTTGCTAGCTGCCAGTACATGCCATGAAGACAGCAGGGGGTCAGGGGAAAAACTGTGGACAGCCAATTATATGCTGGATATTGCCATTAATTTTTTTGTATACGTTGTACATTACCAGCTGATGCTTTGGTCTACCAGCTATGCTATCAATACATGGCAGGTGTCCATCAGCACGGCGGGGCTGGCATCGGGAATATTTATCGTGGGCTCGCTGCTGATGCGTCTGCCGGCCGGCAGGTATATAGATTTGGCAGGGCGGCGCAGGCTGCTTTTGTGGGGCACGTCGGCGTATTTCCTGCTGATGCTGCTGTACAGGCTCTGTCCTGATGTTGCTTCCTTCATGGTGGTGCGCCTGCTGCAGGGGATGGCCTTCGGTGCCACATCCACAGCTACCAGCATTATTGCAGCTTCCCTGATTCCCCTGAAGCGGATGGGCAGCGGCATTGGGTATTATACACTGGGCGTAACCCTGGCATCAGCTGTAGGGCCTTTCTGGGCGCTTAGCTTTATTAATGTGGGTGACTTTGAGACAAGCATCATCTTTTGCAGTGCCCTGGCACTGATTATCCTGTGCCTGTCCTGGCTGCTTAAGGTGCCGGAGCGTGATTTGAGCGAGAGGGAACGGGAAGCTTATCATGGCGTTTCACTGGGGGATTTTATCGCTAAAAGTTCCGTGGCTATTTCTATGATTGCCATGGTGGGCGGTGTCTGCTACTCGACTGTGCTCAGCTATATGGGGGAGTATGCCGCTGCCAACGGTATGGCAGAGCTGGGAGGCAGATTTTTCTTTTTGTGCTTTGCAGCCGCCTCTATCCTGAGCCGTCCGCTGATTGGCTGGCTGCTGGACAACCGGGGCGGTAATGTGGTAATTTATCCATCCCTGCTTTTTTTGACAGGTTCCATGCTGCTGGTGGCTTTTGCTGCTGATGATTATATGCTTCTGGCAGGGGGGGTGCTGCTGGGAATAGGCTACGGCAGCATTACGGCGGCCTGTCATGCCCTTGCCCTGCATTGCTCATTATCCCGCAAGATGGGAGTGGCTACCTCCACTTATTTTATGCTGCTGGATATGGGAACCGGTGCCGGGCCTTACTGCCTGGGCAGTGTTGTGCCATTTTTCGGGTTTTCTGCCGTGTACATTATGGCCGCGATTATCGCAGTGCTGGGATTTGGCGGCTATTTCCTGTCCATGGGGCGTTTCCATCGCTTTTCCATTGAGAGGCTGGACAGGGAACGTGATATCAAGAAGCGGGCGGCCATGCACGCGGCTAATGCCTGAGGGGTGAGACAAAAAATTTTTTTGCAGGGTTGACACAATTTTCATTCAGTGCTAATATAGGATTCGTAAGCTGATATTGATTGAACCTATGGTGCTCTTGCGGATGGTTTAATATGATTAGTAGCTGAAGAACTGAATATGGATTGGAACAGGTGCCTATATGCCGGGAGAGATTCGGCATAGGCCTAACAAGAGAAGCCGGTTGAAGTCCGGCGCGGTCCCGCCACTGTAGCAGGGAGCAAGACCACATTTATGTCACTGGAGCAATCTGGGAAGGCGTGGTTGAGCGATGATCTGGAGCCAGGAGAACTGCCTGTTTAGCAATCACCGTTAGACCTGCGAGTGATGGGAAGGGGATTTTTTTACAACTATGTGCATGAATCCTGGCTTTTGGTCAGGATTTTTTTGTGGCATATTTGGGCTGGTATTTGTTGTACAAATGCTTTGCATGGATTGTGCAGATATTTTTGTGCGGCGTAGCTGTCTGTGTGCCACAATGCAGTGCAGCATCCTTTCATCATTGGCAGTGATGACTTTGACGAAAGGTTTTTCTTTGCGGTTTCAGCGCTGCAAGGAAAGCATTGCTCATACATTTCATTCATGGTTGCCGGTGCAGTGGACTGCACCATTGCGACAGGGCTCCGGAGCAAGTTTCCGGAGCCTATTTATTTTTCAGTATCATAAATATTGTAAATCGCAAGATAAATAACGCATAGAGTTATAGCTTGAGGTTATAGTTATATTGTAATGATAGGGGAAATATATCGTTTGCTATTATTGTCAACAGGTGCTAATTAGTGGCTTGACAATTGTGCAGCAGACTGATATTAATATATAGGCTGGCAGCTTTTGAGGGATTGCCTGTCGGCTGGATATGTGTAATATGGATTATAGGAGGAGTAAATTTTAATGGACACAGCAATAATTTTTGTTGCCTTAATTGGTCTGATGGTAATGGCGTACCGGGGAGCATCGATTATCCTGATTGCACCGGTATTTGCAGTGGTGGCTGCCCTGGGCAGTGAGCATGCTTCCCTGCCTGTGTTCAGCGAGCTGTACATGACCAAGGCGGCTGAATACCTGAAAAATTATTATCCAATTTTCCTGTTTGGTGCAGTATTTGCCCGCCTGATGGAGAAGGGCGGCATGGCTGCCTCGGTGGCAGGCAAGATTATTGAGCTGCTGGGTGAAAAGAGGGCAGTGCTGGCGGTGCTTCTGGGCTGCGGTGCCCTGACCTACGGCGGCCTGAGCGTGTTCGTTGTTGCTTTTGTAATGTATCCTTTTGGTGCGGTAGTGTTCAAGAAGGCAGATATTCCGAAGCGCCTTCTGCCGGCGGCATTGTGGATGGGTATCTTTTCCTTTGCCATGGTGGCTATGCCGGGTACGCCTCAGATTCAGAATATTATTCCTTCTTCTTATTTCGGTACTTCCACCTGGTCCGGCATGGGCATCGGCATCTTTGCCAGCGTGGTGTTCCTGCTAATGGGCTGGGGCTGGATTTCCTTCCGGGCCAAGCGGCTGAAGGCTGCCGGTGAGGGCTATGGCCGTCACATTGAGTTCAGCCAGCGCCGCCACAAGATTCCGAATCCTAACTGGAAGGTGTCCGTGATTCCGCTGATTATGGTTATTGGCCTGAATGTATTCCTGTCCAACCCTTTTAACTGGGATTGGGCCTTCCATTGGGATCAGGGTGCCCTGGAGTCCCTGGTGCCTTTGAAGATCAGCCTGCTGGCTCATTCCGTGGCAAAGATTTCCGCTGGCTGGTCCATTACAATTTCCCTGATTTTGAGCAGTATTGCAGCAGCGATTATTGCCCGCAGGCATCTGCGCATCACTGAGGGCATGATGACTACTATCAACGGCTCGGCGGTTTCTTCCTGCAGTGCGGTTTTGAATGTGGCTTCCGGCTACGCTTTCGGCTGCGTGGTAGTCAGCCTGGGTGGCTTTGTGGTTATCAAGGATTTGTTGCTGAATCTTGATTTTGGCGGCGGTCCGCTGTTTTCCGCGGTGCTGACTACCAATGTTATGTGCGGCTTCACCGGATCCGCTTCCGGCGGCTTGACTATTGCCCTTTCCATGCTGGGTGACCAGTGGGCGGCTATGGCTGCTCAGGCAGGCATCCCGCTGGAGGTGTTGCACCGTATTGTAGCTATTTCTTCTATCGGTATTGACCCGGTGCCTCACTGTGGTGCCTTGGTTACCATGCTGGCCATCTGCGGACTGAGCCACAAGGATTCCTATGGTGATATTGCCATTCTCATGGGCATGAAGTTCCTGGTGCCGTTCCTGTGCGTGATTTTCTACATGGTAACTGGGATTGCCTGATATATTGACTGATTATAATTATATTGTGTGTTCATAGCTTTTGGCTATGTGAATGAATTGCTGATGATTTTTAAAACTTGATTGTTTTCGGCTATTCAGGCGGCATAGGGGGTTACTGTAATGGTAGTTTCCTGTGCCGCTTTTGGCATTGGCAGGGATAATGATTTGACATAAGCGGCATGTTGTGGTAAAGTATAAATCATAGTTTTTATATATGTTATCACTATATTTATTGAAGGAAGGTTTTTTGTATGGCTGATAATAGCAAAAGGGCTTCAGTGGCAGAGACTGCCCGGGAAGCTATGGCAAAAAATGATGCCGGAGCTCAGAAAAAGCAGCTGGTGCTGTGGTTCAGTGCCCTGATTGCAGGCGGTATTCTTGGCTGGCTGCAGATTGCATCCCTGAATGGATTATTTGATTTTATTGCGACAGTGTTTACGCGGCTGTTCCAGTTTATTGCCGTGCCGACTATTGCTTTGGCGGTGATTACCACCTTGGCGGATTTGGGCAGCAGGAAGGAAACAGGCAGGATTTTTGCCCGGGCAGTTACTTATACCCTGCTGACTACTTTCTCGGCAGCTCTGGTGGGGCTGATTTTGTACAATGTGATTGCACCTGGCAACCTGCCGGCGGACGTTGTGGGGGCAGGAGCTGCAGATGTGCCTCAGAAGCTGGAGAAGCTTTCTTATTATGAGCATTTTCTGTCTGTTATTCCGAATAATATGCTGCAGCCTTTCCTGGCAGGCAATGTGCTGTCGGTGCTGCTGATTGCAGCCTTTGCCGGGCTGGGGCTGGCCTTTATGCCGGAGACGGAGAACCGTGCGGTGCTTTTGAAGGGCATCAAGGGGTTGCAGGAGCTTTTGTTTACCATGATTCGCGGTATTCTTTATGTACTGCCTCTGGGCATCCTGGCTTTTGCCGCCCAGCTGTCCGCCCAGATTGAGGCCGGTGTGATTGTTGGCTCTCTTGGCAAGTATGTGGCAGTGGTGCTGGGAGGCAATGCGGTGCAGTTTTTCATCGTCCTGCCGCTGTTTTTGCTTTTGCGGGGGCTGAATCCACTGTATGTATTCCGCCAGATGTCCCCGGCCATTGCCGTGGCGCTTTTCACTAAGAGCTCTGCCGGTACTCTGCCGGTAACTCTGGCTTCTGCTGAGAATAATCTCAAGGTCAATACCAAGGTATCACGCTTCGTGCTGCCAATTTGCACCACCATCAACATGAATGGCTGTGCGGCGTTTATTTTGGTAACATCCCTGTTTGTAATGCAGAATGCCGGTCTTGAGCTGACTACCGGCACTATGATTACCTGGCTGTTTGTGGCTGTGCTGGCGGCAGTGGGTAACGCCGGCGTGCCGATGGGCTGCTATTTCCTTACGTTGTCCCTGATGTCCTCTTTGGGAGTGCCTCTGGGCATTATGGGCATCATCCTGCCGATTTTCACTATTATAGATATGATAGAAACAGCTGAGAATGTCTGGTCTGATTCTGTGGTATGTGCCATGACAGATCATGACCTCAGAGGCAAAATTTAAGTTTGTCGTAGTGCTTGATTGTTACTTTTGCGATATATGTACGTTTTAATTATTAGTGCAGGGGAGCTGTCAGAAAAACATCAGCAAATACTCCAATGGTCGGAGAGGCAATGCCAATGCAGGCACGCTCGCGCTACTATCCACGCCTAGCGGATGCTAAGCTCTCGCTGCGCCTACGGCTTGCGACTCGCTAAGCACCGAGGCGCGTCTCAGTGCCTTGCATTGGCACCGCCTTCTCCGCCCATCGCATTATCTGCTGATAGTTACACTCCTGCGGCAGCTCCCCACTTACTTATCAGCAAGCCCTTATATTTTGCCATAGCAACATAATGATACTTTACGAACAAGCCTGAAATAGGGGGCTGGGAGGCTGACGCTACCTGATACTGCCAACTGCTATGCAAGGCAATCTGCTATTATGAGCAGAGTTGTTTGCACTATACGTTTATGCAAAGGTTGGCAATTGCAAGTTTCGTCAGCCTCCCGGCTCTTCCTTTTCAGGCTTGCTCGTAAAGTCAGAATTAGTTGCTACAGTTGCATACTAATTGAATGCAGTTGGATTATTATGTGCATATCTGTTCAGACACAAAGAGGGACAGGTGCGGCATGTACCCAAAGAAAACCTTGAGTGCAGCCTCGCTTCTTAGCAAGTGCGAGCGTAAGCGATGCAGGAGCTTAGAAGCGCGAGGCTGTGCTAAGAGCGAGAGCGAGTTTTCTATGGGTACTGCCGCTACCTGTCCTTTTAATAATGTCTGAACAGAGTCCACGAACTATCAAACCATTTTAGTCAGTATGTGCACGAAGTAACAAACCGGCACTACGACAAACTGAAATTAACATAATATCAAACTTATGATATAATAACAATAGGTATTGTTATAAAAGTTCTAGGTGTTCCGGCAAGGGGAGGTTAGCTTATGTTGCACATAGTTTTTGGCAGGTTGCCGGAGGCTGTCTTCAATACGGCTGTGTATTTCAAGAACAGTTATGAGGATAGCTGGATAACGGACGATTTTGCGAAAAGGGCAATTCTTGATGTGGATAAATCTGTCGTGCTGGGAAATGGCGTGATTGACAGCCCGGTTCTGGGCAAGATAGCTCCCAATTCCCTGTCAGGCGGTGTAAAAACCTTGATTTTGATAAAAAATGAGCCTGAGCGGATATTTAATGCCTCCACCTGTGGGGATAATTGTGCTAAATGGCTTCTGGAGATAGGCAGATTGCAGGATATTACCATTAATTTGCGGCATATTATGGATTTTGGCAGCGAACCTTTTGCTATACATATAGTAAATACGGATGCAGTTGTGCATAATATGCGTGAAATGGTGCTGATAGCTGGCAGGTATGTATAACAGGTACATGGGGTATATATCAGAGATGTGCAACAGGTATGTATAGCAGGTAATGTGCAACGGGGGCTGATTATGAAGGGAATACAACGTGTTATTGTCAGTAATAAAAGAGTCAAGTATCAGTTTGAGCTATGCAGGAATCTCACTGTTATCAGAGGTGATAGTGCAACCGGCAAGACAACCCTGATAGAGATGATTGGTGAATTCTATGAAAACGGGGCTGCTAGTGCGGTAAATATAATTTGCGCCAAGGAGTGTTATGTGCTTTCCGGCAGGAAGTGGCTGTCGGATTTACAGACTGTTCGTGATAGTATTGTTTTTATTGATGAAGGGAATGAATTTGTTTTTTCTAACGAATTTGCAGCGGCTATCAAGGACACAGATAATTATTATGTTATTGTGACAAGGGAGGCAATACCTGCTTTGCCGTACAGTGTGGATGAGGTATATGGTATTCGTGAGTCAGGCAAGTATGGAACGTTGAAGCAGACCTATAATGAATTTTATCGTTTTTATGCCATGCCGGAGCGTGGGCTTCCTGTGAAGCCTGAATGTGTTATTACTGAGGATTCAAATGCAGGAAATCAGTTTTTTTCCGCTATTTGCGACAAAAATAATATCCGTTGTATTGGTGCAGGAGGCAAATCAAATATTTTTCATCAGGTGTCCCAGGTGCTGGGGCTGATAGAGGGACCTATAGTGGTCATAGCAGATGGTGCTGCTTTTGGTGCAGAAATGGAACGGCTCGTCAATTTGGCAAGGTTATGGGAAAATATTGTTCTCTACTTGCCTGAATCATTTGAATGGTTAATACTTCATTCCGGCGTGGTCAGCGATAAGGAAATAGCAGAGGTACTGTCTGATACATCTAACTATGTGGAGAGTAGTGAATATTTCAGCTGGGAAAGGTTTTTTACGGCTTTATTAATAAAGAAAACAGATGGTTCATATTTACAGTATGCAAAACGTAGGTTAAATACTTCGTATTGTGCAGATAAAATAGCTGGGCAGATTTTGCAGGATATAGGCTGGATTGAGTTTGGCTAATTGGTGCAGGTAGTAAGGTGGTAGCAGATGATTAAAGTTGAGGGATTGACCAAGGAATTTATTAGGAAGGGCAGGGATGGCAAGGCTGTCAGGAAGCTGGCAGTGGACGGGCTGTCCTTTGAGATAGGACGCGGGGAGATTTTTGGGCTCCTGGGGCCCAATGGTGCCGGCAAGACCACTACCATCAGGATGCTGACCATGCAGACGGAAAAATCAGCCGGCAGAATTTTTTATGACGGCATGCCACTGGAGGGCAACGAGAAGGCCATCAAGGAAATGATTGGCATCGTGCCCCAGCATATCAATTTTGATAATGACCTGAGCGTGGGCTACAATATGGAGCTGCACGGCAGGCTCCACCACATGGACAGCATGGACAGGAAGCTGCGGATTGGGGAGCTTCTGCGGTATATTGAGCTGGAGGATACGGTGAATATGCCGCCGCGGCAGCTGTCTGGCGGCATGAAAAGGCGGCTGCTGATTGCCCGTGCCCTGATACACAGACCCAAAATCCTCTTTATGGATGAGCCTACAGTTGCCCTTGACCCCCAGGTCAGGCGGCGCATCTGGGACTTAATTCGGGAGATGGCTGCCAACGGGGTGACTGTGCTTCTGACTACCCATTACATAGAGGAAGCGGAAAGCCTTTGCAACCGGGTGGCGATTATCAACAAGGGCAGGCTGGTGGATATTGATACCCCTGCATCCTTCTGCCAGCGCATGGGAAGGATTGCTGTGGAATGGAACGGCACGGCAGAAAACGGGAACACTATTAAGGGCGGCATGGCAACAGAAGCAGGAAAAAGTGCGAAAGGCGGCAAGGCAGGCAGTTCGGGAGATGAGCTGCACGAAAGTGGCCGCCAGTACCGCTTTTTTGACAGCCGTCAGGAAGCCGCAGAGTTCGTGGCAGCACAGGAACTGGAGGATGCCAGGATAAGGCGTTCTAATCTGGAAGATGTGTTTATTGAGCTGACTGGCAGAAGGGAGGGGCTGTAATGCTATTGCAGGATATTTGGACGGTGTTCTGGCGGGACTGGATTGTGCTGCAGCGGCGGCTGAAAAAGTTTATTTTTAGCCGTATGGTGGCGCCGCTATTGTACATGGTGGCCTTTGGCTGGGGGCTGGGGCGCAGCATCCAGGTGACGGACGGCTCCTATCTTGATTTTCTGGTGCCGGGTATTCTGGCACTTAATTCCATGAATATCAGCTTCAACAGCGTGACGCCGGTTCATTCGGAGCGCATCTATCACAAGAGCCTGGAGGAATATATTATTGCCCCGGTGGTGCCGGAGGCCTTCGTGATTGGCAAGGTGCTGGCGGCAGTGCTGCGAGGGCTGATTTCCTCGGCGATTATCCTGGTGCTGGCAGTGCTTTTCGGGGCGCAGCTGCACCTGACACCGCTGTTTTTGCTAGTGCTGGTGGTCAATTGCATTATTTTTTCCGAAATCGGCTTTTTTGCTGCCATGACTATCAGCACCTATGAGGAAATGGGGCAGGTCAATACTTATGTACTGCTGCCTATGTCATTTCTCTGTGGCACATTCTTTTCAGTGCACACCCTGCCGGAGGCGGTGCGGTACTTTATCCAGCTGCTGCCCCTGACTCATACCAGCTACCTGCTGCGGGGGATTTCCCTGGGGCAGCCCATAGCCTTGGAATCCCTGGTGGTGCTGGTTTTGTATGCTATAATATTGTTCATGGCGGCCCGCTGGGCGTTTTTGAGGCTGACGAAGTGAATGAAATATAGTTGGTATATGAACATTAGGATGGACTTTTTTGTGTGCAGCTATTTTATTTTCTGGGAGGGAGTTTTATGAGATCAAATGTAGCTTGGGTACTCAAGGATTTGATAGAAAAAAATAGAAGGGTATTTAAGATACCTGTTTATCAAAGAAACTATGATTGGACTAATGTTCAGTGTGAAAAGTTATTTGAGGATATTATTATTGCATTCAAGGAAGATAGAAAGCATTTTACTGGTTCTATAGTTTATATTAACGATATTTCCTCAAGTATACTGGATGAGGATTTGATTATTGATGGTCAGCAACGAATAACTACAATCTTCTTGTTGCTGAAAGTTTTATATGATATAGCAAGTGAGAGAGGCGAAACTAGAGTTGCTAGTGAAGTATCGGATTATTTATATAATAGGAATTGTGATGAAAAGTATAAGTTGAAATTAAAACCTGTTAAAACTGATCAGGAACAATTTTATAACTTAATGGTCGGTACCGATATAGGATTGGATGAAAACTCTAACATTGTCAATAATTATAAAATATTACAAAAGTTAGTTTTGGCTCATTTGGATAAAAACTATTCATTGGATGATATTTTGCGCGGGATGAAAAAACTCGAAATTGTTGAAATTGTGTTGGATATGTCTCAAGGAGATGATCCACAAACGATATTTGAGAGTATTAATTCAACTGGGTTGGAGTTGTCGCTGGCGGATTTGATTAGAAATTATTTATTAATGAGTGATACTAATCAAGATACGTTGTATGAGCATTATTGGTCATACATGGAAAGAGTTGTGGAAAATGAAAATTTAGCTAATTTTTTTGTCCAATATCTAAATTTTAAAATCAATGATTCTGTGACGGACAAAAATGCTTACACAAAATTTAAAAAATATTCTAAGAATTTTACGCATGAAGAAGTTTTGAAGGATATGAAAATATATGCCGGGTATTATGCAGCATTTATAGGGAAAAGAACTTCTTACAATGAAAAAATTACTAGTTATTTAAGAGATTTTAGATTGCTTGATCAGAGTACGGTATATGTATTTTTATTTTCTATGTTTCATGAGTATGATGATGGTAATTTAGATACTACGACCTTAGAGAAAGTATTGTGTTTTTTGAGGAGCTATTTTGTACGACGCATTGTTTGTGGGATACCATCTAATAGTTTAAGAGGGTTATTTAAAACGCTTTATGCTAGATTATTCAAAAATAGTGTGTCTAAAGATTATTATGGAGTTATGTATAAATTTTTTATTGAACTCCGTACAAAAGATAGGATGCTGTCCGATGATGAATTTAAGAATGAATTGGTTTATGGAGAATTGTATAAAAAGGCAAAGTGTTGTAAGTTTATTTTAGCCATAATAGAAAATGAAGGAAGTAACGAAGTTTTAGATACCACGAAAATGACGATTGAACACATACTGCCACAACGTGAAAATTCTGTGGTATGGAAGAAAGAAATTGGCGAACGTTATTCCGATGTATATAATAAATATCTTAATACACTTGGTAATTTGACAATAACTGGTTACAATAGTGAATTAGGAACTAAGTCATTTAGTGAGAAGAAAGCTATTATAAGAGAACATTCCAAAGCGAATATACTAAATAAAGAAATTTTGAGTGCAAGTAAATGGAATGAGGATACTATTAAGGCTAGGGCGGATATATTATCAGGATATGTATTACGTTTGTTAGATTATGAGAAATTATCTGATATTGGCATGATAAACAAGAGTATCGATGATAAGACGTATAGTTTATCTGATATATCTATAGTTGCGCATACAAAGCCAGTGAATTATACTTTTTATGGTGAAACAGTTTCAGTGAAATCATATTCTAATATGTTATTTTTATTTATAAAAATGTTGTATGATTTAGATGATAAAAAAATTCGTGATATAGCCAAATGTAAGTTTTCACCTACTGCGACAAATCGTGTTTATGTGTCTCTATCAGAAAAAGACTTTAGAAAACCGAAAGAAATTGACAATACTGGTATTTTTTTTGAGACGAATTTAAGTGCTACCAGCATCTTGAAATTTATAAGCGGTTTAATTGAGGTGTATAATTTATCTCCGGAAGAATTTGAATTTACAGTTGCGTGAGATTATTTTTGTAGGTGTAGATAATGTTGAGAAAACTGTTTCATCATGCCAGCTCCCAGAGCGATTGCACGAAGCTGTGCTGTACGCGGATTGAGAGCTTCGGGGTAAGGGCTGGCAATCTGGTGATTTTTGAGGATGTAAATATTCATGTGCATTGTGGCCAGCTAACGGCTATCATAGGGCCTAATGGCGCCGGGAAAAGCACGTTGCTGCGGGCCATCCTAGGGGAGGTTCCCCATACGGGGCAGCTGAAGTATACGGATGCCAAGGGCAAGCACACCGGCAGCCCGGTTATAGGCTATGTGCCCCAGTATCTGAAGTTTGATGTTAGTGCGCCCATTACGGTGCAGGATTTGTTTGCAGCCTGTCTAAGCAACCGCCCGGTATGGTTGCTGCCTGTAAACAATCGCCAGAGAATTTTGGAGAGTCTGAGGCGTGTCAAGGCGGCAGAGCTGATTGACCGCACGCTGGGAGCCTTGTCTGGCGGCGAGCTGCAAAGGGTGCTGGTGGCTCTGGCACTGAACCCCATGCCGGATTTGCTGCTTCTGGACGAGCCGGTATCCGGGGTGGACCAGAACGGCTTAGAGATTTTTTATGAGATACTGGAGGATTTGCAGAACAACGAGGACATGGCGATTATCCTGGTATCCCATGACCTGAACATGGTGGCCCGTCATGCGGACCAGGTGGTGCTGATGAACAAGGGCGTGGTGTGCAGTGGCAGTCCGGAGGAGGTATTTCGCGACAGGAGAACACGCAAAATCTTCGGTATGCTGGCAGGTGATGGCACACGGGACAGGGGAACTGGCTTCGAGTGGCTGCCCCACAGGAAAAAATCCGTCGGTGAAGGCTGCAGCTGCGATTGTGATTGTGGAAGCATTAGCAAAAGCGATGCTGGCTTTGGTAGTGGTGATGGCAATATTTATGATGTCGGTCAAGAGGGAGATGGTAGATGATGGAAACGATTTACGGCATATTGTCTGCCCTTCCCTTTGACTGGCTGCATTATGACTTTATGAAAAATGCCCTGCTGGCAGTGCTTTTGATTACTCCGCTTTTTGGGCTGTTGAGTACCATGGTTGTATCCAATCGCATGGCGTTTTTTTCTGATTCTTTGGGACATGGAGCTTTTACGGGGCTTGCCATCGGTGCGATTTTGGGGATTTTTTCCCCGGTGCAGTCATTGCTGCTGTTTTCCATAGTTTTTGCCCTGCTGATTACCTGGATAAAAAATCATAGCACTGCCTCTACTGATACCATAATTGGCGTGTTTTCCTCAGTGGGAATTGCGGCAGGCCTGATGATGATGTCCTATGGGGGGAGCTTCAACAAATACGCCAGCTACCTGATTGGCGATATTCTCAGTATTACTCCGGAGGAAATCGGTTCTTTAGCAGTGGTGCTGGTGCTGGTCTTTGTGACCTGGGGGATTTTGTTCAACAGGCTGATGATTGTCAGCATCAATGCGTCCTTTGCCAGGAGCCGGGGAATTTCTTCTACCCTTGTGGAAGGCGTTTTTGCAGCGATGGTAGCAGTGGTGGTTGCCATCAGCATCCAGTGGGTAGGGCTTTTGATTATCAACTCACTGCTGGTTCTGCCTGCTGCGGCAGCGCGGAACGTGGCTGCCAGCGTCAAGCAGTATCATCTTTTTTCTGTGGCATCGGCCATGCTTTCCGGCGTTACCGGGCTGGTGGCGGCCTATTACTGCAATATGGCGGCAGGTGCTACCATTGTAGTGGTGTCAGCCGTGATTTTTTTCCTGACCATGGCAATGAAGAAACGGCTGTCAAAATAATTCTGCCATGCAGATGGTTATATACTAGAAAAGTAATTCTATGAGAAAGTGGATTTTCTGCTTGTAAAAATTTCAGATTAATGCTATAATATCCTAGTCGCCTGTATGAGGCGGTAAAAATGTGCGCTCGTAGTCCAGTGGATAGGACGTTAGCCTCCGGAGCTGAAAGCGTGGGTTCGACTCCCGCCGAGCGCACCATAAAGGTCAAACTTATCAATCCGGCTCAGGGTTGGTTTAAAACGGTATTTAACAGTGATATTGCTGTTGGATATCGTTATTTTTTTGATAAAAGCTGCAATTATTCCTTTCAAATTTGGAATGGTATATGCTTCTATCTCTCTGTGATAGCGTTCGATATATTTTATGATAGTTTCTTTTGAGATGTTCGCCGGGCGAGATGTTTCCTTTTTCCAGCTTGCATATAAAACTTGCTTCAGATCTGTTCATACTAAAATTAAAATTGTTTAAACTTAGTTGTTATAGATTTGTTTACAAAAAAGGTTCAAAATGATAAGATTAAAAGTATATAGCCATAATCTTTAGGCTATAGCTATTTGGGTGGAGCTTTCAATTTTCAGGGGGGATTAGGATGCTCTTATCAGATCAGGAGATTAAGAAGCTTGCTAAGGAAGATGGGATGATTACACCGTTTGAAGAACGCAATCTCCAGTCAGTGTCGTATGATATAACGGCTGGCAATATTGCACGAGTTTTTAACAGATTAAGCGATCCTATTGATTTGAATGACAAAGAAAATATAAAATTGACATATTGTGAAATTGATATTACGGATGGATATTTAATCAAGCCAAATGAGTATATGCTGGTTAAGTCTGGAGAAAAGTATACATTGCCTGATGATATAGCAGCGTATGCCCGTCCAAGAACCACCTTGTCAAGATTAGGACTGATTTTAACACCCCAGCACTTTAACCCTTCATTCTCAGGGTATATTTATTATGGACTGCTGAATGTAACTCCAAATATTCTGAAGATATACCCTGGTACCAGTATTGGACAAATTGTTTTTGAAAAGGTATATGGTGCATTAGACAAAAAAAATTTGTATAAGAATAAAACCTCGGCTCAGTACCAAAATGAAAATGAGTTTATCATCCCTGATGTAAATAATACAAGGCCTGAAATTATGGTATATGTAAATGGCATTTTGGGAGAATAACTATGGGAAGAAAATTAGATGAATTCATACAAAAGTATTTGGATATAGACAATAAAGTTCCCGCTGAATACAAAGAAGCTGTAGCTGAGGGGTTGAAAAATGAGTTGAAAAAGGAATTTTTCAATGATTATAGAGCGGAGCTTCTTTCTCTAAAACAAGATGTTAATCAGCAGAAAGCTAATGAAATTGCTTTGCGCAGGTTCTCAGAAAAAATCAAAGCGTTAAAGCAGACAGTTCTGAATGCTATTGTAATCAGCTTTTTGATAGGGATGCTAGTCAATCAAACAACAGATCTTATAACTTACTTTAAAATATTTGACGAAACAGCACGATTGCTTTGGACATTTGTATTCATAATAGTATTTTTGATATTAGCAATTGGTGCTGTGCATTTCATGTATACAAACTCCCTTGAAGAATTCACTCAAACTGTATTTAAGGAAAAAGGAAAAAATTATGAATAGAGAATTGCCACGTCCTGGCGAAATTTGGAATCACTTTAAAAACAACCCATACTTAATCATTGATATTGCCGAACATACGGAAAATGGAAAAATGCTGGTAGTATATAGGCAATTGTATGCGCCGTTCAAGGTTTATTGCAGGCCTTTGGAAATGTTCATGAGTGAGACTGATACCGCAAAATACCCGTATGCGAAGCAAAAGTATAGGTTTGAACGTGTAGATAAGTAGAATAATGAGATGATAGCCGCTGTGTACAATATATGTATGCCACAGTGGCTATTTTATTTTTCATGGAAGTTTCAGGACCTTACCTATGGTTACTTGCCACAAGGGGTTCAAGCTCATTAATATGAAAGTTCTACTTTTTGTTGTCATTTTAGAAATTATATAATAAAATAATCCCAAAAGGGACAGGTGGCCTTTTTCTTTGGTATTATAGAGCATATAATATACCTACAATCGATTAAAAACAAGATAAACCAAACGCGCGCAAGTGATTTTTTTGTTTTTATAAGGATGACAATATGATAAGTAGTGAATATTTAGACAGTGTGTGGCCTTTTTTACGGGAAACTGACCTGGAGAGGCGTAAAAAGTTTTATATTTATTTTCAAAATGCTCCATTATGGTTGATAGACTGCGTATCTGTAGAAAGAATACAGAAAGGGACAATCTTCCTTCGGGAAGGAGATCCGGTGGATACCATGTATTTTATAGCTAAGGGGGTAATTAAGGGGACAGACATGAGGATTTATGGTATGGCCTTTGACTACATGATTTCTGTCGGGGTATATGCTTACGGCGGCATGGAATTTCTGATAGGGCTGGAGAGGTATCAGACCTCCTTGCAGGCACTAACAGACTGCATTGTGCTGAAAATACCGAAAATTCAGTTTGCCAAATGGCTGAACACAGATATTAGCGCCTTGGCACAGGAAGCCAGGCTCATGGGGGAATATCTGCTGGAGCAGACGTACAAGGTACGGGCTTTTTTGTTCTTGCAGGGGGCGGACAGGCTGGCCATGCTGCTGAAGACCATGTATGAGCTGGAGGCGGTGGATGGAGTCCTGCGCCTGGCTAACAATCGTCAGGAGCTGTCGGATTTTACCGGCTTGAGTGTAAAAACCATTACCCGGGCGGTGCAGAAACTTTGGCGGGAGGGACTTGTCAGCAGGCAAGGCCGCGTGCTGATGGTAGATGCGGGGCAATACCGGCTCATACAGGAGAAGCTGTCACAGGTGATTTCAGAATAGGGGAATGGTCATCCTTGGTATGTTTTTAGAGGAAGTTTTAGATTTTAGAAGGAGAGTTTATCATGCAGAATTATTCAGGTGAAGCAGGGCTGCAGTATCATTTGCAGATTCGTCCGGGGGATGTGGGGAGATATGTGATTTTGCCGGGGGATCCGAAGCGCAGTGCCAAGATTGCCCAGCATTTTGAGGATGCAAAGCTGGTGGCTGACAATCGGGAATATGTTACCTATACAGGCTATCTGAATGGTGAAAAGGTCAGCGTTACCTCCACCGGTATAGGCGGGCCTTCTGCCTCCATCGCCATGGAGGAGCTGGTGAAGTGTGGCGCGGATACCTTCCTCAGGGTGGGAACCTGTGGCGGCATCGATCTGGATGTCAAGGGCGGAGATATTGTAGTGGCAACAGGTGCCATCCGCATGGAGGGTACCAGCAAGGAATATGCTCCTATTGAATTTCCTGCTATTGCAGATCTGGATATTACCAATGCCATGATTGCGGCCTGCAAGAATTTGCAGCTGAATTACCATGCCGGAGTTGTGCAGTGCAAGGATGCATTCTATGGGCAGCATGATCCGCAGATTATGCCGGTGAGCTATGAGCTTCTGAACAAGTGGGAAGCCTGGAAGCGGCTGGGCTGCAAGGCATCGGAGATGGAGTCAGCCGCTCTGTTTATTGTGGCAAGCCATCTGAAGGTGCGCTGCGGTTCTGATTTTTTGGTGGTGGGCAACCAGGAAAGGGATGCCCTGGGCATGGAAAATCCGATTGTGCATGATACTGAGTCGGCTATTAAGGTAGCTGTGGAAGCCATCAGGCTTTTGATTGCGGCGGACAAGGAAAAGGCCGTACAGGGCTGATCGGAGGGAATTTTTTATGCAGCTTGCAATGAATTTGCTGGGCATTGTCGTGGTTATCGGCCTGTGCTGGCTCTTGTCATGGCACAGAAGGGATGTCAACTGGCGGCTGGTAGGCAAGGCTCTGGCCATTCAGTTTTTGCTGGCGATTTTTATCGTCAAGGTGCCTGTGGGGCAGCAGGTGATTGCCGTGCTATCTGATGGCGTGACTGCCGTGGTGAACAGCGGCAAGGACGGCGTAGCCTTTGTTTTTGGCGATTTGGCAGATAGCTCCAAGGGCTTTATATTTGTCGTTCAGGCACTGGCAAATATTATTTTCGTATCAGGCCTGGTAGAGCTTTTGTATTATCTGGGTGTCATCGGTTTTGTGGTCAAAAAATTGGGCTGGGTGGTCAGGAAATTGATTGGCTCTACGGAAACGGAGAGCTTTATTGCCACAGCTAATATGTTTTTGGGGCAGACCAGCAGCCCTGTTTTGATCAGCAGGTATATTGGACACATGACCAGGAGCGAAATTCTTGTTATTCTGGTTGCAGGCATGGGCAGTATTCTCATCTCCAAAATTATTTTGCCTGAGGTGGAAACAGCTGAAAGTCTGGATGAGCTGGCTATTGATGGCAAGGGAAGCAACAGCAGCCCTATAGAGGCGGTTATCAACGGTGCTTCCGTGGGTGTAACCATAGTTATCGGTATTTCAGCTTCCCTGATTGCCATTATCGGCCTGGTAGCGTTGCTCAATATGATTCTCGGTTTTGCCGGGCTGAGCCTGGAGATTATTTTCGGCTATATATTTGCGCCTTTTGGCTATCTTATGGGCTTTGATGGTGCGGCCGCCTTGCAGGAGGGAACCTTGCTGGGGCAGAAGATAGCCCTCAACGAATTTGTAGCCTTTAGCAATCTGGGCTCCTTTATTGGAACCCTTGATGCCAGGACTGCCATGATGGCTTCTATTTCTCTGGCAGGTTTTGCCAATGTGGGCAGCATGGCTATTTGCGTAGGCGGCATCGGTGCCCTGTGCCCTGGCAAGAAGGGCGTGCTTTCCCAGCTGGTGCTGCGGGGGATGATAGGCGGTGCTCTCCTGAGTATTTTGAGTGCCATGCTGTGCGGCTTGGTGGCACTGTTCTGATGCTGCCAGAAAAATACAGTGGCATGAGTTTTATTTAAAGAGGTGCTGTAGGATGAAAAAGTATAAACGTATTTTTACTGTTGTGCTGGATTCTGTAGGCATAGGTGCTGCCGGTGACGCTGAGGCCTTTGGCGATGCCGGGGCGGATACCCTGGGGCATATTTCACGGCAGGTGCCGGGGATGAAAATTCCCCACCTGCAGAGCCTGGGCATAGCAAATGTGCACAGGCTGCCCCATATCCGGGCGGCAGAAAAGCCTCTCGGCTACTATGCCAGGCTGCGGGAGGCAAGCAATGGCAAGGATACCATGACCGGCCATTGGGAAATGATGGGGCTGCATATTACCACCCCCTTCAAGACCTTTACGGAAACCGGTTTTCCCAAGGAGCTGATAGATGAGCTGTCCCGGCGCACCGGCAGGGTGATTATCGGCAACAAGAGTGCCAGCGGCACGGCAATCCTGGATGAGCTGGGGGAGGAGGAAATTGCCACAGGGCACATGATTGTCTATACCTCGGCTGACTCAGTGCTGCAGATTTGCGGCAACGAGGAAACCTTCGGACTGGATGAGCTGTATCGCTGCTGCGAGATTGCCAGGGAGCTGACCATGCGGGACGAGTGGAAGGTGGGCAGGGTGATTGCCCGGCCGTATGTAGGCAGGAAAAAGGGGGAGTTCAGGCGCACCAGCAACCGGCATGACTACGCCTTGAAGCCTTATGGCGCCACTGTCTTGAATGCTCTGAAGGAGGCCGGGTACGATGTGATTTCCGTGGGAAAGATTGCGGATATTTTTGACGGGGAGGGCATTACCGAGTCCAACAAGTCAAAAAGCTCCGTGCATGGCATGGAGCAGACCATAGAGCTTGCCGGACGGGACTTTACAGGCCTGTGCTTTGTTAATCTGGTGGATTTTGATGCCCAGTGGGGACATCGGCGCAACGTGCAGGGGTACGCTGAGGAATTGGAGCGGTTTGATGTGAGGCTGGGGCAGCTGTTGCCTCTGCTCCGTGATGATGATTTGCTGATTCTGACTGCTGACCACGGCAATGATCCTACCTTCCGGGGGACGGATCACACCAGGGAGGATGTGCCGTTTTTGGCCTATTCCCCTTCTATGAAAGGGCATGGAGAGTTGCCGGACTGCGATACCTTTGCCGTTATCGGGGCAACTATTGCAGATAATTTCGGGGTGGCCATGCCGGAGGGAACCATCGGTACATCCCTGCTGGATTGCCTGGCATGATTGATAGGAAATTTGTAGTATGATGATATAGAAATGAGGTTGGCTGATGGATAAGAAGGATATACTGGCAAGGGTTGATCATACGTTGCTGGATCCGACGGCAGGCTGGGAGGATATACGTCGGGTTTTGGATGATGCGCTGCACTATGGCACGGCTTCGGCATGTATTCCGCCGGCTTATGTAAGGCAGGCGGCAGAACAGGTGGAGGGACTGCTGCCTATCTGCACGGTAATCGGTTTTCCTAATGGCTACAGCACGGTGGCAGTCAAGACCTTTGAGGCGGCTGCTGCCGTTCAGGATGGTGCAGACGAAATAGATATGGTGCTGAACATTGGCTTGCTGAAGGCACATCGTGATGCGGAGGTGCAGGCGGAAATCATGATGGTACATGATTCCTGCCGGGGCAAGCTGGTCAAGGTCATCATTGAAACCTGCCTTTTGACAGAGGAGGAAAAAATTCGTGCCTGCCATCTGGTGACTGAGGCAGGGGCGGAGTATATTAAGACATCTACGGGCTTTTCTACCGGCGGTGCCACCTTTGAGGATGTAGCCCTGCTGAGAAAGCATGTAGGTCCCAATGTTAAGGTAAAGGCCGCAGGCGGTATTTCCTCCTTTGCTGATGCGGAGAAATTCATAGAGCTGGGAGCGGACAGGCTGGGCACCAGCCGCCTGGTGAAGCTGATGAAGCAGGAAGAGGGGTGGAGATATTGACCAATGAGGAGCTTTTTCAGGAGGCCCAAAAGGCAAGGCTTCATGCCTATACGCCCTATTCCCATTTTCAGGTAGGGGCGGCGCTTTTGACAAAGGAGGGCAAGGTTTATCACGGCTGCAATATTGAAAATGCCGCCTATGGCCCCACTAACTGTGCGGAGCGTACGGCTTTTTTTAAGGCAGTGTACGAGGGTGAAAGAGAATTTGACAGGATTGCCATTGCAGGTGCCCCGGAAGGGCAGGAGCCGGAGGAAATGTGTGCTCCCTGCGGTGTCTGCCGTCAGGTGATGATGGAATTCTGCCAGCCGGACAGCTTCCGGATTATCCTGTCAGATGGCAAGGGCAGCGTGGCTGATTTTGCCCTGGGGGAGCTGCTGCCCTACGGCTTTGGCCCTGCTAATCTGGGCAAATGAACAGATAGCAGGTGATTTTGCGCAAAGGTCGGCAGGTAATTGACAGGTAATTTTATATAATTTTGCACAGCAAAAGAGGATGGCAGGGATTGCCATCCTCTTTTTTGGAAATTAATGGGATATATGTGGAAATTTTAAGGGAAGCAAATTGATTATTTACCGAAGTAACGCTTCAGGAGGCCGGCAAAGCCCTTGCAATGGCGAGCTTCGTCCTTGCACATCTCATGCACGGTGTCATGGATAGCATCCAGGTTCAGCTGCTTTGCCTTAACAGCAAGCTTCTTCTTGCCTTCGGTGGCACCGAACTCTGCATCCTTGCGCATGGACAGGTTCTTCTCGGTGCTGTCGGTGAGCACCTCGCCCAGGAGCTCAGCAAACTTGGCAGCATGCTCAGCTTCCTCAAAAGCATAGCGCTTGAAAGCCTCGGCAACCTCAGGATAGCCCTCACGGTCAGCCACGCGGCTCATAGCCAGATACATACCTACCTCGGAGCACTCGCCGTTGAAGTTCTCGCGGAGCCCCTCGATAATCTCCGGGTCAACACCCTGAGCTACGCCCAGACGATGTTCGTCTGCCAGCTGCATCTCGCCTTCCATCTCCTTGAACTTGTCAGCGCCTGCCTTACAGATAGGGCACTTCTCAGGAGCAGCATCGCCTTCATGAACATAACCGCAAATGGTGCATACGAACTTTTTCATAACTTTTTCCTCCTATATGATACACACAACACTGTTTTGTCCTTATCTCTATGGACCTTATTATACTAATTCGACACAAATTTGAAAAATCCTGTTTTTTGGCAAATTTTTTCTTTTTAAGGCTTTTTCTTTAGTTTTCTGGCGTATGCTTTATTTATTATTAATTTATAAAAAATAGTAATGGATAATAATTATCATAATGAAATAGCTGAAAATCTCTTTTGTGCAGGTTGCACAAGTTTTTTGCTATAGGGGATTATTTGTGATAAAATTTTATATTGAAAAAGAATGTATTTTTAGCGAGCAAATGGGAGCGTAATAATGTTTAAATTTAAATCTGATGCACCTGCAAGGACAGCGGAGCTGGCAAGAAGGCTTGCCGGTGTGCTGAGGCCGGGAACTGTTATCTGCCTGGATGGGGATTTGGGGGCTGGCAAGACCTTGTTTGTGCAGAATCTTGCCGCCAGCCTGGGCGTGCAGGGAGAGGTTACCAGCCCAACCTTCAATCTGATGAACCTGTATGAGGACGGCAGGCTGCCGCTGGTGCATTTTGATTTGTACCGGCTGGAGCAGGAATACGAGCTGGACGAGATTGGCTTTTATGATTATGCGGAGAACCCTGATGGCCTGGTGCTGATAGAGTGGGCGGAAAAATTCCCTGAGTGCCTGCCGGAAGACCATATTGCCCTGGAAATCCAGCGCACTGATGTGGAAGATGAGCGTGTGCTGGTGTTCAGGCTGGCAGGTAGTGCCCTGCAGGATGTGTATAAGGAGATGGAAAAGCTTTGCCAATTTTAGCAATAGATACAGCGACGATGGTTTCCAGCGTGGCTGTGGCGGATGAAAAAAGACTGTTAGCCGAGCTGACAGTGCAGACCAGATTAACCCACTCGGAAACCCTTTTGCCTCATATAGAAAAGGTGCTGCAGCTGGCAGGGGTGAAAAAGGCGGAGCTGACCGGGGTGGCTGTGAGCCTGGGGCCAGGTTCCTTTACGGGACTGCGCATAGGGCTGGCAGCTGCCAAGGCGATTTCCTACGGTTTGAGTATTCCGATTTTCGGCATTCCCACTACGGAGGTGCTGGCATGGCATTACCCGGTGCCTGGTATTGCCGTGGTACCCTTTATCGATGCCCAGAAGGGAAATGTGTACAGCGCGGTCTATACATGGCAGGGAGATGGCTTCGCGGAGGTGAGCCCTGTGCAGGTTTACTCCGTAGATGAGGCACTGGCCTTGTGTGCAAGCCAGCAGATGACAGTGATGGCAGTAGGCGATATGGTGGCGAAAAAACTGGCAGGACGTGAGGATTTGCCAGCCAATGTGCAGCTGCCGCCGCAGCACCTGCTGATGCCCCGTGCTGCCAATGTGGCCATGGCAGCCCTCAGGCGGCAGCAGGAGGGCAGGGAGGATTCCGTCATGGATTTGGAGCCGGTGTACATCAGGCGCTCCGAGGCGGAGGTGCTGTGGGAAAAGCGTCATGGCACCGATAATGAAAAGGAGAAGGTGCAGCCATGAGCAATAAGCCTGCAGTAACTGAAAGGGCGCCAGGGAATCCTAAGAATGGCAATCCCAATGAAAGCAGTATTATTTTTCGCCGCATGGTGCAGGATGATGCAGATGGCGTGGCAAGGGTGGAGGCGGCATGCATGCCGGTGCCCTGGTCACGGCAGTCCTTTTGGGAGGAGGCATCCCATACGGATGCTTATTACCTGCTGGCAACGGATGCAGAACGGGATGATTTGATTGTGGCCTATGCCGGCTGCTGGGTGCTTGCCAACGAGGGGCATATCACCAATGTAGCGGTGGACCCTGCTTATCAGGGGCAGGGGCTTGGCAGGCGGCTGATGAATGAGCTCATCCTGCGTGTGAAGGAGCTGGGGGTGGATTCCATGACACTGGAGGTGCGCCCATCCAACCAGGTGGCAATCAATCTCTATACCAGCCTGGGCTTTCGCAGCGTGGGGCAGCGTCCAAAATATTACACCAATCCTGTAGAAGCGGCTGAAATCATGTGGAATACCAAGCTGTAGAGACTTCAGCAGCCTTTTTCTTTTCCTTTTTAGCCGGAGCTTTTCGGAGATAGTCGTTATGTCGTAGATATTTAAAGATACGTGGAGATATTTAGAGATACTTATGGATAATAAAATTACTCTAGCAATAGAATCCAGCTGTGATGAAACATCTGCAGCTGTTTTGCGCGGCGGGCGGGAGGTCCTGTCGCTGGTGATTTCCACCCAGATTCCCGTCCATCAGAAATTTGGCGGCGTGGTGCCGGAAATCGCCTCCAGAAAGCACATTGTGAATATTATGCCGGTCATAGACGAGACGCTGCAAAAGGCGGGGCTAAGCCTTTCGGATATAGACCAGGTGGCTGTAACCTACGGGCCGGGACTGGTAGGAGCGCTTTTGGTAGGCGTATCCGCCGCCAAGGCACTTGCCTTTACCCTGGGGGTGCCGCTGATTGGCGTCAATCATCTGGAAGGTCATATTTTTGCCAACTTTATCAGCCATCCTGATTTAAAGCCGCCTTTTATGGCACTGGTAGTCTCAGGCGGCCATACTTCCCTGGTGCATGTGAAGGATTATAATTCCTTCGCCCTCATGGGGCAGACCAGGGACGATGCGGCAGGGGAGGCCTTTGACAAGGTGGCCAGGGTAATGGGGCTGCCTTATCCGGGCGGTCCGCAGATTGACAGGCTGGCGCAGGAAGGGGATCCCCATGCCATTGATTTCCCCAAGGCCTTGCAGGAAAAGGGCAATTATGAGTTCAGCTTCAGCGGCTTGAAGTCTGCGGTGCTGAATTATCTGAACAGCATGAAGTGCAAAAATCTGCCTGTCAATAAGGCAGATGTGGCGGCTTCTTTCCAGAATACAGTCATTGAGGTGCTGATCGCCAAGGCCATGGACGCGGTCAGGGAGTCCGGCTGCGATACTCTGGTGCTGGCAGGAGGCGTGGCTGCCAACAGCTCCCTGGAGGGGCGGCTTAGGGAGGCGGCTGACCGTGAGGGAATCCGCTTCTGCTATCCTGACAAGCTGCTCTGCACCGACAATGCGGCCATGATTGGCTGTAGGGGCTACTATCAGGCACAGGCAGGCATTTACTCTGATTTGTATCTCAATGCAGTGCCGGGGCTGGCACTGACGGATTTGTAGCAGGCAGGACAGGAGGCGGCAGGTATGCAGCTTAATACACAGGATTTATCTGAATTTCAAAATGAGACTATTACAGCGGCTTGCCGCAAATATACGAATTTGACGGCTATGCAGTCAGAGGTGCTGAAAAGGCTGAATTCCTGCCTGCCTTTTATTGCGGATTTGGCTCATGCCTATCTGTATCTCTATGTCAGGACGAAGGATGACTCCAAGCTTTTGGTTCTGAAGCACTATCGGCCTCATACTTTCTTTACGGATATTGAGCTGACCGGGGAAGGGGCGCTGGTGTCTGCCGTGGAGGAACCCCTGATTACGGCTGCCTTTGAGAAGGGAAAGTTCATTCAGGGTCAGAGGGAATGGCGCTTTGGCATCAATCTTGAAATGTATGTGCAGCCCATCAAATCCGGCAACGAGGTTATCGGTGTGGTGAGCATGGAGACAGGCCATAGCTATGCTTCCTCCAGCAACTACCATCAGTTGATGGATACGGCTGTGTTTTTGCTGGAGCATGGCAAGAAGGGGCTGGACAGGGAGCAGTTCCGTACCATGTCGCCGGGAACCGGCATCATTATTGCCGACCACAGCAACCGCATCGTGTTTGCCAATCTGTCGGCAACCCGCATCTACCGTTCCCTGGGGATTACCAGCCTGATTGGCTGCCGCATGTCAGACAGGGAGCTGAGTGCCATGCTGCACAAGGAGACCATAGACAGCAGCCGCCCTTATGAACGTGAAATCCAGATCAGGGATATTGTGCTGGTGCAGCGAGATATCAAGCTGGAAGAAGCAGGAGTCCTGCAGCGGCGGATTATGCTCTTGTCCGATGTGTCGGAGCTGCGGAAAAAGGAACGGGAAATCAAGATAAAGTCGGCAGTTATCCAGGAAATTCACCACAGGGTGAAGAATAATTTGCAGACCATTGCCAGCCTCCTGAGGCTGCAGGCGCGCCGTTCCAAGATGCCGGAGGTCAAGTCGGCATTGCAGGAGAGCACCAACCGCATCCTGAGCATGTCTGTGGTGCACGAGTTTTTGTCCCAGCAGGATGCGGAGGAAATCAAGGTCATCGAGGTGACGCGGAATATCCTGAATACGGTGGCGCCCAATATGGTTTCCAGCGATTTTCAGCTAGAACAGGCTTTTGACGGGCCGGAGGTTGTGCTGCCCTCCCGCACGGCCAGCAATCTTGCCGTGATTATTAACGAGCTTATCCTCAATTCCATTGAGCATGGCTTTGAGGGGCGTGACCGGGGGCTTATAGGGCTGCATACGGAGGAAACGGCGGATGGGTATGTGCTGGAGCTGTATGATGATGGCTGCGGCCTGCCTGCTGATTTTGACCTGTCAAAGACGCGGTCCTTGGGTTTGCAGATTATCAGGACACTGGTGGCTGATGATATGGGTGGCGAGATAGAGCTGTTCAGCCGTCAGGGAACCCATGCGAAAATTACGATACCACGAAATCCAGAGGGAGGAGAATATTGAATGAAAGCCTTGAAAATTGTGATTGCCGATAATGAATCTGTTATCCGCATGGATGTCCGTGAGATGCTGGAGGAAGCAGGTCATGAGGTAGTGGGCGAGGCTGTAAATGGAATAAAGGCAGTGGAGCTGGCCAGGAAGCTGAAGCCGGATCTTTGCATACTGGATATAAAGATGCCGGAGATGGATGGGATTACTGCTGCCAAGCTGATTACGGAGGAGAAGATTGCCCCGGTGCTTCTTTTGACGGCTTTCAGCCAGAGCGATATGGTAAAGCGTGCCACGGATGCAGGGGTGCTGGCTTATCTGGTGAAGCCGGTGCAGGAGAGCAATCTTTTTCCTGCTATGGAGGTGGCGATTTCCCGCTATCAGGAAATGCAACAGCTGGAAGATGAGCTGTTCAAGGTGAAGGATACCCTGGCCATGCGCAAGACGCTGGACCGGGCCAAGGGGATTCTCATGGATGCTCATGGGCTCACGGAGTCGGAGGCCTTCCGCCGCATCCAGCAATATAGCATGGCAAAGAGAAAGACCATTAAGGAAGTGGCAGAGGCAATTATCCGGGCAGCAACAAAATAAATTGGAAATTTCAGTTTATCGTCGTGAAGGTACGAGACTTTTGGAACATTAACGGATGAGTTTTGTTGGTTTGTGCACTCTGTTCAGATTAAAAATGGGCTGAGCGGGACAGCTACCCATAGAAAACACGCTCGCGCTCCTAGTTGTGCCTCGCGTTACTAACATTCATCTATCGCCTGCGGCTCTGATGAATGAAGTAACGAGGCACAACAAAGGTTTTCTATGGGTACTGTCCTCACTCATCCCTTTCTTTGTCTGAACAGATATAAACAAAATGACAGAACCACATACATTATTTGTTACCATAGTGCTCCATACAGCTTTACGAATAAGCCTGAAATAGGGGGGCTGGGAGCTGACGAGACCTGCTACTGCCAACAACTATGCAAGGCAACCTGCTCTTATAAACAGGCTTGTTTACATGTCACTATATTCTTATGCTAAGGTTAGCAGTTTATCCCATGCAACTTATACAGTTGGGCTGAAGAATTGTTTACTTGCACTATACGTTATGCAACGGTTGGCAATTGCAAGTTTCGTCAGTCTCCCGGCTCCCCTTTTTCAGGCTTGCTCGTAAAGTCAGAATTAGTTGCTACAGTTGCATGCTAATTGAATGCAGTTGGATTATTATGCGCATATCTGTTCAGACAAAAAGAGGGACAGGTGCGGCATGTACCCAAAGAAAACCTTGAGTGCAGCCTCGCTTCTTAGCGAGTGCGAGCGTAAGCGACGCAGGAGCTTAGAAGCGCGAGGCTGTGCTAAGAGCGAGAGCGAGTTTTCTATGGGTACTGCCGCTACCTGTCCCTTTTAAATGTCTGAACAGAGTCCACGAACTACCAAACTATTTCTATCAGTATATGCACGAAGTAACGAATAACCACTACGACAAACTGAAATTTTCCAAATGTGGACAATAGAACGTAATGCTACTATAATGGTAGGTAGCAAGGGAGGGTGACATGGGGATTTCATCTGGCAGGAGAGACGTTATAAGGCTTGTATATTTTTGCCCTGAAGTTGGGGCTGCAAGGAAGAAAATAGAGGGGGAATATAGTATGGCACTTAAAAAAATCGGGTTTATCGGCACCGGGGTTATGGGCAGCAGCATGGCAAGGCATCTGCACGAGGCAGGCTTTGAAGTTTCTGTCTACACCAGGACAAAGGAGAAGGCACGGGAGCTTCTGGATATGGGCATGAAGTGGCAGGACACACCGGCAGCTTTGGCGGCAGGGGTGGATGTGGTCATTTCCATGGTAGGGTATCCCCGGGATGTGGAAAGCGTTTATCTGGGTGAAAAGGGTGTATTGTCTGCCAAACAGGGCGGCTACATCGTGGACATGACCACATCCAGCCCGAAGCTGGCACAGAAGCTGTACGAGGCTGCCAAGGAAAAGGGGGTAGCCTCCCTGGATGCACCTGTGTCAGGCGGCGATTTGGGAGCCAGGAATGCTACCCTTGCCATTATGGTGGGAGGTGACGAGGCAGCTTTTAAGGAGCTTCTGCCGGTATTTCAGGCCATGGGCAAAACTATCAACTACTTTGGCGGTGCAGGCTCCGGCCAGTACACTAAGATGGCAAATCAGATTGCCATTGCCGCCGGGATGCTGGGAGTGGCTGAGTCCCTTGCCTACGCTCAGAAAATGGGGCTGGATGCCCAAAAGGTGCTGGAGACCATCGAGACAGGCGCAGCCGGTTCCTGGTCTCTTTCCAATCTGGGCAGGCGCATGCTGAAGGGCGATGACAAGCCTGGCTTCTATATCAAGCATTTCCTGAAGGATATGCGCATCGCCATTGAGTCTGCCCAGGAAGCAGGCATGGAACTGCCGGGGCTGAAAAAAGCCAAGGAGCTTTATGATCAGCTGGCAGAGCGGGGCATGGAGGATAAGGGAACCCAGGCGATTATTCAGTGGTATCAGGGCTGAAAACAGCAATAAAGCAACGCAGGCTGCTGCATGGCAAAAAGGCAAAAAATAAGAGCAGGGATGTTGTGCTTGCCCATAGGGCAGGTGCAGCATCCCTGCTTTTTTAGTGGTTAATTGATGAGATTGAGGAGGTTTTCGTAGTTGATTTCGTTGATTTTGGTGGCGAAGGTCTTCAGCTCCTTCAGGGAGCGCCTGGAAGGGGTGGTTTCATAGACCTGCAGACGGTTCTTGACAAACTGGGTGTCAATATTGCCGGTGCGGAAGAAATCATCCTCCAGGATGCGCTGGTGCAGGGCAATGGTGGTCTTGACGCCCTCTACCTGGAATTCCTTCAATGCCCTGGCCATAATCTTGATAGCATCGCCACGGGTGCGCCCCCGGGTGATGATTTTGGCAATCAGGGAGTCATAGTAAGGCTCAATGGAAAGGTCAGAAGTAAAGCCGCTGTCAAAGCGCACCCTTGGGCCGCCCGGCTCATGCCACTTGGTGATTTTGCCCGGGGACGGCATGAAATTCTTGTCCGGGTCCTCCGCGTTGATGCGGCACTCAATGGCATGGCCCCGGAAAACAACATCCTTCTGGGAGATTTCAAGAGGTTCCCCGGCGGCAATCCTTATTTGGGTGCGCACCAGGTCAATGCCGGTAACAGCTTCCGTGATGCCGTGCTCCACCTGGATGCGTGGGTTGATTTCCATAAAGTAGAATTGGTTGTTGGACAAATCCAGCAGGAATTCCACCGTGCCGATGTTGGTGTAGTGGACGCTCTTGGCTGCCTTGATGGCCAGGAGCCCCACTTCTTCACGCATGGCATCGGTGAGGGCGATGGAAGGGGATTCCTCCAGAAGCTTCTGATTGCGCCTTTGCAGGGAGCATTCACGCTCCCCCAGATGGATGATGGAGCCGTAGTTGTCCGCCACAATCTGCACCTCGATGTGTCGGGAACGCTCGATGTAATGCTCGAAGTAGAACTTGGTCTTTTCCAGGTCAACTACGTTCAGGATATCCGTCAGCTCCTTGGCGTTGTGGGCCACGAACATGCCCTTGCCGCCGCCGCCGGATACCGGCTTCAGGATGACAGGATAGCCTACTTCCTTGGCGGACTCCATGGCCATCTCGTAGTCGGTCAGGGGCTCGCTGCCCTTTGCCATAGGGATGCCGGACGGCTCCATGGCAGCCCTTGCCACATCCTTGTCGCCTACCTGGCGGATGGTGACAGCCAGGGGGCCTATCCAGGTGAGGCCTGCCTTGGTGACCATGTCGGCAAAATCAGCGTTTTCGGAGAGAAAGCCGTAGCCCGGGTGAATGGCATCCGCGCCTGTCTCCCTGGCTGCCCGCAGGATGGCCTCCATGTTCAGGTAGCTTTCGGAGGCATCGGAAGGGCCGATAGGGTAGGAAAGATCAGCTAGCTGCACATGCAGGGCGTTGGCATCCGCCTCGGAATACACGGCAACTGTTTCAATGTCCAGCTCCTGGCAGGCACGGATGATGCGGACGGCAATTTCGCCCCGGTTGGCGATGAGAATCCTCTTGAACATAAATATTTCCCTCCTCAGATTTTTGGCTAATTTGTATAACAAATTCCGTGATAGATTTATTTTACTACTTATTATAGTTTATAGCAATAATATAATAGAAAAACAGCATAGTAATTTTAAATAATCCTATGCGTTTATTATAAAAGAAATAAATGATAACAATCTGAATGAAGTGTGCAGGAATACAAAGCCTCCTTTGCCGTTCCTAAAAATAAACCATGCAAAAGCGGCTGGGATAGTATATAATATAGCCATGGAAAATATGGGAGGACGAGGTATTTTTTCGAAGCTTTGTTAGGAGGTTTTTTATGGCAAAGGAAAATTTGAACTGGGCGGTGCTGGGCACGGGGGTAATTGCCAATCAGATGGCAGAGGCCCTGCAGAAGATGGGCAAGAACCTGTATGCAGTAGGCAACCGCACCCATCAGAAGGCGGTGGACTTTGCAGCCAGGTACGGCGTGAGCAAGGTCTACGACAGCATTGATGACATGTTCACGGATGATGCAGTGGACATCATCTATATAACCAGTCCTCACAACACCCATTACGGCTTCATGAAAAAGGCATTGGAGCATGGCAAGCACCTCTTTGTGGAAAAGTCCATTACCCTGAACAGCCGGGAGCTGGAGGAAATGATGGCTCTGGCAGAGGAAAAGGGGCTGGTGCTGGCGGAGGCCATGACCATCTGGCATATGCCTGTCTACAAGAAGCTGTGGGAGATCGTGCAGGGAGGCAGCCTGGGCAGGGTGCAGATGATTACCATGAACTTTGGCAGCTTCAAGGAATACAACATGAAGAACCGCTTCTTCAACATGAATCTTGCCGGTGGCGCCATGCTGGATATCGGCGTATACGCCCTCTCCATCGTCAGAAGCTTCATGGAGGAGAAGCCTGATGATATCATCAGCCAGTGGCAGGCTTCGCCTACAGGCTCTGACGAGATGGCCGCTATCCTGCTGAAAAACGGCAGGGGGCAGATGGCAACGGTGGCGCTTTCCATGCATTCCAAGCAGCCGAAGCGTGCCATGATCAGCTGCGAGAAGGGCTACATCGAGATTATGGAGTATCCGCGGGCTGACAAGGCGATGATTGTGGATGCGGAGACCGGGGCAAGGACACCGGTGGAGGCAGGGGATACTGCCAATGCCCTCTACTATGAGATGATTGACATGGAGGAGGCTGTCAGGAGCGGTGATGCCTCAGCCATGAAGCTGGCGTACAGCCGGGATGTGATGGAAATCATGACACGGCTCAGGAAGTCCTGGAATATGAAGTATCCTGGGGAAGAATGGTAATAGTTTTTTGATGAGTGATGCAGCTGCCGGGAGTGCCTGGCAGCTGCATTATTGTATACAGTATTTCCTTGCAGGATATTTTCATTTAGCCATGTTTATGCTATAATGTTATAGGTGATATGCAAAACAGATATTGCTTTTGCAAATGTATTGGATGAGGAGGATATGTTTATGAAGTTATTTAGCAGATTATCCATTCTGAGCGTGCTGCTGGTAGCAGTGATCAGCCTGATTGCCGGTTGCGGCGGTGACAGCGCAGGGGAGAAGAAGTTCCTGAACATCGCTACAGGCGGTACCGCAGGTACTTATTATCCGATTGGCGGCGCCATGGCTGAAATTCTCAACAACAACATTCAGGGGATGAACGCCAGTGCCCAGAGCACCGGTGCAACTGTAGCCAACATCAACATGCTGAAGGAAGGCTCCGTTGACCTGGCTATCGTGCAGAATGATATTACCTACTATGCTGCCAATGGCATTGAGATGTTCAAGGACAAGAAGGTGGACAACCTGAAGGGTATTGCCACCCTGTATCCTGAGACCTGCCAGATTGTTACTTTGGAATCCACCGGCATCAAGAGCATTGCTGACCTGAAGGGAAAGCGTGTAGCTGTAGGTGCTATGGGCTCCGGTGCTGAGGCAAATGCCCGCCAGATTCTGGAGGCTTATGGCATTACTTATGATGACATTGATGAGCAGTTCCTGTCCTTCTCCGAGGCGGCCAGCGCCCTGAAGGACGGCAACGTGGATGCGGCTTTCGTTACTGCCGGTTATCCTACCGCTGCTGTTCAGGATATTGCTTCCCAGAACAAGGTTCGCCTGCTGCCGATTGAGGCTGACAAGGCTGATGCCCTGATTGCCAAGTATCCGTTCTATACCAAGGTTGTGATTCCTGCCGGTACTTATGCAGGCTTTGAGGAGGAAGTTCCTGGTATTTCTGTAATGGCTATGCTGGTTTGCACCGACAAGGTTGACGAGCAGCTGGGCTATGACATTACCAAGGCACTCTTTAGCAACCTGGATCGCATCAAGGCAGCTCACTCCGTTGGCAAGCTGATTACCAAGGAAGGTGCAATGGAAGGTATGCCTATCCAGATGAATGCCGGTGCTGAGAAGTTCTTCAAGGAGTAATTGGAGCAATTTTTCGGTGGCAATCGATTTTTGAAGGGAAAGACAAGGGCTGTCAGGAACTCCGGGCAGCCCTGTTTTTTGTTATGAGGCATAATAAAATGTTCAAGGGAATATGCAGGCTGCTGCTGGCGGTGGTGCTGGCGGCGGCCCTGTGGCATGCCGGGCGTCCCTGGCTCTTTGTGGCAGGAGAGGATCAGCTGATTGATATGATGCCTGCCTATAGCGGCATGCCTGTAGATATCCGCTTTATTCATTCTGTGCAGAAGACACCGGTAGAGGAGTATCTGGTGGTAGGCGAGGATTTGTCCGAGCTGATTCTGCAGAGAACCAGGTATCATTCCTTCGGGGTGGGGCTGCCTTTTATGGAAAGCGATGGCAGCTTCTATCAGGAGGGGGATGATTTTGTCATGGACAACATGAACCGCCGCTTTCCCTCCCTGAGCCTGCGCACAGGGGTGGGAACCCAGCTTACCGTTACGGTGGACGGGGAGGCACATTACCTTTATCGCTTTCACCCTCCCGGCTATCGGGTGGACATTTTTACCGCTCCCGGATTTTATGGGTTGAAGCTGGTTTTTCAGGAGCGGTGGGCAAAATTTTTCTAAGGAGGCAAGGCTATGGCTTTGGATAAAAAACAGCCGGTTACCAGCGATGAGGCCCTGGCTCAGGAAGTGCTGAAAAAGTACGACCGTGAGTCAGATACCATGCAGTATACCGGCTTTATGGCAAAGATCATCTCTGCCATTGCGATTTCTTTTTCTGTGTTCCAGCTTTATACGGCGTTTTTCGGCGTGCTGGATGCGCAGCTGCAGCGTGCCGTGCACCTGGGCTTTGCCCTGGCACTTTCTTATCTGCTCTATCCGACCTGCAAGTCCTGGTCCAGGAGCAGCCTGCATCCCCTGGATGCGTTGCTGGCGGTGCTGGGTGCGGCATCACCTGCCTATATAGTGATTATGTACAGGGAGCTGGCCATGCGTGCCGGTATGATTACCACCCCTGACCTGGTGGTGGGCGTCATAGGCGTGCTGCTGGTGATTGAGGCCACCCGCCGGGTGGTTGGCATCCCGATGGTAGTGGTGGTGACGGCGTTTATCGTGTACGCCTTTGCCGGTCCTCACATGCCGGGGGTGCTGAGCCATCGCGGACTGACGCCTGAGCAGCTGGTAGGGCATCTCTACTTTACTACTGAGGGTATTTTCGGCATTCCTCTGGGTGTGTCTTCTACCTTTATTTTCCTGTTCATCCTCTTTGGTGCCTATCTGGAATCCACGGGGCTGGGCAAATTCTTTATTGATATTGCCAACGCTATCGCCGGGTGGGCCAGCGGCGGCCCTGCAAAGGTGGCAGTGCTGTCCAGTGCCCTGATGGGCACTGTGTCTGGCTCCTCCGTGGCCAACGTGGCAGGTACCGGCTCTTTTACCATCCCGATGATGAAGAAGCTGGGCTACCGCAAGGAGTTTGCCGGTGCCGTTGAGGCTGCTTCCTCCACTGGCGGCCAGCTGATGCCGCCGGTTATGGGTGCAGCGGCATTTCTCATGGCAGAGTTTGTAGGCGTGCCTTATATCGAAATCGTGGAGGCGGCAGTTATTCCTGCCATGCTGTACTTTGCCGGCCTGTGGCTGGGGGTGCATCTGGAGGCCAAGCGTACCAACCTGAAGGGCGTGCCAAGGGAGCAGCTGCCGAAGGCATGGGTGATTTTCAAGGAAAGGGGCCATCTGGCTATTCCCCTGATTGTCATCGTGTACCTGCTGGTAACAGGCTATACCCCGATGCGTGCGGCACTGGTGGCTATCGTGCTGTCCATTGCTGTCTCCGCCTTGAAAAAGAGCACCCGCATGAAGCCGATTGAGATTATCCGTGGTTTGGAGGCAGGTGCCAGGAATGTGCTGGGCGTGGCAATTGCCTGTGCTGCGGCAGGTATTATCATTGGCGTGGTTACCAAGACAGGTGTTGGCCTGAAGCTGGCTTCCGGCCTTTTGGCATTGTCCGGCGGCTATCTGCTGCCGACCATGTTCTTTACCATGATTACTTCTTTGATTTTGGGCATGGGCGTGCCGACTACGGCAAACTACGTTATTACCTCTACCATTGCGGCTCCGGCACTTTTGCAGATGGGTGTGCCTGTGCTGGCTGCCCACATGTTTGTGTTCTATTTCGGCATCATCGCTGATGTTACGCCGCCGGTGGCACTGGCTGCCTATGCGGCTTCGGGCATCAGCGGTGGCAAGCCGCTGATTACCGGGGTGAACGCTTCCAAGCTGGCCATAGCGGCTTTCATCATTCCGTATATATTTGTTCTGTCGCCGGAAATCCTGATGATTAATGCTACGGTATTTTCCCTGATTTTTGCGGCAGTGACTGCTATTTTGGGCATGGTGGGCGTAAGCTCCGCCATGATTGGCTATCTGGTTGACCACAGCAGCCCTGTGGAGCGCGTCCTGCAGTTTGTGGGCGGCATTTTGATGATTATGCCGGGCGTCTGGACTGATATTCCGGGCTTCATCATTTTTGTGCTGGTTGTTATGTGGCAGAGCCGCAGGAAGAAAAAGCACAGGACGGCATAATTTAGATTGAGATGTAAAAATAAAAATAAGCTGTAAAAGTTATCAGCCATGAGGCTGCATGCTTTGCTTTTTAGGATCGTCATATCTTTGTGATATGGCGGTTCTTTTTTTATTTCCTGTTTCAGAATTTTTTTAAATTTGTTTGCAATGTGTTCAGAATAGGTTTAGAACATATTTAGAATAGTTTTAGGGATATTTTTGATTTGCAATGACTTTGATTTTGATGATAATAATGCTTTTTCTCAATGCTTTTTCCAGGTTGCTGAAAAAAATTTCCAGTCATAAAATAATATATTACTACTACTAATTACTATGAAGCCAGTAAATACAAGGTATTTAGTTGAAATATAATATTATTTAATATTTATTATTAATAGATATTAAATAACGATTGACATTATGTCAAAAATATGTTATTTTATGAATATAAAATAAGTTGGGGAAAGGTGGAGGGACAGTATATGTCATTACTTAACAAAGAGATTAGCGAGTTTTCCGTTCAGGCATTTGTTCAGCCGGCAGATGCGAAAAAGGGTGAGTTCCGGACAGTTTCCAAGGCGGACCTGCTAGGCGGCTGGTCGGTGCTGTTCTTCTATCCGGCGGATTTTACTTTCATCTGCCCTACTGAGCTGGAGGACCTGGCTAACCTTTACGGCAAGTTCAAGGAGGCAGGCTGCGAGATTTACAGCGTGTCCTGCGATACTCACTTCGTGCACAAGGCATGGCATGAGTCTTCTGAGAAGGCTGGCAAGATAAATTATCCGATGCTGGCGGACCCTACCGGCAGCCTGGCCAGGGATTTGGAGATTTATGATGAGGCCAGCGGCATGGCAGACCGGGGTACTTTTGTCATCAATCCTGAGGGCAGGGTGGTTGCCTATGAGGTGAATGCCGGTAATGTAGGCCGCAACGCGGATGAGCTTTTACGGAAGGTTGAGGCGTTGCAGTTTGTGGCAGAGCATGGGGATGAGGTTTGTCCTGCGAAATGGACGCCGGGGGCTGAGACCTTGAAGCCGACCTTTGATTTGGTAGGGCTGCTCTGATAAGCCGGGGCTTTGACGGTGTTTCGTAGAGGACGGAGGTGCTGTATGCAGGATTTTGGAGATGTTGAGCAGCTGAAGGCTCTTTTTGCCAAGTTTGCCAGCCCTGTCAGGCTGAAGGTACGCTATGATGACAGCGACCTGGGGCAGGGAATACACAGCTTTATTCAGGATTTTTGTCAGCTGTCTGACAAGCTATTGTGGGAAGCTGAGGAAGCCCGGGGGATTCCCGGCATAGAGATTTTCCGGGAGGATGGCAGCCCCGTGGGGATTGTCTACCATGCGGTGCCGGGAGGCCATGAGTTCCAGTCCTTCCTGCTGGCGCTGTACAATACGGCAGGGCCGGGGCAGGAGGTGGCTCCGGAGGTCGTAGAGCAGGCCAAGGCTATCGGCAGCAGGATGAAAATTCAGGTTATGATGACCTTGTCCTGTAACCAGTGCCCGGAGGCTGTAACGGCTGCCCAGAGGCTGGCTACTTTGTCCGACAACGTGACAGCGGAGATTTTCGATGTGATACGTTTTCAGGACATTATCGACAAGTACAAGATCAAGGGTGTTCCATGTATTGTCATCAATGATGAGCATGTCACCTTCGGCAAGAAGAATATCAACGAGATGCTTGCTCTGTTGCAGGCAGCTGAGGATTGAGGGGATGCTTTTTTGCCGGAGGGTGAAGCGTGGCTGAGGCACCATCCATCCCGGAGGGCACTGTTCGCGGATGTACTTATGGGGAGTGCGCTTTTATACGGGGAATCCTTCGCAGCTGCGGGGGAGCGTGTCAAGAAGATAATAGGCAAATGTAGAAAGAAAGAGGGAATTGATTATGAAAAAGATGCAGATTTTTGAGGGTGCTGTTTGTGCTAGCGACGGTATGTGCGGCCTGAGCGTTGACCAGGAGCTGATGCGCATTGATACCGTAGTGAAGGTATTGCAGAACAATGCTTACGATATTGATAGATACATCATGCCGGGCGACCGCAAGGCATTTTTGGAGAACGAGGTTGCCGGCGAGTTCCTGCGCCAGAACGGCAACGAGGCACTGCCTCTGATTCTGCTGGACGGTAAGAAGGTGCTGAATGGCAGGTTCCCTACCAATGATGAGATTGCTCAGTGGCTGGAAGTGCCAAATCTGCCTAAGCTGCTGGAAAAGAAATAATCTATAGCATATCTGCGGTCATGCTGAAAGCCCGGCTTTTGGCATGGCCGTTTTCTTTTGCCTCGCAGGGATTGTGGGGCGGCGGAGGGTGGCAATAGGGGCAGAAATGTAATTTTGGTGCAGATAACGTAAAAAAACATTGATATTGAAGCCTTTTTTGTATAAAATTATAAGTATTGATACATTTTATTTATGATGTACGTCTATGGAGTAGGTATTGATGAGAAAAAGATGTCAGATTCCACGCAATTCGGTGCTGAAGCGAATTCAGGGCTATTTCAGGATGCTGTGTGCTTCCTCAGACGAATATTTCTTCGCCACTGATATAGTGGAAAATATTGTGATGCTATCACCCAATATGGTCACGGATTTCGGTATGCCGGCAGAGATCTTTATGGATATGGATGCAGAATGGCTGCCGAGGGTTCATCCTGATGATTATGATGATTACATAAAGAACCTGCATAAGGAGTTTACGCCGGAGGATAATATGCACGATGTGATTTATCGTGTGCGGGATGCCAAGGACAACTATGTCTGGGTTCGCTGCAAGGGGCAGATGTCCTTTGGCAGGGATGGAGCCCCGGAGCTGTTTGCAGGTATTATTACCCCTCTGGAGCAGAAAATTCAGGCTGATGCCAATACGGGACTTTTGACAAAATATCAGTTTGAGAAGGCTGTGAAGGCCGCCCTGGTTAGAGTCGATGGGGAATTCCCTAACGGGGCCATGCTGATTTTTGGCATAGATAATTTCAAGATAATCAACGAGTCCTTCAACAGGCGGTTTGGTGATATGCTGCTGCGGATAGCGGCAGATGCCATCAGCAACGTGCTGCCGGAGGGGGTTATGCTGTACAAGCTGGATGGTGACGAGTTTGCCATCGTGGTGCCGGATATGGATGAGGCAGGGGCACAGTCACTGTTTGAGACGGTGCAGAGGTCCTTCTGCCGCCCTCATGAGGTGGAGGGGCGCAGCCTGTTCTGCACGATTTCTGCCGGTACGGTTCTTTATCCACAGGGGGGCAAGGATTATCTGGTGCTGCACAAGCATGCGGAGGCGGCGCTGGACCAGGCAAAGCGGGATGGCAAGAACAAGAATATTATCTTTTCCAAGGAGCAGTACAACCGCTGGCTCAGGTCCATCACCATGCGGGATATGCTGCAGGACAGCATTGAGCATGGTTTTGAGGGCTTTTCCCTGTTTTACCAGCCCCAGGTCAATGCCAGGACCCAGCGGCTCATCGGGGCGGAGGCCCTGCTTCGCTGGCGCAGCCCCAAGGGACGTATGGTATCGCCGATGGAGTTCGTGCGGATTCTGGAAGAAACCAAGATGATTATCCCGGTAGGGCGCTGGATATTTGAGACGGCGGTGAAGCAGTGCAAGGCGTGGCAGGAAAAATGGCCGGGCATGCGCATCAGCATCAATCTGTCCTATGAGCAGATCAAGGAAAGCGGCTTCAAGGAGTTTGCCCTGGAATGCCTGAAAAAACATGATTTGCCACCGTATCTGATTGTGCTGGAGCTGACGGAGACAGCCATCGTTTCTGACTGGAATAACGTGAATACCCAGTTTCAGGAGTTCAGGAAGATGGGCATCAGCATCGCCATGGATGACTTTGGGACGGGCTACTCATCGCTGGCGTACCTGAAAAATCTTGCCTGTGATATTGTGAAGATTGACCGGGCATTTGTTACCCATATTACCGAGGAGAACAACGAGTTTGACCGGCAGCTGGTGAAGTCCACCATTGAGCTGTGCCACAGTGTCAGCATTGACTGCTGCATAGAGGGCGTGGAGACGATTCGGGAATATGAGCTTTTGCGTGATTTCTGCCATGCGGACAGCATTCAGGGCTATTTCTTCGGTCGCCCTGAGGCACCGGAGGATTTTGAGCAGAAATTTTTCGTGGAGCCGGAAAATCCATATCTGGCGGGATGCGGCATTTAGGCCGGCTGACGGTGTACTGATGGCAAAATTGTTGACAGTGGAATATAGTAAAGGTGGAGTATGAGCAGAGATAAGAAGGATATGCCTGAAATTACGCTTTTGGGCAATCAGAATACGAAATATAGCTTTGACTATCAGCCGGGGGTGCTGGAGACTTTTGACAACAAGCACCCTGACAGGGACTACTGGGTGAAATTCAACTGCCCGGAGTTTACCAGCCTCTGCCCTATTACGGGGCAGCCGGATTTTGCAACGATTTATATTTCCTATGTGCCGGATATCAAGATGGTGGAGAGCAAATCACTGAAGCTGTATTTGTTCAGCTTCCGCAACCATGGTGATTTTCATGAGGATGTGGTGAATATCATCATGAAGGATTTGGTGAAGCTGCTGGAGCCAAGGTATCTGGAGGTGTGGGGGAAATTCCTGCCAAGGGGCGGCATTTCCATTGATCCTTATACCAACTACGGCAAGCCTGGCACTAAGTTTGAGGAGCTGGCATGGCAGCGGTTCAGCCAGCATGATATGGTGGCTATGGACAAGGTGGATAACCGGTAAGCTGGTTTGGAACGGATAGGTAAACAATAAGTAACGAGGAACGGGAAGGCGTGCGGTATACGCCTAGGAGGAGTGAGCAGCATGAATAATCTCATGCGTAAGATTTTGCTGAGGCGCAGTGTCTATAATTTTTCTGATACAACCTTGAAGGATGCGGATTTGCTTTCTATATTGGAGGAGGGGCGTACTTTGTCCAATGTGGAGAAGAACGAGTCCTGGCATTTTACGGCTGTGCAGAACAACAATGTGGTCAGGATGCTGCTGGACAGCACCGGCCAGCAGACCATGGGCAGGCTGGGTGTTGTTAATGGCAGGGATTTGTACAATGGTGGTGATTTGCTGAAAAATATTCCGATGCTGCTGGTGATTTCCGGCAGCGGTGATATGAAGTATGCTGAGGATGCTGCCAATACCTTGTTTGGCAGCATGATGCTGGCAGCAGAAAAATACAATGTGTGCTCCTGCTGGCTGTCTACGCGTTCCGAGCTCAGTGAGGCCGGGGTGCATGAGATACGCCACCTGCTGCAGATTCCTGATGATTATGTGCCTTTGTCCATCGGAGCTTTCGGATACAGGCTGGATGAGGTGAAGATAACGGCACTTAGCAGTGTAGTCAATATTATAAGATAAATTTCAGTTTATCGTCGTGCTGGTTTGTTACTTCGTGCATATACTGAATGAAATAGTTTGATAGTTCGTGGACTCTGTTCAGACATTTAAAAGGGACAGGTAGCGGCAGTACCCATAGAAAACTCGCTCTCGCTCTTAGCACAGCCTCGCGCTTCTAAGCTCCTGCATCGCTTACGCTCGCACTTGCTAAGAAGCGAGGCTGCACTCAAGGTTTTCTTTGGGTACATGCCGCACCTGTCCCTCTTTTTGTCTGAACAGATATGCACATAGTTATCAACTATACCCTGCTGTACGCTACCAAGGTAATCAATCTAACTTTACGAGCAAGCCTGAAATAGGAGGAGCCAGGAAGCTGACGAAACTTGCTACTGCCGACCGCTGTATAAACTGAAATTTATCTTATGGTAATGCGGGATTGTGGCTCGGCATATTCAATTCCTATCACCCCATGCAGTTTTTCTGTCAGATAGTTTTCCAAGGCCTCTGCATCAAGATAGCCGATGCTCTGATAATCCAGCTTGGCACCTGGCAGGCACAGGCCGGCGTAGGTATCGCCACCGGAGGCAAGAAAATCAATCATGGCAATAGAGTAGACAGCCTCAGGCTGGAAGGGGCGGTTGCCTACAGACTCAATCGTGACACGGCTGCCTGGCAGGGCTGGAGCATAGTAGCCGGAGTTGGGATATTGCTCGCCCTTGCTGTATGCCACAGCAGTATTGACCGTATAGCTGATGCCTGCCACCTGAGGGAAGGAACCCATAGCCTCAGGGGTATAGGCAGTAGCTGCTTCCAGAATTTCCAGCAGCTTGCTGCCTGTGATTTTCACAACGCACAGCTGGTTGTTGTAGGGGTTCATGCTGTAGAGCATGCTGCGCGTAATGTCACCGGGAGCTATGCCGCTGCGAATGCCGCCTCCGTTGCAGATAGCGGCATCTACAGTATCATTCAGCACATTTGCCTGAGCTGCCTGCCAAAGAACAGCATCGGCACAGAAATTTCCGGAATTGGTTTCCATGGTGCGGACGCCTGGTGCACGGCTGCCATCCAGTGTCACCAGGGATTTTCCTATTACCTGCCCGAGATTGGCAGATACTTCGCCTCTGGCAGTCTGCATCAGCAGCTTTACCTTTGGATTTTCAGCGGTATATTCACCGAAGGCAACCATCTTTTCAACCCACTTGCCATTTTCCTGCACAATACAGCCGATGTTGTTCGTGTAACAGCCGGTTTCAGCCAGCAGGGTATCGCCCACATATTTGTTTTTTACCTGATGGTCATGGCCGTCAATGAGAATATCAATGCCTCTGGTATGGGACAGCACAGCTTCAGCACTGCTTTCTGTGCCATCCTCTATGCTGCCCAGGTGCCCCAGGGCAATAACCAGGTCACAGCCCTGCTCTCTCAGCTCTTTGGCGGCAAGGCTGGCAGACTGCCACAGCTCCCTGCCCTGCAAAAAGGCCAGGCCCCGCACATTCTTTGGGGACGTGCTGGTAATGGTCTGGGGCGTAGTCAGCCCCAGAATACCGATTTTCAGGTCATTTTTTTGGACAATCGTATAGGGACGGATAAAATTTTTGCCGCTGGCTTCGATTCGTATATTGGCGGCAACATAGGGAAACAAAGCCTCTGACATGCGTTCCCTCAGTATATCCTGCCCGTAATCAAATTCGTGGTTGCCCAGGGTGGCGGCATCATACCCGGCAGCATTCATAAACTGAATGGCGGATTTTCCCTTGCTGAAATTCACCAGATTGTTATCCTGAATGGCATCTCCTGCATCCAAAAGCAGTACCTGATAGCCGTCGGACTCAAGCTTCTCCTTGAGGCTGGCTATTACAGCCATGCCGTTGTGGCCGTCTCCGTATTCGTCATAGCCGTGGGTATCGTTGGTATGCAGGATAACCAGCTTGCTGAAATCGGCTGCCAGGGCTGACTGGCACAGCATAATCAGCATAATCAGCAGAAAAAATGTCTTGCGCACAAATTGCATAAATCTTCCTCCTAACTGCTATTGTAGTAATATCTGCTTATAATTATACTGAGTTTGTTGATTTTTGGCTATCTTCAATTAGGTTTTCCGCAAAAGCCGTTTTTATCGGTCTGTGTGAAGAATGAGCACGAGCTGGCCGATTGCTGCGCCTGCCTGAAGGGCGAGGGGCACTGGCTGACCTATCTGAAAAGGTTTTCATAAGCTGATAACTTTTTCCTATTCTGCAATGCTATGATAGGGCTGAGAATAGTTTAGCAAAACACAGTTAGTACAAAATGGAGTGATTGGTCTATGGAAAAGGTTTTGCAGAATGAAAATCTGTCTATCGTGGTGAATTCTTTTGGTGGGGCGCTGAGCTCCATCAGGGATAAGGAGGGCACGGAGTATTTGTGGCAGGGGGACAAGAGGTATTGGAGCGGTCAGGCACCGGTGCTTTTCCCTATCTGCGGCAGTTTGCGCAACGACAGGGCGGTAATTGGCGGTGGCAAGGAAACCTGTATGCCAAGGCACGGCATTGTGAGAAAGAAGGAATTTGTGCTGGAGAAGGCCGATGGTGAGGAAATTGTCTACAGCATAGCTGCGGATGAGTCAACCTTGGCGCAGTATCCTTATGATTTTAAGCTGTCTGTCTCTTACAGGCTTTCCGGGAAAACTATAGAAATAAAATATACTGTGGAAAATCGCGGTGATGTGGTTATGCCATGTTTCCTGGGGGCGCATCCGGGCTTTAACTGCCCGTTGACTGATGATACGGTATATGAGGATTATTATCTGGAATTTGAGCAGGCAGAGGACTGTACGGCAGCTGTCAACCATCCTGATACCGGGCTGGTGGACAGGCAGTCCCGTCAGCCGTTCCTGCAGGGGACAAACAGGCTGCCTCTTGATTACAAGTATTTTGCGGTGGATGCTGTTACCCTGGACAGGCTGAAATCCCGCAGGGTGCGCTTGGCAACGGAGAAGCACAATAAGGGCATTGAGGTGGATTTTGCAGATTTTCCGTACCTCATTCTCTGGTCCACTGCCAACAAGAGCCCGTTTATTGCCTTGGAGCCATGGAGCGGACTGTCCACCTGCACTGATGAAGGTGATGTGTTTGAGGAAAAGGCGGATGTCAGCCTGATAGAGCCATTGGGCAAAAAGGAATTTAAGCTGCGAATCAGTATTTTATAAATTTCAGTTTATCGTCGTGAAGGTACGAGCATTTTGGAACATTAATGGATGAGTTTTGTTGGTTCGTGTACTCTGTTCAGATTAAAAATGGGCTGAGCGGGACAGCTACCCATAGAAAACACGCTCTCGCTCGGAGGGGTGACAAAACCCTATTTCCATGATTATTTTCGGTCTAAATCCTTGTCTGCGTTGTTGTCGTCGGTCGGCATGGAACCACCATGCCTTCTTCCTCCGCCTAGCATACAAGGATTTATCCTCGAAACTAATTCATGTCAATAGGGTTTCGTCATCCCCTGCGCCTCGCGCTTCTAAGCTCCTGCATCGCTTACGCTCGCACTCAAGGTTTTCTATGGGTACTGTCCTCACTCATCCCTTTCTTTGTCTGAACAGATATAAACAAAATGACAGAACCACATACATTATTTGTTACCATGGTGCCCCAGACAGCTTTACGAATAAGCCTGAAATAGGGGGGGCTAGGAGCTGACGAGACCTGCTATTTCCAGTATAATTGCAAGCATTTTATAGAACTTATGTATTGCGTTTTTATTATAAATATGCTACAATACATGTGTTGCAGGATTATGCTTGCAGGGCGGACGCGGTATGCAAATTATGCAATTTTTAGCAGTTTTTCTGCACGAAAAAAGCCATCCCTGCCGAGGATGACTTCTTCGTAGATGTTGTGACCATCAGTGTCGTCAGCACTGGTGTATGGTCGGATAAGTTTCCACCAAAAACCTATAGCGGCGAGCCATCGTTGTGGTTCGCTCTTTTTTATGTTCTTATTTTACAGCATTTTTCAGCTTGAGTCAACATGCAAGAAAAAAGCACCAGCCTTATTGCCGCTGTTGAGGGCGGCAATAAGCTGGCGTAAAAAAAATTTTTTTTCACTGCATTTTTTGACAGCAGCAATTTTTCTATCGACCTCTTTGTGACAGATGAGCAGAAAAAAATATTATAATTCGTCTTATGCATTTATCTTTATCTTATATATATTATAGGACGTAGCAGGTCTGGTAGCAGTTCCTGTAGCAGTCTGATAGCATTTAGTGCTACGTGAAAACCTATAAATTGATATTTTTAACTGTTGTTTTTTCAGTCAGTTCCTGATACATTTTCATTAAAGCTGCCACTGTTTCCTATGGGCTGTACCACTTAGATGAATGCTTCGGGGGAGTATACACCAGTTGGCTATATCTGGTTTCAGCAACCCTTCGCTAAAAGATTTCAGTTTCTACAGCGGTTGGCAGTAGCAGGTTTCGTCAGCTCCTAGCCCCTCTATTTCAGGCTTATTCGTAAAGCTGTATGGGGCACTATGGTAACATATAACAAGTGGCATTTTATCATTTTGTCTATATCTGTTCAGACAAGAAAGGGATGGGGTGCGGCATGTGCCATCAGAAACCTTTGTTGTGCCTCGGTGCTTAGTGATTCGCAAGCCGTCAGGCGAAGCGAGAACTTAGCATCCGCTAGGCACAACTAGGAGCGAGAGCGTGTTTCTGATGGCAATGCCGTAGACCATCCCATTTTTAATCTGAACAGAGTGCACAAACTAACAAAACTCATCCGTTAATGTTCCAGAAGTCTCGTACCTTCACGACGATAAACTGAAAATTATTTTTATTTATGTTGGTTTTGGTGTATAATCCCATCTTTGACAGTTGTTAAACTAAAAAAGGTCTATCAAGACAGTATTTATGCGGCTTGATAGACCTTTTTGCTTCGTAACGATATATAGTATTTTTTATCTTCCCTTACTTTTTTTCTGGATATT